>JANPKW010000073.1:0-56731 GCA_031426255.1 Gemmatimonadaceae bacterium | reverse complement strand
GACCGTGATCTCAATGCGCGACAGCGTGGCGAAGCACGCACAAACTGTCGTCATCCGCGACGGGCGAATTTCCGAGATCGGATCCTTCGCACGAACACGTGTGCCGCCTGATGCAACGGTCGTCGATGGCGCCGGGAAGTTTCTGATTCCCGGCTTGATCGAGATGCATACGCATACCTCCAAGACGCGTGCATCCGCGTTGGGCCTGTTCGTCGCATACGGTGTCACCACGTTGCGTGATATGGGCAGTGAGCATGCCGAGGTCATACGATGGCGCAACGAGATTAAGGCTGCTATCCGTGTCGGACCACGTATGATAATTGCCGGCCCATATCTGGAATCGCTGCGCAATATCCAGCGAATGCGCAACGACCCCCCGGAGTCCCGAATCGAGCCATTCGAGCGTGCGCGTATTCCAATTGCATCCCCGGAAGAAGCGCGACGGGTCGTGGATTCGCTCGCCGCTCTCGGGGTTGATTTTTTCAAGATGCGCACCGTGCAGGATAGCGCGACCTACCTCGCGCTCGGCAACGCTGCCCGGGCGCGCGGCAAGCGCTTGGTTGGTCATGTGGTCACGGGCTCGGCCGAGAGATTTCTCGAAGGTGCGCAGGCCGGTGTGGAGCATGGATTCCCGCCAACCCTCGATTCACTTCCGCGTGAGCAGCGCATGGCGTTCTGGCGAGCCCTGGCTGCGCGAGACGTCGGAGTGGTGCCCACCTTAGTCGTCACAACGGAGTCCGTAGCACGGCCGCTCGCCTATTACAAGGCGCTACTTACCGACACAGCTGCAAAGGTGCATCCGCTTGGCGATTATCTATCCGCCTTTCTTGTTAAGGACTGGCGCGAGCAGGTTGAAGAGCTAACGCCGCAACGCCGCGCATATTTTGACCGCTTATGGCCTATCGCCCTGAAGCACGTGCGAGAAATGCGCGAATCCGGCGTGCGCGTCATGGCCGGCTCTGACGTGGCAGTGCTCGGCATTTTTCCAGGAGCAACGCTTCACGAGGAACTACGACTTTTTGTTGACTCGGTGGGAATGACTCCCTACGAGGCGCTTTCAAGTGCAACGCGAGTTCCCGCCGAGTGGCTTGGCCTCGGGGATGCTGTGGGCACGATCGAGGCGGGTAAGGTCGCCGACTTGGTCCTTCTGGACGCCGACCCACTGACGGACATTACCAATACGCGGCGAATCAGCGCGGTCGTGCTCCGAGGACGGATTTTCCTGCGAGCCGATCTTGTTGCGCTCCTCGCAGCGGCTAACGCGATGCCAGACCAACGAGCAATCGATTGGCTCCGTTAGGCCCCCGGTGAGACCGGTGCGGGCAGGGCAGGGCTCCCTCCGATGACGTGTGATTGAATGAACCAGCGGTCGCGCGCCTTCCGGAACGTCATGGCGAACGCAGCAGACTCCATCGTTCCACGCGCGCCGTCGTGAAGAATCTCGTACGCCATCCTGCCGCGCACATAGGCGAGCTCATCGCTCATGTCAAACTCGATCACTGTGATGCGCACGCCGCGCATCTTCCCAAGCGTGCTCGCAAATGCCTTCCGTATATCATCGCGGCCTTCTATTACCAGACCGGGACCCGCGACAATTGTCGCAGATTCGGCATAATAACGAGTGGGCTTGCTGGCGTTTGAGTCATCCCAGTCGCCGCCAAGATCCTCCGCGAGCTCGCTCACTGTACTGAGCACCCGCGCGCGATATTCGGCAGCATCGGCGCGAAGTTTTCCGATATTGCCACCCATTCCGGGCTGCGCTGTCAGTGTCGCCGGAAACACCGTCAGCAGCGTGGACGCGGTGGCTAGTACAAGACCCAACTTTCGTAAGCAGATCAAATTGCAACTCGTTGAATATTGCTGGTGCAGACAAGGAAGCACTGAACACCTAGAAGATACAACCCGGGCCTTCGCCCACCGCTTACGCGCCGACTACATAAAAAAGAAGGGCGGCCCAAGAGCCGCCCCACTGTCATTGCAATCCTTCCAACCTCCGCGCGCATTTTTCTGCGCCCTCCGTTCGCGAAGCGCTCTGCGGACTCTAGTTGCCGAGGCGGATATTCACAACACGATCAGCACCCGCGCCTTGTCCAAGCGCGTGAACATTGAGACTGATGTAGTCACCGTTTTTGAGACCACCCAGGATCGACTGAAGTTCCGCCGTCGTCCTGATCGGCCTGCGCGGCCCAGGGTATAGCACTTCAAAAATCACGTCCTGCTCGGTCAGCTTGTTGTATGACGGACCGAGCGGAATCACGTCGGTCACCATGACACCGCGGCGGTTTGCCGCAAGGTTCGCCCGTGTCGCCAGCTCAGCCGGCACGGCGCTAAGCGAAAGACCGAGCGCGTCATTCTTCACCGTGGCTGGACTCGTATTCGCGACGGGGCTTTCACCCGCACGATTAGTCGCCGCGGCCGTCCTGACAGGCTCGGCAAGCTCGGTGAGCTTCACGCTGAACGACTTCTTCTGACCGTAGCGCATCACCTCGAGCTGCACGTTGTCGCCTGGCTCGTGATTCCGAACGATTCGCTGAAGCGTGCTGACACGCTCGACACGCTGCCCGTCAGCGGTGACGATGATGTCACCCGCCTGCATTCCTGCACGCTCGGCCCCGCTGCCTGTCGGCGGATTGAATCCGTCGACTTTCGCGCCACGAATGTCGGTCATGCCGGCAACACCCGCATCCTCCGGTGTCACTTCACGAATCAGAATTCCAAGCACGCCAACACGCACCTTTCCGTGCTTCTTGATGTCGTCCATCACTTTCTTCGCGAGCGTAATTGGAATCGCGAAGCCATATCCTGCGTTCATTCCTGTTTCGCTCGCGATCGCGCTGGTGATGCCGATAACTTCGCCGCGCTGGTTGACCAGCGGGCCGCCGGAGTTTCCGCGATTGATGGCTGCGTCAGTCTGAATGAGATCGCTGATCGAGTAGTTGTTCGTATCACCGCGGCGGTTCAACAAGCCGGGAAGACTGCGTCCCTTCGCGCTGATGATTCCTGCAGTAACCGTGAAATCGAAGCCCAGCGGATTTCCGATCGCCAGCACCCACTCACCGACACGGCTGTTGACGTCATTGCCAAGAGCAAGAGTGGGGAAGTCATTGCCTTCGATCTTGATTACTGCGACGTCTGTCGTCGGGTCGTTACCTACGACACGCGCAACGTACGTACGGTTATTGAGCATCTGAACAGTCACACGATCAGCGATAGTCGTGCGGTCGCTCATCGTTACTACGTGATTGTTCGTGAGGATGTAGCCATCCTTCGACACAATGAATCCAGAGCCGGAGCCGGTTTCGACCTGCGGCGCTCGCGGCTGGATCTGATTGAAGAAGTCCTCAAAGCCTGGCGGGACCTGACCCTGACCCTGCCGGCGTCTCTGAGTATCGGTCGTTGGCCGGCTTTCGACGGAGATCGAAACGACTGCCGGAGTTACGTGGTCTGCGATCTCAACGAATGCATTACTAGCCTGCACAAGAGGCGCAACTGACCCTGCATCGGGTCTGCCTTGCGCAAAGCCCAGGCGGGATAGATCGAGTCCGCCAGACGCGATTACGAGGCCTCCGAGAAATGCCGCTACAACCGCAACGGTCCACCGCGCACGTGATGACAGTGAAGACATGGTTCCTGTTTCCCTCTATGTTGATTCCTTAATACTAAGACACCGGCCACATCCTGGAGGTTGCGGCCGGTGCCTTTACGAGTTGCTTACTTCTTGTCGTCGACGATCTCGTAGTCTGCCTCGACAACATCGTCAGCAGGCGGAGCCCCCGCCCCCTCGCCGGCCGGTGCACCTTCGGCAGCGGCTTCACCCTGAGGCTGCGACTCAGCAGCCTGCTGCTGGTAGAACGACTGCCCGGCTTCGCTGAACACCTTCGTCAGCTCTTCCTGCGCAGCGCGGATCTCTGTCATGTCATCGCCGCGAAGTGCCTTGCGTGACCGCTCGATTGCCGCGTCAATGCGCCCCTTGATCTCGGGACTCACCTTGTCGCCCCACTCCTTCACGTTCTTCTCGACTTCGTACGTCATCGAGTCGAGTCTGTTCCGGGCGTCGATCGACTCACGCTGCGCCTTGTCAGATGCCGCGTTCTTCTCGGCGTCCTTGACCATGCGATCGATCTCACTCTCCGACAGTCCGCTCGACGCTTCGATTCTGATCTTCTGCTCCTTCCCGGTTGCCTTGTCGCGCGCGGTGACGTGCAGGATTCCGTTCGCGTCGATGTCGAATGTCACTTCGACCTGCGGCATGCCACGCTGTGCGGGCGGAATCCCCGTCAGCTGGAACTTGCCGATCGTCTTGTTGTACGTCGCAAGCTCGCGCTCACCCTGAAGAACGTGAATCTCTACAGTCGTCTGATTATCGTCGGCTGTGGAGAAGGTTTCGCTCTTCTTCGTCGGGATCGTCGTGTTACGCGGAATGAGTACGGTCGTGACTCCGCCGAGCGTCTCGATACCAAGCGACAGCGGCGTGACGTCGAGGAGCAGCACGTCCTTCTGCTCGCCCGTCAGCACGGCGCCCTGAATCGCTGCACCGATTGCAACGACTTCGTCAGGATTAACGCCCTTGTTAGGCTCCTTGCCGAAGAACTTCTTGACGATCTCCTGAATCTTCGGAATGCGCGTCGATCCACCGACGAGAATTACTTCGTCGATTTCGTTGGGCTTGAGGCCCGCGTCCTTGAGCGCCTGCTCCATCGGCGGCAGTGTGCGCTGAATCAGGTCGTCGACGAGCTGCTCGAACTTCGCTCGCGTAAGCTGATAGTTGAGGTGCTTCGGTCCGCTCTGATCGGCGGTGATGAAAGGAAGATTGATGTCGGTTGTCTGCGTCGTCGACAGTTCCATCTTGGCTTTCTCCGCCGCTTCCTTCAGGCGCTGAAGCGCCATCGGATCCTTGGAGAGGTCAATCGCCTGATCCTTCTTGAACTCGGTAACGAGCCAGTCGATCACGCGCTGGTCGAAATCGTCTCCGCCGAGATGCGTGTCGCCGTTCGTGGACTTCACCTCGAACTGTCGCGAGCCCTCGACGTCGTAGAGCTCGAGTACGGAGATGTCATAAGTGCCGCCTCCGAGATCGAAGACAGCGACCTTTTCGTCCTTCTTCTTGTCGAGGCCATACGCAAGGGCCGCGGCCGTCGGCTCGTTGATGATGCGAAGCACGTCGAGGCCGGCGATCTTGCCGGCATCCTTCGTTGCCTGACGCTGCGAATCATTGAAGTAAGCGGGGACCGTGATGACTGCCTTCTCGACCTTGTAGCCGAGGTAGTCTTCAGCGGTCTGCTTCATTTTCTGGAGGATCATTGCGGAAACTTCAGGCGGAGTGAAGCGCTTGCCCTGAACTTCTACCGTCGCGACGTCATTGGTCCCGCCCTGAACCTTGTATGGAACACGCGCCTTCTCGCTCTCGACCTCGGCCATCTTGCGGCCCATGAAGCGCTTGATCGAGAATACAGTGTTCTGCGGGTTGGTAACGGCTTGCCTCTTGGCGATCTGGCCAACGAGCCGCTCACCGTCCTTTGTGAAACCGACTACCGACGGGGTCGTCCGTCCCCCCTCTGCATTCGGAATGACGACCGGGTCGCCTCCCTCCATCACGGACACAACGGAGTTGGTGGTTCCGAGGTCGATTCCGATTACTTTGTCTGCCATTTTTGTTTGAGCCTCAAAAATTATTTATCCCAAGTCGGACTAGCGCACCCACTTCAACTAGGCAAGGGGCGAGCCCATATTTGCTGCCAATTTGGCAGGGGTTTGGTTGGCGAGCAGCGCGCTGTAGCTCAAATGCGAACAGCGAATAGCGAACGGTTTTGCTCGCTTTTCGCTGCTCGCGTTCGCTATTTGCTACTCGCATTTGACAGAGCAATCAAGGAAAAAGGGGGAAAGAATTTGATCCCGATCAGCGACGACCATCGTACGATGCGGCCACCAGTGATGACGTACGCGATAATCGCGGCAAACATCGCATCCTGGGTACTGATTCAGGGGGCCGGCATGAATGAGCCGACCCTTGCCGCGAGTGTCTGCAATTACGGAATGGTCCCCGGCGAGATAACGCGGATGGCCGAAATCGGCACGGGGGTACCCCTCGGTGACGGCATGGCATGCGTGATTGACAGCGAGGCCGTAAATACCGTGACCCCCCTGACCTCGATGTTCCTCCACGGCAGCTGGGCCCACCTGATCTTTAACCTGCTCTACTTCTGGGTCTTCGGAAACAACATCGAAGACAGCATGGGCCGGATCCGCTTCCTCGCGTTCTATCTCATCTGCGGGCTCGTTGCTGCTGCCGCCCATATAATGGTTGGCCCTGCCTCGCCGATCCCAACCGTTGGCGCGTCCGGCGCGATCTCGGGCATCATGGGCGCATATCTGATTCTTTACCCGAGAATCCACGTCAGGATGTTCTTCCCGCCGCTGTTTCTTTTTCGTGTCAGAGCGTGGGTCGTGCTGCTGCTCTGGATCGGCGGGCAATTGCTGAGTGGTCTGCCGGAGCTGACTACAATGCGGCCCGAGGTCTCGAGTGGTGTTGCATTCTGGGCGCACATCGGCGGCTTCGTCGCCGGCTTGGTGCTCGTAAAATTCTTCGAGAAACCATCGCTCGTTGCGGCTCGGGCGGTTCCCGGAGAGCGTTGACCAGAAACTTTTCAGGCCTGGGCCATCATTGGCTTTAAAGGCGTCGGCATGCGGCGCTGACCCACTGGTTGGGGATAGAGTGCGCGAATGGTCGTCCCCAGACCCACTGCGCTTCTAGCCTCCACTCGTCCTCCGTGCGCCTCGGCCATGTGCTTGACGATCGCAAGCCCGAGCCCACTGCCGCCCCAGCGGCGGGCGCGTCCACTGTCGACGCGATAGAGTCGCTCGAATATGCGCGGGAGATGTTCGGGTGAAATTCCCTCACCCGTGTCGCGTACGCCAAGCCATACGCCTTCGCTCGCGAGCTCGGAAAACACTGTGACAGATCCAGCTGTGGTGTGACGGATTGCGTTTTCGGAAAGATTAGCAATCGTCTGACGCACGGCAGTCTTGTCAGCCTGAATTACTTTCGCGCCGGGTGCAAATTCGCAAAGCAGAGCCACCCCGTTTCGCGATGCCGCAGGACGAAGTGAATCAAGCACGTCATCGGTGACATCGAAGAGCGTGACGGTTTCGGGCCGAGGCGTCCACCCGCCCGACTCGATGCGTGTGAGATCGAGCATGTCATCGATGACACGCTGCATCCGGTTCGTGCTCGAGAGTATTGCGCGTGCGAATTGTTTGCGCTCATCCTGAGGCGGATCGTGCCGCGCGAGTGTCGCGGCAAACCCGCTTGCGATCGTGAGGGGCGAGCAGAGCTCGTGAGACACGTTGGCGATGAAGTCACGCCGAACGCCCTCGAGGTTCTGAAGTTGACCTGAGAGTTGCGTCAGTGATTCCGCGAGATCGCCGACCTCCCCCGGTGCAACTATTGAAGGGTGGTCACCGAATTCCCTGCGGCTCAGCGACCGGGCCATGTCTCGAAGCTGAGCGACGGGCTTCGATACATATCTTGCGAACAGCACCGAGAAGATTGCGACAGCGATCATGGCGACAAATCCGGCGCTGATCATGTCACGTCTCGCAACATCGAAAATTTCGTTGAGCGGCGCCAACTCGATCCCTACGCGAACAACGCCATTTTCACTTGGGACTGCCACGAACAGCGCGCCTCGCGCCTCATCGCTGTGTTCGTCACGCGCGACGCCAACTCTCCCGGCCAGGGCTTCACTGATCTCAGGGCGCCGTTCACGGCGTCCCACCCGGCTCGCTTCAAGATTCCCGTTCGCGGCATCACCGACGATGATTCCCTGAGCGTCAATGAGGGTCACGCGGCCGCGGAGAGATTCGGAGGCGCGATCTGCAACCCCCTGCGGCTTCATCCCTGATGACCACTGCGCGGCGATGAGGCGGGCATCACGGCTGAGCATGTTGGAGCGCTCGACCATCACCCTTTCCCGCAGCCTCCTGTCTACCAGCAGCACCGTCACGGTGGTAAAAACCATGATGACTCCCAGAGCAAAAATCAGGAGTCGGTAGACGAGCTTCATGCCGGCGCTGGCTTCTCGCTTGCGAGGCGGTAGCCAAAGCCGCGAACAGTCTCGATCATGTCTCCGGCAGATCCGAGCTTTGTGCGAAGCCGCTGGATATGAACGTCTACAGTGCGCGTCTGCATGTCGGGCTCAGCGCCCCAGACAACTTGCAGAAGCTGGTCCCGGCCCTGGGCGAGTCCCGGATTCGTCGCAAGGAGCAGCAGGAGCCGGTATTCAGTGGGGGTGAGGCCGATGTCTGCGCCGTCGATCATGACCCGCCTGCCACCTCTGTCGATGGAAATTGCGCCGATGGTCTCGACATCACCCTGCATACGCAGACCCCTGGACCGGCGCAGAATGGCGCCGACCCTCAGCACCAGCTCATCGGGATTGAAGGGCTTGGTCAGATAGTCGTCAGCACCTTCTGACAAGCCCTTGATCCGATCCGTGTCCTCGCGCAGGGCCGAGAGAATGAGGCAGGGGGCATTCTGGGGCGCGGGGTTCGACCGGATGGTCGACAGGACCTCGAAGCCCGACATGTCCGGCAGGAGCAGGTCGAGAATGAGAAGGGATATCCCGTTTCCCAGGGCTGCCTCGATCGCCTGCTTGCCAGAAGCAGCGCTCAACGTGCGATAGCCGGCAGCGGTGAGGTGGTACGCGACGAGTGCCACAATTTCCGGCTCGTCGTCGACAATCAGTATTCTGTCAGAAACAGGGCTTGATTCCACGGACATACATTAGAGGTGGTTGCAGCCGCTGGTCAATGAGAATGTGTTTATAACACGCGTTTTTATCGCCGACGGTAGAAAGTCAGCGTAAATTCCACCATCACTTTGGGTTCAGCGCCTTCGACAGTCAATGACAGACACTCCAGATACCGACGCCTCGCTTTTCATAAACCGTGAGCTTAGCTGGCTCGAGTTTAATGCACGCGTGCTTTCAGAGGCATTCGACCCTCGGAATCCCCTCCTCGAGCGTCTTAAGTTCCTCGCAATTTTCAGCACGAACCTCGACGAATTCTACATGGTTCGGGTGGCTGGCCTGCGACGCCAGCTTGCGGCAGGAATGGAGGCTCCTGGTCCCGACGGTATGACATCCCAGGAGCAGCTTGAAACCATCAAGGAGCGAGTCGCGGTCCTCATTGGACGGCAGCAGGCCTGCCTCAAGGATGAACTGCTGCCGGCGCTTGAAAAGCTCGGCGTCAAGCTGGTCCACATGAACGAGCTGTCTGCTGACGAGTTTCAGGCAATTGACGAGTTTTTCGAGCAGCAGGTGTTTCCGGTCCTTACGCCGCTCGCTGTCGACCCAAGTCATCCCTTTCCGTACATCTCCAATCTCTCGCTTTCGCTCGCCGTTCAGCTGCGCCATCCCGAATCGGGCGCCGAGGAGTTTGCGCGCGTCAAGGTTCCACGCAGCCTCCCGCGGTGGGTCCCAACGGGAACGGCCCACCGGTTCGTGCCGCTCGAGGAGCTTATCACCGGCAACCTGTCTGCGCTATTTCCGGGCATGGAGATCGCCGGGTCCAACGTATTTCGCGTGACACGATATTCGGATCTCGAGCTGACGCATCTCGAGGAGCCCGAGGACCTGATGGCGCTTATCGAGGAGCAGGTTTTTCGAAGACGGTTTGCCGAAGTGGTAAGGGTTGAGATCGAGTCCGGAACACCGCCCGATCTGCAGAAGCTGCTTCTCGACGAGTTACGCGAGGACCAGGAAGACGACATTCCGTCGCTACCCGACATCGATCTCGTTGAAACCGGATCGCTGCTCGCGCTCGGCGATCTGATGTCACTCGCCTTTCTCGAAATCCCTGAAGCGCGCGATGCGCCGTTCATCCCCACTGTGCCGAAGCAGCTTCGAGATCCGTCTCGCTCGATTTTCGACGTGATCAAGGAAGGGGACATCCTGGTCCACCATCCTTACGATTCGTTCGCCGCATCGGTTGAGCACTTTGTCACCTCGGCCGCAATGGACGAAAACGTCCTCGCGATCAAGATGACGCTATACCGGACGTCCGGTGATACAGCCATCGTCCGTGCGCTGACGCAGGCGGCTCAACGGGGCAAGCAGGTCGTAGTGCTGATCGAGCTGCAGGCCCGGTTCGACGAAGCGAACAATATCACCTTTGCGCGAACGCTTGAAAGCTTCGGGGTCCATGTTGCCTACGGTCTGGGCGGACTCAAGACGCACACAAAGACGACCCTCGTCGTTCGCCGTGAGGGTGATGGAATCAGGCGCTATGCGCATGTTGGCAGTGGCAATTACAACTCGAAAACCGCGCGCGTCTACACTGATATTGGCCTGTTTACGTGCAATCCCTCAATTGGCGCCGACCTCAGCGACCTCTTCAATGCGCTAACTGGATTCTCACGCCAGCGACTCTACCGGAAGCTGATCATCGCGCCCGGAGATATGCGGCAAAGGTTCTTTGAAATGATCGCGCGCGAGCGTGAGCACGCCGAGCAGGGAAGGGGCGGGCGGATCATCGCGAAGATGAATGCTCTCGTAGACACGGATATGATCGAGAATCTCTACGCTGCGTCGCAGGCCGGAGTTGAAATCGATCTTATCGTACGTGGTATCTGCTGCTTGCGGCCCGGCATGCCCGGGATCAGCGATCGCATACGCGTAATAAGCATCGTTGGCCGATTCCTCGAGCACTCGAGAATTTTCTACTTTGCTAACGCCGGGGAAGAGGAATACTACTTCGGCTCGGCCGACTGGATGCCGCGAAACTTCGATCGTCGGGTGGAGGCGGTCGCGCCGCTGGACGGCGCGGATAAACACGTACGAGTGAAGTCGTTGCTCGAAACGCTCCTTGCGGATACCCGGCAGGCGTGGGATCTACGGAGTGACGGCTGTTACGTTCAGCGGTCTGCGGAGGACGGCGCAGAATACGTGTCGCAGAACGTCTTCCTCGAGAACAGCTGGGGTCAGCCACCCGGAAGAATGCCAGGCAACCAGGACAAAGCACGAAGCTCGCATGCCTGACTAGTCGCTGCCGCGGCCGTCGTCATCAGCCGTAAACGTTTCGCCCCCGGGGCCTACTATTTCCACGGTTGTATCAGCAACATCAGCTAACAGGCCCGATTTACGGCTTGCTCCCCAGAGCTCGAGGCGGATTGAGGACGCACCCTCAACCGGCACGGCGATCAGACGCAGCGCTCGCGATAGCCAGCGAACGCGAATGTCATCGACGGCACCTGTGTGTCCGCGGTCGAATCCATCAGCGACACGCAATATCGCAGCGAGGCGCAGCACTTTATCTCTCGCAGGCTGGCTGAGCGGACCGAAGTTTCCGTGGGACTTGCGAGGCTCGGCTCGGCGGTGATATCGCGCGACGTTAGCGATCACAACCTGTTCCGACGGGGTCATGCCAAGCAGTTCAGCGTGCGCGATCAAATGGTACGAGTGTTTATGATGCTTGTCGTAGCTGATGTGATATCCGATGTCATGCAGGAGAGCCGCGTCCGCGAGCGTCTGCCGTTCGGACTGATCGCAGCCGAGGCGGGTGCCGATCGAGTCGAATAGTCGTAGCGCAAGCTTTTGGACCTGGCGGGCATGTGGCTCTTCGAAGTGCGATCGCTCAGCCAACTTCATGACAGAGCGGTCCCGAGCGTCTCCATGGTCGGCGGTCTCCGGCTTCACTTGCGCAAGTTCCAGCAGGATTCCTTCCCGAATCCCGTAGCTCGATACCGTCAGCTCTCGTGCATCGATGCGCGCCATAGCCTCCGCCACGACAGCCAGCCCGGCAACTATGATATCTGCTCTGGCGCTGCTCAGCCCCGGTACCAGCAAGCGTTCGGCAGGTTGAAGCGCCGCCAGGTAATCGACGAGGTGCTCGAGCTCCGCACGTGTGACCACCGTTCCGTGGACCGTCCGCGCCGTCAACATGCCCTGTCTGGCGAGCATCATGCCCGCCAGGTTGGTAAAGGTTCCGCCCGAGCCTATCACCTGCGCGCCGCGCCAGTCTCTCGCCGAAACGTCCTCGCGTAGTCTTTTTCGAACGAACCGGCGAAGTTTTCGAACTGCAGGCGGCGTGATTCCTTTTGTGAAGTACCGTTCAGTGAGCCTGATGGCTCCGAACGGAAATGAGGTGAGCCGCTCGATGAGCCCATCCGCGCTCAACGCGAGCTCCACTGAGCCGCCGCCGATATCGACGATTGCTGCCCGACCGGATCGAAGGTCAAAGTGAGCCTGTGCGCTTCTGAAACTGAGGCGTGCTTCTTCCTCCCCGTCCAGCATTGTCACGTTGAGTCCCGTCAGGTCTTTCACCCGGGCCAGCCACTCGGCCCCATTTGAGGCCTCGCGGACGGCGCTTGTTGCAACGACACGCTTTCGCTTAGCGCCAAGTTGCGTCGCCAGATCTGACATGCGGCTCAGCACATCGATTGCGGCTTCCGACGCTTCGTCGCTCAATCTTCCCGTCAGATGAAGACCCGCGCCGAGTCGCGGGGCGGCTTTCATCTCATCGACGACTCGAATGGCGCCGGAGGGCGAGACATCGGCAATGATCTGCCGAATCGAATTCGAGCCGATGTCAATGGCGGCGATCCTCACCGAGGCATCGCGATTGCGCGTCGCCTCCGCGCTGTGAAGGCTCAGCCGAGGGCGCTCTGCGCGCAACTCTCTAGTCCTCGAAGTGGTGCTTGATCTGTTTCCCTTCGGCAACGTAGACCGCGTCTTCCGCAATGTTCGTGGCGAGGTCGGCGACTCGCTCGAGATTCCGGCTGACGAGAAGCATCTCGAGAGCGTTGCCGATGGTCCGATTGTCTTCCATCATGTGTGTCAGGAGAATGCGGAAGACCGAATCATGGAGCGCATCAACCGCGTCGTCGGCCTTGCAGACCTCGCGCCCTAGCGCGCCATCGTTACGCGTGAAGGCGTCGAGCGCATTGCTCAACATTTCTCGCGAGCGTCGCGCCATGTCCTCGAGCTCAGGCGTCGCGGCTACTTTCCCGCCATAATCAGCCAGGCGAAGGGCGGACTCCGCGATGTTAACTGCGTGATCACCGACACGCTCGAGATCGCTGGAAGCTTTTATTGTTGCGACGAGGAATCGAAGGTCGCTCGCCATCGGCTGCTGAAGTGCAAGAAGAGAAACTGCGAGCTGCTCGACTTCAACTTCGAGTCTGTTGAGCAACTTGTCACCAGCGATCACTTCCTCCGCCATCTCGCGGTCACCATCGAGCAGCGATGTAATCGAAAGCTCAACTAGCCGTTCAGCATTCCCCGACATCTCAAGAAGCTTTCGCTTCAGTTCCGCCAGCTGCTCGTGAAAATGGCGGAAGCCTGGGCCCTGCGCTGGTGCTGTCATCCGAACCTCCCCGTGATGTACGCCTCGGTGCGCTCCTCCCGGGGACGTGTGAACATGTTGCTCGTCTGGTCTACTTCGACCAGTCGGCCAAGATAGAAAAAGGCGGTGACATCCGACAATCTCCCTGCCTGCTGAAGATTGTGGGTCACGATGACTATGGAAAGCTCATTCTTCAACTCGAAGAGAAGTTCCTCGATTCTCTGAGTGGCAACAGGGTCGAGAGCGCTTGCCGGCTCGTCGAGGAGCAGCACATCCGGCTCGTTCGCGAGCGCGCGGGCGATGCAGAGGCGCTGCTGTTGACCGCCTGACAGCCCAAGGGCGCTCTTGTGCAGTCGATCTTTGACTTCGTCCCATAGCGCAGCGCGACGTAAAGAAAGCTCGACGAGTGGGTCGAGCTCACGCCTCGACATGTTACGGTTGATTCTCGGGCCATACGCCACGTTGTCGTAGATAGAGCGCGGAAAGGGATTGGACCGCTGGAACACCATCCCCACACGCGAGCGAAGCTCCACAACGTCAGTCCCCTTCTCGTAGACGTCGTCGCCACTCAGCAGCATCGTGCCCTCGCAACGAACGTCCGGAATCGTTTCGTTCATGCGATTGATGGAGCGCAGGAACGTCGACTTGCCGCAGCCTGACGGTCCAATGAAAGCCGTGATTGCGCGGGACGGGATTGTCAGGTCGATCTCAAACAGCGCCTGCTTTTCCCCGTACCAGAAGGAAAATTTTCTCGCTACGACTGCGGCAGGAGAGTCGCCCTCTGGTATCGATTGCTTTCCGGATGTCATCCAAACCTGCCAGTGACGTAGGCTTCAGTTCGGGAATCGGCGGGAGTCGTAAACAATTTTGAAGTAGGAGCGGTCTCGACCAGCTCGCCGGCCAGCATGAATGCCGTCAGATCGGAGACGCGTGCAGCCTGCTGCATATTGTGCGTTACGATCACAACCGAAATTGTCTTGCGCAGGTCGTACACAAGTTCCTCGATCGTCTGCGTGCTTGCGGGATCGAGTGAGGCGGTCGGCTCGTCAAGAAGAATGACTTCCGGACTTGTGGCGAGCGCGCGCGCAATGCAGAGGCGCTGCTGCTGTCCCCCCGATAGCGCGAGCGCACTGTCGCGAAGACGATCCTTTACCTCCTCCCACAAACCCGCGCGCACGAGGGCCGATTCCACTATCTGGGTAGCTTCCTCTCGAGAAGGCCCGGAGCCAAGCTTCAGCCGGAGACCCGCGGCCACATTGTCTCGGATTGACATGGTAGGAAATGGCGTTGGGCGCTGGAACACCATCCCGATATGTCGACGTACGCCGATTGGATTCAACTTTCCCTTGTAAATGCTTACGCCGTCCAGAGTGACGTCACCTTCGACGGCTGCTCCGGGCACTGTCTCGTGCATCCTGTTGAGGCATCGGAGAAGGGTCGACTTCCCGCAGCCCGAAGGCCCGATGATCGCCGTGACATTCTGGTCAGCAAAATCAATTGTGACACCTTTGACCGCGCGCAGGTCGCCGAAATTTGCGCTTAACTCCCGCGCTGCAAGCCGGACCCTCGGCGGGTCGGCTGACGGAACTGTGTTGCGCTGTACGGCCGAAACACGCACCTCGTTTGTTGTCTCAGCCACGGATCAGTCTCCGCCGCCTGCAAATTTGCTTCGGGTCACGTAGCGGGCGATCAGACTGATGATGAGCACGATCATGATCAGAACGAGTGCGCCCGCCCACGCTTGAGCGTGAGCGGTGTCATACGGACTGATCGCATAAGTAAAAATCTGCAACGGGAGGGCAGCAATCGGCTCCCGCAACGACGTCGACCAGAACTGGTTGCCGAGTGCCGTAAACAAGAGCGGCGCGGTTTCGCCGGCGATGCGCGCGACCGCTACGAGTGCACCAGTCACGATCCCGGGGAGTGCCGTTCGTAAAACGATGCTGATCGACGTTCGCCACCGTGTGTATCCAAGTGCCAGCGCCGCTTCACGGAGCGAAACGGGAACAAGCCTGATCATTTCTTCAGTAGTGCGAGTGACCAGAGGAATCATCATGGCGCCCAAAGCGACTCCACCAGCTAGCGCCGAAAACCCGCCAAACGGGCGGACCAGAAACTCCCACGCAAAGATCCCGAGTACGATCGATGGAAGGCCGTTGAGCACATCGGACAAAAAACGCACCAGTGTGGCGAGAGGAGTCGATCGCTTCTCCGCCAGATAGATACCTGCGCCAATTCCGATGGGAAGTCCAATGACTGAAGCGCAGCTGATGAGGATCAGCGTGCCGACGATTGCGTTCGACATGCCTCCACCTTCCTCACCTATCGGCATCGGCATTTCGGTGAAGAACGACGGCCTGATGAATGCCGCGCCCTGCTTCATCAGATGGAAGATGATGAACAGCAAGGGCAGCGTCGCCAGCACTGCGGCAACCCACGTCAGCCCCATCATTACGCGGCTTTTTGCGTGCCGGCTTCGAAGGCTCATCGAACGCCGCCTTTCGTCACACGCCACACCAGCCACCGCGCAATGGCGTTCACAATCAGGGTGACACCGAACAACACTGCTCCGACGGCCATCAGGGCGGAGAGGTGCGCGTCGCTTGTCGCCTCGGTGAACTCATTGGCAATGAGCGACGCCATTGTGTAGCCCGGCGCGAAAAGCGAGGCCGAAATTTCCGGTCGATTGCCAATGAGCATCGTCACTGCCATGGTTTCACCAAGCGCACGACCAAGCCCGAGAATGACTCCACCGATTATGCCCGAGCGGGCGTAAGGCAGCACTGCGTCGCGAATCATTTCCCACCTCGTCGCGCCGAGTGCAAGCGCTGCGTCGCGCTGCGACCGCGGCACTGCCATCAGAACTTCACGAGTTACGGCAGCGATAAACGGCAGAATCATGATGGCCAGTATCACCCCAGCCGCGAACATGCTGTATCCGTAGTTCGGCCCGCTGAACAGCGGTGTTCTGCCGAGGCCGAGCGTCTCAGCCAGGAAGGGCGCAACGGGGTCACGCAGGATCGGTATCAGAACAAAAATGCCCCACAACCCGTAGACGACACTTGGAATGGCCGCAAGAAGATCGACGAGGAATCCCACCGGCTGTCTTACCCATTTGGGTGCGATCTCGGAGAGGAAAATCGAAACCCCGAGCGCAAGCGGCGTCGCAAGCAGCAACGCGAGCATCGATGACACAATGGTGCCATAAATCGCCGGTGCAGCGCCGAAAACACCGGCGTTGACGTCCCATCTGCTTCCAGTGATGAACGAGAACCCGGCCGTCGCGAACGCGGGCCACGCGGCGACAAGGATGGATATCGCAATAAGAATGAGCAGCGCTGGAATCGACAGCGCGAACAATGTTATGACAAACTGAAAAACCCGATCGCCCCGGGCAGTCGTACCGAAAGACTGCACAACCCGGGAATCGGCTGGCTGACTCCCGGGCAGGGGTGGCGCGGCTTCGCTCACGGGGCCGAGCCGACCTTTATGGAATCGAGGCGGGCTACAAGGCGAGTAGCCATCACGGCGGGAAGGGGGGCATAGTCGAGTGTAGCTGCCTGCTTCTCTCCCTCAGTGAGAGCCCATCTCAGGAAATCCGTCAGCTTCCTTGTCTTCACGCTGTCCGTCTGATTGCGGTAGACGAGGATCCACGTAAACGAAGTAATTGGATACGCGTCGGCGCCAGCGGCATTGACAATCGAAAGTCTGTAGTCAGTGTCAGCAGGGAGCGCCTCTGCCACGCCTGCAGCAGCCGCTGTCATCGCCGCAGGTGTTGGTACTATAAAGTTGCCGGCAGCGTTTCGCATCGATGCGAACTGCAGATTGTTCTGCTTGGCGTATGCGAGCTCGACGTAACCGATTGCCCCTGGGGTTTGCTTCACCTGGCCGGACACACCCTCATTACCCTTTCCGCCAAGTCCTACCGGCCACGCGAT
Organism: Gemmatimonadaceae bacterium; assembly: GCA_031426255.1. GTDB lineage: Bacteria > Gemmatimonadota > Gemmatimonadetes > Gemmatimonadales > Gemmatimonadaceae > UBA4720. Next base: position 39,452 of record JANPKW010000073.1, on the reverse strand, counting down.
GTCCTTGCCTCGGCCCGGACCTGACGCCCACGCCGGGCTTACCGTTGAAAGGTAGTCGGCGAATACGTAGGTCGTGCCGCTTCCATCCGAGCGGTGAACTACGAGGATGTCAGAAGCAGGAAGATTGACTCCAGCATTCAGAGAAGCCACGCGCGGATCGTTCCATTTCTTTATGCGACCAAGAAAGATGTCTGACAGCACATCACCCGTAAGCTTGAGTGAAGTAACTCCCGGGAGGTTGTATGTAATCGCCAGGGCGCCGAGCACGGTCGGGAAATGCATCACCGCGCCCTTGGCCTTGGCGATTTCCTCATCATTCATGGGCCCGTCAGAGGCACCAAAATCCACGGTGCCCTCAGACAGCTGCCGGATCCCTCCGCCAGAACCGATTGACTGATAGTTGATCCTCACGCCGGTCGAAGCCGCATAGTCCGAGAACCACTTCGAATACAACGGGTACGGAAAGGTCGCGCCCGCACCGGTGAGGTCGACCGCACCTGAGCGCGCTCCCTTATTTGCTGAGTTCTGCTCGCTGTCCGGGCTGCACGCGGCAACGAAAATTGCCACTGCGGCGATTATCAGTTTTCTCAAAGGAGCTCCCTCGTGGAGTGATTGATGGGTCATACTGCGATGTGAAAGCTATTGATGACGGCGGTGGTGCCTCAACTGCGTCGGTAACGACTCTGTCACGACGTCAATACCGTGCGACGAAGTGAGCATACCACCCCTTCGCCGTTGATATCGGCGACCCCCTGACCGAGGAGGACTCCTGATAGTCCAGTGATATGGAAGCTTTCTCCGAAAAATCCCAGATCAGGCCTGCAACGAAGTGGTCGTAAGCAGCCTTCGTAGCTGTGTTTGCTGTAACACGATCCCAGCGCGCCAACACGGAGAGAGGGTGAAGGTTTGACGCTCGCGGCGAGGCGAGGGGCCGAAAAACCGTATAGACGGAATAGAGCGTGCCGGTGCTGTCTCCCTCAATTCTGGGCGATGCGACGGTATTTGCTCCCGCTTCACCACCATCGCCTCGTTGCGCGAACTGCGCGGCGACGGTTGCCCGGGAGGCACGTCCTGCCATATGAATCCCCCACCTGTCGCGCTTGAGCGCGTCGCCAACTGACCCAACCTGCCCGGTTCCACCAGTCGCGAATCGGCTTGCCAGTGCACCTTTGTAGCCCCACGCCGAGACCGACATGTGTCGAAGCACCCCGTCTTTCTGTGACGCCCAAGGTGTGAGCGTGACGCGACCTGCAAAGTCCTTGAACCGATCGATTTCGCGTGAGGTATAGCCCGGTCCGTTGACCACTCCCATGTAAACTTCGCCCGACTTGCGAGGCAGAGTGATCGACGTGGAGATGCCCGCATCGGCTGAAGAAAAGTACCCGGCCTTTTCAGTGGGACTGTTCCCGATCCAGCGTGGCCAGAACTGTTCGTCATGCTCGATGAAAACGGTCTGGATGAGGCCTAAACGAGCATTTCCCTTGAACGACGTCGAGTTCAGGTAGTCGTACTGGACGTACGCGTATTTAGCGCGTACAGCCCACCCTTTGTAATAAGCGTCAGCTCCAGACGTCGCCTGCTGATACAAGTCTGCGGTAATGCGAGCACTGGTTCGCTTACCGGCCGGAACGCGAAAGGTCAGGTACGCCCGTTCCACGTCGAACTTGTTCGCGTCTCGCGAGGCGGCGTCAGTACGATATTGGTAGTTCGCGAACAGAACTCCTGAAAAGTCGAAAGACGGTGTTGGCGGCTTCGCACTGGCTGCCACCGAGTCAGGGGGCTTGGCAGGCTGAGCCACCAGGCCAGTAGGGGTCGCTAGAAGGGCGACGAGCGTCAATACGTATTTCAGCGGGAGCCTCTTCTCCGTAGGACAGAGAAATATGAAGTGGCCAAGCCCCGCTGCGCACCCTCGCCCCGGATTCGGCCCTAAAAGTCCCCAGCGAAAGACAGGAACTTCAGGCGTCCTGACCGCTCCATAATTGCACCAAAAAGCTGTCGGCTCTCCTCGCGCCCGGCCTCAGTCCGATAGCGGGTTATACAGTCGGTGACAAAGCGATTTGAACCTTCGTCGCTCTCCTTTCCACAGGTGGTCCCGATATGGACGGCCCGCTTCCCGCCGAGCCGGGCGAGAAGTCTCCCAGCACCCTTGGCGTTGTTTCCTGAGTTCAGCATCCATGCGACGTCGGGGGCCAGCTCGTAAGGCTTTCGTGAATAGATACTGGTTGGATAGTACAGAAAGCCGTACTCCGCACGAGTGACCAGCAAAGCACCGAGCGCTGAACTGTCGCGCGATGAAATCGCGTCGAAAAAGCGCGCTATGAGGTCGTCGCGGGAGCGGGCGCCATGGGTCAGACTGTCGACTCTTGTTTCGCTCGACAGAAATCGCTCAAGGGCGATTTCTGTCGGAAGGATACTGTCGACCTTGATGCCCGGCTGCGGGGTCAATGCAACCGGCGGGTTCGGTGGTTGCCCGTCTCGACAGGCAACCACCGACAAAATCAGCAGAGCGAGACAGCGAGATTTCAATTGCGGGCGTAATTGGTCCAGTTTGCCCACCACTTTGCGCCCGTTGGATCGGCCGCCCCGCGATATGTAGTACCCGTAACGATCGTCCCAGCCTTGGTTGCCAGCGCGCCAGTGAATGCGCCGGTTCCACCCGTTCTCGCCGCGGCGCCTGCCACCAGGCTCCAGTCGAGAGTTGCCGTAGTAGGTGTTGCCGGAAGGCCTGTGAAGATCGAGGCGGCAGTACCTGCGCCAACTTCGATTGCCCCAGTTGTCACGTCGATCGTTCCTTGAACGGTGCTGCCTGATGCAGCCTGGAATGTGGGACCATTCTCAACCAGGAACACATTGCGGATGAGCAGCGATCCATCAGTAATGCGATCGAGTGTCGCCTGATCCCGAAGGCTGAACGCTGCCCTCGGCCAACGCGCGACGACGCCGTTCACGTAAGATCCCGCCGTTCCACGGCGAAGCATCATGCCGATACCACCAGACGTCGCGTCTACCACGCCTGGCCCCGTGCCAACCAAGGTGAAGTTCGCGAACATTGCGTCTGTGCGCGGCAGGGAATTTTGTCCCGCTGAGCAGTTCGAACCGTTACAGCCGTCGTTCTCGAAACCCTGCGGGTCCGTCGACGGGCTGCCCGCGGCCGCGCGGGCATCAGGGCGAATCGACTGAAATGCGATCATGTACTGGTTTCGTCCCGTGTATCCCTCAGAGGCATCGAAGTGATCGTCGCCCGCCTCGTATGAGATGAGGTACTGGCCGTTGACAGCGCCACCGAACCATTCGAACGAATCATCGAGTCCGTAAAGCGCCTGGAGGAATGAGAACCTGGTCCCGCTACCGACTGCAGCGAATGTGAATGTATTCAGCTCCTGATCAGGCGCCGTCGCATATCCGGCAAACTCCACCCGCACATAGCGAAGCTCGCCGCTGTCATCGGCATTGTTGTTGCCGCCGCCATAATTGACCTGGGGATTTGAGGCGCCCGTTCCAGTTCCCTCGAGAATCGTTGGATCGCCACGGTTGATGATTCCGTTGCCCACGATGACGAGTCCGCCCCAGTCACCTGCCTGTCTGCCCGAGCTGCGCTCGGACGTAAACACGATCGGACGATCGGCTGTGCCAACAGCGTTGATCTTCGCGCCACGGAGCACAAACAACGACGAGCCCGGGACGTCGAAATCGCCGACGATCTTCGTGCCTGGTTGAATTGTCAGAGTCGCCCCGTTGGCGACCTTGATGAAGCCGGACAGTGTGTATGTCGATTCCGCGCGGAAAAGACGATTTGTCGTGATGTCAGTGGTGATTGTTGCGTCTCCTGGCGGAACCGTTGTATCGGGACCGAGCGGATCAGCCTCGGAGCAGCCGATTGCCACGCTGACGCCAATCAGCGAGACGATCGCTCGAAAACCGTATGTATAACTCTTCATCGATTCACCCTTGAGGTGTTTGAGAATAGGCCAAAAAAAGACACGCGCCCAAAGCAACTGGGCGCGTGTCTCACTCTTGCACGTTCAGCGTCACGGCCGCGTCACGATTCGACGCGCACAAGTGCTACGGGTTCCAGGTGAGGCCAAGCGTGTATACACGACCTGCACGGTAGGATTCGCGCGTGACCGTTCCCTGTGTCTGGATGTAAGGTTCGTCGAGCAGATTGCGTGCGTCGAACTTACCGGCCAGGCTCGACATGATCGGGAACCGCAGCGAGAGATCGAGAACGCTGCGCGAGGCCTCATACGTGACGGGCAGCGGCAGCTGACTCGCGCTGACGATTCGCCGTCCCACGTGATTGAAGAGCACGGTGGCGCTTAGCGGCGAGCCGGATGCCGAATAGGTCAGACCGGCGTTCGCGATGACGGGCGCCTGACCAACCATCGGACGTTCTTCGATCGGAACGCGCGGGTCCCCGCCGAGCTTCACGCGACTGTGCATGACTGTCACGTTGGTGAAGAATGAGAGCGGAGCGAAAAGCGCTCCTATGCGGTCGAGCCCGGTTCTCGCTTCAAGCTCAAGTCCAACGTTGTCAGCACCATCTGCGTTGATGAATGTGACGATGCGCGTTCCCGACGTCGCAAGAAAGACTCTCTCGATCGGATCCTTGAACCGCTTTGCGAATACTCCGACGCTGATCACTTCTGCAGCGCGCGGATACCACTCCCAACGCATGTCGAGATTCTTGATCAGCGTACGTCTCAGCGCGGGGTTGCCAAGTACGTTCTCCGCGCCGATGACATCACGATACTGAACCTCCGCCAGCTCCCGGTATTCCGGCCGCGCAAGTGTCTGCGTCGCCGAGAAGCGCAGGTTCCTCGTGTCACCCATGCGGAAGTTGAGCAGGAGCGAAGGGAGCACGTCGTTGTATCGCGGGTTCGAGCGCACACGCTTGCCAACCGTCGGCTCCGCTGAAATGATCGTGCTCGACCGTTCTACTCTCGATCCTGCGATCGCCTGAATACGGTCGGACGGATTCCACTCGAGCATCGCGTAACCGGCTCCGATCTCTTCATTAGCTCCGTAGGATCCTCCCTGCGAAAGCGGCACGATCCTGAAGACCGAGGCAGCGTCACCGGAGAATCGTCCGTCAAATATCTCTTCCGCCGCAAGCTGCCGATCGGTGACAGATAATGAACGTGCCTGTAGGCTGTAGGCCCGGTTGCGCGCAAGCCGGTCGGTGTAGCGAAAGCTGCCGCCGACTTTCAGCTGGTTCTGGCGATGGGCAGGGCCGAACTGGAGCGAGTAGTCGCCGCTCGTGTTGAAGCTCTTTTCATCGAGTTCGCCAAACGTGCGAACAGCTGCCTCGCTGGCATCGAGCCAGAAAGGTGCCTGACCGTTCATCGGGTCAACGCGCACGAACTCGGAGCGATCTGGCTCAGAGCGATCGACCTGCGACGCAGTGAACGCGACATTGACCTTCTGGTTCCTGCTGAGCTGTCGTTCCACGACTGCCTGCGTCGATCCAACGGTCCTTTCTACGAAACGGAGGCGATCGACAAGCAAGCGTGCGCCAAGGTTTTCGCTGAAGCCGGACTCGTGGCGTGCCTCGTTGTCGGCGCTGCGGCTGTAGGTGTTGTTCAGGGACAGTCGTGTCTTGTCCCCGAGCATCAGGCTTCCGTTGAAGATGCCGCCCCACAGGACGCTGGCGCGGCCCGTAGATCCCTCAAAACGATCTATCTCCGTCGTCCCATTCGTTGGCTCCGCGTACGCACGCACCTCGTTCTTTCGAATCTCCTGCCCGTACGAGTATGTGAGCGCGGCGATGTATCCAGCCTGCGAACCACCGATGCGCGTTGAGCCACCTGCTGTCAAACCAAGCGAACGATTCGCTGCGCCATTTCTGGTGCGCGGTGACCACGCATTGCGAAACGACGATACCATCGAGTTCACATCGGACTGAGTCGGCTCCCCGTTGAAACGGCCGCTCGGATCAAAGCCTGAAGGAAGGGCGCGCTCACTTCCCGCGAAACCGAGCCAGTCGAGGCCAAGCGTCGGCGAAGAGACGAGCGACTGATTTGTCGCGGCATCGTTGAAACCCAATGACGACGTGACTTGCATTTCTCCGCGTGCCGGGAACTCGCGGGTCCGGAGGTCGACCTGTGCGCCGCTGAAATCACCCGGCTGATCCGCCGTGAAATTCTTCGACGTAGTTACTGACTGTAGCAGAGCGGTGGGAAACAAATCGAGCGGCACGACCTTTCGCTCAGGCTCAGGACTCGGAATGCGTGCTCCGTTCAAAGACGTGGTTGTGTAGCGCTCGCCAAGCCCTCTCACGAAGATGTACTTGCCATCCTGTACCGTTACGCCGCTGACACGCTGTACTGCCTGGGCGGCATCGCCGTCAGGACTCTTCGAGATTTGTTCACGGGTCACCGAGTTGACCACTCCCGCAGCAGTGCGCTGTTTATCAAGCGCCTCGCTCACAGTTCCGCGCTCACTCGATGCGGTGACGACCTGCGTTGTCAGGGAAACCGTTACAGCCTCGAGCGTGATGTCCTGCTCGACAGTCTGGCCGGGCGTCAAGAGAAGTCCCGTTACAGTCTTGGCTGCAAAACCAAGCCGCCGCAGGTGGATCGTCACGGTCCCCGGGGTGATCCCTGAAAGCGTGAACCGACCATCCAGTCCCGATGCCGTGCCAGTTGTAGTACCTACAACCTGAATGCCAACGTCGGTCAAGCCGTTGCCGGTCCTTGCATCGATAACACGACCAACGATTCGTGACTTGGCTGCTGGAACTGCCTGCGAAGACTGCGCGCCCGATTCAAGAGGGGCGAAAACAGAAAATAGGACTATGCTGAAAGCGATCCGAGGAAACGTGACTGAGAACATGTCACTCCTGATTTAGGTCGAGTATTTGGCGGCACTACGCCGTTGCCCAAGACTGACCCGCGCCTGTTTCGAATCCCGCCACAGTTCTGCCACAGTCATGTAACGAGTTGCTCATTCCCCGGCGTCGATACTCCGCTCGGGGAAGAATGCAGAAATGGTAGTTCCTTTCCCGACCTCGCTTTCGGCGAGCACATGTCCCCCGTGCGTTTCTACAAGGTGTTTGACGATGGCGAGACCAAGGCCGGTGCCACCGGTCTGCCTCGCGCGACCGGAATCGACCCGGTAGAAACGCTCAAAAACCCGTGACACGTGCTCCGCGCGGATTCCCTGACCGGTGTCACGGACGCGTATCCAGGTGCCTTCCGAATCCGATATAGCGAGAATGCAGACACTTCCCTGCGTGGTGTGCCGCACCGCGTTATCAACAAGGTTGGAGATCACCTGGCGAACGGCAGTAGGATCAGCGGAGATCGCAGGTCTCGCTTCTTTGAGATCGACATCGAGACTTACAGACTTGGCTTTTGCGGCTGCCGCATAGGTCGCGACAATATCGGCTGCAACTACACTCAGGTCGACGCTGGAGATTTTCGGTTGCCACGTTCCTGACTCGAGCCGCGAGAGATCGAGAAGATCGTCGACGATTTGTTGCATCCTTGCTGCCTGCGACTTGATCGTTGATGCAAACTGGCGACGGAGCTCGGGCTCAGGGTCGTCATCCGCGAGCGTTTCCGCGAAACCTCCTATCACGGTCAGTGGAGTTCGCAACTCGTGCGATGCGTTAGCAACGAAATCTCGACGGATGGTTTCCAGTCTACGGATCTGTGTGAGGTCAAAGAGTGCGATGACCACGCCACCCACTGGCAGAGGCCTCGCCGTAATCGATATCACGCGTGAGCCAATGGGCGCTTCGGCCGGGGAGCTTACAGTCCCGCGAAAGGCGAGATCGATAGCCGCCTGCAACGCAGGCACGCGAGGAAACTGTTCAGGTGGAAAAGGAAGGTCGCGGCTGATGCCAAGGAGTTCGCGTGCAGCTGAGTTAATCCTCACGACCAGACCGCGCGGATCCATCGCGACGACACCCTCGTCAAGTGATTCGATCAGTGCCGCGAGAAGTGCGTCCTCGGCCCGAAGTGCCGTGATCCGTGAAACGAGATGTTCGGAAAGACGGTGTACGGCGGTTGCGAGTTCACCGAACTCACCTGATGAAGACAGTGGCGGCCGTGCGGTCAGATCACCTTGCACCAGCGCCACGGACACGTCGCGCAATTCCCGAACGCGGCCAGCGAGCTCACGTGCTACCAGCTCGGACAGAAGGAGTGCAACCGAGGCAGCGATCAGCGCCGGGCGAAACAAGTCTGCGAGACTTACACGGCTGTCCAACAAAACGATCGACGCTATGACAGCCGCAACCACTCCGAGAGAGTGGAGGTGCAGCTTCGTGCGGATCGTCATCTTTCTATCGTTGTGTCCTGCTTGAGTCGATACCCGAACCCGCGAACAGTCTCGATCATGTCACCGGCCGATCCGAGCTTTGTTCGCAGGCGCTGCACGTGCATGTCAACAGTACGCGTCTGAATATCCGGCGCGGCCTCCCACACTGACTGGAGCAAATTCGATCTCGCCTGGACTCGCCCACGCCGCTCGGCGAGCAAGATGAGGAGCTTGTACTCCGTCGGTGTCAGGTCGACTGGCTCGCCAGCGACATCGACCGAATGCGCCGACCGGTTGATAGACACCTCGCCAATCCTGAGGATATCGTGGCGCTCACTCGGGGCCGAGGTACGGCGCAAGATGGCTTTTACCCGAAGAACAAGTTCAGCGGGGCTGAATGGTTTCGTCAGGTAGTCGTCGGCTCCGAGCGAGAGGCCACGGATACGGTCTGGCTCATCGCGCCGCGCGGTGAGCATGAGAACAGCGATCTGGCGGGTGGTCTCGTTCCGCCGCAGCCTTTCGAGAACCTCGAAACCGGACATTCCGGGAAGCATCAGGTCGAGAATGAGAAGAGCAGGAATCTCACGCTTTACCTGATCCAGCGCGTCAGGACCGCTCATCGCAGTGGAGACGCGAAATCCAGACTTGGCCAGGTGATAAGCGACGAGCGCAACGATATCCGGTTCGTCATCAACCGCCAGGATTCGCTCGCCGCCGGCGAGGGGTTGATTCATGCGGTAAACATCGCCGGATGCGCCGACGCAAGTCAACTTAGGCTCTGTCACGACCTCGTGACAATGTCCGCCAGACTGTTACGGCGGCAGGTCGGGCACCGGCCGTTGTGACAATCGGAAGGCGCAACACTCGCGACCAGGCTGCTCCGTGGCGATGATTCAGTATGACCAATTTCCGTCTACTCGCCATGCTGACCCTGGGGCTAGCTTGTCGCGCGAGCGCTCCTGCCGCCAATCCCGCCAGTGGGCAAGGATCGTTTGACCTGATTGTTCTCAGCACGACTGATGTGCACGGCCGCATTCGAGGTCATGACTATTACGGCGACTCAGCCGAATCGGGGCGAGGGCTGACACGGGCTGCTACCATCGTCGATTCAGTTCGCGCCGCCAATCCCGGTAAGGTCCTGCTCCTCGACGCCGGCGATCTGCTGCAGGGAAATCCGTTTGCATACGTCGCGATGCGCCAGTTTGCCGACTCGGCAAACCCCATCATCGCGGCGATGAACGCGGTTGGATACGACGCGATGGCGATCGGCAACCATGAGTACAACTACGGCGTGCCTTATCTGGAGCGCGCTGTCGCGCAGGCGAAGTTCCCGATGCTCTCTGCAAATACCTACAAGCCTGACGGTACACACAAGTTCAGACCCTGGACCATTGTCGAAAGGCAAGGCGCGAAGATTGGCATTATCGGCGCTACCACTCCGGGCGTAATGGTATGGGATGCAGCAAACGTTCGCGGGCGAGTGCAGCTCGGCGACATCGTCCCGGCGGTGCGAAGGGCAGTTGACGAAGTGCGGGCAGCGGGCGCTGAAATTGTCATCGTCACCGCGCATGCCGGCCTTGATGAGGCGGCGTCATACGATTCAGTCACGACTGGTCTTCCAAGCGAAAATGTCTCCCGCCGCATGGCGATGGAGATCCCCGGGATCGACCTGATCGTTTACGGACATTCGCACAAGGAGCAGAAAGGTCTGCATGTAGGGCCGACCTTGCTCGTACAGCCGAAGAACTGGGTAACGAGTGTCGGCGTGGCGCGGCTGAGCCTTGCCCGCGAAGCAGGGAAATGGAGAGTCACGTCGTCCAGGGGTGAAACGATTCAAGTCCGGGGACGCGCCGAGAGCCCGGCGATTCTTGCTGTGTCAGCGCGAACACATGCGGCGACGGTGACCTACTCCAATACCGTGATCGGCACAACACCAGTCGCGTGGAGAGGGGATTCGGCCCGGCTCCGGGATACACCGCTCGTCGACCTCATACAGCATGTTCAGCTGAGAGCCACGGGCGCCGACCTGTCGTCCTCCGCTGCATTCAGCCTCGACGCCAAGCTCGACTCGGGCGACATCACGGTCGCCGACATGGCGCAGCTGTATCCCTATGACAACACCCTCCGGGCCATCAGGATCACCGGGAAGCAACTGCGCGATTATCTCGAGTTCAGCAGTCGCTACTACACGGGAGTCACTAACGGCAGACCAGTAACGGATCCGACGGTGCCCGGCTTCAACTACGACGTCGTTCAAGGTGCGAGCTATGGCCTCGACCTCACGAAGCCGATCGGGTCCCGAGTCACTGCGCTGACAGTAAAGGGAAAAGCCGTAGCGCCGACTGACAGCTTTACGCTTGCCCTAAACAATTACAGGCAGACCGGCGGTGGCGGCTTTGCAATGCTCAGGGATGCGCCTGTCGTCTACGACAAGCAGGAAGAAATAAGACAGCTGCTGATAGATGAGGTCCAGCGACGGAAAGTCATTCGTCCTGATGACTTTTTCCTGCAGAACTGGCGGCTCGAATACCCCGGCGCGCCGGCCGTTAGTGGTGCGGCGCTCACTCCGGGCTCGCCGCGACTGCGAATAATCGCGACTAACGACTTTCATGGTGCGCTCGAGCCGAGGGCTGATCTGAATGGCGTAATGCGCGGAGGTGCGGCTCACGTAGCGACCATGATCGAACGGGCCAAAGCAGAGTGCGCGCCGACCTGCGAAACGATTCTCCTCGACGGGGGCGACCTCTTTCAGGGAACGCTTGCATCGAACCTGGCTTTCGGCCGGCCGGTCGTTCAGTACTACAATAGAATGGGCTACGTCGCGGCTGCGGTCGGTAACCACGAGTTCGACTGGGGCCAGGACACGTTGAAGGCGAGGATGCGTGAGGCGAAGTTCGCATTGCTTGCCGCCAATGTCAGGGACGTCAACGGCGGTGACATCACGTGGATTCGTGATGACACACTCGTAACCCGCGGATCAACGAAAATCGGAATCATCGGCATTGCCGGCGAGCGCACTGCGGCGAGTTCCTTTCCCGCAGCCGTTCGTGGCCTCCGGTTTCTCGATCCCGTTCCAATTGTCAATGCGAGAGCGAAACAATTGCGGTCGCGCGGCGCGGACATCGTTGTCGTGCTGGTGCATAGTGGAGCTTTCTGCAACGCAACCGGGGCTGCCGAGTGCACCGGTGAGATAGTGCAACTCGCTGGTAGGATTACTGAAAAGGTCGACGCGATCGTGAGCGGGCACACTCACAGTCTAGTCGACGTCGCGGTTAACGGAATTCCGATTGTCCAGGCGCGCCAACGCGGTCAGGCAATCGCTGTGATCGATATTCCATTGGAGAGCGGCAAGCCTTCCGGAGAAGCCGCGGCTGACGTGAGATCCGTCGTGGCAACGGAGATACCCGCACACCCTGGCGTGGATTCAATCGTCAAGCGGGCTACGTCTGCCGTTGCCGCCGTCATCAACCGGCCGGTTGCGAGGCTCGCGGCCGCTCTGCCTCGCAGTGGCAATCAATACTCGCTGGGAAATTTCATCGCTGACGCGCAGCGCGTGATAGGCAAGGGCGACATTGGTGTGATGAACAACGGCGGAATTCGCACGGGTCTGCCCGCAGGATCCGTCAACTATGGCCACGTGTTCGAGGTTCAACCGTTCGGCAACCGGCTTTATCGTGTACGAATGACTGGCGGGCAGGTACGGACATACCTGGAGCAGATCGTTGCCAGAGACAACCTCCGCGAGCACGTAAGTGGCGTTACCGTCGGTTATAATCCCGCACTACCAAAGGGCGCGCGCATCGTGTCGCTCCGCCTTCCGGCCGGCCGCACACTTTCTGATGACTCGATGTACAGCGTGATCATGAACGAGTTCATGGCAATCGGAGGCGGGGAAGGGGTTCGTGTTCCCGAAGGGGCCGACGTGACACCTCTCGAGATGCTCGACCTCGATGCGCTCATTGCGTATTTCAAGAGGATGCCGTCGCCGCTGACTATTGCCCCCGAAAATCGCATCGTGATCACCCAGTGACGTGCTTCATCTTCCCCCTGTAATTCGATATCATCGTTGATGCTGACATCTGAAACACTGCGAAAGCTTCCAAAGGCGGAGCTGCACTGCCATCTCGACGGCTCGGTTCGGCCGCAGACACTGCTCGAGCTGGGCCGCGAGCTCGGCATTCGAATGCCGCGCGATTCAGCTGACGCCTTGCGCGACTACATGCTCGTCAGCGACGCAAAATCTCTTGAGGATTATCTCAAGCGATTCGAAGTCACGGTCTCGGTGATGCAGACTGCCGATGCGATCGAGCGCATTGCCTACGAGCTCGGCGCTGATGCTGCTGCCGACGGTGTCAGGTACATCGAGGTGCGCAACGCGCCGATCCTCAACAGCCGCGGCGATCTGGAACTTGGTGAGGCACTGGAGGCGCAGATTCGCGGCCTCGAGCGGGCGGAGCGGGACCACGGGATCATCGCCAGGTCGATTGTGTGTTCGCTGCGTCAACTTCCCCCGGAGACTTCTCTCGAGCTGGCTCAGCTTGCCGTCGCCTACAAGGACAAGGGCGTAGTCGCATTCGACCTCGCCGGCGGCGAGAAGGGATTTCCCGCATCACATCATGCGGAGGCGTTCGCCTATGCGCGCAAGCACAACCTCGCAGTGACGGTGCATGCAGGCGAAGGCGATGGTGCGCGATCTGTGCGCGATGCTGTGCACTCCTGCGGAGCCCACAGGCTGGGACATGCAACGAGACTCATTGAAGACCCTGAACTGACCCAGTACGTCAACGACCGGCGGATTGGCCTGGAGATCTGCCTCACTTCGAACGTGCAGACTCACGCAGCAAAATCCTACGAAGCGCATCCACTGCGCGAGTACTTCGATCGCGGCATGAACCTCACGCTCAATACGGACAATCGACTGATGAGCGGCACTACTCTCACCGACGAGTACGTCTACGCTGCTCGACATCTCGACTTCACACTCGACGAGCTTTGTACCCTGGCACTCAACGGCTTCGAGTCGGCGTTCCTCCCGTGGGCGCAACGGGTGAAACTGCTCGAGACAGTGTCACGAGAGATGCATGAAGTCGCTTCGGAAGCGGCATGAACACGCCATACGGACGGGATTCTGCGCAACGCACTGCTGACGCTGTCCGGCAGCGGATTGGCGATGCTGTGCCTGATCTTGGGATCGTGCTCGGCTCCGGATTGGGAGGTCTTGCAGAAGAAATCGAAGACGCTGTTCGGGTCCCTTTTGCCGAGGTACCGGGATTCCCGAGCGCAACGGTGAAGGGCCACGCCGGTGCGCTCGTCTCTGGACGGCTTGGTGGCAGGAACGTAATCGCTCTCGCCGGGCGCTTTCACATGTATGAGGGTCACCCGCCTCAGCTGGCGGCGTTTCCTGTGCGCGTCATGCATGCGCTCGGAGCCCGGTTCTACTTTGCCTCGAATGCCGCTGGCGGAATCCGGCGGGATCTTTCGGCGGGGGATCTCATGATCATCGAGGATCACATCAACCTCACGTCACAGAATCCATTGAACGGACATGTCGAGCCCGGTGACGAGCGATTCCCTGACATGAGCGCGCCTTACGACGCGGAGCTCAGGGACCTGCTCAAATCATGCGCCAAGGATGCCGGCGTTGATATAAAGGAAGGCGTCTACGCATGGCTTACAGGCCCGTCGTTCGAGACGCGTGCGGAAGTGCGTATGCTCGAGAGGCTTGGGGCAGATGCGGTAGGGATGTCGACCGTGCCTGAGGTACTTGTTGCGCGCGCAATCGGGATGCGCGTTGCGGGGGTAAGCTGCATTGCCAACGCGGCATCAGGGATTGGAGACACGCCGGTGCTTCATGCTGATGTTCTGGAAGTGACCGCGCGCGCTGCCCTGGGCTTTCAGTCGATCGTGAAGTCGTTTGCTGGTGCGTTGCCCCCGGCAAAGTGATTCAAGGGGCCGTGCCCGCGACCTAATCGCGGGGCGGTTCTCATTGCTTCATGTACGTAGTCGGTCGCTCTGCGCGTTGCGTCGCGCAAGCTCGAGCCGGTGGCGAGCAGTGCAGTGATCGCTGCGGAGAGAGTGCAGCCAGTGCCGTGCGTGCTGGTTGTTTCGATCCGGTCGTGCCTGATCACCGTAAACTCGCCGTCAAACAACACGTCGACCACGCCTGGCTCGCTCGGGTCCCGCACATGTCCGCCCTTGACGAGAACTGCGCGCGCGCCCATCCGGGCGATCGATTCAGCGGCAGCTCGCATACTCTTGATGTTGGCTACAGCGAACCCCGTCAGCACGGCAGCCTCGTCAGCATTTGGGGTCACAAGATCTGCCAGCGGAATCAGGCTCGACTTGATCGCGTCGATTGCGTCTCGCTGAATCAGCAGGTCGCCAGAAGTCGCGACCATGACGGGGTCCAGAACAAAATGGAGAAGCTTGAACCGGGCAATCGCATCGGCGACTACAGCAACGATCTCGGCGCTGCCAAGCATTCCTGTCTTGACTGCAGCAGGTGACAGGTCAGTGGCCACTGCCTCGATCTGCGCACGCACAAGGTCTACTGAAACCGCTTCCCACTGCGTAACGCCGATTGTGTTCTGCGCGGTAACTGCGGCGATCGCCGATGTACCGAAAACTCCGAATCGATGAAAGGTTTTCAGGTCGGCCTGTATTCCAGCGCCACCACCCGAGTCCGATCCCGCGATTGTTAATGCGACTTGCATGGGTTCAATCTGCAGACCAGAAGTGCACTTAACAAAAAACTCGTTGCGTGACGGGGCGGGTTAGAGTCTCGAAAAGTTGCTTTGTCCGATTCAACACGGAATCACGGAGGACCCGGAGGGGCACGGAACTGCCTGGGTTTACAACGCTTCAACAACCAAAAAAATCTCTGAGCGTTTCCGTGCGCCCCGTGACCCCGTGTTGAACAGAAGGTAAAAAAAAGAAAGAAACAGCAGGTCGCCGGCGGAATATTCTGCCGTTAGTGCACAAAAAAAGGGGGGCGCAGCGAATGCCGCGCCCCCCTTTGATGCAGGACTTTCAGTTTACCGACGCGGTGCCGGGAGCGATCTGAGCCGCGAGACGAACGAGGTGTAGTTGTTCGAGCTCGCGGTCAGGCTGTTACGCTGTGAAGTCGGGATCGAGTTGATCGTCGCCTGCGCAGCCGCGATACGATCTTCTTCGAGCGGGTGGGTCGCAAACCAGCCTTCCACCGAGCTCGGGCGTGAGCGGCGCTCCTGCATGAGCTTCTGGAACATCGTCACTATACCCTGCGGACTGATACCCGCGCGAACGGTATTCGCCACTGCTTCCTGATCAGCCTCGAGCTCATCCTGTCGGCTGAAACGGGCGAAGATTGCGCCGCCGGCGATGTTGATTCCCGCCTGCGCCACTCCACTGTTACAGATGCTCGTAAGGACACACGCGAGGGTCACCCCTACATTCGCGCCCTGTGCCTTTTCCATCTGCTCGATACTGTGGCGGCGGACAACGTGTCCGATCTCGTGTCCGAGAACACCCGCCAGCTCGTCCATCCGTGTCGTGCGCTCGATGAGGCCACGATTCACGTAGATGAAACCACCGGGAACGGCGAACGCGTTGACTTCCTTGCTGTCAACGATGTAGAAACGCCAGTCCAGATCAGCGCGGCTTGTCCTTGCCGCGATCTGATCGCCAAGCACGTTGATGTAGCGATTGGCTTCAGGGTCGCTTACGATTGGCAGCTGCGAGTTGATCTGCTGGGCGTAATCCTGGCCCATCTGAACTTCCTGCTGCTGCGAAATTCCGCACGCCGCCAGCGACATCGTTAGCGCCAGAGGCGCAATAATTCGTTTCATTTTGGCTCCCACGGTAGATTGCTTTCCGCT
The DNA here is from genome assembly GCA_031426255.1 of Gemmatimonadaceae bacterium. Taxonomy (GTDB): domain Bacteria; phylum Gemmatimonadota; class Gemmatimonadetes; order Gemmatimonadales; family Gemmatimonadaceae; genus UBA4720. The sequence continues at coordinate 23,334 of JANPKW010000073.1, read as the reverse complement.
CCGAAAGGCAAGTCCCATTCCAATGATGATACCCCAACCGGCTTGAAACTCCTCACCCTCGCGCGGGACCTCCGTCGCCGCAAATCCAGAGAGCGTCAGGCCCTGTTCGTGGCCGAGGGAGTTCGTGCTGTAGAAGAGTTGCTGGGCTCGTCTGTAAAGCTGGTGGGGATCCTGGTCGCGCCCCAGCTGGACGGAGCAGAACGCGGGGCAGAGCTCGGGCAGCGGATCCGGGCCTCGGGAATCGAGTCGGCCTCTGTTACGGAGGCGGAATTCAGGAGCGCGGCAGAGACCGAGTCCCCTCAGGGTGTACTGGCAATTTGCGAGGTGCCAAAACATCGCCTCACCGATGTCGCAGGCCGTGAGACTCTTCGTATCCTCGTTCTCGATGCCGTGCAGGATCCCGGCAACGTCGGGACAATCCTGCGGACCGCCGCGGCACTCGGCGTCGATGCCACTGTCGCACTCCCGGGCACCGTCGATGTATGGAACGCAAAGGTAGTCAGGGCCGCGATGGGCGCGAGTTTCCGGCACCCCGTGCTCCACGCTTCAGCCGATGAGCTGCAACGTTTCCTCGAGGAGAATTCCATCGAGCTCTGGGGTGCTGATGCTGCCGGCATTCCGCTCGAAACATCCCCGACTCCGCCCCGCCTTGCGATCGCGGTCGGAAACGAGGGAGCCGGACTGTCGTCTTCAGTTCGTGACAGGGCCACGCGACTCGTGTCGCTGCCCATAAGCGGCAAGGTGGAATCGCTGAACGTCGCCGTAGCCACCGGAATTCTTCTCTATCATCTCAGGAAATGACGACAGTCTGGGCGATCTACAGCTTCTTCGTCGGAGCATGCTTCGGATCGTTTCTCAATGTGTGCATATCGCGATGGCCAGATGGTCTCTCAGTAGTAAGGCCGCGCTCGCGCTGCCCGAACTGTGGCCACCAGATCACCGCGATGGAAAACATCCCCATTTTCAGCTGGCTAGTGCTGCGGGGGCGCTGCCGTGGTTGCGGCAATGCGATATCGTTTCAGTATCCTCTGGTCGAGATCATAGTCGGGCTTGTCTGGATGTTCAGCTACCTGCACTACGGCCTCAGCTTCGCGGGTGCCCGGGTTGCGATGCTCGTCACGATACTCCTCGGAATTGCGATCACCGATGCGAAGAAATATCTGATCCCCGACGGTTTCACCGTGTTCGGTCTGGCCTGGGTCATCGTAACGGCGATCATCGGAATATTCCTGGCCGAGGCGACACCGTTTGCCGGCCTGTATCAGGCCGTCGTTGGTGCATGCGTTGGCGCCGGCGCGATTGCAATCGCAGGCTGGCTTGGCGAGGTGATTCTGAAGGCGCTAGGAAGGGAGGAGACCGAGGCGATGGGGTTCGGTGATGTTACCCTGATGGCCGTGATCGGCGCGGCTGTCGGACCCGACCGGGCGCTGATGACCATTTTTCTGGGGGCAGTGCTGGCGACGGTCATATTCATCCCCCTCGTGATGCCTGTTGCGTGGATGAGAGCCCGGCAAAAAGGAGTTCCATTCGAGAAGCCACTCGTGCCATTCGGCGTTTTTCTTGCGCCTGCTGCTGTCATCGCGTTGCTTTGGGGCGAGCGGCTCATTTCGGCATACATCAGCTATTCAGGTCTCTAATGAAGCACGACAATCGCGGTACTTCTGCTGGAATATTTGCGCTGGTATCTCTGACGTTGATCTTGTCTGCCTGCGGCGACAAGCGATCCGAGGGTGAGGGGCCATACGCGCGGCGGGTTGCGGATGCAGTCCCGGCGATCGAGCAAGCGGTTGGATTGAAGTTCAAGACGCCTCCTAAAATTGAGGCCCGCTCCAAGGCGCAGGTCAGAGAATTCGTGACAGCGCAGATCACCGATTCGGTTGCAGCGCGCACATTCGCCGGGATGACCGCAGCGTACAAGCGACTCGGTATGATTCCCGACACCATGAATCTTCAGAGCTTCCTCATCGATCTTCTCGAGGAACAGATCGTCGGCTATTACGATCCCAAGACAAAAGTACTCTACGTCGTCAGCGACGCGCCAAGTGAAGCGCTGGGCATTACGATCACGCACGAACTCGTTCACGCGCTGCAGGATCAATACATAAGCCTTGATTCGACGCAGAAGGTTGAAGGGCAGAATGACAGGCAGTCGGCGGCGCAGGCTGTGTTCGAGGGCCAGGCGGTGTACGAGCAGATTTCCGCGATGACGCAGGGAAGCGGCATGGCGATGAACATGCCGGGTGGCTGGGACCGCATCCGCGACATGATTCGCGAGAACCAGAGCTCGATGCCGGTGTTTGCGCGCGCGCCTACGGTGATTCAGGAAACGCTCATTTTCCCATACCTGAGCGGTGCGGAATTCGTGAGGAATTTCAAGGAGCGGAATCCGGGCAAGTCGGTTTACGATGATATGCCGGTCTCCACTGAACAGGTGCTGCATCCGCGATCCTACTTCGGCGCATCACGCGACCTGCCGACGTCGATAACGCTTCCGGCTCTGACCGGCGTCACCAAGCGATATGAGAACACACTTGGCGAATTCGAGACGCGGCTCTTTCTCTTCGAGCATCTGCAGGACCAGAACGAAGCGGTTCAGGGTGCCACCGGGTGGGATGGTGACCGTTACGCCCTGTTCGCGACCGGCGGCGGGGAAGGCCTGGCATGGGTAACAGTGTGGGATTCACCTGCTGAAGCCTCCGAGTTCTACGACCTCCTCGGCAAAGTCGCATCGCGTCGCTTTGTGGCTTCGACCAGTTCAGCAACCGGTTCAGTCACCAAGACCTATACAGGCCTCGGTCGAACGGTTCAGATCACCACTGAGGAAATTGGCGGTCGTGCAGTGGTCCTTTGGGTCGACGTGCCACAAGGCGCGAGCACTTCCGTTGTCAACCTCTCCGGTTTGCAGATGCAGCAGGGGTTTTCGAACTAAGCAGCAACTGCAATGTTGGGAGTGGGGTGAGGGGAAACTCACCCAACTCCTTTCCGGCAGTTGCGGTTCCGTAGCTGCGGTTCTGAAGTTGCGGTTCCGCAGTTCCGCGCTTGCTCTATGTGATTGGATCAGAGAGTATTTCTGCTTTCGGGGCAGGCTTGTCCCTCTTGCGCGGGGCATGCCTGGGTTCAGGTGAATCAGCAAGCACAACGTCGGCCTTCTGCATCAACATCACGTGGAGTACTTCGTCCATCGTCGAGACGAATGTGAACGCCATGTGGCTGCGGACTTCGTCCGGGATGTCGCGCAGGTCTTTCTCGTTTGAAGCCGGCATCACTATCTGCCTCAGCCCCGCACGGTAGGCTGCAAGCACCTTTTCCTTCACCCCTCCAATCTCCAGCACTTTTCCGCGCAGCGTCACCTCGCCGGTGATTGCCGTGTCGCGTCTGATGGGCCGCCGGCTCAGAATCGAAGCAATCGCAAGCGTAATTGCCGCACCCGCACTCGGCCCGTCTTTCGGGATCGCGCCCGCAGGGAAGTGCACGTGTATGTCGGACTCACGGAATTCCTCTTTCGCGATCTCGAGCAGCTCCGCTCTCGAGCGGACGTATGAATAGGCCGCGTCGACTGACTCACGCATCACGCTGCCGAGCTGCCCTGTAACGGTGAGCTTGCCGGCTCCCGGCATTTTCAGTGCTTCGATGAGCATGAGGTCACCGCCCGTCGATGTCCAAGCCAAGCCTGTGACTGCCCCTATCTCCGGTTCCTGATCCGCCGCCTCGAGTGTGTAGCGCGGGTTGCCGAGCACTTCGACTACGCGATCCGTGTCAACGACCCACGCACCCTCTTCGCCGTCTGCCTTGCGCCGCGCGCGACGGCGCATGATCGCGGCGACGTCGCGCTCGAAATTTCTGAGGCCTGCCTCGCGCGAATATCTGCTCGATATGAAACCCAGGACTTCGTCAGTGAACTGCAGGTCCTTATCGGTGATGCCGTGCTCTTCGAAAAGACGCGGCAGTATATACCGCCACGCAATTTCTACCTTCTCCTCCACGGTGTAGCCGGAAATGCGGATGACCTCCATGCGGTCCCGCAATGGTGCCGGAATGTCGTAGATGTTATTTGCCGTGCAGATGAACAGCACCTGCGAGAGGTCGAACGGAACATTGAGGTAGTGATCGACAAAGTTCTGATTCTGTGACGGGTCGAGCACCTCGAGCATTGCCGCTGTTGGATCGCCCGACGGCCCGCCACCCGACATCTTGTCGATCTCGTCGATCATGAAGACCGGGTCTTTTACCTGAACCCGTCTCAGTGCCTGGATGAGCAGGCCGGGCATCGCTCCGACATACGTTCTGCGGTGGCCCCGCACTTCAGCTTCGTCGCGCACGCCGCCAACCGAGATGCGGTAGAACTCTCTCCCGATGGCTGTCGCGATGGCCTCTCCAAGCGAAGTCTTCCCGGTACCCGGCGGTCCTGCGAAGCAGAGAATGGGACCATGAGGATCGTTTCCGCGAAGTTTGCGTACGGCGAGAAACTCGATGATCCGGTCTTTCGCTTCCTGCAGGCCGTAGTGCCGGTCGTCCAGTGCCTTCTCGACTGTCTTGAGGTCGATGTCATCCTTACCCGAGCGCTTGTCCCAAGGAAGCGACAAGAGCCAGTCGAGGTAGGTGCGAATTACCTGGTATTCGCTCGAGGCCGGCGACAGTTGCCGCATCCGTTCGGTTTCCCGCCGCGCCTCCTGCGCTGCGCGCTCCGAAAGTTTTGCCTCCTCGATTTTTTTCAGCGTCTCGACGGCTTCCTTCTCACCGGGATCAGTTTCTCCAAGCTCGGACTGAATCGCACGCAGCTGCTGCCTGAGGTAAAACTCGCGCTGGTGCTGCTCGATCTTGATCTCGGTCTGCCGCTTGACGTCTTCCACTACGTGCGCGCGCGCTACCTCCCGCTCGAGCCGGGTCAGCAGGAACCGGAGTCTCTGCCCGATGTCGAGTCGCTGTACGATCTCGTCCTTGTCGGAGATCTTGAAATTCATGTTCGTCGCCGCAAGATCGGCGAAGCGTCCCGGGTCAGACACATTCATGCGCAGGATCGCGGGCACTTCATCTGGAATCCGCTCGACGAGCTGAGCCAGCGTTTCCGAGGCGGCCACTACGCGGGTAACGAGCTCGTCGGCTTCATGCTCGTTGGGGGCGGTTTCTTTCGCGGTCTTCACAGCCGCGATGGGATACGGCGCACGCTGTTCGATCTTGTCAATCACTATGCGACGCAGTCCCTGCAGCGTAATCTGAACCGTCTCGCCGGGAAGGTTGATACGCTCGTGCACGCGAGCCGCGACTCCGACCCTGCCGACGAACGTATCGAGGTCGATTGCTTCATCGTGATCGCCGGTTGAAACCACGAGCGCCACGATCGCACCCGCCCCCTGATTGTCGTTGAGAAGCGCGAGATTTTCTGGCGCGCCCATCTGTACGGCGATGGTCCCGAGGGGATATACAATCGTCGACCGAAGAGCCATCAGGGGAAGCGATGGCGGAATTTCAGATTTGAGGATTTCGTCCTTACGCTGTGTCTTAGCCACGGTATCTCTCTTTCGGTTTTATGGCGCTTCTCCCTCGGGCGGTTTTCTCTCGAGCAACGCAACAAAACGCGGATCTTCTCTGATTGGATCGAAGTCGGCGTCGTTCTCGATCCAGCTCCAGTGCCCGAAACCGTGTGCAACTGCCTTGTCGAGCGCTGAGATCGCCTCGCTTACCTGTCCTTCCATCGAGAAGGCACAGGCGATGTTGTAAAGCACCGATGGATCGTCGGGATCCATTGCGAGCGCGCGACGATTCCAGTCCCGGGCTTTCTCGGATTCACCAAGCATTGTGAGCGACATCGCGCCCATGTAAAGAGCGCGCGGATCGTCAGGGTTCAGGTCGAGATGCCTGCGAGAACTGTCATAAGCGCGCCGCGACGCCTGGATCGAGTCGTCCTTGCGTCCGAGCGCTGAATAAACCGTTGCAAGGAGCGCGTGTGAGGCGTAGTCCTCCGGTCTGATAGCGACCGCGCGCTCGAACCACTTTCCGGCCGACTCATTGTCGCCTTGGGCGACGCAGGCGCGGGCGTAGAAGTACGCGGCCTCGAAGGACTTCGGGTCGAGCCTTACGGCGGTCTCGAATTCGCGCTTCGCTTCGTCGAAACCGCCTTTGAGAGAAACGGCAAGGCCGCGCGATGCGTGGGCCTCAGCAAGCCCAGGCGCGAGCTCGACTGCGCGGAGACTGGCTGCGTCGGCGCGCTTGAGGTTCGACTGCGAAGCGTCGAAGTACTGGTACAGAAACGAACAGCAGTCTGCGACGCCTGCGTACGCCAGCGCATAGCCGGGGTCGAGCTCGATAGCACGCTCGAACATCTGGCGCGCGTATTCGTGATTCTTCCGGCGGTGCTGGTGGAAATACTGTCGACCGCGCAGATAGAAGCCATAAGCCTCCACGTTCGCGGTCGGCACCTGCTCGATGGCCTTTTTTTCATCGTCGCTGAGAACGACCCGCAGCGCTTCAACGATGCTTGCAGATATCTCGTCCTGAATCGCGAAGACATCCTCGAGCTCACGGTCGTACCTGTCCGCCCAGAGCTGTGAGTTGTCCTGTGCATTGACTAGCTGCGCGGTGAGGCGCAGGCGCTTTCCCGCTTTTCGAATGCTTCCTTCGAGCACCGTCGAAACCTGAAGGCGACGACCGATTTCGCGGATGTCTTCGTTCTTTCCCTTGAATGCAAACGACGAAGTGCGCGATGAGACCTTGAGCGAGCCGATCTTCGAAAGTGCGTTGATGATCTCCTCGGCAATTCCGTCGGCGAAGAAATCCCCCTCAGGGTCGGCGCTGCTGTTGGTGAAGGGAAGTACAGCAACCGACTTCTGCGCACCCGGACCGGAGCCGGTGGCGGAGAGACCATCAGGTGTCGACCCGCTCATTGTCACGAGCGCGCGTGCAAAATCTCCGGTCGTCGAGTATCGCCCTGTAGCTTCCTTCGACAATGCCTTCGATACCGCCGTCTCGATTTCCATCGTGACTTCGGGAAACACATTGCGTACAGACGGCACCGGGTCGCTGAACCGCTTGCTCAACACCGCCTGCGGACTTGTCCCCGTAAATGGCTTCCGCCCAGACAACATCTCATAGAGGACACACGCGAGGCTGTACTGATCGCTCCGCCCATCTATGAAGTTTTCACCAGCCGCTTGCTCGGGGCTCACGTACGCGGGAGTTCCGATCATCATTCCCGCCTGCGTAAGCGTGTCGCCAGATGCCAGGCTCACTGCTTTTGCGATTCCGAAGTCCATGACCACAGCCTCGCCGTCCTGCAGCATGATGTTCTCGGGCTTGATATCCCGATGCACAATTCCGTGGCGGTGGGCATAGTCGAGGGCGGATGCAACCCCGCGTGCGAGGTCTACAGCCTCTTCAGCCGGAATCCGGCCATCGCGGAGAAGCCGGTCACGAAGCGACTCGCCTTCGATGACGGGCATCACGTAATAGAGGGATCCGCCTGCCTCTCCAGAATCGAAGAGCGGCACGATGTGCGGATGATTGAGCCGGGCCGCAAGTTTGATCTCACGGAGGAATCGGTCAGCACCAAGTGCCGAGCTGAGCTCCGGGTTGAGAACCTTGAGGGCTACACGCCGCTCATGGCGGACGTCATCTGCGAGATAAACCGTAGCCATCCCGCCGCGGCCGAGCTCGCGATCGATCACGTACCGGGAAGACAAAGCTGCCTGCAACTGCTGCGTCACGCGTGTTCTCCATTGCGGTGGGGCGAGCTGGGCAAAGTTATGGCCCGGAGGAAACTTCAGCCACCGCTGCACTCTGCTGAATTCATGCCTGTCGATTGAATGAGCCGCGTCATTCGGCTATCTTAGAAGGCTATGTTTGAGGACCTCAGCGAAAAGCTCGAAGCGACGTTTGCCCGCCTGCGCGGCCGTGGAACGCTTTCCGAATCCGACATCAAGGAAGGGCTTCGCGAAGTCCGGCGCGTTCTGCTCGAGGCTGACGTCAATTTTCAGCTCACCCGCGAGTTTCTCGAGCGGGTAGAAAAGAAGGCGGTCACGGTCAACGCGCTGAGCGCGGTTTCACCGGCTCAGCAGCTCGTCAAGATCGTGCATGAAGAGCTCGCGAACATGCTGGGTGAGCGCCGCGAGGGGCTGAAGCTCAGCTCTGTCCCGCCGACTGTGATCATGATGGTCGGCCTGCAGGGCTCCGGCAAAACGACGACAGCCGCAAAACTAGCGCGAAAGCTGAAAGGCGAAGGCCGGCCGACTCGGCTCGTAGCGGCCGACGTCTATCGGCCGGCCGCGATCGACCAGCTCGAAACTCTTGGGCAGCAGCTCGACGTTCCTGTCTACGCAGACCGCACGACGAAAGACGTGCTGAAGATCGCCAAAGCTGGTGTCGAGCAGTCGAAGCGTGACCGCGACAGAGTAGTGATCATCGATACCGCGGGCCGCCTGCAGATCGACGAAGAGATGATGAACGAGCTCAAGGCGCTGAAGGAAGCGCTGAAGCCTACGGAAATCCTGTTCGTTGCCGATGGAATGACAGGCCAGGAGGCGGTGAAGATCGCTCAGGGCTTTGACAATGCTCTTGGCGTCACGGGTGTGATCCTGACGAAGATGGACGGCGACGCCCGAGGTGGCGCGGCGCTCTCGATCTACGGGGTACTCAAGAAGCCGATCAAATACATCGGTGTCGGTGAAAAATCTGACGCGCTGGAGGAGTTTCATCCGGAGCGGATGGCAGGGCGAATCCTTCAGATGGGGGACGTCGTCTCACTTGTGGAGAAGGCGCAGGCTGCGTTCGACGAGGATGAGGCGAAGCGGCTTCAGAAAAAGGTGAAGAAGGAGGGAATGGATCTCTCTGACTTCCTCAACTCGATGCGCCAGATCGAAAAGATGGGCCCGCTCGAGGGGGTGCTGAAGATGATCCCCGGGATGAACATGAAAGCGCTGAAGCAGGCGAAGATGGACCCTAAGCGGTTGAAGCACGTGGAAGCGATAATCCTTTCGATGACGCCTGAAGAGCGTAAGAATCCGTCGATCATCAATGGCACCAGGCGATCACGCATTGCGAAAGGGAGCGGGCGCACGATCAGCGACGTGAACCGGCTGCTCGAGCAGTTCCGCGAAATGCAGAAGATGATGAAGAAGATGTCGGGCGGTGGGGGCGGCAGGCTTGGAATGCCGCCGATGCCGGGAACCAGAGGACACAGAGCTTGAACAGAAGAGGGCGCAGAAAGGCGCCGAGGCGCAGAGAGATAGTGTATTTTGCGCTCAGATGGACCGGGTGCTTGCCGGAAACGCCGGCCGAGCGATGAGCCCGGAGCAGCACGAGACCATGAGACATGGAGCAGTACGATGGTAAGAATTCGACTCCGCCGCGTTGGGCGGAAAAAGGCACCTGTATACCGTATCGTAGTCGCCGACTCGCAGAGTCCGCGCGACGGCAAGTTCATCGAGATCATAGGCCAGTACGCTCCGCGTCAGGCTGAAGGTGGTCTCGCAGTTAACGAAGAGCGCGCCAATTATTGGCTCGGAGTTGGTGCTCAGCCGAGTGATACGGTTCGCTCGCTGCTTCGCCGGGCGGGCGTGCTGAAGCGCCGCCATGAGCAGAGACTCGGAATCGAGTTGAAGGCGGCAGCGGTCCCACTTCCTGAGCGCAGCGCTGAAGAAGAAGCAGCGCTTCAGGGTGAAGGATCATCAGCGGATAACGCCGAGGCGTAAATGGCTGCCGATGCATTGGCGATCGTTGGGCTCGTTCGCAATGCACAGGGAATTCGCGGCGAGGTAGTAATCGAGCCGCTGACAGATGCGCCGGACGCGGTATTCGCGTCCGGCCGTCGTGTTTTCGTGGGTGATGATCCCGCGCAACGCCAACTGACCGTTACTGCAGCGCGTCCGTTCAAGGGCGGCCTGATGGTGAAATTCGAGGGGATTGCAGACAGGAATGCCGCTGACCTTTTGCGGGGCCTCTACGTTTTTTCACCGTTCGACGAGCTCGAGCCCCCTGGAGATGATGAAGTCTATCTTCACGAGCTGATCGGTATGAAAGTGGAGCTGGACAGTGGCGTACAAATGGGTGAGGTCACTGCATATTACGAGCTCCCACAGGGGCTTACGCTCGATGTGAAAACCGAGAAGGGCAGTGTGCTGGTCCCTTACCGTTCTGAGGTCGTCGAGCGCATCGATTCTGACGCGCGCATCGTATTCGTTCGCAGCGACATCGGCATGTTCGACTGATGCTGACGATCAATGTCGTCACGATTTTTCCGGAATTTTTTACAGGGCCACTTGGCCTGAGCATTCCCGCGAGGGCGAGCGCTGCGGGTGGTGTCGCCTACAACATCGTTGATCTTCGTGATTTCACTCACGACAGGCACCGGACAGTGGACGATGCGCCATATGGCGGGGGCCCGGGGATGGTGATGAAGCCAGGCCCGTTCTTCGAGGCGGTCGAGTCACTTGGCGCGACTTCACCAATCGTGCTTTTGTCCCCGCGCGGAAAGTTGTTCTCGCATGGTGATGCTGTCCGGTTTTCAGAGGGCACCGAGCTGACGCTCTTATGCGGCCACTATAAGGACGTGGACCAGAGGGTGGCGGACCATCTGGCGACTGAGGAGATCTCACTTGGGGACTTCGTGCTCAGCGGGGGCGAGGCGGCCGCGCTCGCGATCGTTGACGCGACCGTGCGTCTCATTCCCGGAGCGATGTCAGACCTCGACTCCGCACGCACCGACTCTTTTTTTGGGCGCGGGCTAAGTGCGCCCTCGTACACCCGTCCGCCCGATTTCAGAGGCATGACAGTGCCGGAAGTGCTGCTCTCCGGGGATCACGCCAGGATCGCGAAATGGCGCGAGGAGCAGGGAGAGGGGCTGACACGCAAACGGGCTGAAAGCGGCGCAGGTTGAATCGAATCTAGCCACGGGACGTAGGGGTCAACCAACAACCAGCGGCCTGCCGATATGTTGCGAGAGCTTTACTACATGTTTCTGCCGTACCGGTCGATGTTCTTTCCCTTTTTCGTCGCAAGTGGCGTTGCGGTATGCGTTTGGTTCGCCGTTCGATTTTTTCAGCACCGGACTCGCAGGCAGCCAATTTCGTTTGGCCGCGAAATCCTGCTATTGATCGGCGTCGTTTATATCGCTGGCCTCGCCTCGGCAACGCTGACGCCTAACCGGAGCTCGCGCATGGTCGCCGCGGGCCGGGGCGGGATCGAGCTCCGTCCCAACCTCGCAGCGCTCACGTGTTCCAGCGGAGGTCTGCCAGATGGTTCGAGAGCGCGGGGGTTTTGCGTCCGGAATGCCCAGGGTAACGTTGCGCTCTTTTTCCCCCTTGGCATCCTGATCCCTCTCGTGTGGAGGCGTCTTCGCGTCCGGAAGGCATTAATGATCGTCGTTGCTGTCTCATTTGGAATCGAGCTCCTTCAATACCTGTCGAGCGCGCTGGGGAGTTATCGAGCAGTAGACGTAAACGATTTCATTCTCAACGTCTTTGGGGCGAGTCTTGGATTAGCCGTCGTGTATCTGGTGCGCGAGGGGTTTGGGATTCGTCCATCCCTTTCGCGCGCATAGAAGCGTGGCGAGCCGGATAGGACTTAGGGCTGAGGACTTTGCGGACTCAGGACTCAGCGCGACGACTAATTGCGGACTGAAGATGAGGCGAAAGCTCCAACCCGCTACTTCATTGACTTGCGACGCTCGCGGGGGATGATTGCCAGCAGCAATCGGCGCATTTCCTCGAGCCTGTCGCGCCTGTCCTTCACCGTTGAATCGCCGAGGATGGGGCTGGACGATTTGTACCAGCTCATGCTTTCGCGAACTGAGCCGAGGGCGTACTCGAATATTCGTGCTCTATCCTTGCCGGAACTGCGGGAGTATCCCTCGCTGATGTTTGCCTCGATCGAGCACACGGCACCATAAAGCTGTCCGGCAAGCTCTCCGGTGACTGGTTCGGCCTTGAGTGTCGTGGCATCCTTAAAGGCATCCCCCGGCCCGGCAGATGACGATCCCGCTTCAATATCGGCTAACCTCTTGCCTCACTCCGTCCGTCCGCCCGTCCTGTCCTCGATCCGCAATTAGTCGCAGATCGTCAATGGCTGTGAGTCCTGAGTCCGCACGAGTCCTCGATCCGCTATCCTCGATCCAAATCCACGCCAGTCCACGACCCTGAAACTGACCCACTACCGGATCCTGTGCCAACTGGCTTTCAGCCGGAAAATCGGTTAACTTGGGTTGCTACCCATTAATCACACCTGAATCGGGCTGTAAACCTCCGCCCCGAGCTCTATATGCATCCATTTATCGAAACCCAGAAAGAGTGGCTCCGCACTGACGTACCTGCCTTCCGCGCCGGTGACACGCTGCGTGTCAACGTCCGCGTGAAAGAAGGCGACAAGGAGCGCGTTCAGGCGTTCGAGGGCGTTTGCATCGCCCGTCGTGGTGCTGGAGTCAGCGAGACGTTCACGGTGCGCAAGATCTCCAGTGGCATCGGCGTCGAGCGAATCTTCCCGGTTCACAGCCCGATGATCGCGACGGTAACCGTCGTTCGCCGTGGCCGCGTTCGCCGCGCAAAGCTCTACTATCTCCGCCATCTCACCGGCAAGGCCACGCGCATCAAGGAGCGCAAGGTTCGCGTCCAGGTGCCGGGAACCGAAGCGTAACGGCAGATCTATCGCATAAAACGCTGGACCCACATCGAAAGGGATCTGCGCAAAGAGCGCGGTCCCCTTCTCGCCGGCGTCGATGAGGTTGGCCGCGGACCGATTGCGGGCCCCGTCGTAGCTTGCGCCGTGATCATGCCCCCCGACATGCGCGCCATTCGTGGAGTGGATGATTCCAAAGTTCTAACTGCCGACCAGCGCAACCGCCTCGCCATCAAGATCATGGAAAAGGCACTCGCCTGGTCGCTTGGCGCAGCCTCAGTGAGAGAGATAGAGCGCCTCAACATCTATCAGGCAAGTGTGCTTGCAATGAGGCGCGCGCTCGGACGACTGCAGGTGCAGCCGAATCACGTGATTATCGACGGCAAAGCGATGCGCACACTTCCAATACCGCACACTGCCGTAGTGCACGGCGACGCGCGCTGCTTCTCGATTGCCTGCGCGTCGATCATTGCAAAGGTGACGCGGGACAGGCTGATGACAAATCTCGCACTTCGATATCCCGGATACACGTGGGAGCGGAACGCAGGATATACGACGCGCGCTCACATCCGCGGGCTTGATTCGCACGGTATCACGCCCCATCACCGCCGAAGTTTCGTTCGTGTGAGCCAGCTCATGCTGGAGCTCGACGCTGCGCTCGATCTCCCGCCAAATCCGGAGCTTCTGAGCTGACATGAAGGGAGCTCCTCTCGTTGCAGTGATCATGGGCTCCCGCTCCGACTGGGAGACGATGCGCCACGCAGTGGAGACCCTCGATGCGCTCGGTGTCCCCAATGAGACCCGGGTCGTGTCGGCGCACCGCACTCCGGATCTGCTCTTTGAGTACGCCGGCGAAGCTGCGTCACGCGGCTTGAAGGTGATTATCGCGGGTGCCGGGGGAGCCGCACATCTGCCAGGCATGGTCGCGGCTAAAACGACGCTCCCGGTACTTGGTGTTCCCGTCGAATCCAAAGCGCTGAAGGGAGTTGACTCGCTCCTGTCGATCGTGCAGATGCCGGCAGGAGTGCCAGTCGGGACGCTCGCGATCGGCAAGCCCGGTGCGATCAACGCTGCTCTGCTCGCCACGGCGATTCTTGCTACGAGCGACGCGTCACTCAGTGCTGCGCTCGAGACATTTCGCGAAACGCAGACGCAGGCAGTACTCGATCAACCAGACCCAGCCAGCGAAGAGTGAAAGTCGGCGTACTTGGAGCAGGTCAGCTCGGGCAGATGCTCGCGCTTGCCGGCGGCAGGATCGGATGCACGCTCAGATTTCTCTCGCCCGACGAGCACGCGCCGGCGGGCCGCTTTGCTGAGCTGATCATTGCTGACTATGAGAACGAAGCGGCGCTTGCTCATTTCGCCGAAGGTCTCGACATCGCGACCTATGAGTTCGAAAGTATTCCATCGAGTTCCGCAAAATCGGTCGCTGAAAAAGTTGTACTGCATCCGTCGATCGCCGCGCTCGAAACGGCGCAGGACCGTGCCAACGAGAAGCAGTGCTTCGAGCGACTTGGCATTCCTACCGCACCGTTTGCAGTGGTCGACAGCATGCGCGACGTGCGCGCCGCACTGGAGCGCATTGGAACACCCGCGATCCTCAAGTCTCGACGCCTTGGATATGACGGCAAGGGTCAGGGCGTAATTCGCACTCCCGCTGACATCGCGACTGCGTGGGTGGGTGTTGGCGGCGTCCCGTCGATCGTCGAATCGTTCGTGAAATTCTCGCGCGAGCTTTCAATCATCGGCGTAAGGTCGACAACGGGCGAAATGGCTTTCTATCCCCTCGTCGAGAATCATCACAGCGAAGGCATCCTTCGTTTTTCGCTCGCCCCGGCACCCGCTATCTCGGACGAAGTTCAGCAGCTTGCGGAGAATTACGCTACCCGGATCATGAACGAGCTGGACTACTACGGGGTACTGGCAGTGGAGCTCTTCGAGACGCCTAGTGGTTTGGTGGCGAACGAGATGGCACCCAGAGTGCACAATACCGGTCACTGGACGATCGAGGGCGCGGACACGAGCCAGTTCGAGAACCATCTCAGAGCGATAACGGGCATGCGACTCGGGTCGACTGAGATGGGAGGCGCCGCGGGAATGGTCAACGTGATAGGGCGCGAGCCTGACGTGGCGCGTCTTCGCGAAGTCAGTGACGTTCACGTCCACATGTACGGGAAAGCTCCCGCACCAAAGCGAAAGCTTGGGCACATTACCGTTACTGCTGACGATCTTGACGGCGTCAGAGCCAAGGTGGCTCAGCTGAGGCACCTGCTTCCGCGATAGGGTCAGGGTGTCAGCCAGCGGAAGTGTTTCTGACGAAAAGGTGATGATATGAGAAAGGCACTGCTGATAATTGGCGCAGCGATCGCGGCTGGATGCGCGACCCCGTCGCATCCTGGCGACCCGGGGACTGTTTCCGGTGGAGTTCAGGCTCAGACTGGAAGGGCATTCGACCTCGGGGTCGGCCAGGAGGCGCAGATTCAGGGAACGTCCCTGACTATCCGCGCCATTGGAGTGACGGACGAATCCCGGTGCCCAAGCGACGTCCAGTGTGTCTGGGCGGGGAACGCGATCGTACGGCTTCTGGTTACGCCTCAAGGGGGTGCCGGAACCGAAATCAGGCTCAACACCGGCCTCGATCCAAAGTCGCTAACGGTCGGAGGTTACCGCATCACCCTGACAGGGCTCAAGCCCTACCCGCGGTCAGGTGCCACAATCGAGCAGGCCAGCTATGTAGCCACCCTCGAAGTGGGGCCCATCTAGACGGCTTGAAGAATCTTCGGCCGGGTTCAAACGTTATGCCTATTGTGGATGTCTGACCCCCCAAAGTCCACAATCAAACGATTCGATACCAAATGCCGAAAACCACTTCGATTCTCTGGGCCCTTGTAGTCATCGCCAGTGCTGTTCCGGGCGCCGCGAAAGCACAGCGCACCGATGCTGAGTGGCTGGAGGAGTGCCGTCGGGATAACCGCGACAGGTACGATCATCGGGAAGTCTGGTGCGAAGTGCGTGTGACCAGGGCACGCGCCAGCAGTGGCGGCACGGTATCCATGGAAGGCCTTCGCAATGGCGGGATATCGGCGACCGGCTGGGATGTCGACAGCCTGGTGGTGCGGACAAGGATCCGTGCGGAAGCCCGCGGTGCAGATGAAGCCCGCGATCTTGCCGATCAGGTAAAGACCACGATCAGCGGCTCCACAGTGTCCGTCGAAGGACCACGAAATGTCGAAGACCGGCAATGGACGGCCTCGCTCGTCGCGATGGTTCCAAGGCGGTCTCATCTTCGTGTCGAAACGCGGAACGGTCCTGTCAGCATCGAGCGGGTTACAGGCGACATGAACCTCACGACCAGCAATGGGCCGCTTGCTCTTCGCGAAGTTGGCGGCAACGTGAGGGCCCGCACTACCAACGGACCTCTCAGCATTCTGCTGGCAGGCAATCGCTGGGAAGGTGAAGGGCTCGATGCGACGACAACGAATGGACCGCTGACCATCACGGTTCCGGAGAACTACAACGCGCAGCTCGAGACTGGTACCAGGAACGGTCCTGTGAGCGTCGGGTTCCCGATCACCGTCGTTGGCAGAATCACCAGAGACATCTCGACGCAGCTCGGTACCGGTGGGGCGACCATCCGCGCCACGACGACGAATGGTCCGCTGACGCTCCGGCGTAAGTAGGCCGGCCGCCAAGTGCACGCAGAAAGTACCCTGAAATAGTGACGAGAACAGCTTGGCAGCCGCGGTATTGATGCAGGCCTCCGCTCCCCGGGACGATTCGGCCGATGTCGCGCTAGCGGCGTCGGGAGATCGGAGAGCCTTCGAGCGCCTCTATCGGGCCCACGTCAACAGGGTTTTCTCGATCTGTACCCGCATGTGCGGGAGCCGCGTCAAGGGCGAAGAGCTGACGCAGGATGTGTTCGTGCGGGCGTGGGAGAAGTTGCCTCAGTTCAGGGGCGACGCGCAGTTCTCGACATGGATTCATCGAGTTGCAGTCAACATCGCGCTCACTGACAGAAAGAACGAAGCACGCAACAGGAAGCGAATGGTCGACGATGAGTCAGATACGAGTGAGACACCGCTGCAGAGGGCGTCTGTAACACCTGGTCACGGCGACAGGATGGACATCACCGCGGCGATGGAGAAACTGCCGAGGGGAGCGAGACAGATTTTTGTTCTGCACGACATTGAGGGGTACAAGCACGAGGAGATTGCCGAGATGTGCGGTATCACCGCCGGCGGCAGCAAGGCCCAGCTTCACCGGGCGCGTCTTCTCTTACGCGAGGCACTGACACGATGAGCGAAACACACATGACATGCGCCGATTGCGACGAGCTGTTTCTCGATTACTTCGAGAGCGACCTCGACGCATCGACAGCAACTGCAGTCGACAAACATGTCGCTGGCTGCGCTCGCTGCCATGGCCTGGTGCGCGACATGGATGGAATTCGCGAAAGCGCGGCGAACCTGCCCGACCTCGCTCCGTCACGCGACCTGTGGGAGGGAGTCGAGGCGAGGATTCAACCGTCTGTTGTTTCGATTGCACGGCCTGCTCGCGGCGCCGGAGTGTCGCGTTCGTTGATGGCTGTTGCCGCAGCAGGTCTCGTCATCGTTTCCTCGAGCATCACTTATGTCGGAACGTCTCGCTCGATAACGCGGGACAAGAAACCTGCAGCCGCAAAAGCTGCTGAGCCGGTCTTGCGTGTTGCTGGCGCAACAGTCGAGGCGGCGCCGGTTGTTGATGAACGCGTCGAATCAACGGGACCTGCCACCACCGTGCGTTCTTCGCCGGCACCGGTTCGGACGCCTGCGAGAACACCTGCGAGAACATCTGCGAGAACACCTGCGGGGCGCTCGCTGCGCGGTGTACCCTCCGCGCGAATTGTGCAGCCGGCCTCGACTTCGTCTGAAATCGCGATTGCCGATGAGATCGACAAGCTTCAACAGCTACTCGGCGAGCGACGCAGTGAGCTCGAGCCCGAGACCGTAAAGGTTGTCGAGGACAACCTGGCCATCATCGATGCTGCCGTTGCACAGGCGCGCGCAGCGGTTGCGCGTGATCCTGCTAGCGGCTTCCTCAATGAGCGGCTGGAGAATGCCTTGCACAAGAAGGTTCAGCTGCTGCGGACAGTAGCGCTGCTCCGGTCGTCAACCTGAAAGAGGGAAGAGGGATGAGAGTAATTACAGGAGTCATTGTCGCGGTCGGGATTGCCTCGATGACCCCCACACATAAAGCAGGCGCGCAAAGCGATCGAGTGTCGATCGACACGACGGTCAGTCTCGATCGCGGTGGGACGTTGAGCGTTTCGATCTATTCCGGCCGTGTGAACGTGACCGGCACAACCGGGACAAGCGTACGGGTTCGCGGAAGCGCCGATCGCGGTGAGTTGCGGGTGCGCGAAAGGGCTAATTCGATAACGGTTGGCCTGGAGCACGGATATCCTGGAAGTGGCCGGAGCGCCGAGCTGGATATCTCAGTACCGCACGGAACCCGCGTGGTGCTGGAAGGATTCTCAGCGCCATTCTCGGTTCGCGGAGTGAAGGGCGACGCCAGCGTCGAAACGCTGAGCGGCTCGATCATCGTGACCGATGCGGCGGGTAAGGTTACTCTGGAATCCGTATCGGGCGACATCGATGTGGACGGTGTGGACGGCGACGTTCGTGCCGAATCGGTGAACGGCCACGTCAACCTGCGAAATGTCTCAGGGGACATCACGACCGAGTCGGTGAGCGGACCCCTGAATATCAGCGGGGCAAAGTCGGCGCGAGTTCGCGCTGAAACTGTCGGCGGCTCACTTCGCTATGACGGGACGATCGAGCCGATGGGCAACTATTCGTTCACGACGCACTCCGGCCTGCTCGAGCTCGCAGTCCCCTCGAATGCAGGAGCGACAGTCAGTCTCGAGACCTACAACGGCACTGTCGACAGCGACTTTCCAGTGACGCTCGAGTCGGGCGCGAACAGGCGCCAGGGTGAAAGCCAGTTCGATTTCAGAATTGGTGACGGCAAGGCGAGGATCGTGTTGGAAACCTTCAGCGGTAACATCAATATCAAGCGCGGCGGCGGCCGCGCCAACCGGGAGTAATACCTAGATGAAGAGCCTGATCCGTGCGGCAGCATTGTCAATCGCGTTCATGAGCCCTGCTGCTGCGAGTTCCCAGGAAGTCGGCAGAAATCAGGAAACGTGGTCGTGGGATGGTCGCGTCGAGAGCGGAAGGTGGTTCCGCCTCTCATCGGTCAACGGGCCGGTCACGATCGAAGCGAGCCGGGACAACATGGTTCACGTCCGGGCGGTGAAGGAAGTTCGGCGTGGCAGCGTTAGTGATGTCGCGTTCCAGGTGGTGCAGAGCGGCGGGGACGTGCGCGTGTGCGCCTTGTGGCGCCGGTCTACCTGCGATGCGGACGGCATGCACTCATCGCGCAACGATGACGACTACGGCGATCGGAACGACAGGTCAGACGTGAAAGTCACGTTCACGATCAGCATCCCATCAGGTGTCCGCGTAAGTGCGGGCACGGTCAATGGAGAGATGCGCGTGAGCAATCTCAGCTCCGATGTCACGGCCAGCACTGTGAACGGCCGCGTCGAAGTGAGAAACGTAGGCGGGCAAGTGCGTGCTTCCACTGTCAATGGCGCGGTCGATGTCACCACTCGCAACGGCCCTGTGAACGCAAGCACTGTCAACGGCGACATCGACGTGCGGATGAGCTCGGTGGCCCGTGACGGCGAGATGAAGTTCAATACCGTAAACGGCAGCATCAGCGTGGAAATGCCGGAATCGCTGGACGCCAACGTCGAGCTGGAAACGATGCGTGGTTCGATTACCAGCGATTACCCTGTGCAGCTCTCTGGCAAGTTCGGTCCTCGCAAGGCGAGCGGAATAATCGGTCGCGGCGGGCGCAGGATCGAGCTCGAGACGTTGAACGGAAGCGTGACGCTTAGAAAAGCGCGGTAGTCGACGCTGGGGTGTGATTGGTGTTGAGCTGCCCTCATCAGAAGCGGCCGGCGCCAACTCGTAACGGCTACTTCTCAGGCAATAGGACGAAGCGGGCGTAATTCGCCGTGTTGAAATACTTGCGCGCCGCCTGCTGGATATCCGCGGCCGTCAGCCTTCGCACCATTGCGTCGTACGCTGCGCCGAGTCCTGCAAGCTCTTCACCGGCCTGATCGCGCGCGGCGATGTTGTTGAGCCAGTAGTCGTTGGTCTTCACCTCGACTTCGCGCGAACGGATGATCTCTTCCTTGACCTTGTCGACATCCGCCTGCGACGGTGCGGTCGTCTTCACGCTGTCGATGAGCGCAAGCACCGCCTGGGTCAGCGGCTCCACGTTCTCTGTTGACGAACCGTAGCCGATCTGGATCGTGTAGCGCTGCTGCGGCAAACGCTGGCAGCCCCCGCCGATGTTCGGGCTGTACGTTCCGCCAAGTCGCTCACGCAGCGACTCGTTGAGGCGTGTCTGCAGCATAGTGGTAAGCGCGCGGAAGACAAATCGTGCCTCCGGCGTGTAACTGCACGACCCCGTAAAGAGAATGCTCGTCGTCGCCTTTGCTTCCGTGCCCTTGTAAACGACCTTCTTCACGACGCCCTTTGGTGGACTCACACCCGTATCGCGCGACTTTTCGCTTCGCGATAGCGAAGGCAGCGACGCCAGCCAGGTCTCCACATGCGGCTTGATTGCAACCGTGTCGATGTTGCCGACGAGTACAAAGGTGAAATCGCTCGCATCCGCAAATCGATCCTTGTAGAAAGCAAACGCTTTACGCGGATCAGCCTCGGCAAACACCGCAGGGGTAATTGGTCGGGCCCGGAACGCATTCTGGGACATCGTTACTTGAACCGTGTCACCGAAAACTTCCTCAGGGTCGAGCCCACGGTTGGCGAGGAACGGTCCGACCTGGTTCCTGAACGCTTCATACCGGACGCTATCCAGTCGTGGTGCGGTAAAGGTCAGATAGGCGAGCTGGAACATTGTCTCGATGTCCTTTGGCGAGCTGCTGCCCCTCAGTCCTTCTGTTGATTCGCCGATGACCGGGCTTACTCCCGCAACTTTGCCCGTCAGTTTCTTTCCCAGATCGACTGCGTTGAATTCGCCTAGCCCGCCAAGCGGGACGATCTGCTGCGCGAGCGCGGCGGACATGTAGTCGGCGTCACTTGCCAACGAGTTGCCGCCCGGACTGTATGCCGAGAACAACACCTGGTCTGCCTTGAAGTCCGTCGCTTTCAGGATCACGCGCGCTCCGTTCGACAACTTCCATTCAGCGCCCTCGATTCCGGGGAGCAGCTTCGTCGAAACAATCTTGCCAGGAGCAGGCGCGGCAGCGACGAGGCTCGCGCCGGAGAGGTTCTCGACGTAGGCAGCTACAGTTGCATTCGCTGCGCGGCCAAACGCGGCGAGAATTCCCTCGCGGGTGGGGACAGGTATGCTGTCCTTGACTGGAGTCTGCGCGATGATCACCTGATTCTCTTCAGTGATCCACTGGCTCGCGAGCCGGTTGACATCCGAAAGTGAGATCGTCGGCATCAGCTCCTGAGCGATCTTGTATTCATATTCGATCCCGGGCACTGCCTCACCCTGGAGGTAGTTGCCGATGTATTCCTCGACGAATGATCCCGACTGCGTCCGCTCCCGCTCGGCATATGATCGCTCGAAACCACGCAGCACATCCTGCTTGACCCGATCGAGTTCTGTCTGAAGAAAACCGTGTTGATCGACGCGCCGGGCTTCGGTGATGAGCGCTTCAATTCCACGCTCGACTCCGCCGTCCTTTACACCCGCTGCCAGCGTGAACGCTTCAGCGTTCCGCGCAAAGAAACTCGACTTCGAAGCTCCAGCGCCGAGGAATGGCGCGTCAGGCTTATCGGCCATCTCGGAGAAGCGGCTGTTGAGCATGCGGAGATAGATCCTCTCGATCAGCATCCCGCGGTAGTCGCCGACTGTCTCGACGTTGGTAGCCGGCATCTTGTAGATGAGGTTGACGCTGGAGCTTGTCGCTTCGCGGTCGTTGGCAATCGCGATGAGTGGCTCCTTGTTGGCTGGCACGTCATACAGTGTGCGCGGCGGAGCGTTCGGGCGTGCGACAATTTTGGAGAAGTGGTGCTTGATCTTCGCCTCTATCGCTACAGGGTCGAAGTCGCCGACTGCAACAACGGCCATGAGGTCAGGGCGATACCAGTCACGATAAAAGCGGCGAAGCTTTTCGGCATCCGCAGACATGATGCTTGCTTCGGTTCCGATAGGCAGCCGTTCAGCATAGCGTGATCCCTTGAATGCGACCGGAAGCCACTGCTGAAGCATCCGGTCGCCGGCCCCCTTCCGTCCGCGCCATTCTTCTCGCACCACACCGCGCTCGTTGACTATTTCAGTCGGATCGAACAGCTGCCCGTGCGCCCAATCCTCCAGAATTGTGAATGCCTGGTCGACGATACGCGCAGTGTCAGTAGGGATCGGAAGTATGTAAACCGTCTCGTCGAAGCTCGTATATGCGTTGAGATCTGCGCCGAAGCGTACACCAATCGATTCCAGGTACTTGATGAGATCGTTCTTCTTGAAGTGCGTTGTCCCGTTGAACGCCGTATGCTCGAGGAAGTGCGCGAGCCCCAGCTGATCTGGCGATTCCTGAATAGAGCCCGCGTTGACCACGAGTCTCAGCTCGGCCCGCTTCTCCGGTCGAGAGTTTTGCCGGATGTAGTAACGGATTCCGTTAGGAAGCGTACCGACTTTGACCTTTGGATCCGTCGGAAGCTTGGTGGTCAGTGGGGTAGGCGTCGCAGTGGACTGCGCGATTGCGGGTGCTGCAAACGCGAGCAGCCCGAAGACAAGAAATGCTCTCATTGATGCGAAGTTGGGTTGAGGGACCTGCAGTGCTACGTGCGCTTCTCGACTACGATGGTATATCGACCCGCGAGGGCGGCGATGGTTCCGATTGCGATCCACACGGGGGCGAGGACGACCCCCACGACGCCGAGCGTCAGCGGAATCTCGAGCAGGGACTTGCCGGCTTCGTTTCTGATTGTGATGCGCCGCGCGTTTCCGTCACGAACGATCTGCTTCACCTTGTCCAGCAGCTTGTCGCCACTGACTGTGTGCTCTTCGGTCGTGCCGGTATTGGAGGTGGTCATTGGTATGTAGTTTGGTTTTGACATCATCTCTACGGTTCGAGGCCGGCGAAAGTGACACCTGAGTGTAGCGATGAGTGCCATCGGACCGCTAGCTGCGTGGTTTTCCCTGAAGGATCGAGGGGTGAACCGAAGGCCTGACGCGGCTAGATTACGGTTTGCAGGAGAAGACCCGGTAGCTCAGTTGGTAGAGCAACGGACTTTTAATCCGTAGGTCCCGGGTTCGAGACCCGGCCGGGTCATTTGTAAGTTGTTGATGCGTAGAGGTTTACGCCGGTTCGCAAAAAGAGTTTACAATCAACTTTTGCGAGTCGTAGCACTGTTGTAGCCCCATCGCGTCGAAATTCCGGCATTTCTGAATTTATCGAATTTCCTGAAATAACCGGTCACCGCGTAGTTGCATGAGGAAATATCTCTGGCTTCAACTCTCCGCTTCACCAGCTTCCCACGCACGGAACCGCCGCCCCCCTTCGTCCGTCAGGTGGTTGAGGCGTTCGGGGCGTGCGAAGAAGACATTTGCACAACTGCGCTCCCGAAAGGGCTGACGAGCGACGGCGTGCTTCAAATCGTGGGACCGAGTCTGGCGGCGTTGGGATTTCAGGTCGAGACGAGCAAG
>JANPKW010000072.1:0-40608 GCA_031426255.1 Gemmatimonadaceae bacterium | reverse complement strand
CTGACGCCGTACCTGCGGTAAAACTGATAGGGAATGGCGTAAATGTGAGCCTGCTCGGGGATTGTATGATGAAAAGCGGTGTCGAACACAGCGACGGCAGGCGTCGCCCTTCCAAGTGCAGACCATGCCGCCGTGATACCGGCGATGTTGTGGGGGTTGTGCAACGGGGCGAGCTCGATGAGATCGCGCAGCTCGCGAAGTACATCGTCGTCGATCAGCGTAGATCGAGTGAAGCGCTCACCTCCATGGACAACTCGATGTCCGACGGCATCGACTATCGCTTCTGATTCCACTCCAGCGTCGAAAAGTTGCTGAAGCCATGCGATGATGTACTCGACCGCCGCCGTATGGTCCTTGAGCAAGGCTGCCCGCTTGTCAGTCTCCCCGTTACCTGAGAGCGTGATGACTGCTTCGCCACCAATTCGCTCAATGCCGCCACGCGCGAGCTTCCGGTCGGCGTTGCCTTCGATTGAGTTCTCATCGGTCTGGATGTACTGAAATTTGAGCGAAGAGGATCCTGCATTCAGAACGAGAATGTTCACGCTGGAATTCCTTGTGTGTGGTGCCGCCGATCGGGAGGCTTACGCACAGACAGTCAGCATGCTGCGGACCATGTCATTTCAGGGCAAGCGTAAGCCGCCCGGCTTCATCGTGTGCGCCCTCTCGGGTAGTGAAGCCGTCATATGCCGCGAATGTTGCATGGGTCGTCAGTTCAATCGGTATGGCAGCGTGATGACGGCGCGAATGGTTAATGGAGAGAGATGCGTGGATCGACAACTCAGGAGCTTTTGACCCCAGCGTACCAGCAGCCGGTCGACGCCGTAATTGCAATGTTGCGCGCCGACGCACGGCGCGGTTTGAGCGCTGCCGAAGCCCGACTCCGTATTGAACGCGATGGCCGCAACGAACTAACCGCGGAGGAGCCTCTACCCCGGTGGCGGAAATTCGTCGCTCAATTCAGCAATGTTCTGGTTATTCTGCTGCTTGTCGCGGCGTGTATTTCGGCGGCGCTTTGGCTGGTTGAGCGCGAATCGGCGCTGCCCTACGAGGCGATCGCTATTCTCTCGATCGTGTTGCTCAACGCGATCATGGGCTATGTGCAGGAATCGCGCGCTGAGTCAGCTGTTGCGGCGCTGCGCCAGATGTCGGCAGCGCTTGCCAGTGTCATACGCGACGGCGAGCGGCAGAGCATTGAAGCAGCGGACCTCGTTCAGGGCGATCTCATCCTGATCGAGGAGGGCGACACCATTCCCGCTGACGCGCGCGTGATTCGTTCAACCGCGCTGCAAACGGCTGAAGCTGCTCTCACGGGAGAAAGCCTTCCGGTGTTGAAAGATACCGCTCCAGTTGCCGGCGACGCTGGTCCCGGCGACCGCCACAACATGGTCTTCAGCGGAACGGCGGTGACTTACGGACGAGGCGCTGCCATCGTCACGGCAACCGGCATGCACACCGAGATGGGACGCATCGCCGGCATGTTGAGCGAAGCTCCGGACGAAGCTACACCGATGCAGAAAGAACTCGATCGTGTCGGCAAGATGCTCGGTCTTGTCGTCACCATCATTGCCGTGGTGATGATCGTTACGATCATTCTCGTCGACAACATACGTGGTTTTTCCGCCATCTTCGAGGTTCTCATCCTGGGCGTGGCACTGGCAGTAGCGGCGGTCCCCGAAGGCTTGCCGGCTGTGGTTACAGCTGTGCTCGCTCTCGGTGTGCAGCGTATGGCCACCCGCAACGCCATCGTGCGTCACCTCGCCGCAGTCGAGACGCTTGGCTCCGCCGATGTGATCGCTTCCGACAAGACCGGCACGCTGACGAAGAATGAAATGACGGTCCGCACCATAGTCACGCCGAGCGGGCAGGTGCATCTGACAGGCACGGGTTACTCGCCCGCTGGCAACATCGAGGTGGAAGGCGGCGCGCCCCTCGAGGGCGCGCTGCGTGCGGAACTGGACAGGGCGTTAGCAGTGGCCGACCGCGCCAACAATGCGCTGCTGCAGGAGCGCGACGGGCGCTGGACGGTGCAGGGCGACCCAACCGAGGGAGCGCTGATTGTTGCGGCGCGCAAAGCGGGGCTCAGTAGTGAAATACTGGACACGCGTTTTGCGCGGGTCGGAGAGGTCCCGTTCTCATCCGACCGCAAGATGATGACGACTGTTCATTCGGACGCCGACCGTCACGAGCGCCTGCTCGTCTTCACGAAGGGTGCGCCCGGCGTTCTGCTCGCACGCTGCTCGCGGGAGTTTGTAGGAATGGAGCCTACAGACCTTACCGACGCGCGGCGAGCCCGGATTCTGAGCACAACAGATGAACTCGCTGGGCAGGCACTGAGAACTATCGGTATCGCATCGCGTCAACTGCCTGCCGATGCTCTCGAGCACGAGGACGTGGGTGAGGATCTGGAGCATGAAATGACCTTTCTCGGCGTGATCGGTATGATCGATCCGCCGCGGGATGAAGCGAAAGCGGCTGTTGCGCGCGCCCGGAGCGCCGGCATTCGACCGATGATGATTACCGGCGATCACCCCAAAACCGCTCTCGCCATAGCAACGGAACTGACGATCGCCACCGATCAACGCGTCGTTACGGGCGCGGAGCTGGAGAAAATGGAGGACGAGGATCTTGCGCGGACGGTCCGCGAGGTTTCAGTCTACGCGCGCGTAAATCCTGAACACAAGCTTCGCATTGTGAAGGCGCTGCAACGTGGTGGCGCAACGGTCGCGATGACAGGGGATGGGGTGAACGATGCTCCCGCGCTCAAGACCGCCGACATCGGCGTGGCGATGGGTATTACGGGCACCGACGTTTCCAAGGAGGCCGCAGATGTCGTGCTGACAGACGACAACTTTGCCACCATCGTGGCGGCGGTCGAGGAAGGGCGGGCGGTGTTTTCAAACATCCGCAAGTTCCTCCGCTATCTGTTGTCGTCGAACATTGGGGAAGTGCTGACAATGTTCTTTGGTGTGTTGTTGGCTAAGACTATCGGCCTGCACGCCGATGGGAACGCCGTCGTTCTGCCTCTACTTGCAACCCAGATTCTCTGGATAAACCTGGTCACGGATGGAGCGCCCGCTTTGGCCCTGGGCGTCGATCCACCGAGCGAGGGTCTGATGGATCGCCCTCCTCGCCCGGCGGGTGAAGGAATTATCACACGACAAATGTGGGTGGGCATCTTTTTCGTTGGAGCGATCATGGCCGCAGGCACGCTGCTGGTGCTCGATGCGTCCTTACCCGGGGGCCTCATCGAAGGGTCGGGCAACATGCGTTACGCGCAGACGATGGCCTTCACGACTCTAATGATGTTTCAACTCTTCAATGTGTTCAACGCGCGCTCGGACGAGCAAAGCGCGTTCAACGGTCTCTTTCAAAATCGCTGGGTATGGTCCGCAATCGTCTTGTCATTGGCTTTCCACTTGGCAGTGATCTACGTGCCGTTCCTACAAAGCGCGTTTTCGACCACTAGCCTGAGCGCGAGCGACTGGCTGCGGTGTGCCGTGGTCGCAAGCTCGGTACTCTGGCTCCGCGAGTTTAGCAAAATCATCACGCGCGCGATGGCGAGGTAGAGTCATTGTAACGCTTCACGTAGGGGAATCCCTGACCGCGTAGTCCGGAACACCGGACTGTTTCGGCCCTGAAGCGCGGCTAGAATCAGAACTCAACCGCGATTCTTGACGACTCGTTGCTCAGTTGTGCCGGAAGATCGACAAAGGAGAAAATGGAATGAGAGGTCTTTATCGCACGACGGCCCGGTGGAGCGTTCACCTGCGGCTGCTATGCGCGGCGACGTTGATCGTGATCGTCAGTCCCGTGATCGTCGCGGGACAAGCTGTCGCACCCGATCTCGAAATCCGCGCCCCGGCGGTGACCACTGAGCGGACACCTCCACCGGCGCTAGCGCTCTTCACTGTCTATGACGCCCTAAAAAAAGCGAACCCGCGCGTTCAAGCGGCAGAAGCGCTTGCCCGTGCTGCTCGCGCGCGTATATCCGCGGCGGGCTTGCCACCGGATCCTCAAGTTCAGCTTGGATGGATGGACTACGAGCTGCCGTCGCTCAAGCCCATGGAAATCCTCGGCATGAAACAGCTGCAGGTGATGCAGATGCTGCCGATCGGCGGCAAGCTCGGATTGTCAAAGAGCATTGCCCGCTCGCGCGCCAATGCCGAGTCTGAGCGGGCGCGGGATGCATGGTGGGAAGTTCGGGCACGGACAGCGATGCCGTTCTACGAGATCTACCGAGCCGATCAGTCTCTCCTCGTTATGCGAGAAACCCTGCGCATCCTCAGCGATGTTCGCGATGTAGCCACCGTGATGTACCGGGTAGCGAATGGAAATCAGACCGACGTTCTGCGCGCGCAGGTAGAGATTGCACGCATGACGGAAGACACGCTGCGCATGCAGGCAATGCGCATCGGGATGGCTGCGAGACTGAATGCAATGCTCGATCGCCCGCAACAGGCATTGGTATCGTCGCCCGTTTTGCCGGTCTTTCCGCTGACTGTTCCCCAGCTCGACTCGCTGGAGCAGCTTGCGCGTGTCGCGAGGCCAATGCTCAAGGCTGGCGCTGAGGATCTCCTTGCCGCCCAGTCGATGGAAAAGCTCGCACGGAAGGAACTGCTGCCCGATCTGCAACTTGGAATACAGTACTCACAACGCGGAAGCGACGGAGCTGCCGGTGGTATGCCGGGGGAGGCGAGCGGGACGGAACGTATGGGAAGTCTGATGATCGGTGCCAGCGTCCCCATCTTTGCGAAAAGCCGGCAGCTCCGGCTGCGCGAAGAGGCTGCTGCGATGCGCCAGATGGCTGAGTCGGACCTTCAGTCGATGCGAGCCGACACGCGTAGCGCCCTCGGTGAACGATATGCCGACCTCGTGCGCTCGCGCCGGCTCGGAGAACTCTATCGGAATACGATCATCCCGCAGGCACGAGCCGCCGTGTCGTCGGCACTCGCAGCATATCGCGTCGGGAAGGTCGACTTCATGACGCTGCTGGACAACCAGATGACTGTCAACAAATACCGGCAGGAGTTGTCCGCTCTTGAAGCCGAGGAGGGTCGCGCATGGGCCGAGCTGGAGATGCTCACCGGCGCCGAACTTATCGGAACTCCCCCGACTACGTCCTCGACTCCCTCTGGAGATAGACGATGAATCCCGGAACACCGAATCCGTTCGCGCCGTCGCGTCCGCGGTCAAGCCGGGTGATCGCTGCCGGCGGTATTGTCACCCTCCTGGTCGCCGTCGGCATCGCCTGGGCGGTCACACGCGAGCCAGAACCCGTTGCGATGGCGGGAGGCAATCACGACACCGCGAAATCCGGAGCGAGTCAGGGCGCGCCGGTTACCCTGTCTGCCGAGCAGTCACGAAGGATAGGCGTGACCTATGCCGTCGTGACCAGCGCTCCGTCGCCACGTGAGATTCGCACCGTCGGACAGGTGACGTTTGATGAAACGCGTGTCAAGACAATCTCGCCGAAGTTCGACGGATGGATCGAGCGCTTACTCGTTAATTACACCGGTCAGCTTGTCAGGGCGGGTCAGCCACTGCTGACGGTTTATTCGCCCATGCTCGTCACTACTCAGGAAGAGCTTCTGCTCGCCAGGCGTTTGAAAAGCGACGTCCGTGATGGAACCATTGAGGCGCGAAGAGGCGCCGACGACCTCATTGAATCGGCAAAGCGCCGGTTGAGCTACTGGGATATCACGCAGAGCGACATCTCCGCGATCGAACGCACAGGGCAGGTTCGAAAAGTGCTGACGTTGCGTTCACCGTACAGCGGTTACGTGCTGGAAAAAAACGTTCTCGAAGGTCAGCGGGTAATGATGGGCGACGCCTTATACAAACTCGCCGACTTGAGCGTCGTGTGGATCGAGGGTGAGGTATTCGAGCGCGACCTCCCGTCGGTGCGACTCGGACAGCCGATCAGCGCAGAATTCGAGGGTCTCGCAGGCGAGACAATGACCGGCCGCATCACCTACATATATCCGGTCATCAACCCGGACACGCGAACCGCAAAGGTTCGAGTAGCAATCGTAAACGTCGGAATGCGATTGAAGCCCGGAATGTATGCCACGCTTCGCATGGAGGCTTCCGCATCGGGCGCGACGCTTGGAGTACCACGCTCCGCGGTGCTGCAAACCGGCGAGCGAAGTCTTGTATTCGTGAAATCCGGAAACGGGCAGCTCCAGCCCCGGGAAGTGAAGGTTGGCTCGGCGAGCGATGACCGCATTGAGATCCTCTCTGGCCTGAAAGCGGGTGAGACAGTCGTTGCATCCGCAACGTTCCTGGTTGATGCCGAGTCGAATCTCGGATCGCTGCTGGGCGGGATGGGGAACATGCCGGGAATGGACATGGGTCCGCCGGTGAAGAAAGCGAAGAAGGAATAGAACGATGCTCAAGCGCGTGATCGACTGGTCGGTCGGGAACAAGTTGATCGTGATGCTATTCACGGTCATAGCCATAGCTGGCGGCTTCTGGTCACTGATGAATACTCCGCTCGAAGCGCTGCCAGACCTCTCCGACGTTCAGGTCATCGTTCAGGCCGAATACAACGAGCAGGCGCCCCGCATCGTTGAAGATCAGGTGACTTATCCGATCGCTGCGGAAATGCTGAAGGTGCCCGGTGCCCGAACTGTGCGGGGCTACTCATTTTTCGGCGTTTCCTTCGTCTACGTGATCTTCGACGATGGCACCGACTTGTATTGGGCGCGCAGCCGCGTGCTCGAGTACCTGAGTGGAATCAAGGGGCGACTCCCCGCGGCGGTAAATCCAACCCTCGGTCCTGATGCTACCGGACTTGGCTGGGTTTACCAGTACGCGCTCGAGGATACCACGGGGAAGATGAACCTCGCCGAGCTCCGAAGTCTTCAGGATTGGTATCTCCGGTATTCCCTGACTGCAGTTCCAGGAGTTTCGGAAGTTGCGTCAATCGGCGGCTTCGAAAAGCAGTATCAGATCGATGTCGATCCGGCGCGTCTGCAGGCGTATCGCATACCGATTACTCAGGTGATGGACGCGATCCGCAATGCCAACAGCGATGTCGGCGCGATGGTGATGGAGCTATCTGAGCGTGAGTACATGGTGCGCGGGCTCGGGTATCTCAAGTCCATCCCGGACATCGAGAGTGTTGTTGTCGGCGCGACTTCGGCAGGAACTCCGATCCGCGTCGCAGAACTCGGAAAGGTCACCATCGGCCCGGCGGTCCGCCGCGGAATCGCGGACCTCGATGGGCGTGGGGATGCGGTCGGTGGGATCGTGGTCATGCGCTTCGGAGAAAACGCCAGGGCGACCATCGATCGAGTCAAAGCCAAGCTCGCTGAGATTAAGAGCGGTCTACCTCCAGGCGTGGTGGTACGGCCGGTGTACGATCGGAGTGAGCTGATCGACCGTTCCATCAGCACCGTCCGCAGCACGCTGTTGCAACAGGCGGTGATCGTCGCGTTCATCTGCGTGCTGTTCCTGATGCACGCCAGGTCCGCTCTCGTCGCTGTCATTACGCTCCCGATCAGCGTGCTCATTTCCTTCATATGCCTGCGCGCGCTCGGCATCAGCGCGGACATCATGTCGCTTGGCGGGATTGCCATCGCCATTGGTGAAATGATCGACGCGGCCATCGTGATGGTGGAGAACATGCACAAGCAGCTCGAGCGCCGGAGTCCGCCGGGGTCACGTGTCATCGATACTGCAACGTTGAGCACGCGTGAGAGATGGGACATCGTCGCCGCCTCCGCGAAGGAGGTCGGCCCTTCTCTCTTCTATTCGCTCCTGATCATCACCGTCTCCTTCATCCCCGTATTTACTCTCGAAGGACAGGAGGGTCGGCTCTTCAAGCCGCTCGCTCTGACAAAGACCTTCGCGATCGCGGCGGCGAGTCTGCTCAGTCTTACGCTGGTACCGGTGCTCATGGGCTTTTTCGTCCGTGGCAAGATCTATCGCGAGAGCGCCAACCCGCTGAGCAGAGTGATGATCCGAGGGTACCGTCCGGTACTCTCGTGGGTCCTGGCGCGCCGCGGTACAGTGATCATCTTATCGGTAGCGGCGCTCATACTCACGTGGATTCCCTTCCAGCGCATTGGCAGCGAGTTCATGCCGCCCCTCGAAGAGGGGACAATCCTGTACATGCCCACCACGCTGCCAGGCATCAGCGTTGCGCGCGTCCGCGAGCTGCTTCGTCAGCAGGACTCGATTCTCAAGCGGTTTCCGGAAGTCAGGAGCGTATGGGGGAAGGCAGGTCGGGCCAACACCGGTACAGACCCGGCGGGGCTCGACATGATAGAAACCACCATCGCGCTCAAGCCCCGGTCGGAGTGGCGGCCGGGAATGACATACGATCAGCTCGTGGCCGACATGGATTCCGCCGTTCGTCTACCCGGGGTAACCAATGCGTGGACCATGCCGATCAAGGGCCGCATCGATATGCTCGCCACGGGAATTCGAACGCCGGTGGGCATCAAGATTTTCGGGCCCGATTTGGCTGAGCTCGAACGTC
The DNA here is from genome assembly GCA_031426255.1 of Gemmatimonadaceae bacterium. Classification (GTDB taxonomy): domain Bacteria; phylum Gemmatimonadota; class Gemmatimonadetes; order Gemmatimonadales; family Gemmatimonadaceae; genus UBA4720. The sequence goes on along the minus strand of JANPKW010000072.1, from coordinate 32,123 downwards.
TCGGCCGTGAGGTGGAGGGCGCGGTCAAGACAATACCCGGCACACGAAGCGCTTTCGCAGAGCGGGCCGTGTCGGGTTATTACCTGGACATCGATATCGACCGCGCGGCCGCTGGGCGGCACGGCCTCAACGTGGGTGACGTGCAGACAGTGATTGCAACCGCGATTGGCGGAATGACGATTACGCAGACTGTCGAGGGGCGCGAGCGGTACGGCGTGCGTGTTCGCTATCCACAAGAGTTGCGGAACACTCCTGAGCGACTCGCGTCAGTACTCGTGCCAGTACGTCAAGCAATCTCGAGCGCCGGTGCTGTGACCGGCAGTGCTGCGGGAGGCGGCGGCATGGGCGGTGGTGGCATGGCCGGCAGTCCTTCCGTCGGAACCGCGCAGGTGCCGCTTGGGCAGATCGCGACGATTCGCCAGGTGGCCGGACCCATGGTTGTCCGCACGGAGGATGCTGTGCCAACGGCCTGGGTGTACGTCGACGTAGCAGGGCGCGATGTCGGGGGTTACGTCGCCGACGCAAAGAGTGCGGTAGAGGCCGCGGTCTCACTTCCTCCAGGCTACACCATGCAGTGGAGTGGGCAGTACGAGTACATGGAGCGCGCGAAAGCGAAGATGAAGCTTGTCGTTCCGGCAACGCTCGCCCTTGTCTTCCTGCTGTTGTACGCAAACTTCCGGAGTGTAAGCGAAACGCTGATCGTGATGCTTTCGATCCCGTTCACGCTGGTTGGTGGGATCTGGTTCATATGGGCCCTCGGGTACAACTGGTCCGTCGGAGTGACAATCGGGTTCCTTGCGCTAGCGGGCGTGGCTGCTGAGACTGGCGTTGTAATGCTCGTATATCTGGACCAGGAATGGGCAGCCATACGAGCCGACGGCCGTATTCCCTCACTGCCTGAGCTGTACGAGGCCGTGATGAAAGGGGCAGTAGAGCGGGTACGACCCATGATGATGACGGTTGCTTCAACGATTATTGGACTTCTTCCAATCCTCTGGGGGGGGGGAACTGGCGCGAGTGTGATGAAGCGAATCGGAGCGCCGATGATCGGTGGAATGTTCACAAGTACGTTGCTGACCCTGCTGGTTATCCCTGCCATCTACTCACTCTGGCGAGAACGGGAGATGCGGGCAGCCGCGACGACCTAGTCAGCGATTTTTCCCGCTGCAATGCCGGATGTAAGCAATACCCGCACAAGGATTCGTCCGATTGCCGACACCAATGGGTTCCCCGGCGGGGCATCCTTCTCGTACACGGCCAATCGTGGTGGTTAGCCGCGATGTCCGTTGTCTCCCGGAGGAGAAGATGTCGTTCACGCACATTCACCTGCTGCTGAATCATTTCCCAGTGATTGGCTCGGTAATCGGCCTGACCCTGATCGGTTACGCCTTGTATCGCAGGAACAGCGATTTAACAAAAGTGTCGCTCGCGCTTTTTGTTGTCCTCGCCGCGATCGCACTCGTCGTTTACTTCACCGGTGAACCCGCCGAGGAGGCGATCGAGAACATTGCCGGTTTCTCAGAGGCAATTACCGAACAACATGAAGAAGCTGCACTTGTTGCAACTATAGTGATGGGCACTTTCGGCGCACTTGCGCTCAGCGCCCTGATGGTTTTCCGAACGCGCACAGTGCCTCGCTGGATCTCACTTGTCAGCCTGGTTGCGGCTCTCGCGGTGAACGGCGTCATGGGTTACGCAGCGATGCTCGGTGGGCAAGTCCGGCACACCGAGGTCCGCAACGGGGCAGCGGCCATCGGCGCGCCAGGAACACAGGGTGACGAGTAGCATCATGAGATTTGACTCCTCGGGTCAGGATATCCCTCACACAAGTTCAAGGTGAGCCTGACGTACCGCCGGAAGCTCAAGGCGTAGACTACTTCACAAGATGCTGACCCTCACCTCCGCTACGCGTCAGCAGATTCAACCGCCAGACCTTTCGGGAGTCCTTATGAAACAGCTCAGAACAACCCTGCTCGCGCTCACCGGGATTGCACTTGCAACGACTCCGGTACTATCGCAGGAATACGTTAGTGCCGGCACGTCGAACAATGCAGGCACCGCCACCGCGCCAGATACGGCAAAGCCAAAATCGGCCTTCGCGAACGTCTTCACAAAGACCGTTCCCGGTGTGCGTGCCTACGACCAGAGGGGTGCAAGCGTATTTGAAGCACCCAAGTCAACGGCACCGTTCACAGGCCCATCGCTCGACCTGGGCGCAGCTTTCACTCAAACCTTCCAGGCGCTCGACCACTCCAATACGGCCGCCCCGAGAATGGTCGGAGGAAAGGACGTCAACAAGCTCATTACGATCGGCTCAGGGCTTCCACTTGCAAGCGCGAATCTCATTCTGAACGCGCAGGTCGCGAACGGAATAGTTGTTTCGGTCGAGAACTACCTCGCGGCTCGTGGACACGAGCAGTTCTACGTAAAGGGCGGGTACCTGCAGATTGACGCATCACCGATCGACATCAAGCCTCTTACCGAACTGATGAAGTACACGACTGTAAAGGTTGGGATGTTCGAGAACAACTTTGGTGATTCGCACTTCCGGCGCTCCGACGCAGGCCAGGCGATCTATAACCCGTTTGTAGGGAACTACATCGTAGATCCGTTTACGACTGAAGCGGGTGCCGAAGTTTACTTCAAGAAGGGTCCCGCGTTCGTGATGGGGGCTATCACGAGTGGTGAAATGCGTGGTTCCGTCGCGACTCCCGAGAAGCGTTCCTGGGCGCGGTACGGAAAGGTCGGCTTCGATAAGCAGGTCATGAACGATCTTCGCGTTCGGCTTACCGGCTCACTCTATCGCGCTGACAAGTCTCTCAACCAGACGATCTATTCCGGGGACCGCCCGGGCTCGCGCTACTATGAGGTGCTTGTCGATTCCATTGGACGCGATCGCTGGAGCGGAAGCATTCAGCCAGGCTTCCGGAACAGTGTGACAGCGATCCAGATCAACCCATTCGTCCGATTCAAAGGCTTGGAGGTGTTCGGCTCGTTCGATCGTGGCAAGGGCAAGGCAACAGCTGAAAAAGAATACCGCGAGCTTCGCCAGACGGCAGTCGATGTCGTGTATCGCTTCGCCGGAGACCAGCTTTACGTCGGCAGCCGTTATAACACCGCTCGCATGGAACTCCAGGGAATCGCGAACGATGTAGGCGCAGATCGTAAGGCATTCGCAGCAGGCTGGTACATTACACCGCTCGTAATGCTCAAAGGCGAGTACGTCAACCAGAAGTACATCGATTTCCCGTCGACTGATCGCCGCAGCGGAGGAAAGTTCAGCGGGTTCGTGATGGAGGGCGTAGTCGCTTTCTAACCGATGCGCAGATTCAAGGGCGAGTGGTTCGCGGGAGCCATGGACCTGAGAATAGGGAAGCTGATGTTTAGCTGAGCATCGTCGAAACGGGTGGCCGCTGAAAAGCGGTCACCCGTTTTCGCTCCGGGTTGGAAGAGTCGCCGGCCAATCGGAGATGAGCGGATTGCCCGCTGTGCCTTTATGACTTGGGCGCAGGATCCGTCGGACGACGCGGGCGACTCGCAGTATGTGTGTGGCGAACCACCCACCGCCCGCCTTTTTTCTCGAGCACTGCAGTTCCGCGTCCAATCTGATCGAGCGCACGGCCATCGAGATCCCCGCTCAGGTCATATCGAAAAATCGCCCAGGCTGTCGAACCAGAAACGTGCGGCTCTATCTCGAACGGTCGATAGCGGAAGTTTTTCAACTTTTTGAGCTCGGGCCCCAGGTGATTGTCACGAAAATCGGCCCATCCACGATTGATTCCGGTGCTTTCGATTACCGTAAGCTGTGTGCCCGCGTAAAGTGAATCCAGTGCGGTCAGGTCGGCGCTTTCTGCCGCTCTGAAGAGGGCTTCAATGGTTTTTGTGACCCGCTGCTCCTCGTTGGAGTGCGCTGTATGCGCTGGACCGGTTTGGCCCATCACGGTGGATGAGGCAGCGGAGAAAATGGTCGCACCGGCGAGCAAAGCGCCGCCTGCTACACGCATCCGAAAACGACCCCGAAGACCGAAAACACGCATGTTGATCTCAGTTAAAAAAATGTGAATGGAGGAACTGGGTCCCCTGACGACGGATGGCCGACTGCACAGATATATAACCAACGTCGCTTTATTGCATGTAAAATCTGTTGACGGCGGGCCACTCCGGCCACATTTTGCGGCCTGCTTCAGAAAGTTTTACGCTGGGTAAAATCCAATCGTATCCAGCCTTCCCCTGAACCGGTCTCCAATGTCACCTACAGTCAACCATCATCGTCCGTTCTGGCGTCGCGCAATCCTGGCGCTCGCCAGCCTCGCTGCAATACTGGCGCTGCCTGTCCAGGCCCAGGCCCCGCTCCCGGTGACAGCGCGTGGAGTGGTGCTAACAGCCGCAGGCAGGCCAGTTCCACGCGCGACCGTGGAGCTACTTGACGCAGCCGGCCGCTCTGAGCGAACGACCCGCTCCGACGATGACGGACGCTTCAGCTTGCAGGCGCCTGCAGCAGGACGCTTTCGTCTGCGGGCAACTGCTCTTGGCTATCTGCCGAACACGGTAGACGTTGATCTTTCTGTAGGTGCCGAAACCTCGGTGAGTATCACCCTTGGCGATGCGCCCTCGATGCTCAGCCAGGTCGTTGTTTCTGCCACTCGCAGTGGCCAGGAGCTGGCGAAAGTCCCAGCGTCGGTTACCGTCGTGTCGCAGGATATCATTCAAGGGACGGGTCGCCGCAATACCAGCATCGAAGAAGTTCTGCGAACCGTGCCCGGAATCGTCATCAGAGACCAACTCGGCGGCGCGTCACGCGCGACGATTGCAATTCGGGGCGCAGGCTCGTCAAACACATTCGGCATCCGAAGTATCCGTCTGCTGATCGACGGCATACCAAAGAACAATGCAGGCGGCTCCGGCCAGGACCTTGCAAATCTGGACATGTCATCCATCTCGAGCATCGAGGTGCTGCGCGGCCCGGCTTCCACTTTGTACGGCAACCAGGCCGGCGGCGTCATTGCGATGACGAGTGAGACCGGCGGCGAGACGCGGCGCCAGCTGCAGGTGCTCGGCGGTAGCTATGGATTCGCAAGGGTGCATGCCAAGGCCACTGGCGAAGCTTTCAACGGCACCTTGAGCTACCTCACAAGCGCATGGCGCACGCAGCAGGACGGCTACCGGGACAATTCAAACTTCGACCAGACGGGGTTTTCCTCGAAGTTTGTCTTTCGACCGGATGTGCGGAGCACTGTCACCGCGGTGATGTCCTACGATAACCTCGGTCAGGATGTATCCGGCGGGCTCACTGAAGCCGAGATGAAGGCAAGCCCGAGAATAGCCGATTCAACTTCCTTTGCGCGCGTCAACGGAGTGCGCCTCGATAATTTCGGTCGCTTCGATGAGTTCCGGTTTGGGCTGAACGTGCAACGCTCGCTGACCGGTACGGAGCAACTGGAGACGCAGATTTTCTATGTGCCGCGAACGATTCACGAGGGTCCGGCGCTGACGCAGTTCATCCAGCAAAGTTTTGACAATCGGGGCGTTAGTGCCCGCCTTCTTTCGACACGCCCCCTCGGGGCAATCGGAAGCCGCTTCACAACGGGCGTGGATTTCCACGACACGCCAATCCAGACCGCCACTACCGGCCGGGCGGGCACGACCGCTGCGGGCACCGCGTTCTCCGCGTTCGACGAGCAGGCTACGGCAGTCGGCGTCTATGCTCTGGAAGAACTCGCGCTGGGTAGCGCCATTACGGTCACGGCCGGGGCGCGGTACGACAATATCCGCTTCAAGCAGCAGAACAAGCTCCGCAAGGATCAGACAAAACCAAGAAAGTTCACGCGGGTCACCCCGAAGCTGGGACTTACGTACCGCGTCAATCCAACTCTTTCGACCTACGCGAACTTCAGCGAATCATTCGAGGCGCCGGTTATCGGCCAGCTTCGCAACTCTCCCAGCTCCGACGGCGAGTTCGTGACCAACCAGGTCGTCAAGCCCCTGTCGATTCAGACCTACGAGGTTGGGACGCGTGGTGTGGTTGGGCGTGGGTCGTTCGAGCTGGCGCTGTTCAGCCAGAAGCTGCGCGACCAGCAGGTCAACGTAAACTTCGTGCGCGTGGCGCCGCTGACTGGACAGTTCGCGGCGCTAGTCAATGCTGCCGAGGTGAAACAGAAGGGAGTCGAGGCCGGGGCGAAACTTGCAGTTACGAGCGCGCTTACCCTTGGCGGCACTTACACTTACTCGGATTTCAAGTTTGAGCGGTATGTTGCCGGAGCGAACGATTTCGGCGGAAATGAATTGCCCGGTATTCCGAAGCACAACGGGTTTGTCGAGCTTCGCTATAAGGACGCGCGCGGCATCACTGGGGGAATAGAGTTTCAGTCTGTAGGAAAATTTTTCATGAACGACGCGAATCTGGTAGAAAACGATGCTTACCAGCTGGTTAACCTCCGCGCTGGCTTGGCGCGGCAACTCGGCCGCGCCGAGTTCTCGCCGTTCGTTGCCGTCAACAATGTGTTCTCGGAGAAATATTCGTCGCAGCCGCAGATCAACGCGGGGGCGGGGAGATTCTTCAACCCGTTGCCGGGCGTGAATTACTCGGCCGGTCTCAAGGTTAGCTGGTAGCTTTGCGGGGCGCGTTGCACCGGCACTCGCCGGTGCAACGGCTCCTGCCCCCTCCCCAGTGCGTGCAACACCGATTGCGCGTCCAATCTCGAAAACATTTTCGATTTGAATCAAACAGGAGCGCTGATTGTTCGGCTCACGCGCTAAGAGAAGGGTTGCAACGTGGCATCGCTGGCTCGGGTTGGGCTTAACCGTACCGCTTGCAGGGTGGATCGTTTCGGCTGCGGTAATGATGCTCGTCACGATGAACGCGCCTAACGGGCTCGCCGGAGTTTACAAGCTCAACCCCTACAACTCCGCGGATGTTCGACTCGACGCTGCGACTGTCGATCCCAACGTCCTTCTGGGGAAGCTTGCGAAGGAGCATGGGATAGGTCGCGTCTACTGGCTCCGCCTGCAGTCGCGCGGGCCTCACCTGTGGTACGTCGTCAAGCCGACCCCATATGCTTTGGCAATGGTGTTCGACGCGCGTACCGGTAGTCGCCTCGATCCGCTCTCCGATGACCTGCTTGCAGTAGTCGCGGGGGAGGCACTTTCAGGTGGGCGTGTCGCGGGCCTCGAGTCGGCGTCGGAATACAACCGCTACTACGAGGCTGATCGCTTACCAGTAGTCCGGGCAACGATAGAGGGTGAGCAGCCGGCGAGGCTCATCATATCCCGCGACGAGGGTCGCACGCTGCGCCGCTTGAATGCGGAGTCGGAGCGGTTCGAGTGGTGGTATCGTGCGTTCCACGTCAATCAGTTCACCGATCACATCGCGGTGTGGACGACGCTGCTGTACGTTTGCGCAGCGGGTGTGATTACGCTCTCAGTCTTGGGCTACATGCTCTTTTGGTGGCGCCGGCCCCGCGCGGCTTCGACTTCACCGGCAGGCGGGAACAGTGCGCTGCCACTGCGCGCGCGAAACCTGCACCGCAAACTTGGCGTTCTGGCGGGTGGGATACTAACGCTACAACTGCTGGTCGGAGGATACCTTTGGCTCAGCCTCGGGCCACTGGAAGATCCATTCCGCGGAAAGGCCAGTTTCAGCACCGACTGGGAAGCGGGGTTCACAACAGGGCGGCCATTAGCGAGTCCCGCAACCGTGCTGAGCAGGGCATCGGCGGCTCTGCCAGCGAGTCCGAGGCCCGTGCAAGCGATCGAGTGGCGCGTTCTCGGAGACAAAGACGTTTGGGTGGTGACGTCGCGAATGGACGAAGCGCCGCGTGTGTTCGATACGACTGGGTCGCCACTCGCCACGCTCGATCCACATGAGGCGGGCGAGATCGCGCGACAGGAAGTAGTAGGAAAACCGGACTTTGTTTATGTAGGACCATCGCCCCAGTTGTGGATGGACCTGAACCGACCTCTGCCGACCTACCATTTCCGATTCAAGGATCCCGGTGAGACCGATGTGTACGTCACGCAGAGTACCGGGCAGGTGATCCAGCGCCGCCCATGGTTCTGGCGGATGTTTGGTCCATTCCTCGCCGTGCACATGTTTGCGTTCACAGGGAACAAGACTCTGGACATGATACTTCTCGCGTCATTCCAGCTACTGGTGCTGGGTATGATCGCCACCGGGTGGAGGGTGCGATTCCCAGGAAAGGATCGGTATGCGAAGCGCTAATACTCGTCGTCGCCGTGGCCCATTCGCCAAGGGCGACATCATCGCTGTCGCTTCCGGTGCCTTGCTTCTGGCTTCCGTTATTTCCTGGCTCTCCCTGCAAGTTGCGCGAAACGTGATCGCCGATCGCGCCGTCGCGGCAGGGAAGGCGCCCCCGGCGGAGGCAGGTCATTGAGCGCAGCTACCTCGGCGAGCGAGACAAGGTCGACGCGCGAGGTGCCCGGCATCTTTTATGCCCCATAAAGGAACGCTTGCCTTTCTTCACTTCACCTCCGGGGAATACATGTCTCACCAGAAATTCAATTCAGCGGTCATTGCCACAGTCGGTCTCCTGGCGATTGCAGCGTGCAGCAAACAGGACGCAGCATCGCTGGACACTGCCAGTGGTACGACCGTCAGCTCGGGGGGTGTTGACACCGGTATGGGGTCGATGGGAGGTATGGATCACTCGACAATGTCGTCAACGCCCGCAAAGGATGCCGATCAGGAGTTTGTCCGAATGATGGTGGACCATCATCAGGGGATGATTGTCATGGCAGATACCGCGATCGCGAAAAATGCGTCGCCTGCTGTGCGTCAGGAGGCGACGATGATGAAGCAGAAACAGACCGGGGAACAAAGGGCGATGCTCGAAATGCTGAAGAACGACTACGGTGAGGACAAGATGGCGATGGTGATGCCAGGCAATGCCGAGATGATCGCTGCGATCGCTTCGAGATCCGGCTCTGATGTCGATCGCACCTTTCGCGAGAACGTGATTGCGCATCATGAGGAAGCACTGAAGATGATTTCAGACTACGAACCCCGGTTCACCAAGCCGGCCGTCCGCGCCATGGCGGCCAGGATGAAATCTGATCAGCAGAAGGAAATCACGAAGCTGCGATCCGAAGCTGGGAGGAGATAGAGTCGATGCGCTTCTACAAATCAATTAATCGCGGGAAATCAGCACGCCGCAGTCTTATGACCGGCGTCCTGGCGGTTGCAACCGTCGGCGTTGCAGTGTCAACCGTCGGCGCACATGACTTTTTTTTAGTGCCAGGGTCTTTCCCGTTCAGTGCAGGGTCGGATGCAGAGATCCTCGCGCAGTCGAGCTCACGTTTTCCGACCAGTGCGGGAGTCGTAGCGGTTGCGAGAATAGCGAAGGCGGTGGTGGTAAGCGCTGATGCTGAAACCCCGATATCGGATTTTTCAATCCGGGGTAACTCGCTTGTCCTTCGAACGCGCCCCGTCGGTGCAGGGCAACGCATCGTCGGTGTCGATCTCGTTTCACGCTCTGCCCGACAGACTCCGGCCGAACTGCTGCGATGGCTGAGACTGGAGGGTGCCGCGGACGCTGCGACGCGAATCGAGCGAACACCCGCACTTCAGGGACTCGATTCGATCACCCGGACCGACGCGAAGCGAGCTAAAACAATCATCGAGGTTGGGAACAAGGGTCCGCGGGTGTTCAGTCGCAAGCTCGGCCAGACTATCGAGTTCATCCCGCTTTCTGACCCGTCTAGCCTCAAACGTGGCGGTTCCCTGAGCGCACGACTCGAGTATAAAGGCACGCCGGTGCCCGGGATTTCAGTTCACGTTTCGGTGCCTGCACCAGAGGATACAACTCAGAAAGGTGAACCTGACCTGCACCTCGTTACCAATGCCGCCGGGATCGTCAGCGTACCGATCAGAAAGGGCGGGCTCTGGTTGATTCGCACGATTCACGTCGTCGAGGGCAAGGAACGCGGCGCGTGGGAGACTCACTGGGCCTCACTCGTATTTCGGGCAGGGCGATAAGCTCGTCGCGGACTGACGCTTGCTGCTACGGTACTTGCGCTGACTGCGGCATTCGCATCAACTCTTCGTCCATAGCGGTCGGCGTAGCGACAAGCACTGCGGTCACTGCGAGAACCAGGGCGGCGACGGCCAATTCGGCCGTCGCCGTTCGAGCAAGCAGCCTCGCACCTTGCGGACGGTCCAACGCAGGTTTGACTCGCAGCCAGTTGAACGCTCCGGTCGCCGCAACAATTGCGAGTACGCCCAGCTTTATGATCAAAGTGCGCCCGTAGTCTGTTTCAAACAGCGCCTGAACAGAGCCGATGTGAAGCCATGCTGCAACAACGCCAGTTGCCGCAGTTGCGCCGGCAAACACGAGTGCAGTTGGAGAGAACGCGTTCACCAGCCTCGCGATCGCATTCCCTTTCTGGTCGCCCTCGAGTCGCAATGCAGAGGGAATACCGACAAGGAGCACGAATAGAAGACTTCCAAGCCAGCCGCCCGCGCCGATCACGTGGATCGCATCAGCAAAAATTGCAAGTGAGGTGCGCTCCGGTGCGGAAGCCGCGTGGCCGGATAGTGCGGGCGAGAAGGCAACTGCAATGGCGCCCAGCGTTGCCACAATCCATCCAGCCTTGCGATTGAACCGCGTGGCCCAAAGCCCGCCAGCAGCCATCGCTGAGCCAACGACTTGTAGAAGCCATCCGAAACCCCACGTGGTTCCCGAAATCATCGGCGCCATCGCCCCGAACACTGACTCGTCCGGTCCATGCATCGCATACGACTGTGCGACGAGCCTGATCAACGCGAGCAGCAGCAGTGCGAGCGCCGCAATCATGGCAATCCGTTCGACTCGCCCGTCCATCGCGCTGAGATATTGAATATTCTCGTCACGTCTCCGGAGAATCCCGAGGACAACGTGTCGGAAAACAAAACCTCCAAGGAGCGCTACAAGAGCCACGAACTGCAACCAGCGAATTACGACGTACGCAGGCGACTCGGAGTTAAAGCCGGCGCCGCTGGGCATCGAAGCCGGATCGTGATGCATCGCGCCGGTTGGATCAACCGACTGCACAGGCGAGCCATTCGTGGTGTCTGCGTCCGGCGCACTCACCACTGAGAAAGCAAAACGTCCCGTCACTGGGTGGCCGTCTTTACCCGCTGTCTTCCATGCAACTACATAACTCCCCGAGGGAAGAGCCTTGTCGAGCTTGAAGACCGCTGTGAGTCCCTCGATAATCGGCTTCCCGAGAGTAGTTGTCCCTCCGTCAGAGCGAATAAGAGACACTGACGTGAAGGCTGGCTCTGGCGCTTCGGTGAACTGGAGACGCAGCTCCGTCACCGGCCTGGAGGCAACGGAGTTCGGCGCGGGGCTGGAGCTCTTGAGCCGGCCGTGGCCCCAGGTGACCCGCGGAAAAACGGCAAACAACATGAGCGCCAGGATGACGCTACATCTTGCAACCATAAGCGTCACCTGAGCACCTGGGCTCGTCGCCTCATTTCTTCGGGGGCATGTCCATCTTGCTGTGGTCCATCCCAGCCATTGGATCGACTTTCGGTTTCGGCTTCGGCTTTGCCGCAGCAGGCTTCGGGGCAGCTTTCTTCGTAGTCGGCGCGACCTTTTTCGTCGTAGCGCTAGCCCTCTTCGTCGTAGGCGCGGCTCTCTTTGTTGTCGTGGCTCTGGTTCGTCCGGCGGTCGGCGTCGAGGTTTTGTTCATTGCGTTCTGCATCATCCGGCGCATCACCGGATCTGCATTGACCCGCGCGCGAATGACAGGGTCAGCCATCATGCGCTTATGAAGCGCCGCCATGTCGTTGCCTGCTGCCACCGCATTCGAAGATGCGCCACTCATACCGGGCATGGATGAATGATCCATCGTCTTGCTCGAGTCAGTCGCCATTGGCATCGTCGAGTGATCCATGCCCGGCATCGATCCTGGTGCAGCCGCGGGAGCGGCGCCGTGTTGCATCCCCGGCATGTTCGCCATGCCCGGCATCGCCGCATGCGACATCACTGCGCCTCGCTCGACAGTAGGTGTAGGGAACGAAGCCAGAAACCCTCGCGCGGGGCCTCCCATATTCTGAACGCCCATCATCGTTGCCATTTCACGCCACTCGTCCGGCGTCATCACAAACGACGTGTTGTCCCGATACCGACTGGCAGCCTTGAGAATCTCAGCACGTTTCTGGCTCCTGCTGACAGACGGATTCGCAAGAATGTCCGAGATCACGTCGTGCATTGAATGAAGATTATCGAAAATGATCGCCGCTTCCGGATAACGCGCTGTAAAGAGCGGCGCCACTGCCGGTGTCATCGGCATGACCCTCGGCATCCAGGTAGGCGGCTGCTCGATCATCTGCCGGAAACGAGTCACGGTTGCTGCTACGCCGCTTTGACGCTCATCCTTGTTCTTCCCCGCGATGAGCGGCTCGTAAAGCCCGACTTGAAGCCAGTGGTAGGCCCAGATCAGTCCGTTGAACTTGGGATATTTCTTCCTGAAGGCGAGGGAATACGGCTGTCCCTCCATCAACTCCATACTTTTCGGAACCGAGCTGAACGCGAGATCCTTTCTTGTCTTGTAGTAGCGTATGATCTCCTGAACCTTGGCGTCCTTCTGCGTCGCTGAAAGGCGCTCGTCCGCCAACACATCGTAGATCTGGCGGTGCAGCAGGTGCGCCCATTCGAACATCATCTTGGCTTCCGGCGCGAGCTTGACATATGCGATTTCTATCGCGCCTTCCTCCAGCGGAAGATTCGGTGGGTTGACGAGCAAATGCCGGGTGATGAACTCGAACTCCTTGTCCTCGAGATCGCTGGCGGGCGCACTCGGCTTGGTCCACAATCTCTCGTAGAGGATGGCGTGGCCATAGTCGAAGGCGTTGAACAAGCGATCTGCCGCCGGGTAGTTCTTGCGAAATTCGAAGTTGAACGCCCCGGGCAGGTAGAACTGCTCATATGTGGTCGACCATTGTGCCTGCGCGGAAGACGGCAGAAGGACTGCAATAGCCAATAAAACCCGTGATGTAACTCGCTTCATTTGAATAATTCCTTCATTGGTCGTTTAGTCTTAGCGGCCGGGAAGCAGGGATCTCAGGGCGAATGCATGAGCCAGCCCGAACGTCGCGAACCAGCTGCGGTCATCGCCGTTGAGCTGCTTGCCTATCCCAGCGTCGACATTAAACGCGGGAGACAGCTGGCGCCGTACTCCGAATGCGGCGCTCCACCGAGTTTCCGCGCCGGTAAAACGTCCTTTCTCTGCAAACACTTCCGCACCGATGAGCATTGAGCGAAGCGGAAACGTCCGGTCAACCGCAACTCCCGCAAGCCACCGGGATACTTCGGATCCTGCATCGTCGTCGGCGTCAGCCGCGACATCATCTGCTCCGAACGAATACTGTCCGTTCAGGTGAAAACGAGCCCACTGAAAGGTCCGTGTAGCGATGCCCTTAGCGGAGAATACCGCGTCATCGGGAGCAAGAGACCCTACAGGGAGAAGTACGTCCCCGGCGATTGCTAACGCCGGGATGCTGGTTTCGACATTCAGATTGTGCAGGAGTGCAATGCCAACACCCCCAAGCCCGGATTTACTCGAGCCGAGACCCAAGTCCACGTATGAGAGCGGAAATCCAATCTCGAGCTGAGTCCGAGGGAAAATCCCGTAGGCGATTTCAGGCTCGACTTCCCACCGGTACACGCCGCGGCTGCGCTCGAGGCGCAGAGGCGCAAGCTGGAGCTCAAACGCATAGCGTTCCGTTGCCGACGCGTCCTCGACGGTGAGCGGGCGACCAGTATCAGTGTTGTAATAGTCCGTCTGTGCAGCTGCCGTAACTGGTGCGCAAAATAAGATGGCGGTGGACAACACGCGTGTGACAAAACGAGGCCACGCGACGAACGACTTGTTTCTGTACTGAATCTGCGGGTTCATTCCGAATCCTTGCCGGGGGACGCTGTTGGGTGCCGCGTAGTCCGATGGTGGAAGCACGTTTTATGCCCAGTAAAATACACTTTCCCCCTAGCCGGGTTCCAGCAGGGAGACACTCGTAGCTGTTCAGCCGAATGCATGTCATTTTACGGTGTGTAAAAAATCCGGCTCGGAATCTGCGGTTCGACTTGGCTTCTTATCCTACCGGTACATCCTCGAGGTTCCAATGTCACACCACGATCATTCCGGATCCGGCAATTCCCAAATGAGGGAGTGCATCGACGCGTGTCTGAACTGCAGCGCGGTTTGCACTGAAACTGCTCGCCGCTGCCTGGACTTGGGCGGCAAACACGCGGAACCGCAGCACATTACGATTATGGCCGATTGCGCAGAAATCTGTCAGACGAGTGCGAACTTCATGTTGAGGGGTTCAGCCGCCCACGTCGAAACGTGCAGCACGTGCGCAGCCATTTGCCGGGCGTGTGAGGAGTCCTGCCGTCAACTTGGAGACGAAATGATGGCCCGTTGCGCCGACGCATGCTCGAAGTGCGCCGATTCGTGCGAAGTAATGGCCGGCCTGACGTCGTAGGCGGTGAAGGCCGTCACGGTTGCCTCGGTGCATGGTCGCAGTGCGCCGAAAGCCCATGACAATCCTCAGCAGAGCACCACAGATGCGACCAGATGCCACCATGATGATCGCAGTGATTACCCTCGCCCTCTCCTGCGTGTGCCGAGGGACCCTGGGCCGCCGCCATACCGGACACCAGCACAAAAGTCAGCGCGACACTCGCCAACAGAAGAGATCGTCGGGTAACGCGGCTAGGCAAGGGTGTGCTCTCACCTGCAAGTCTCCTGATCCTTCTATCAAGCAGGTCACGATCGACAAATCGCACGAATGAGTGGGGGGCGAACGAACCCTGCGGATCGGCCGCGAGCTTGAGGAGTGCCGAGGCGAGCGCCAGTGGGTTTGATTGCGCCGCTGAATCGTCGGCCTCGATCTCAGCCTCATCGGCCATATCCTCGGCCAGTCCCTTGAGGGCCGGCATCCAGAAGAACAGGCAGCTGAGGAACCGATAGGTCGTAAGCCGGAAGGGGTCTCGTCGTCGCACATGGGCGGCTTCGTGTGCAATAACAGCATCGAGCTCTGCCTGGTTCAGGCGTCGCTGAAGGCTGCAGGCGACGAAGATGCGAGGCGACCGAAGTCCGGCAGTGAATGCTGGATTTGGCAACCCCTCTACTATAGAAATGCGAGTTGGGTCAATTTGCGCGCGGCGCGCTGCGGACCAGAGAGGTGTGCCGACTGATGGCGAATAGCTCTCTAACGATCGCAATACCGACCGTATGGAGCGCCAGGCAAGTAGCCGGTCCACAAGGCCATAGGTGACCCCAAGGAGCAGCGCGAGATGAAACAGGCTGTGCACCGGACTGAAAAAGCTTCGAAGCGCTGCGGCGCAGAAAGCGCCGAGATGTTCTATACTCGCGAGCGGTTCTTCAACGCCGCCTGGTAGGTGATGCCCGACCGTAGGGAGGATGGAGAGAAGCAACAGCGATGACAGCCCAAGGAGCAGAACCCGGCGATGAGCATGTTCTCGGCGGACCAGCCCTGGCGAGGCGAACGCATTTGTCGGTCCGGACATCAGTCCTTGCTGGCCTCGTTCAATCGGCGGCGGATCAGGCGGCCGAGTTCAGCCAACTGCTCGGGATCTCTTTCGGCGAGTACATCCACGAGTGAGGCGGTGACAGCCTTGTGGCCAAGAGAAAGTACACGCTCCATGACTCGCCGTGAGGCCGACGCCATGAACTCGTCTTCGGGATGCCGGGCATGGTAGTGAAACACATCCTCACGCTTCTCCCTGTTGAGGACCCCTTTCATCACAAGCTTGTTCAGCACCGTGATTACAGTCAGCAGCTCAACCTGGTGTTGTTTTATGACGCGTTCGTGTATCTCCCGGGCGGAGGCGGGTTCCCGCAGCTTCCAGACAGCTCTCAAAACTCGCGCTTGCAGGTCACCAAGGAGCATTGGAAGTCCGCGTTCTGAAAGTCGCAGAGTATCTGATCCTGCGGAGGGCTGCGGACGTTCGGGGGCTCTGTTGGTCGGTTTGCTCAAGTTTGCTCCGTAATGATTTCTCGCGCAGTCCTGCCTCAAGCGGCAAGAGGCCGGCCAGTGTAGAAAAAGAATCTGCGTTGACGTTATGGCCCCGGACTGACCTACGCTACTGGAACGGCCTCGATTCCAATGAAAAGTCCGCCCGCATGTGGACGAATGTTGTCGATGCGAAATCCTGCACGCCGAACAATTTCAACAGTTCGTGCTGCCATTGAGACACTGGCACATGGTGTAATGCTCAACTATATTACTATATAGTTGAATATTTCTTTTCGCCACCCGAGGATTGCCTCACCATGCCCGCATCGATCTCGTTCATTCCACCAGTCATCCTTACCGACGAACTGGCCGACCTTCTGAATACCAGGCCGGACGTGCGCCTGCTCGACGTGCGGACGCCCGCCGAATATGAAAACGCCCACATTCCCGGCGCCTACAACGTCCCGTTGAACACACTCGGTGAGCATGGACCCGAGATCCGCGCTGCAGTAGCCGTGCCCGTCGTGTTGATTTGCCAGTCCGGTCAGCGCGCTCGACAGGCCGACAATGTCCTGCGCGCTGCAGGCATGCCAAACCTCCACATTCTCGACGGGGGCGTGAACGCATGGCGCGGTGCCGGCCGCGAGCTGGTGCACGGCGCGGCGCGATTGTCGCTCGAGCGGCAGGTGCGAATTGCGTCGGGCGCGCTGGCAGCGATCGGCGCACTGCTCGCGCTCACCTTGAACCCACTGTTCGCGCTCGTCCCGGCTTTTGTCGGCAGCGGTCTTGTGTTCGCCGGCGTCACTAATACCTGCGGGATGGCGATGCTGCTGGCCCGTCTTCCGTATAACCGTTCCGTGAGCTGCGACGCAGGTGCCATGGTTCGCGCGCTCGTCGACGGGTCGGCGCCAGCTCACTCCGGCGGCGCCGCTCGAAACTCGGCTGCTGCGAAAACCTGCACTGCCGGATAAACGGAGATGGTTCTCCTCAGTTTCGTACTGGCGACACTCGTTGGACTTTCACTCGGCTTGCTTGGCGGCGGCGGATCGATTCTCACTGTGCCGATATTCGTCTACGTACTTGGCTTCGCCGCGAAACCGGCGATTGCCATGAGCCTGCCGGTTATTGGCGCGACGAGTCTAGTCGGCGCGATCCGACACTGGCGCGCCGGCAATGTGAACCTGCGGATCGCGATGATTTTCGGGGGAGTGGCAATGGTAGCGGCCTACGTTGGTGCGCGCCTCTCGGTCCTCGTAAGCGGCCCGGTTCAGCTGACTCTCCTAGCCGTGGTGATGCTCGTCGCCGCAGTCTCGATGTTTCGAAGCGGTCGGTCCGCCGATAGCTCGGCCCTTGTGAGTTCGCGGAGTGCCGAGACGGGTGCCATGTCGATCACGTTGGTGCTCACCGCTGGGATTGGGGTCGGGCTACTCACCGGCATTGTCGGCGTCGGCGGGGGATTTCTCATTGTTCCCGCATTGGTCTTGCTCGGCAAGCTCCCAATGACGCAAGCGGTCGGTACATCGCTTGTAGTCATCGCGATGAACTCGGCGTCCGGTTTCCTCGGCTACGCCGGCCAGGTGACGGTGCCCTGGGGCTTCATCGGAATGTTCACCGCCGTAGCCATCAGCGGAATTCTCGTCGGCACGCACCTGGTTCGGTTCGTCTCGCAGGGGGCGCTCAAGCAAGGGTTTGCGGCGTTCCTGGTGGTGATGGGGATCATGATGCTTTTCAAAACTTGAATCAATAAAAAGGAGACAGAGACAAATGTTGCTCAAACGGTTCTATGACGAAAAACTCGCTCAGGCGAGCTACATGGTAGGCTGCGGCGCCACCGGCGAGGCGATCGTAATCGATGCAAACCGCGATATCGCGCAGTATCTGCGCGCTGCGGAGCAGGAGGGTTTGCGAATTACGCATGTTACGGAGACGCACATCCACGCTGACTTTGTGAGCGGAAGCCGAGAGCTCGCGGAGCGCGCTGGCGCGACGCTGTACCTGTCAGACGAGGGAGACATGCTCTGGAAATACGCCTTCGCCACCGACTCCCATGCAAAGCTTCTGAAGGATGGCGAAGAATTCATGGTAGGAAATATCAAGGTACACGTTCTGCACACTCCCGGTCACACGCCGGAGCATCTCGCGTTCGCGATCACCGACACCCCGGCGAGCGATCAGCCGATGGGTGTGTTCACTGGGGACTTCATCTTCGCCGGAGATGTGGGCCGCCCCGATCTGCTCGAGCGTGCGGCGCACATGACCGGAACGATGGAGACTGCCGCACGAACTCTTCATCGGAGTCTCCAGAAGTTCAAGCGTATGCCGGATTACCTTCAGCTTTGGCCCGGCCACGGCGCAGGATCGGCGTGCGGCAAATCGCTGGGCGCGGTCCCCAGCACGACGCTCGGCTACGAAAAGATCGCCAACTGGGGGCTCGCCGAGATGGCCGAAGATCACTTCGCCCATGAGGCACTTACTGGCCAGCCGGAACCACCGAAGTACTTCGCCGAAATGAAACAGATCAACAAGGCCGGACCACGCCTCTTGCACGGGATCGGCCGACCAGAGCGTTTGCCAGAGAGTCGAATTGCGCCGCTGCTCGCCGAGAACGCCGTGATCGTGGATACGCGGCCCTCGCCTGACTTCGCTGCGGGCCACGTCGCGAAGACGATCAACATCCCGCTGAACAAAAGCTTCCCGACCTGGGCGGGTTCTCTGCTCCCGTACGACCGTCCATTGTACCTCATCGTGGAAGACGCATCGTCCGGTGCGGTCGACGAAGCGGTGCGCGATCTTGCGTCGATCGGCCTCGATCGCGTCGCGGGCTACTTCGGCACCAGTGTGTTCGAAACTTGGACAGCCGAGCATCGTCCGCTTTCGAGAGTGCCGCAGATGACGTCGAGCGAGCTCGTGGCAGCAGAGCTACTTGGCAGCGTTGCGGTCCTCGATGTGCGTAGCGCTGTCGAATGGGCGAAAGGTCACATTCCCGGCGTGGCGCATGTTCCCCTCGGGATGCTCATCGACCGCATCGGTGAGTTGCCGCACGATCAGCCGGTGGTGGTTCATTGCCAGGGTGGAGCACGGTCGGCCATCGCAGCGAGCGTTCTGCGCGCCACCGGAATGGAGAACGTGGTGAACCTCTCGGGCGGATTCGCAGAATGGCAGGCGGCGGGGCACCCGGTGGAGCATGGGGTCGATGCGGAGTGGCCGCAGGTTGCCTGAGCAGAGCACCATGCAAGATCAACTATATTCCCAGACAGGAATAAATAGAGGGGAACTCGTGGCAAAGGCGAAGCTCACGCCGAAGGTATTGGCGCTGGTCGCAGAGCGATTCAAGATGCTCTCCGAACCGGCGCGGCTTCAGATTCTGAGCTGTTTGAGGGGCGGCGAGATGACTGTCGGTGATCTCGTGGACAAGACGTCACTTGGACAAGCGAATCTGTCCAAGCATCTCCAGCAGTTGCATTCAGCCGGGTTCGTTGCACGACACAAGGACGGGCTGTATGTGCGCTACCGTCTGGCCGACGACCGTGTGTTCGAGCTTTGTGACATCATGTGCGGCCGCCTTGAGGCCGAGGTCGAGACGCGCCGCAGGGTGCTGCTTCGTTCTGCAAGCCAATGAGGTCACGCTTCGCTCCGGCCAGCACAAAGCCCCTGCAACGCAAAGCACTGCAGGGGCTCCGTTAAAAAGTCGGGGCCAATGGAGTCGCAGGAAACGGTAGCGTCCTGTGGCGCGGACCACTATCGTAGTGCGCGTTGCGTCGAACTCGTTACCCTAACCGGGACTCCAAGTGTTGCGATTGACCACAGCGGCAGTGATAACTCTGGCCCTTTCTCTCGGATGTAGTTCGGCAGACAAGAAAACGGCCGAGGTCGAAAAACAAGCACCGGACTCTCTGGCTGGCTTCATGAGAGATCGGGATAACCTCGGAACCGCCGTGGCAGAATACGCGAGTATGGTGAACGAGTTGGACAGCGTGCTTCGCGGC
Source organism: Gemmatimonadaceae bacterium (assembly GCA_031426255.1). Lineage (GTDB taxonomy): Bacteria > Gemmatimonadota > Gemmatimonadetes > Gemmatimonadales > Gemmatimonadaceae > UBA4720. The sequence goes on along the minus strand of JANPKW010000072.1, from coordinate 12,158 downwards.
TCGACCCAGCGGTCAGGTAGACCTGGTGACGTAGTCGACGAACGCCAGAGGCGCCGGGACGTATTGCGTCGAGCGCGCGCGTTGCGTCAGTCACTCGATTCAATGGGAAAACGTATCGAGCAACTGGAAAGCGAGGCGCGAAAACTTGGTGCTTCCAATCAGTCGAGAGTGGCCGACATATCGGCTCTCAAAGCGACTCTCTCCCAGCTCACCAACATCTCCGATCGACAAAGGGGCGAGATCGAGCGAATGGGGCTCCAGTACGATTCACTTTCGCGAGTCAGCCAGGCATACGCACGCAGCGCTGTCAATCTGGAGGCAGCGCTGACCGAAAAAGTCGAGGAGCAGGAAAGCGTTTTCGTGGCTGTAGGCTCTGCAAAAGATCTGACTCGCAAGGGCGTTATTCGCAAACGTGGCGGCCTTGTTGGAGTAGGTTCGACCATCACTCCGAATCTTCCCTTTAATCATGCGCTCTTCAAGCCGCTGAGAATGAGCGCCGACACAGTGATTGAATTACCCAAGCCGTCTGCTACCTACAGGGTCATTACCAGCCAGAACGCGGGCGGCGCCGCCGGCGCCCCGCTGCATCGGCTTAGCGGGAAACTCGTCATCAATGATCCCAAGCTGTTCTGGCGAGATTCGCGCTACCTGATACTCGTCGAACGATAGCGTCATCCCGCGAACCTCGTTCAAGGGATGCACAAAACCCCACCGCGCAAGACGTCGGTGGGGCAATGAGTTACAAAGTCGCGGCGACTGGAATTGAACCAGCGACCTCTGCTCCCGAAGCAGGTCAATACACTAACCACCTACAACATTCTGCCGGACTTAGAGGGAAACCGAGGTAATGGGAGCTATCTCCGCTTCGATCCTTTCGATCCCTTCGATCCTTTCGAACTGTTCAGCAATTCTCTCATCTTGGCCAGCTCCTTTGGCGGAATCTTCTTTTGCTCGATAAGATGAGTCAGAAGTTTGATTGGGGAGCCACTGTAGATCTTGTCAAGCACGCGATCTAACACCGACTCGCCTGCTGCCTCTGCTGCGATCCTGGGAAAGTACACGTGCGTCTTTCCCTCGCCTCGCCGATGAGAAACGTACCCCTTGAGCTCGAGCGTTCGAATCATGCTTGAGATGGAAGTGTAGGCCAGGTCCGGGTCAACCTTGTCGCGCACTTCGGTAACCGTCGCTTCGCCCAGCTCCCATAGCGCACTCATGATGTCCAGTTCCCGTCGTGTAAGATGAAGTTTGCTCATCGGCTCGCGGAGTGGGGAGGACGCGGCCCGTGCTCCATGGTCAGAACGGGGTGAGGCATTCGAAGTGTAAGAAGGAGAATAGCGATAGCGATCCCCGGCAGTAGCACCATTTGCAACCGAGGAAGCCGTGCCGGATGAAGTAAAGCGGTGAGGCGTTCCTCCAACAGTCCGCCGCCGAGGAACGCGGGCTGCAATTTTGATTGGCGTGTCGAGGCCTCCGCCACCTTGAATAACAGCTCGCCGTACGCTCGGGGGTTACCGAGTGCAGACACAACACGCCTGTCGCAATCCATTTCTACCGCAAGGCGCAATCGACGGAGTTGCCACCAGAGGGCGACATTCCAGGGAAGAAGCAGCAGGCATAGCGACATGACAAGCAAAAGCTGTGAATCGAGCGCGCGGGCGTGTTCCCCCTCATGCCGAACAACGTACCGCCGTTGTACGTCGGGGAGGGCGAGCACCCATCGCGGCAGGACGACTCGCGCCCGAAAGAGTCCAGCAGTCGCAGGCCCGAGCGAGTCAGTAACGATAACCGGGACGCCGTCGACAATCGCCTGCTCCTTGCTCTTGCACCGAGCGGAACGGATCAACGTGGAGACGCGCCACATGGTCATGATGCCCCAAACCAATAGAACAAGAAATCCCATCACCCAGAGCCGCTGGATCCAGACATTCATTGACTCCGCACGCAGAAACCAGGCAGGATCCAGCCAGTTCATGGCTGCGCCCTTGTCCTCAAACGTCGCCAAAACAGAGGTGTTGTTGTGAACTCTCGCAAAGGGAGGCACGAGCACGGAAAGCACGATCGTGGCGCACCATAGCCATCGGCGCGGCCAGCTGCTTGGAAGGGCCTTCTCGCTCACCAGTCCAAGGATGCCGAGAGAGGCCCCGATGACATTCACGTAGAGCACGCACAGCATGGTCGCCGAGCCTCCTGGTACACGGTGGGACAACAAATTTTCCAATCCTCAAACTCTACGACAGCAATCAGAGGTTGTTTCGATTAGCGCAACTGTTCTGGTTTCCAAGCGGCCAATTGCGCTGGCAGTTCACCTTACCGTGACGGTCCCCGTCGCATGCTCCACAGTCCTTGCGCCGAGATGATGAACGAGAAGATTCCAATCACCCCGAGCGCCAGCAATGTCCAGACGTAAAAGGCCCCGCCAGATTTGATGATTCCGTCGCCCGACATGTGGATGACAGGCATAGCAGACGCAAAGAGTCCCCCAGTCAGCATGATGACGTGGCCAGATCTCCGCTCGGCGAGCACCAGTGGCCCGCAGAGCCACAGGACCAGTATCAACACCCCAATCATGTTCCTGAGCCCCCTCGGCTCCATCCCGAGTTGGATGTCACCCGTCAAATGAAACGTCATGAGGATGATCGAAAGCAGAGATGCAGTGGGTAAAATACGGTTGCGCTTCATCTGACATCCTCGGCTGTGGTGTACGAAAAAGTTGAGGGCCCGACGTTCAGGAGTTCGCGGTTGACTGCACCGTCGACAATGCGGCATCCCGGATTCTCTCTCTCCGTTCCGTCACGCATCGACAGCATTCCGGAGTCGCACTGCCTTGAATGTCTTTCTGTACTTGATGCGCCACAGCCAATACACGATCGCCAGCAGTGGGACGATTACAGGAATCATCCGAACCCAGAGATCGAGGAACGGCTCAGGCAGAATTGTCTCCACGCGTTTTCTGATCGTAAAAAACGACCCGGCGGCGATCCAGAGCGAAAAGCACATCCTCCACAAATGCCTGATGATCCGCGGTGATCCGCGCAACGGTCCCGTGCGAATGAGTTTGTAGTCCCCCCAGGACGAGAGCAGCATCACGATGCCAAGGAACAAGACCATCGGAACGGGCACGCCATCCTTTGCCATCTTCCCATCGAGAAGTGTAGCCGTTCCGTCGGCGACGATAAGAAGTCCAAACGCCAGAGCGAAAAGCATGAGCCCGATGTCAAGCTGACGCGGCACGGGCCGCACTGTGGTGAGCGCCGTGACAACGAAATAGACCGCCATGAATCCGCCCGCGCTGTTGCCAAGCGGAGCGGCGCTCAATCCGAGAATAACCATGGCTGCCACGAACACTTGTCCGCTCCTGCGGTGGAGACTGGATCCCTTCCCGACAAATAGAGCGGTAAACCCAACAACAATCGCGACCGCTCCGCCAAAAATGTGAACGCCAAGCATCGGACTCATATCGCACTCCGCTGATGCAGCTGGGGCATCGGGTTGTTTCTCCCAATTTTGTGAATCACTTCAGTCGTCCTAAGGCTTCTTTCGCGAGCTTGCTGTGTGGATTGATCTTGAGCGCGGTCCGATAGCGTTCGCGCGCGGTACCCTTGTTTCCGCGCTTTTCGGCAATCGTCCCCAACCAGTGATGCGCGCCGGCTATGTAAGCGATGGAAGCTCCAGGCGGCGGGGAAGCAAGAAACCGATTCAGGGCCGCTTCACCGCGCTCCAGTTGCTGTCCCGTGGTTCCGGCAACTCGTCCCACCTCGTACCACAGTCGAGGATCATTGGAGTGAAGACGCTCATACTTTTGGAGAGCATCAAATGCCTGCTCGTGCAGTCCATGCCGGGCATACATCGCGCTGAGAGCGAAATATCCGTCTGCACTGTCGGGCGCAGACGCAACAGCCAGTTTGTAAGCGGTTTCCTCTTCGGCGACATTCTTCTCGATCTCGGCCATAAGCCCGCGGGCGAGAGCGCCACGAAAAATGTTTCGTTTCGCAATCTCGGCTACCTGGGCTCGCGCCTTGTCCTTGTCGCCGCCCCAGAACCCGGGGGCATACGCGTAGAACTGTATCAGGCCGACGCGCGCATCCAGCTGATTGGGATCCAGCTGAACTGCTCGCTCCCACTCCTTTTTCATGCGTCGGGCAAGCAACGCCATCTTGAACTTGCTCGCGCGCGGGGTGACAAGCCTGATCGCATTTCCGAGCCAGGCGTGAGAAAGCGCGTTCGCCTCCTCCAGTTCTACAGCGCGTTCGAGGTGGCGGACCGCAGCATCACCATCGTTCTCGATAATTGCAATTCGACCCAGGTAGTACGACGTGGCCGCGGCTTGATCTCCCATTTTCTGCAGGGCAAGGAACTCGGCCTTCGCTTCTATGATCTTTTGTTCGACAAACAACTGCCTCCCACGGTCGAGCGATTGCGCCCTCCCGGGAGTCGCCAGAGTAAGACACGTGATGGTAAACAGACCGAACGTGCGGATGGACATCGGAGTTAGATGAGAGAGATGGGAGTCACGCCCTACGTAGCCCTAGTCTGCGCATCGGCGTTAGCGATGAGATATCGAGTTCAAAGGCCATACGTAATAACTAAGTTTTTCGTTTCATCCCTGCTTTTGAGGCCCGCGACCCTTTAGGTCGGGCTCGGCTTCGCTCAGTTCCCGTGGGGACTGTCGAGCACGATTGTGAAACTAAAAACTAAGTTATATAGTAAGGAGGTGGCGGAGTTGGGGGCGATCGATGGAAACCGCGCGGACACCTCAGCTGGATCGTTACCTCGCCTAAGCGGAAACGGTATCCAACATGAGATCGGGAAAGCGACTCGCTATTGCAGGCGTTGTCTCCATTGCCATTACTGCTACGGTCATCGGTCTGGAAATCGCCCTCAAGTGTCGGCTACCACAGTCCGAAGGGTGTATGTGGGCCAAAGCATTCTTTCCTCAACTCACAGTGCCGCTATACAGTGCGATGATAGGTCTGCCTGCCTTTGGGCTCTCGTTCTGGTTGTTGAGATTGAGGGCGCCGCAAAGTCCGCGGGGGTCCTCCGATGACATTGCCACAAAGAGCTCGTAGTATGAGAGATCGCACCTACCGGGGGCTCAGGCTGACCGCTGGCATGCTTGCTCTTCTCGCCTTAACGCCGGCTCCCCGGGCTCACGCTCAAGAAGCTATGCGCACATCGGCAGACTTCGTGGAGGATTTCGACACGCTCTGGACAGCCGTCCGGGATCACTACGCGTACTTCAGCATTAAGAGCACAAATTGGGATCGTGTCCGCGTCCTGTATCGTCCCCGCGCTTTCGAAGCCCAGACCGTGCGTGAGTTCGTCGTCTTGCTGGAGCGGGTGCTCGATGAACTGTACGATCCTCACACCCATCTTCTGACCAGCACCAGTTCGTCTCCCAGGTTGATCCCGTCCGACGCTGACGTGTGGGGAGGGTGGAATGCGGACCGCGCCATGGTAGTTGAGGTGCGCAGGGAATCCGCGGCTGAGCGTGCAGGGATCCGGGCTGGAGATCAGATCCTTTCAATCAATCAACAACCTGTCGAGGCCGCTGTGCGCGCGCGTTTCCCTCTGTCGGTCTCAACGGGAAGTGAGGACGCGAGGAATTGGGCGCTTACCGCTTCGCTCGCTGGCCAGCGGGACGGGCCCGTTTCAGTTGTTCTGCATCGCGGTAACGCGGAGATGCGCGTACAGTTCACACCGCAAGTAGAACGGCCTTCCGAGCCGCTTACTGTTCGCGTGCAGGCGGAGAATGTCGGCTATGTCAAAGTCAACAATTCGCTTGGCGATCCTGACCTGATCGCGGCGTGGGACTCCGCGCTTGTCGTGCTCCAAAAGAGCCAAGGTCTGATACTCGATCTCAGAGATACACCGTCTGGGGGTAACACAACTGTTGCGCGCGCCTTGATGAGCCGCCTCATCAAGAAGGAGGAACCCTATCAACGTCATGAGCTCGTTTCAGAGCGGCGGGCGACAGGGGTGCGACGCCTTTGGACTGAGTACGTTGCTCCAAGAGGGCCATTCACATATGAGAAACCAGTTGTAGTTCTTGTGGGTCGATGGACTGGGAGCATGGGCGAAGGGGTGGCCATCGGTCTACACGGCATGAACCGAGCAACGCCTATCGGGACGGTGATGGCACGCCTCCTAGGTGCGACCAGTACAATTGAGTTGCCACGAACCGGCATCAGACTCAATCTTCCGACGGAGCAGCTGAGTCACATCGATGGCACTCCAAGGGAAGCGTTTGTCCCGCCAATCGAGGCAAGGCCAGGATTGGGGAAAGGGGATCCCACGCTTGAGCGCGCAGTTCTCTTAATTGACCGCCGCCGGCGTGGGCATTCCTCTCACGATGGCAGTAGCGGGTCTCCCGCTGATGACATGGCTGCCATTGCGCGACAATGGCCGCTTCGAGCCGACTCTTCAAGGTAGACTTGTGAGCACACCGCTCAAGATCGGCGTCGCCCTAGTTAGTCTCCTCGTAGTCGCCCTGCTTGCAGTCCTCCTGATCGGGTGGCGGTTACCCGTGAAACACAGCACAACACGTGCGGCGACTTACCCGGTGCAGCCGGAGAGTCTCTTCGCCGTGATCACGGCGTTCGACAGTGTTCCAGCTTGGCGTCCATCGGTGAAGTCCGTCCTGCGGGTCGATAGGGGCGTGGGAGTCGTCGCATATCAGGAAGTGAGCAGTGACGGGGCGATCCTGTACGAAGTCACCGAGGCGGTCCCACCTCGCCGCCTTGTCACACGAATCGCCGACCCGTCCCTTCCGTTCGGCGGGACGTGGACCTTCGAACTCAGCCCCGACGCGAACGGCGTCTCGCTGCGCATCACCGAGGACGGCGAAGTCTACAACCCCATATTTCGATTCGCCTCCCGCTACATCTTCTCACATCACGCGGGGATCGAGCTATACCTCACTGACCTCGCGACGCGATTTGGTGTCGTGGTGACACCGACACCAAGCCGGGCCGGTAAATCGCATCCATGATCAACACGCACCGCCTGACACTCAGACCTTTTACGCGCGATGACTCAGCCTTTATCGTGTCGCTGCTCAACACGCCGGGCTTCCTGAAAAACATCGGCGACCGAGGGATTCGCCGAATCGAGGACGCATGGCGCTACCTGGAGGAGGGGCCGTTCAACAGCTACCGCATGCACGGCTTCGGCCTGTGCCTGGCTCAGGTCCAGGACACTGCTGAACCACTCGGTATGACGGGTCTGACTTGGAAACCCTGGCTTGCCGATCCGGATATCGCGTATGCCTTCCTCCCACACGCGGAAGGAAAAGGGTACGCGACGGAGGCGGCGCGCGGAGTGGTGGATTTTGCATTTGGGACGATGAAACTCCCGCGGCTCGCGGCTGTAGTGGTTCCGCGAAACCGGGGGTCGATTCGGGTTCTCGAAAAGCTGGGCTTCACGGAGACCGGCACCGTTACCGATCCTCGTGATGAAACGATGCTCTCCCTCTTGGCGCTGACGAACACAGACCGGTAACTGCGCGCAGCGTCATAGCTCAGTCGGCCCGCTCGCAGACAAAGCCCCACATGCCTCGCGCGCCGACATGGCGCAAAGAAGCAGCGGGTCGCAATTTCACGCCTTGCAATTTTCACTTGCCGAGCGCGTTGGTGAGCTCATACTCCTGGTCCTGATTGCGCTGCCACTCTCGAGAGTGGCGTTCGACCCCGGTCTCCGTCGGCGGTTCAAGGCATTCCCACCAGTTCAGCCACTCCTGCCAATTGCGCTCGCCGCGTACGCAATCGGCATTGTTGCGGCGTTCGTTCTTGCACCATTGGTGCTGCGACCCGCCGCAATCGTTGCCGCCGGGTTGATCGTGTACGACCTGCTTCAGCGCCGTCCCGGATTCGGCACTGATCGCGGGTTGCCACCAGGATCGTTCGCGTTCTTTCCGATTGGGCCTTGGCGCGACCCCGACTACTTCGCAAAGCGCGCCGCTCGATGGGGCCCGATCTTCAAGTTCAGGCATCTATCGAGGCCCGCCGTTGCTATTGTCGGGCTCGAGCGCATCGCGGAATTCATTCAGTCTCATGAGGAGGAACTGAGCAGCCCCCCCGCGCCATTCAACGCGATTGTACCAGGTGGATTCATTCGCTACTTGAGCGACAGCGAACATCTGGACACCGCGGCGATTCTCCGGTCAGCGATGAGCCGTAACGTTGTGGAACAGTGCTCCGACGATGTGACCCGGGAAGTGCGCATCGGCATCGAGGCTATCGCACGTGACAATTATCAGTGCCCACGGGTGGTCGATTCCATGATACTGCATGTGATGATGCGATGTTTCCTGGGGCTTAGTCGCGGCGCGGAGCTGAATCGATTTGCAGAGCTCTACCAGATCGCTGACTATCGTCACCTTGCGACCACTGGTAGGGCCAGGGCACGCGAGGCGATGAGCCAGATTATTTGCGACATGCGCAGTCTCTCCGCACGGCCGGATCTGGCGTGCTCGTTCCTGTCGGAGCTCACGAAGGCGCATCCTGAGGCACTGAGCAACGACGCGATGATGGGTAGTTTCGCGTATTCGCTTCACACAGCGCGGGTGGATGCGAGTGGCCTGATGGTCTGGATGCTGGCATTACTTGGCGAAAATGCGAAATGGGTCGAGACTCTTCGCGCCGAGTGCGCATCGAATCCCGAAGCTGGCGAAATTGGCGGGCTTGCAGATCGAGTTGTCAGAGAAACTTTGCGGCTGAGGCAGAGCGAGTTCATCATTCGGCGTGCTCGCAAGCGCATCGACTGGAACGGGTTTGTAATTCCTGAAGGTTGGCACGTCAGGCTCTGCGTTGCTGAGAGCCACCGCTCGCCCGATGCTTTCGAAATGCCGCATCGTTTCGATCCTGACCGATTCCTCAAGACACAAACCCGGACGCGTTATGCACCGTTTGGCTTCGCGCCCCATCTGTGTCCGGGCGAGCATCTCACACGGTGGATCGGGCGGAAGCTCTCGGTGGAGCTTGCCCGTGATCATGATATTCGCTCGAGCGACGTCCAGCCGTGGGAGTTCGGCGGGCGCCACTGGCAGCCAAATCATAAAATGAGCATCACACTGAGCAGTGCCCGCACGTGATGCCTCTCATCTCGATCGTACTTCCTGCGGACAATGCGGCACGGATTTGTCCGGTGCTCGACCACCTGAGACAGCAGTCTCTTGGACATAGTGTCCAGATCGTCGTTGTAATTCCACATGCCGAAGCAACGCTACTCGACGCGGGCGAGGTGACGATTGTACCGGTGGATTCGATCTATCCCTTGAATCGTGCGCGCGCAGTAGCGATCCACGCCGCTGCGGGGCGGTTCGTCTTTATGGGAGAGACACATTCCTTCCCCAGACCGGGGATGTTCGATGCGATCGCAGCGGCGCATGAAGGTGGTGCAATGGTAGTGGTGCCGGCGCTGGAGAACGAGAACCCGGACGGGCTCGCGAGCTGGGCAGGTTTTCTCGGCGGCTATGCTTCCTGGACGCGGGGGAGGAAGCAGGGTGTGCTCGACTCGGCACCGCTCTTCAATGTTTCATACAGCAAGTCATTCTTAGTTGGCCTTGGCGAATCGCTCGACACTGTCATGCTCAGCCGCGAGGACATCAAGCGAAGCGTCGCGAACGCCGGTGGAAGCATCGTCTTCGAGCCTGCGGCGAAGGTCGGGCACATCAACATCGCCCGCGCGCGCGACTTGCTGTCGCAGCGCGTAGTAGCCGGCCGGACAATCGCATCACTGCGGAGCGCTTCCTGGACCCACAGACGCCGACTCGTCTATGGTTTCGCGTTTCCACTCATTCCGCTCGTGCTCATGCGCAAACACCGGCGTGGAATAGCGCGGACGATCCGTGAGAACCGAGTGTCATATGCAGTGCTGCCTCTGGTTGCGCTCGGCATGTACTTCCAGGCATGGGGCGAAATGCTTGGCTACGTGCTGGGCAAGTCAGCGGCTGCCGTCAGGCGTTACGATGAATACGAAATTCGGTTGCTGGATTTTCGCTGATGTGATCCATGGTTCCGGACTTGAGGAAACTCACCTCCAAACTCACCCCCAAGTTCATCCCAGGCGTTTAGACAGCAAAAAGCCCCACCGCGCAAATGTCGGTGAGGCCTCGAGTTACGAAGTCGGGGCGACTGGATTTGAACCAGCGACCTCCTGCTCGCGAAGCAGGTCAATACGCTAACCAACTACTACATTCTGCCGGACTTTAGAGGGAAACCGGGCGTCGGTGCCGGAGTTTCCGACATCAATGCCGTACTCTGCAGGAAGAAACTCACCCCCAAATCCTCGCTCGCAGGTGGACACCTAACATCGCGGTCGGATGAAGCGTTTCTACACCGTTCCTGAAGTGTTGGCTCAGAGCTGCGGACAGGACCCACTCTTCCCTCCACGAATTCAATCGTTTCTCGGACGAGTGGTTGGGGTGCGTCCGTCGCACGGGTCTCCAGGCTTCTCAGCGCCGGTAGAGCACGCCTGGCCGCGGGACCGATTTCGCCGATCGCAATTACCGCACTTCGCACCACTGTCTTGTTGGTATCCGCCAAGGCTGTAGCGAGATCCTCCGCTGCTGGGGCTGCTGCCGGCCCCATTGAGCGTAGGGCTTCTGCTGCGGCAATCCGGACGGACGCCGATGAATCTGAAAGGGCGTGGCGGGAAACGCCGCACGACGAAAATGGCTTAAAGTCGAGCTCGCGCTCACGTTGGCCGAAGCGACAGGTCGTCGCCTCGGTTCAATCCGCCAATTGAGGTGGGATGATGTTGACCTCAACCGAGGCACAATTCGATGGCGGGCGGAGACGGACAAGAAGGGAAAGGAGTGGGTGATACCCATTCCGGCTTCTCTAAGTGAGGAGCTGAAAACCTTCAGAGTAAAGACGGGCGGCCTATTCGGAGGTTTGATTTTCCCAAGCGCCTCAGATCCGACGAAGCCGGTCACGCGATATTCATTCGGACACTTGCTCGCGTCTGCAGAACGTAAGGCGAAGCTTCCGAAACTCGATGGATCGTTATGGCACGCCTACAGAAGAGCGTGGGCGACAAGCAGAAAAGGGCTTCCTGTCGTCGATGTCGCAGCGGCTGGAGGATGGAGCGATATCGGGACGCTGATGAAGTGCTATCAGCAGGCCGATGATGTGACGCTACTCGAAGTAATGTCCCACTCGAAGAAAATCTCGAGTGAGGCTAGAGCGGGTTAACTCGGGGAGAAACTCACCCCCAAACTCACCCCCGACCTTGGACAGCAAAAAGCCCCCACAATGCAAAGCATTGCAGGGGCTCGTCTTACATAGTCGGGGCGACTGGATTTGAACCAGCGACCTCCTGCTCCCGAAGCAGGCGCGCTACCGGGCTACGCTACGCCCCGATTTTGATAGCAGGCGAGCCGACCTCACCCGCCAATCCCAAACTTAAACGGTCGCCCCCTCGGCGACCAACACCCATCGGGCACTCCGTACTGCGCAGTACGCAGTTAGTACGCAATACGCAGTTAGTCCGCAATACGCAGTTAGTCCGCAGTACGGAGTTAGTACGCAGTACGCAGTTAGTACGCAGTACGGAGTGCCTTTCATCATATAGTAGTACCCTACACCTGAACCGCCCTCAATCTGGCCTTGCCCGCCTACGACCGCTTTCGGACCAGCACTCTCGCCGCAAGCGGCTCCACTGTGACCGTGAACGGCGACTCACCTATCAGCTCACCATCAGCCTGCCCGATCCTCGGCACATCTGTCTCGATCACGAACGTCGACCCCGACGCGTAATAGATGCACGGATCGGGAGTAAACCGCCTGAATGTCATCTTTAATAGTATGCGCGTCGCATCTATCACATTCCGCGGCGAGTAGACGCACGCGTTGAGCAGTCCATCGTCCCGCTGGATCCCGTCGCCGAAAGCGAGCAGGTCGTTCATCACCGCACCGAAGTTCGCGATCAGCACGGCCGATACCCGCATTTCCTTCGGGATGCCGTCCACAGTGAGACGCACCGTGAATTTCTCGAGCTTCACGAACGCTTTCGTCGCTGCAATGACGTATGCAAAGAAACCAAACCGCCGCTTCAACGGCCCGGGAGCGCCGGCGATCACAGATGCATCGAGACCGACGCCCATTCCAATCATGAAACGATGACCTGTGCTGAGCACACCAAGGTCCATTCGCGCCTCT
>JANPKW010000071.1:0-2813 GCA_031426255.1 Gemmatimonadaceae bacterium | reverse complement strand
AGCCACCGAGCTCGAACAGGAGGGTTTCAGCATGGTCACCTTCGGTCAAGGCTCGCCGGTATCTCCTTGCCAGCGAAGAAGCTCGATGCCATCGTACTCGCCGAGCACCTGCGCCACGGCGGCAACCCTGTCCTGAGCTGGATGGCGGCGAACGTCTCGCGCGAATCGGATGCTGCAGATAATTGGAGTCCGTCGAAGAAGAAGAGCCGGGAACGGATCGACGGGATCGTGGCGCTCATCATGGCTCTCGAAGGTGCGTCGCAGCACGAGGAGTTTACAGGGGGGATTGGCTGGCGACGGACGGGGTGCGTCTCTGGGTGGATTCAGGGCTTGGCTGCCTCGACGTGTCGGACCGAAGCAGGGTATGGATGGGTACGTTCGCTTGTGAAGGGAACTCTTCCTAGTCAACTTGTTTTACGCCGCCCAACTTACCGAACAGGTCCGCACCCTTCGTCGCCGCCCGGCAGCCAACCGTCCCCAGGATCCGGCGACGAGGTGTTCGTCGGCGCGACGAAGTAGAAGTCGATGGCGCTGTCCGCCCTATTCCCAATCGCGCCCCTCGGCATTGGCCTTTCATTGCCCCTGCTCGGATGTTGCTTTTTGGATCCGCTCTGCGGCTTGCTCTACCTTGGGATATTCCTTCTCACGGGCGTCGCTCGCCTCTCGTTCCAGCAGATACCTACCCTGTTTGTCCCAGGACGCCAGCGTCGTCAGAATGTAATCCGCATCGGCTTTCGGCACCCGTTTCAGCACCTTTCGGCTGGATGAGAATTTTCCAACGACCTCTTTGGGTGCTGGTTCCAGCACATGATCAGGGTCGACGTCGATCCAATCGGTCGCCGGCACGAGGTTTAGGCCTTCCGCAACCAAACGGGCCTTGTCCTCTCGGTCGCTGTACGCCTGGAAGTCGGGGAAGCTGATGCCGTATTGCACTTCAATTGTCCGGTAGCGGTTGGTCGCTTCCGGATTTAGGAGGTAGTTGCGCCTGCCATGTAGTTCGACCGCGATGGTTTTCATCTGGTCAAACACCACCCTATTGCCCCGCTTTGCGATGATATGAAGTGCACCGGCCCGGCAGGAAAATGAATCTACTTGGCCGGGACTGACAGCGAGTTTTTCGGCCCCGTTAACCAGTAAGGTGATCCGTTCCGTGCCGCCGTTATCCAAATATATCACGGCATCCGTCCGGAGGAAGCCGAAATAGACAATCAAGGTGAGCGTCCGCTGAAGTGCATCTTGTGAGAGGTGGTAAGCTCGGTTCGAATTCGGAAATGATCGAAGCGAATGCGAGAGGTGTGCGATGCGGAAGCGGCGTCAGCGGGATGGGGCGAAGGAGGCGTTTTGGCGGGGGCACATCGAGGCCCATGTGCGGAGCGGGTTTTCGGTGCGCGAATTTTGTCAGCAGCAGGGTCTCACAGAGAATCTGTTTTATGCCTGGCGGAGAGAACTCGCGGGGCGCGACCGGGAGCAAGCTTTGTCGTCAACCGCTGCTCCCGACGTGCCTCGGACGCCGAATGCACCGCAGCCTGTGGCGGAGGTCGCTGCGTTTACCGAAGTGCTGGTGAACGCTTCTGCTGAGGCGAGGTTCACAACGCCGTCGGCACAGCTGGAGCTCGTCTTGGCCAATCCGCGGCGGATTGTGATTACGGCGGGCTTTAATCCCGCGACACTCACTGCGGTGCTCGATCTGCTGGAGCAGCGGCCATGCTGAGCATTCCGCCCGCGCTGAAGATCTTTCTCGCGGCATCTCCGACGGACATGCGCAAGAGTCACGATGGTCTGGCAGCGCTCGTTGAGCATGTGCTCCGCGAGAATCCACTCTCGGGTCATCTGTTTGTGTTTCGCAACAAGCCGGGAGATCGGCTGAAGCTGCTGTACTGGGACACGGACGGCTATGCGCTCTGGTACAAGAAGTTCGAGTAACACTACCCCCATTTCTTCCTCTTTACAGAAATCGGCGAAGTCGCCAATAATCTCAGTCGCTGGCCTACAGCAGCTGGCGGAATGGATTCACTCTCGACAAGAACCGGTCCAAGGAGGCGACCCATGCCAAGAGAAATCGCAGTTATCGCTCCCCCCCGCGCCAAGTTCTCCGCGGGACCGTAAGTCTCGATCAGTTGTGGAATCTGCTGACGGATCCGCAGCGACAACGAACGCTGGTTGTACTCAGCGGTATCGTCGTGCGACAAGTCGACGCACCTCTCGACGAAACGGAGGTGCCCGATGATCGCTCGTAAACCGCCGGTTGACGCTGATGTCCGCTCGTCCGCACCGCCTGTCACGACGGCATTTGGTCCGCGAGCCGCGTCGAAGATTCGGGACGTGCATCTCGATCGACTGGCAATCGTGTACGTGCGACAGTCATCACCTCAGCAGGTGCTTGAGAATCGTGAATCGCGCGAGCGGCAGTATGCGCTCGCCCAATTTGCTGAACGATTGGGTTGGCCTGCGGAGAGAGTCTTGGTCATTGATGAGGACCAAGGCCTGAGCGGCAAGGCTGCCGAAAATCGTGCTGGCTTTCAGCGGCTAATGGCCGAGGTCAGCCTGAACCACGTTGGTATCGTGCTCGGGTTGGAACTCAGTCGATTGTCCCGAAGCAATAAGGATTGGCATCAGTTGGTTGACGTCTGTGGCATTTTCAACACGCTCTTGTGCGATCAAGACGGGGTGTACGATTCCACCGACGGCAACGATCGGTTGTTGCTCGGAATGAAGGGCGCTATGAGTGAATTCGAATTGGTCACGCTGCGTAATCGGTTGGCGCGCGGCACTCGCAACAAGGCGGAGCGTGGCGAGTTGTTCATGTCCGTGCC
>JANPKW010000070.1:0-36462 GCA_031426255.1 Gemmatimonadaceae bacterium | reverse complement strand
TCGATTCCGAGCCCCTAGAAACGGGTAATACGATCCCGGCGAAGTTTGCGTGGATCACCCACATAAGCAAAGCGGATTCCTTTCATGTAGGTCCGGGCAACCCGCCGCACAGCCTCTGGTGTGACGCTCTTGAGCTCCTCGACAAACTTGTCAGCCTTACGGTAGTCTCCCCGATACAACTGGGCCCGCGCAAGAAAAGTCGCCTGGGCGTCGTTCGTCTCGTTGTCGAGGAAATATTCGGTCAGGAACTGCTGCTCGAGCATCTCCAGCCCCGCCGGATCCAGCAATCCCTCCTGCAGCTCCCGGATCGCCCGATACATGAGCGTGAGCGCTGTATCCGGCGCAACGGTAGATATCGAGAGCCCGCCTGCGCTCGCAGCCTTGTCGAGAAATGGCGCGTGCACATCGTACGTGAGGTTCTGCCGCGTGCGTATCTCCGCAAACATTCGCCCGGTCAGTACCGACGTGGCAATCCGCAACGCGTGATAATCATCGCTGTTGGCGAGCGGGCCACTGAAGTAACCCAGGATGTAATTGGTTGGCAGCTCGCGCTGCTCGACGACGACCGACGAAGCCCGATCCGGAATACGCGCTGGAAGTGTCCAGGTATAGTTGCCCTGCGGCAACGACGCGAGCGTTGCCGTAACCAGTCGCTCGACATGTGCCCGATCGACGTTCCCTACGACCACGAGCAGCATTCGCGACTTTACGAACTGGCTGGCGTGATAATCCCGCAGCGCCTTCACATCGATTGACACGATCGAGGCTTCAGTCCCTACGATTGGAATCCCGTAGGGATGGCCTGAGAATGCGACGCTGTCGGCAAGGTATTCCGCCAGTGCCTCGGGATCGTCACGGCGCTGTCGTATGCCGGACACGAATTGCGACTTGATCAGGGCGATATCGGCTGGATCCAACGTTGGCTGCATCACGCGATCCGCGAAAATTGCCCACGTTGAATCGAATACCTCGCGAGTAGTCCGGATGCCGAACATCGTCCAGTCGTCTGACGGCACCGTTGCAATCTCGCTTCCAAGCAGGGACATCTTCCTGCGGAGAATCGCGCGCGGATACTTCCTCGTTCCCCGGTCCGATATTTCGAGCAGCAGCGGTTCGATTCCCGCATTTGCTGCCGTGACCTGCCGTGATCCACCGAGCAGATAGAGGTTTGCGGCAACGACGTTGTTGGCATCGCTCTGCCTCAGGATGACCCTGATTCCTCCCACTTCGAAGCTCGTCGTCATTGTCGCAAGCGCGAGCGCAACTGAAAGCAGCATTAGTTGGCCCCTCTTGCCTTGAGCTCATCCGTCGTCAGCGACAGAGAGCGCCTCGCCGACGGCTCGATGAGAACTCCGGTGATGCGGCGCTTCCCCACGATGTATTTCGCGCCATACGCGCGAAGATCGTTCACTGACTGCTGTGCCATGTTGTCAACGTAGCCCATGTAGTACTCGAGATTGGCGACGCTCCACCAGAACCCAAGTGTGTGCGCGAACCCGGAAGCCTTCTCCCGATCGAACGCTGAGGATACCGTGCGGTGAGCTTTCACCGCGGCCAGCTCGGTTGGATCGAAGTAGCCCGGATCATCGAACTTGGCGATCTCAGCGTCGAGTGCGTCGAGCGCTTTTCTCAGATTTTCCGGAGATGTCTGGCCGCTGATCGTAATCGGACCAACGTTGTTGAGCGTGTAATAGTTGACGCCCATGCTCTGCCAGAGCCCGCTGTCCACAAGGCGCTGCTGAAAATTCGAACCAGGATCGTTGAGTACATCGCTGAACACATCTGCTGCGTATGTCGCGCGAGGATCCTTGCCGACGCTTGGCCCCTGCCACTGAAGGAATACAGTGATTGCCCCCACTCCCGCCTCGACAATCACCGCGTCATTGGCAGCGAGTGGCGGAATGGCAGGAACCGGATCCGCAATGAAGGGATCAGCCCCGCGTGGCCATTTCCCGAGCTCCCGCTCAGCTGCTGCAAATATCTTCTCCGGGTCGACGTCGCCAGACACGATCATCACCGAGTTGTTCGGCACGTAATACTTGCGCTGAATCGTGCGCATTTTTTCCGGCGTCGTAGTGAGGATCACTTCGCGATCCCCGATCACGTTCTTACGGCTGAAATTTCCGGGGTAGAGAAGCTTGTCCATCTCCTGGTTCAACTGGAAAAACGGGCTGGACTCATTCCGGTCGTATTCGCCGATCACCACCTGACGCTCGCGCTCGAGCTCTTCCTGTCGGAACAGCGGCGCCTGAAGCGCCGCACTCAGAAACCGGATCCCGGCATCTACGCTGTCTGCGGCCAGGGTTATGTAGTAGTTGACCCTCTCTTCCTGTGTCGTCCCGTTGAACACCGCTCCAAGCTGGCCAGCGCTGGAAATGAACGCCTCGGGCTGGGGGTACTTTGCGTTCGACCTGAAAAACATGTGCTCATACATATGCGCGAGACCTGCGAATTCAGGACTCTGCGTAAACGAGCCGTTCTTTACGTCGACTTCTATTGTCGCGAGCGGGACGCCGTGGTTCTCCACCACTATGACTTCCAGTCCGTTTGACAGCACCCTCCGCTTTATGATCTTCTCGAGTTCCGCGCGCTGCGCCACCATCACGGATGGCGCCAGCGCCGAAGCCATGAGAATGAGAAAAGTGGCGAGCCGGACTCGACTGCGATTTCTTTGAGAGCCGTTCAACAAGAGCCTCGATGATTGATCAGTACGAAAAACTAGCCGCTCGCCTGAATGAGTCACAGCTGAAGCGGAATGAGGTGCTTGCTCCATACACCACGTTCCGCATCGGCGGTCCAGCCGACCTGTTCTATTCGACGGAGATCGCCGACGACCTCGCAGGCGCCATCCTTGCCGCCCGTGAGTTGCACGTTCCGTACTTCGTTCTTGGGCTTGGCGCAAACATCCTCGTCGGCGACGCCGGTTTCCGCGGCCTCGTAATCCGGAACCACGCCAGCCATTTCACCTTTTCAGACGATGGGAAGCTCTGGGTCGAAAGTGGGGCAGTTATTGCCGACATCATCCCTGAGGCGGTCGAGCGAGGATGGTCCGGCATCGAGCACTACGTGGGAATACCCAGCACGGTCGGCGGGGCAGTCTGGCAGAACCTTCATTTCCTGGAGCCGGAGCCCGAACGTAAGCGAACGATGTTCATTGCCGATGTCTTCCACTCCTGCGAGCTGCTAACCGAAGAAGGTGAGCGGAAAACCGTGGGCCCCGACTATATGAAGTTCGGCTACGACACGAGCGTGCTGCATGAAAGAGAAGACATCGCGCTTGCAGTGACCTTTCAGCTGGAGCGCGGCGATACAGCAACCATGCACCGTATCATGCAGGAAAATCTCAGCTGGCGCGGCGCCCGGCATCCATGGCTACAGTTTCATCCAAGCGCCGGATCGATCTTCAAGAAAATCGAGGGGATGGGCGCAGGAAGGCTGATCGACCAGTGCGGATTAAAAGGTCACCGGCACGGCGGCGCCCAGATCTCCCATATCCACGCCAACATCATGGTGAACCTCGGCGCCGCAACGGCGCGTGATGTACGCGAGCTGATTGTAATCGCCCAGGATGCGGTCGAAGCGAAGTTCAATGTCCGTCTCGAACCCGAGATCGGTTTCATCGGAGAGTTCTAGCCACCCCTCCTATCGCGCTGCACGCTCGGCGGCTTCGGTCGCTGATGTCCATTCGTCGAGCGCCTTGTCGAGCTGTCTCTTGAGTTTGTCGAGCTCGGTCCCCGCGTTTACTGCGCGCTTCTTTCCATCGTCGTTCATATACAACGCGGGATCAGCAAGCAGCTGCGTCACCTCAGTAATACGCGACTCCAGATCCGATACACGACGCTCGGCAGCTTCGGCTTTCTTTTTTGCCTCGCGACCTGCATTTCGCTGCTGACCCTTGTCGTCTTCGCGCCGCTTTGTCTTCTGCTTCTCGTGCATGCGGCGCAGGGCTTCCTCTTCGGATGCAGTTACCGCCGCTGCATGCGCGCGTTCGCTGCTCACGGTTTCCCATTCTCCGAATGTGCCGGAGAAATCGGTGATCTTCTTGTCGTGAAGTACCCACACCCTGTCGACGAGCACCCTCAGCAGTTCTCTATCGTGGCTTACGAGAAGAATGGTTCCGTCGAATTCCTGAAGCGCATCCTCGAGCGCTTCGATCGACTCGACATCGAGGTGATTAGTAGGTTCATCGAGAATCAACAGGTTGGCTCTCGACAATACGATCATTGCCAGCGCTACTCGCGCTCTCTCACCGCCTGAGAGGCTTGAAGCACTACGCTGCACCTCATCACCTGAAAAACCAAAACGTGCCAGATGGCTCTGAACCTGGCGACGCTCCCACAATGGCCTGAGGTCTCCGATCACGTCATACATCGACTTGTCCATGGGTACCTGGCTCAAGTCCTGTCGATAGTATGCAGGCTTGATCGAGCCGCCCAGCCGCAGTTCGCCCTTCATTATCTCATGTTCGCCAAGAAGCGTGCGAATCAGCGTCGATTTGCCGGCACCGTTGGGTCCGATGAGTCCAACGGTCTGGCCCCGCTTGAGTGCGGTAGTGAAATCCTCGATGAGAGTTCTGTCGGAGACACCGATGGTGACATGCTCCGCGACAACTACCTGATCGCCCCCGCGCTCCATTGATTCGAGGCGAAGTGCCATCGTCCCATCCGAGCCGATCGGTGCTCCAAGCCGTGGAAGCCTCGCCAGAAGTTTTCGTCTTCCCTTTGCCTGCTTCGTATTCTGGCCGGCGAGGTTGCGGCGCACGTAGTCTTCCTGCGCCGCTACGAATTTCTGCTGCTTGTCGAACGCGCGCTGCTGCGAAAGACGGCGTTCTTCGCGTTGCATCACGAACGCTTCGTAACCGCCCGTGTACGCGAATGCGCTATCGCCTTCGAAGTGCAGGATATGATCGACGACGTTCGCGAGGAAAGCACGATCGTGACTGATGAGCAGTATCGTCTTGTCTGTGGACTTGAGATAACCCTCCAGCCACTGGGTCGTGTCGAGATCGAGGTGATTCGTCGGTTCGTCGAGCAGAAGGACGTCAGCAGGGCTCACCAGTTGTCTGGCGACCCCGAGTCGGCCGCGCTCGCCGCCGCTCAGATGCGTGAGGGGACGCGTTCGTGCTTCCACCGGATCGAAGCCAAGACCGTGCAGAACTGCGTCAACGCGTGGGGCGAACGTGTACCCGCCTTCCCGGTCGAAGCGTTCGAGATCCCGATCATAGCGCGCGAGCATCGCAGGCGTCGAGCGTTCACCCAGCTCTCCGATGCTGACCGCCTGGTCTGCGAGCGATTGCTCGAGTGCCAGAAGATCCGCAAACTGCCCTGCGGCGGCCTCCCAGACCGTGTTGGCTCCGCCGAAGTCGCGGTGCTGTTCGAGCAGTGATACTCGAATGCCGGGCTGCTTCGATATGGATCCTGAGGTCGGCTGCTGATCACCCGTTATCAGCCGAAACAGTGTCGTCTTACCGGTGCCGTTCCTGCCGAGGATTCCCCACCTGTCGCCGCGTGCCGCGGTAAAGGTGAGATCCCGAAATAACGTTGTGGCGCCAAACTGAACCATGGCTCCCGAAACCGCGATCTGCGTCAATCTGAGAGCGCCCTTTCACACGCTGCGAAACACCGCTCGAGAGTCGACACAGTGTGGTCTCCCATGTGGCCGATCCTGAACGTCGTGTCGCCAAGCTTGCCATATCCGGTTGCGACCTGGATACCCTGGGCTTTGACTCGTGCGACAAAGGGTTTTGTCGCGATCCCTTCGGGAAGCTGGATCGTCGCAACTGTCGGCGACCTATGAGCCTCTTCGACGATATTGGTCCAGCCAAGCCCGGTCTGTTTTGCCGTCTCGATCAGCCACGATGTCGTTATCGCCGACATTTCCGAATGGCGCTCCCAGCGGTTTTCAATTCCTTCACGCTTCATCGCATCGAGCTGCACTTCGAGCGCATAGAGCAGGGAGAATGCAGGCGTCGCCGGGACCTGGTTGGTCTGAGCGTAACGTTCCATTTCGACGATGTCGAAGTACACGCCGCGATCGACCGCAGTTTTCGCGAGCTCAACCATTTCTTCCGATGCGGCTGCAAAGGCGAGCCCTGACGGTAGGGCAAAAGCTTTCTGCGATCCAGTTAGAACGTAGTCTAACTTCCATTCGTCGAAGCGCAGCTCGGCACCCGCCAGCCCGCTGACGCTGTCGATCAGGCAGAGAACCCCACGCGAGTGAGCCACGTCCGAGAGAGCCCTGACGTCATTCATGGCGCCGGTTGACGTCTCCGAATGTGTCACCAGGATTGCCCGGTACTCACCTTGAGATAGGTGACTATCTAACTCATCGACGCCGTGCACCTGGCCCCAGGGAACTTCATACCTGTCCACCACACGGCCACACATCTCAGCAATGTGCGCAAAGCGCTCAGAGAACGCGCCGTTCACGAGAGAGAGGATGCGTCCGGGCGGAAGCGCACGAATCCCCGCCTCCATCAGCCCCGTACCAGACGATGCCGCCACGTAAACTGGCCGCTTCGTGAGAAAGACTTCACGAAGCCCATCCTGAATCCGCCCGAAAAGATCCTCGAACTCGGTGCTGCGATGAGGGATCATCGGCTTCAACATCGCTGCGAGAACTTCTTTCCTTACCTCGGTAGGGCCGGGAAGAAAGAAAGTCCCGAAATCGTTATCTGTGCGCATGCTCCAACTTAGTAGGTCTTACTTCCACTGCTTCCACGCTTCCTCATCGAGGCCGATACTGAACTGGTTCCCGCTTCTCACGAGCGGTACTCTCAGCAACAGCGGCTCATCGGCTAGCTTGGTGAGCCATGTATCATCGGACATCCGTGCATGCCTCAAACCCAGGTCCTGAAACCTGCTCGATGCAGAATCGATCAGTGCGCCAACGCCGAACTTCTGCGCAAACCTTCGCAGCTCGCCCGGTGATGCAGCGCGTTCATTGAGATCCACGAAATGCGTTTTTATCCGACGCTCCGAGAAAAACCTGAGCGCCTTTCGCGTGTCCGCACTTTTTTTAACGCCGAAAATCTGCACTTCCATCAGTCACATGCGGGTTGAATTGTGAACGCCGGATTCTCCGCTCCCTGGTGGCTGCCCGGTCCACACCTCCAGACGCTGTGGGGCAAATTTCTCAGGCGTGCTCCCCTCCAGCCAACTGTCGTCCAGCGTCTCGACACTCCCGACGGCGACTTCCTCGACGTTCATCGCCTCGCCGGACCTGAAGATTCCCCAATCCTCGTCCTGCTGCACGGCCTCGAGGGCGGAATTCACTCACATTATATCCAGGGACTACTCGGTGAAGCGAGTCACCGGGGCTGGCGCGCGGCTGTGATCATATTCCGCTCCTGCGGCGGCGAGATGAACAGAACCCGGCGCTCTTATCACTCCGGAGAGACCACTGACCTGGCGTTCGTGCTGTCGCGCCTCACCGCTGAATCACCCGGCTCCCCGATCGTCCTCGCAGGCTCGTCACTGGGTGGCAACGTCCTGCTCAAATACCTGGGGGAAACAGGCAAGGGCATTTCACCAGACGTACGTGGAGCCGTAGCCATCTCTGTCCCCTTCGACCTCAACCGCTCGTCCCGGCACATCGACCGCGGCTTCGCGAAAGTCTACCAGCGTCACTTTCTCAGGTCGCTCCGGCGAAAGGCCCAGTTCAAACGTCAGGCTCACCCGGACATCGCACCCGCAAGAGACATGAAGGCCGTGACCACGATGTTCGACTTCGATGACTCATTCACCGCACCCGTCCACGGTTTCCTCGATGCAGAGGATTATTACCGGAAGTCGAGCTCACTGGGATGGTTGAAAGGCATTAGTGTCAACACGTTACTATTGAGCGCGGTTGACGACCCGTTTCTCCCCAATCAGGTTCTCAACCAGGTGCGGGACACAGCAGAGGGCAACGCATTTCTTCATCTCGAGTTCAGCCGTCATGGCGGTCATGTTGGCTTCGTCACAGGACCGAATCCTTTTCGCCCTGTCTACTACCTGGAACGACGTACAGTTGCTTTTCTTGCAGGTCAGCTTCAGCGCAGTCCCGCAGGTACCTGATCCCCACCCGAGGTTTCCAATGTTTCTCCCGACTGTTCGACGCGCCGCAGCCGTTTCATTTCTTGGAGTCGTTGCAGCATGCACCGCCAACCGCGGCAGCACGCCGCCTACCACTTTGCCCGCCGATCTAAACACAGCGCGCACACGCCTGTCGGCATCGCCGCGACACGGCGAATGGGTAATGCTCGCGGCCGGCACTGACAGCGTGCGCGCGTGGATTGCTTATCCCGAGCGGAAGACGAAAGCCCCCGTCGTGGTAGTTGTGCACGAGATCTACGGCCTTACCCCATGGGTACGAAGTATCGCCGACCAGCTTGCCGCTGATGGGTTCATCGCAATCGCACCCGATCTGCTCACCTCGAAGAATCTGCCTAACCCTACAGATAGCGTTCCTGCAAACCTCGCAGCGGCGGCAATCCGCACGCTCGACATGAATGTCGTGCACCGCCAGATCTCCGCCGCTGCTGAATACGCGATGGCACTGCCTGCCGCCCTCCCGCGATAT
Source organism: Gemmatimonadaceae bacterium (assembly GCA_031426255.1). Lineage (GTDB taxonomy): Bacteria > Gemmatimonadota > Gemmatimonadetes > Gemmatimonadales > Gemmatimonadaceae > UBA4720. The sequence goes on along the minus strand of JANPKW010000070.1, from coordinate 27,900 downwards.
GGCATCGTCGGATTCTGCTGGGGAGGAAGCGTTTCCTTCGAGCACGCGGTCAGGTCCGCCAAGCTCGGCGCATCAGTCGTCTATTATGGCTCCTCGCCACCAAGTGCATCACTCGGCTCTGTCCGCGCTCCGGTGCTTGGATTGTACGGAGGAAACGACGCGCGCGTAAATGCGAGCGTTCCACCAGCGGATTCCGCGATGAAGGCGCTGAACAAAACGTTCACTCATCATATCTATCCGGGAGCAGGTCACGGTTTTCTGCGCCAGCAGGCTGGTCAGGAAGGCGCCAACCTGACCGCGACCCAGCAGGCGTGGCCCGCGACAATCGCATGGTTCCGCCGTCACCTGGGCGCATGAGCGAATGATGCTGAAGTACTTCTACCTCGCTGCATTTCTCGCCGGACTGGCCCTTGCCGTCACCTCCATGCTGCATGGCGTCGAGCGCTGGCGTCGCAGACGCACCGGCACGCCGTCCCCGGTTCTCAACCCGCCGACAGTGGCGGCACTGCTGGCAGGCTTTGGTGCGTGCGGTTATCTGCTCACGGCACGCACAACGATCACCCCGTTAGTCGTTGTTCTCATCGCGCTGGCAACAGGAGCCGCCGCACTCACTGGAATGATTGTATTGATGGCCAAGTGGGCACTCCGCACTCCGGAACATGCTGTGCCTCACGACGAGGATGAGATCAACGGTCAGGTTGCAACGGTCTCACGCGAGATCACCAGCGAGGAGCCGGGAGAGATTACCTACTACGCCTGGGACGCTATGCACGTCCTGCCGGCGCTCAGTCTCGACGGCGCTCCCATTCCTGAAGGAACCGAGGTCGTTATTGACGTGATGGAAGACGGGGTAGCCCGCGTCGAGCTTTGGTCGGTCGTAGAGCAGCGACTGTAGTTTCTACATCGCGAACAGTTTGAGCCAGGACGGCCAGTTGCCGCTGAGCTCGAACACTTCGTCGAAGTACGTCAGCCCTTTCGTTTCGAGATACTCGAGCAGCGGACCCACCATCTCATCTGACGGTATTGGCCCGATGGCAATGAGGGCGCCTTCAACCCTGAACTCCGCATCCGTAAGGTTGAATCGGTCATCGATCTCCGAGCGTGCGAGCCCGGCACGCTCGAACGCATCTTTCCTTACGAAAATCGTCGGAAATCCTTCCGTTACCGCTAGTGGCATGCTGGGTCGCCTCGTGTCTGTAGGTATTTGAGTGGAAGATATGCGAAATTAGAGCGTGAACGCGTCCCCCGAGTGTCACTTCGACGTCCTTGTTGTTGGAGCCGGTCACGCCGGTACTGAAGCAGCAGTTGCTGCGGCGCGGCTTGGCGCCACCGTGGGCATCGTCACGAGCTCGCTCGAGACCATCGGCCAGATGTCGTGCAATCCGGCCATCGGAGGCGTAGCCAAGGGGACCGTCGTGCGAGAGGTCGACGCACTCGGCGGAATCATGGGGCGGGCAACCGATCTCGCTACACTTCAGTTCCGAATGCTCAATCGCAGCAAGGGCCCTGCGGTGTGGGCACCACGCGCGCAGTGCGATCGCGGTCTGTACCGTCGTGCGGTTCGCTCACTGATCGAGGAGCACCGGCGACTTCAGACAATCCAGGGAACGGTTGCGCGCCTCATTCTCGATCCATCTGGATCGCGCGTCGGTGGAATCGCTACGCTCGAAGGTCGCGTGTTTTCCAGCCCGTGCGTAGTGATAACGACAGGCACGTTCCTCCGCGGACGCATACACATAGGAACAGGAACCAATCTCGCCGGAGGAAGGGCAGGCGAGTCTTCTGCGACCCACCTCGCTGAACAGCTCGAGGAAGCCGGACTCATTGTCGAACGCTTCAAAACTGGAACTCCTCCGCGAATCGACGGGCGTTCGGTGGACTACTCGAAGATGCAGCAGCAGGATAGCGAGATCGACCAGTTCGACTATTCCTGGTCGCATTTTTGGCGAACCCCGCGTCAGGATGGCGACGAGACGCGTCACCCTCCTCAGATGCCATGCTGGATTACCCATCTCGAAGGGCAGGCAAAGGAAATCATCACCGCCAACATCGAGAAGTCAGCGATGTACGGCGGCGCGATCACCGCGCGCGGTCCGCGTTACTGTCCGTCCGTCGAGGACAAAGTGGTTCGCTTTCCCGATGCAGAACGACATCAGCTCTTCCTCGAGCCGGAAGGACACGATACAAGCGAGCTCTACGTCAACGGGCTGTCGACATCACTTCCTGCTGAAGTCCAACTCGACATCATGAGAACAGTACCAGGGCTCGAAGACGTTCGTATGACCAGAGCCGGTTACGCAATCGAGTACGACTACTACCCGCCAACGCAGCTTGATTCGACGCTTCAGGTAAAAGCTATCGGCGGCCTCTTCTTCGCAGGCCAGATCAACGGCACGACCGGATACGAAGAAGCAGCAGGACAGGGCGTGCTCGCAGGGATCAACGCTGGCCTTGCTGCGCTGGAAAAGGATAAGCTCGTTCTTGGACGCGAGACCTCTTACATCGGAGTGCTCGTCGACGATCTCGTCACCTGCGGTGTGGACGAACCGTATCGGCTCTTTACGTCGCGCTCGGAGTTTCGCTTGACCGTGCGCCAGGACAATGCGATTCCACGCCTGAGCGGGATTGCTTCAGCGCTTAAGCTCTACAACGACATTGAGAGCAAGGTCGTCGACACCCGTTTGAGCGAAGAGCGCACCATCCACGAGATCGCGGCGACAACCAGCATCACGCCCGCTCAGGCAAACGATTCGCTCGAGGGTGCAGGGACGTCACCGCTTGCGCATTCCGTCAAGATCGTAGAGGTCGCACGGCGGCCGGGAGTATCGCTCGAAGCACTCTTCGTCGCGGCTGGTGCGCCAACGAACTTCTCTGCAGAGTCCTTGTTGTCTGCAGATCTTGAAATCAAGTATTCGGGTTACTTCGACAGAGAGCGCGCTCAGGCTGAGCGGATGCGACAGATGGGGGATTTTCCCATTCCGGAAAACCTGAGCTACTCAGGCATGAGCTCGCTCTCATATGAAGCACGCCAGAAGCTCGGCTCCATCCAACCAGGTACTCTTGCCCAAGCCTCGCGAATTCCCGGGGTGAGCCCGAGTGATATTCAAAACCTCGTGATCGAAATCGAGAAGCGGAGAACACGCACACCGGCCTGATTCCCTGCGGCTACGTCACCGGCGCTGTCATCGAGCGCGCTCTCCCGTTCCACTGAAGCAGCAATACTGCGGCGGCAATCAGCACCCCTCCGGCAAACGTCGTCATGGTGAAAGACTCCCGCAGCACAATGACGCCGAGCATTGCTGTGAAAAACGGTTCTATCGTCGCAATAATCGAAGTTCGCACCGGGCCCAGTATCCGCAGGCCACTGATTAGTGAGACGAACGCGATTACAGTCCCCACAAGCGAAAGCACCGCGAGAAGCCCCCAGGCCTCGCCCGTTCCAGGAAAGCGAAGTGAGCCAGTGATTCCTCCCGCTATCACGAACGAGATGAAGACGCCGGTGACCAGATAGAACGTAGATACGAGTGGTGCAACTCCCTCCTGCACCCTGTTCAACGCAGGAAGGTAAAGCGCAAAAAGAAGTGCGGTCCCCAGCGCGAGCATTACACCTTTCGTGTTTAGCTCAGCAGCAAACGGACTGCCGACCATCACCGTAATTCCCGCCATCGCGATGCTGAGCGCGAGAAACCGGACGAGGGTCATCGCCTCCTTCCCCGTAATGGCAGCGATGACCGCTACCCACGCAGGATATGTATAGAAGAGGAAACCCAAAGGCCCTACGGGCAGGTACTCGAGCGCGAGAAGCGAGAAGTATGTAATGACTGCCTGACCGCACCCGCCAATGATCATCAGACGCACGGCGCGCCTTGTGCTGATGCCGGTCACCACCGTGCCGCGCAGGATGAGCAGCAGCACCAGCGCTGCAAGGAGATACCGCCACATCATTGCCGGCAGAAGCGGAAGCCCGCTTCGGGTGATCAGCAATGTCAGTGTCGTCAGAGATCCGAAGCAGCACGAGGAGATCACAATCAACGCAGTTGCTCGCGCAACCGGGCGGTTCTCGAGAATCATCGCACCAATTTACGCATGCCCCTCGGAGACACGCATGTGATCACTGGCTTCAGTCCGGAGTCCGGAGCAATTTCACCCTCACACAGAAGCGCGCGAGATGCGCGAGCGCTAATCGGAGAATGAAATGACGTCGAGCAGAATGGTTGAGTTTCGAGCAAACGGCAGAAGTGCACGCGGTTACCTGTCGTTACCGAAAAAGCCGGGTCCGGGCATCGTGGTGGTCCAGGAATGGTGGGGCCTTGTCGACCACATCAAGGAGCTGGCAGATCGATTTGCCGCTGAGGGTTTCGTCGCACTTGCGCCCGATCTTTACAATGGGGAAAAAACGAAGAGCCCCGACGAAGCCGGAAAAATGCTGATGGCCCTCAACATCGGTGAAGCGGCGAAAGACATGAAGGGAGCAGCCGACTACCTTCACGCCCTCGACCACGTTCAACCAAAGACAGTCGGAATACTCGGCTTCTGCATGGGAGGGCAGCTCGCACTCTACGCAGCTACCGAATTTCCTGAGCAGTTTTCCGCCGGTGTCGATTTCTACGGTATCCATCCAAACGCGCAGATCGATCCCGCCAGATTGAAAGTGCCAATTCTTGCGCACTTTGCGAAACAAGATCACAACGTTCCAGAAGCAAGCGCCCGCGCCCTGGTCGAATCGATAGAAACGAGCGGTAAATCGATAGAAGCCCATTTCTATGACGCAGATCATGCTTTTTTCAACGACAGCCGGCCCGAAGTCTACGATCCCGAGGCGGCCTCGCTTGCATGGACCCGCACACTCGATTTCCTGAACCGACACCTGCGGTAACATTTCAGGTGTGCAAGTCTGTCAAATGACAACGTCCTATTGATATGCAGGCTGTAATACCCTAACACGAGCAGATCATGAAGAAACTCATTATTGCCCTTTCCATCATCGGATGTGCGCCACTATCGGCTCAGCAAGACGCCACTATAGCGTCAATTCCATCAATTTCCATCGGATCGCGCGGTGAGGTGAAGGTGTCACCAGATCGCGCCAACATACAGATTAGTGTCCAGACCAAGGCCCCAACGGCGGCAGTTGCGGCAGCTCAGAATGCGACCCGTCAAAAGGCGGTCATTGATGGGATCCGGGCATTGGGGGTCGCGGCCGACAAGATTTCGACAACCGGCTATAACGTCATGCCGGAACACCGGTATGAGCAGAATCGGGAACCTGTGATTATTGGATACACGGTGGTGAATACAGTTTCCGTTGAGGTCGTCGACTTGACGATGGTCGGGCGGATCATTGACACGTCCATTTCCAGGGGCGCGAATATGATTTCGTCGCTGAGTTTTTATGCTGCGAATACTGAGGCGGCCCGGCGTGAGGCCATCGGGCTGGCTATCCAGAGTGCAAGGCTCGATGCGGATGCTGCGGCGCGTGCAGCCGGCGGAAGCGTTGGTGGCCTGCTCGAGGTTAGTGTCGGTGCGTATTTCCCACCGCCGCGTCCGTACGAAATGGCCGCGCAAGCGCGCATGACTGCGGCTGTTGCGGCGGACACGCCGATCCAGCCCGGGGACCAGACGTTGACTGTGAACGTGAACACCCGCTGGTCGTTCGTCGGTGGGCGTAACTAAAGGACTTTATGTGTGTTTCACGTGAAAAGTCCGACCGGAGAACTTTAGGGATTTTTCACGTGAAACACCTCCCCGAACACCCTGCGAAATCGTACATTCCGGGTCTTAACTCTAGCCCGGGTACCAGTGGGACGCGTGATTGCTGTTGCAAATCAGAAGGGTGGGGTCGGAAAAACGACAACTGCGGTCAACCTCGCCGCCAGTCTCGCTGCGGCGGAGCAGCGAACCCTTCTTATAGATGGGGACCCACAGGGGAATGCCACTAGCGGTGTCGGAATTCAGGGTGCGGAGCTCGAGGCGACTCTATACGATGTCCTGATTGGTGCAACGCCCGCAGCTTCGGTTGTGCTTAAAGGCATTCAGTTCGATCGCCTTGATGTTCTCCCGGCAACTCCGGATCTCGCGGGAGCGGAGGTCGAGTTAATCGACAAGCCGGAGCGGGGAACAGCGATGCGGAATGCGATTGCCCCGCTTCGAGATGAGTACGACTTCATCCTGATAGACTGTCCTCCGTCTCTTGGGCTTATCACGCTCAACATGTTGGGTGCAGCGGACTCCGTGCTCATTCCGTTGCAATGTGAATATTACGCCCTGGAAGGATTGTCCCAGCTTCTCAACACGGTTCATCGTATTCAGCATGGGGTGAACGAGTCGCTTGCTATCGCTGGTGTTCTCTTGACGATGTATGATGCTCGACTGAACCTCTCGCGTCAGGTGGCCGCCGATGCACGGGAGTATTTCGGCGACACTGTGTTCGAGGCGATCATTCCTCGCAACGTGAGGCTTGCGGAAGCACCGAGCTTTGGGAAGCCGATCATTCTATATGACATCGGATCTGTCGGAGCCAAGGCGTACATGAGTGTGGCTAAGGAGCTCATTGCGCGAACTTTTGCCGAGGGTGGGTTAGGTGCCTCCTGAGAAATCGAATCGAAGGTTGGGGCGCGGACTGGACGCGCTATTCAGCGCCTCGCCGCCGGCCGGACAGGTTCAGGAGGGGGCCCTCAGGGATATTCAAGTGGGCCAGATCTCCAGCAACCCATTCCAGCCTCGCAAGAATTTCAGCCAGGCAGAGCTGCTCGAGCTGCAGGAAAGTTTGAAGACAAGTGGTCTCCTTCAGCCTGTTACTGTTCGTCCGGCGAAGAGTGGGACGGGGTATGAGCTGATCGCTGGTGAGCGGCGATTTCGAGCCGCAGCCAACCTTGGTTGGTCGACGATTTCTGCGGTGGTGAAGGATCTTGACGACAGGGAGATGTTGACGCTTGCTCTTGTCGAGAATCTGCAGCGCTTTGATTTGAATCCCGTTGAGGAGGCCGAGGGGTACGAGCGGTTGATTAAGGATTTCGGGTATACGCAGCAGCTCGTTGCGGACATGGTTGGGAAGGATAGGTCGACGGTGGCGAATGTGATCAGGATTCTGCAGCTGCCGTCTTCGGTGCGTGTCCTGGTGCAGCAGGGTCGTCTTACCGCAGGGCAGGCGCGTCCCCTCATTGGTATTGCCGATGAGTCGCGGTCGGTCACATTGGCTCGGGAGATTGTCGAGCAGGGGTGGAGTGCACGCGAGGTTGAGCGGCGGGTCAAGGAGGTCCCCGTGGTGGCGGGGACACCGAAGCGTGGTCGGCCGCGGAAGGAAGATACGCGATCGGCCGAGGTGCGGAGTCTTGAGCAGAGGTTGCGAAAACATCTTCAGACGGATGTCTCCATTACAGTGAAAAAGGGAAACCGTGGGACAGTAGTTCTCAGCTTCTATTCGCCTGAGGATCTCGAGCGGCTGATGGAAGCAGTGGGGTTAGCGGGAAATCCACAGTGATGTCAACACTGCGCCCAACCTGTTGTGGCTCAATCACTTAACAACACTTAAATGCCTGGAATTCGCAGCTTTTCCACAGCCGCCAGCCTCATCGTCGCTTTCACGTTGGGTGCGTGTTCGGGGGATAAGAAGGCATCGCTGCCTGGCGGTGATACCGGCTTCAAGGTTGCCCTGTTAACGCCAGGTCCGATCTCTGACAAGTCGTGGAATGCCGGTGCGTATGCTGGCCTGATGGCCATTAAGGACAGTATTGGCGCGGAGGTGAGTCACATCCAGACTCGTACCCCGGCTGAGTTTGACGAGAACTTCCGGCAGTACGGGGCAAAAGGCTTCGATCTGGTATTCGGTCATGGATTCGAGTTTCAGGATGCAGCGCTTCGGGTTGCCCCCAGCCATCCAAACACCGTGTACATCACGACCTCGGGGACCAGTGTCGCTGACAATGTCGGGGGGGCCGAGTTTGCGTTCGAGGAGGCGTCATATCTGGCGGGGATGGTTGCTGGCAGCATGACCAAATCGAACATTCTTGGGGTTATCGGTGGTACGGAGCTGCCTCCGGTGAAACGGAGCTTCGCAGCGTACGAGCAGGGAGCGAGAAAAGTGAACCCGGCTGTCAGGGTTGTCGTGTCCTACATCGGGAACTGGGATGACGTCAGCGCGGGGAAGGAGCAGGCGATTGCACAGATCAACCGTGGTGCCGACGTGATCTTCCAGAATGCCGATGCTGCAGGGCTCGGTGTTTTTCAGGCAGTCAAGGAAGCCAAGGGCGTACGCGCGATCGGCTCGAACACAAACCAGAACGACATCGTTCCCGAAGCCACCCTCGGCAGCGTCGTCATCGACCTTCCACATGCTTTCCTGATGATCGCTCGCGATGTCGCAAAGGGAGGCTTCAAGGGAAAAGTCTTCAGGCTTGGTCTGCAGAATGACATCGTGACATTTGTGCCGAACCCACGTCTAGTGTCGACGATTCCGCCAGCGATCCTCGCGTCGGTGGATTCTACGAAGCAGCGAATGATGGCAGGCACGTTCAGCGACGGTGTGCTCCCCGATTCATTGCGAGCAGGCGCGAGTCAGTGACCACTACGCGTGAGCTCGCTCAATATCTCGATGATATTCTCGAGGTCGCATCGGTACCGGATTACCCGAATGCGGTCAACGGGCTGCAGATGGAGAACACCGGACGCGTAACGAAGGTTGCCGCGTGCGTTGACTTCTCCGGGCGTACGATTGCAGCGGCAATTGCCGCTGATGCAGACTTGATGCTCGTGCATCACGGTATGTTCTGGACGGGTCTCCGCCCGGTGACCGGACCGTCCTATGAGCGGATGCGGATGTTGCTGGCGAATGACATCGCCGTGTACGCGTCGCATCTCCCGCTGGACCGGCATGCGGAGTTTGGTAACAATGTGCTACTATCCGAGACGCTCGGCCTCTCATCGTCTGGTGAGTTCGCGGCGTTCAAGGGACGCACGATTGGCGTGCGCGGTGAGTCTGACATTGCAACAAGCGCATTGCTCGAGCGGACGCGAGCGTTTACGTCGAAGCGAGGTGGCGAAGTCGTGTCAACAGTAGTGCCGCCTGGAAGACGGACACTCAAGTGGGCAATCTGCACAGGATCTGGTGCTTCAACTGAAACTCTCGAGGAGGCTGCTGACACGGGCATCGACACGCTGATTGTCGGCGAAGGTCCACACTGGACAGCGGTCGAAGCTACCGAGCTCGGTATTACAATCATTTACGCTGGGCACTATGCTACGGAAACACTGGGAGTCGAAGCGCTTGCCAAGCACCTTGCAGATCGCTTCAATCTCGAGTGGACGATGCTGCATGCCCCTACCGGTCTTTGATTTAGTACCGTTGTGACTCTATCTCGCCGCAGATGAGTGACATCGCGCTCGAGATACAGGGCGTCTCGAAGCGGTTTGGAACCGTGGCAGCCGTGGACAACGTGTCGTTCGCGGCAAAACGCGGATCGATCCACGCACTCCTCGGCGAAAACGGAGCAGGCAAGACGACCCTCATGCGTATCGCCTTCGGGATGCTTCGCGCTGACTCCGGCAAGGTCGTGGTGAATGGGAGTTTGACGGACGTGCACTCTCCCTCCGCCGCAATCGCCGCCGGGATAGGCATGGTTCACCAGCAGTTCTCGCTGGTTCCATCGATGTCCGTAGCTGAAAATGTGGCACTGGGCAGACGCGGTCGCTTCAGACCGGATGCAGTGGCTGCACAAATCGAAGCGATCGGAGTGAGAACTGGTATCGCGTTGAACCCCTTCGCCAAAGTATCCGACCTCGGAAGCGCGGAACGCCAGAAACTCGAGATCATCCGCATCCTCGCACACGACGCGCGAATACTCATCCTCGATGAGCCAACTGCTGTTCTAACCTCACGCGACACCGGAGAGCTTTTCTCGCAACTGCGTTCCTTTGCAGAGGCCGGCGGCTCGGTCGTGCTCATCACACATAAGCTTCGCGACGCACTTGCCCACGCCGATGAAGTGACGGTTCTCAGGCGCGGACGTGTCGCGCTCAACTCCAGAATGGATTCGATCAACCGCGATTCTCTCACTTCTGCAATGCTGGGAGCCTCCACAGTCAACGTCCCTGGCGAAAAGCCAGCATCCCTGCTGCGCGAAGTTGTGGCGTCTGTTGACGGAGTCGTGGCCGGCAGAGCCGACTCAACGCAGCTGTGCTTCGAAATCCGGGGAGGCGAAATACTCGGCGTCGCCGCGCTCGATGGAGCTGCCGCAGGTTTGCTCAGAACACTCGCCGGAAAGCTCGAGCTGGCAAGCGGCCTGATGTCCATACCGGCTCAGATCGGCTTCGTACCCGAGAACCGTCAGGACGAAGCCTTGATTCCTGCGTTCACTCTCTCCGAGAACTTCGCTCTCAAGAGCGCAGGAACACGATCGGGGGTGCTGACCTGGAGCGAGATGAGCAAGCGAACTTCCATGGTCATCGATGGATTCCAGGTGAGGGCCGATGGCCCTGATGCATCGGCTGCGAGTCTCTCTGGCGGCAATCAGCAGCGCTTTGTGCTGGGACGTGAGCTGAACGATGACCCACCTCTGCTCGTGCTCGAGAATCCCACACAGGGTCTCGACGTCAGTGCAGCTGCAGCGATACACGTCCGGGTTCGCGACGCCGCTGCCCGTGGCACTGCAGTCCTGTTTTATTCGAGCGACCTCGACGAGCTGGCGGAGATATCCAATAGAGTTCTGGTCGTGAGGAGCTCAGGGATCGCATTCAGCGAGCCCGATCGTGAAACAATCGGCAAGCTCTTACTCGAGGAAAATGGCTGAGCTTGCTTTGCTTGCCGACGCCCTCGTACGCGCAACTCCGCTCATTCTGGCAGGGCTTGCAGTAGCTCTCGCATTCAGAGGAGGCGTCTTCAACATCGGGGCAGAAGGCCAACTGCTCGTCGGCGCGGTAGCATCGACAACAGTTACAATCGCGCTCAGCCACACGCTTGGTGGTTTTGTAATTGTCATCGCGGCGATTGCCGGCGCGGCAGCCGGTGCATTATGGGCCGCGATCGCTGCTGAATTGAGGCGGCGATTTCACGTGCTCGAGATTATCAGCACGATCATGCTCAATTTCATCGCGATACACCTCGTGTCATACCTGGTGCGCGGCCCCCTCCAGGAACCGACACGGATCTTCCCACAAACAGAGACGCTCGTCGAAGCTGCACGGCTTCCAGTTGTACTGCCTGGAACAAGGCTTCATCTGGGCTTCCTCGTTGCCGTAGTTCTCGCGCTCGTACTTGCATGGGTGCTGAGAAATACTGTCTGGGGTTTTCGCGTGAAGGCGGTTGGCGCTTCGCCGAGCGCAGCCTGGAGCACGGGGGGAATCGGTGTCAACACCACGACGTTTAACGTATTCCTGATGAGTGGCGCACTCGCGGGCCTGGCGGGAAGCATAGAGGTCTCCGGAGTGACGTTTGCTCTGTACGAGAACCTGTCTCCCGGCTACGGCTACACCGCAATCGCCGTCGCACTCATTGCCGGCCTCAATCCGCTAGGCGTTATCGGGTCCGGAATATTCTTTGGCGCTCTCGAGGCAGGAGCCACAGCGTTGCAGCGAGAATTCGGTGTGCCATCATCCCTGGCTTCAGTCGCAGAAGCTGCGCTGATTCTCGCGGTCCTTTCGTTTGCTGCATATCGCGGCCGACGAATTTTCGGGCTAACCGCAAGATCTCCGGCATGAGCACCCTCGGCACTTTCCTCGAGGGGACAATTCGGACGGCAACGCCGCTTGCTTATGCAGCGCTCGGGGAAACCGTGGCTGAGCGTTCCGGTGTCATCAACATCGGACTGGAGGGCGCAATCATCGCCGGCGCATTCGGCGGCTTCGTCGCGGCGGGAACCGGAAGCGTATGGCTAGGTTTCCTCGGAGCAGGAATCGCTGGCGCTGTCGTCGCTGCGTTCTTTGCGTTGTTCGCTATCCGGATGCGTGCAGACCAGATCATTACCGGCACTGCGATCAGCCTGCTTGCCCTCGGCCTTACAGCCACGCTCTATCGTCAGCTCTACGGTTCAGAAGGCGCAGCGCTCAGCATCCCGACGATGGGGGTGATGGCAATACCGGTGCTTTCGGAAATCCCTTTCATCGGCCGCGCTATTTTTGCGCAGCCACCCGTGACATATCTGCTCTATCTCCTGGTACCGGCCGTGTGGTGGTGGATGTATCGAACCCACGCAGGGCTTGGGCTGAGAGCAATTGGTGAGGATCCGAGGGCAGCGATCGCCGCGGGCATTCATGCTGCAAGATTCCAGTTTGTCGCCGTGCTCTTCGGGGGCTTCCTTGGGGGGATAGCGGGCGGCGTGCTCGTGATCGCCCAGGCAGGATCGTTTGCGGAGGGAATGTCGGCCGGCCGTGGCTTTATCGCGATTGCAATTGTGGTTCTTGGACGATGGCATCCGTTGGGTGCTGCTGCTGCAGCCATAATATTTGGTGCAGCCAGCGCGCTTCAGTATCTCTTTCAGGCAATGGGATGGGAGTTGCCGTACCAGGCTTTCCTCGCACTTCCATACGTGCTCACCCTGCTTGGGTTAGCCGGAGTCGCGGGTAAGTCGACGGCTCCAGCGAGCCTCGGTCGCTGGCAGGACCAGCACTAGAAAGTCAGCAGCTGGTGTAAGCGCTGCGCCACGTAGTCTTCCACTCACGATCGCTCGTACGTTGTATCAGAGCTATCCGTCCGCCGTCGAAGTCCTCGAATGACATCACGATGGCGAGCCGGTTGGATCGTACGAGCCGTATCACCCCAAGGATTTCACTCGTGCGAATTTTGTCTTCTGCGCCTGCGACTCTCGTCGAGAACGCGACGCGATACTCACCTGTGGCAGACAGTTGACGCTCGGCGAGCAGGAAGAGCCGTTCTTCGCGCGGGTTTGCTTCTTCATTGATCCTGCGCACAATATCCCCGGCGATAACGGAAGTTGGCCCAAAGGCAAACCGATACGCTTTCCGCACCACGAAGGGCAGTCCGCGATAAGCCGGGTCGTCGCCTTCTGCGACCGCCGAAGAAATGCGCGCAAGCTCGCGCGTAATGGAGACCGAATCGGGCGCACTCATCGCTTCCAGAGAATCGACGCCGATCGAAGCTACAATGCCCTTCATGAATCCAATCCGCCATGGTCTTGCCACTACATCGGCAAGACGAATCTGCGGCCACGAAAGGCATCCCTCCTGTAGCTGCCTGCCCGCATCTACGACGAGAGCAGTGGAACCAGCAAGTCCGCTCCGGCTGAAGAGCTCGACCGCAGCACCGGCCAGCGAGTCTCCAGGAAACTCCGCAGCATTGGCCAGCGTGTTATCGGTGATGAATGGAAGTACAACGAGCGCAGCCGCACTGTTTTCTGCAATCGGCAATAGCAGAAACTCTCCAGCAGTAGCGCTCTCCCATCCCGTATTCGGAGCAGCAGGCTCAGTCGAAACCGGCACCGGATCAATTGCCGCCACCGAGTCTGCAGGTGTCGGCTTCGTATCAGTACACGCTCCGATCAGAAGTGCCAGAAGTCCTGTTGCAAGAACACAAGCGCGCTGTGGGGTCATGCGGTGTAATTTGTAGCCGCTCGAGCCCTGCCGTCGAGCTTACCGCCGGTCACATTGCGTAATCGACCAATCAATCATGCCACATACGCCTCACGCCCAGCCTCTCGTAACGCCAAGCGGTGATGTAGTAGCCGGTCGGGCTCCGGCGCGCGAGCGCTGGAGCTGGGCGCTTTACGACTTCTCGAACACGATCTTCTCCATGAACATCGCGACTCTGTTTTTCGCGGTGTGGTTAATCGACGATATCGGTGCCTCCAACACGATGGCCGCGATCGCCAGCAGCATCTCGTCGCTGCTCGTGGTTCTTTCGATTCCGCTCTTTGGGGCGATCTCCGATGCGACTCAGCGAAGAAAGCCATGGGTCGTTGGCTTTACGCTGATGGCGGTGAGCATGACGGCACTGCTTGGAGTTGTCGGGCAGACCATGATTCCGCTGGTGGGCGAGGCAATCGAGAACCCGACTGTTGCCAGTTACACGCTTGCAGGGTTTCCGGCAATTGCGATTCTCGCCGCATTCATCATTGCCAACTGGGCATATCAGGGCGCGATGCCCTTCTACAATGCGATGATGTATGAGCTCGTTCCGCCGAACCAGCTCGGACGGCTCTCTGGTGTCGGTACGGCCCTCGGTTACGTGGGCGCGATCGTCGGGATATTGCTCGTCTCCCCATTCTTCAACGGGGCGATTCCCGTCGTTGGCGAGCTTTCCGCAGGCACGATGAGTTTCCTCCGGACCGTGGTGCCATTTACCAGTCACGGTGGACGGGTATCAGCCTTCGTTCCGACTGCGCTTCTCTTCCTGATGTTCTCGCTTCCACTGTTCATCTTCTGCAAGGATCACAACGCGCGGGCGGGAAGAAAGAGCATTGCATGGAAGGAGGCATTCCGCGGCGTATTGAAGACCGTTGGCGACGCCAGGAAGTATCCGGGAGCATTGATGTTCCTCCTCGCATCATTCCTTTATCAGGATGCGATCGGAACAATCATTCAGTACATGGCGCTTTACGCAGTGAAGGCAATGGGGTTTGCGGAGGGACAGGAAGTCACCCTCTTCGTCGTGCTTACAGTTCCAGCCGTGATAGGAAGTTTCTTCATCGGCATGCTCGTTGATCGTATCGGCCCCAAACGCAGTCTTCTGCTCGTAATAGCAACGTGGGTCGTTCTGCTCATTGCGATGGTGCTGGTGCCAAACCAGATGTCGTTCTGGCTTGTCGGCGGCGGTATTGGCCTGATCTTCGGCGGCGTCGCGACGTCCGAACGGCCATTGCTCCTGTCACTCGTTCCAGACGTCGAAGCCGCGCGATTTTTTAGCCTTATGGTCCTGTCGTCACGGGCGGCCGCCATCGCCGGGCCACTGGTCTGGGGAATCACTGTCGACAGCCTGATTCCATCCTTCGGAGTTGGCTTCGCTTATCGAGCGGCAGTGGTAACCGTGGCTGTCGCGATGTTCTTCTCCCTGATACTCCTCTGGCGCGTGCCGGACAGGTGGCGGGAACAACTAGGTAAATGACGTACGCGCTGTTCCGCTGGCTTACAGGAATCGCGCTTCACTGGTTCTACTCCAGCGTTGAGGTTGTCGGAAAGGATCGGATCCCGTCGCGCGGACCAGTGCTTCTTGCAGCCAGCCATCACAATGCGCTGGTAGACGCGCTCATCGCCGTGTGGATTTCGCCGAGGCCGTTGACGCTTACCGCGAAAGCAACGCTGATGGAGAACCGCTTTCTTGCGTGGCTTCTCTCACTCGTCGGCGTGGTCCCGCTTCGCCGTACTGCTGATGAAAAAAAGAAAAGTGAAGTGGTCGACGCGTCGAGGAATGCCAGCTCGTTCGACAGCCTGCTGAATGTGCTCGCGAGCGGGGGAATGATCCTGATTTTTCCGGAAGGAAAGAGTCACAGCGAGCCTGAGCTGGCACCGCTCAGGACCGGCATTGCGCGGATTGCGCTGGAGGCAAAAAACGCTCGCGGCATAACTGGACTCGAGATTGTACCGCTTGGACTAAGCTTCGAGGACAAGGGAAACCCCGGAACGACAGTACTCGCGGAAGTCGGAGAGCCATTGCTGCTCGACGAAATGGGCGATGAAAGTGTTGAGTCGCTCACGTCCCGTGTAGCCAGCAGTCTTCGCGCCGTTTCATTGAAGACACCGGGTCCCTCCCCTGACCGGGACGCCGTAAAAAGACGTGGAGGGATTCACTGGATGACGTCCCCCATTGCTGCCTGGGGCGAGCTTACCCACCGGTATATCATCAACTTCGCGCGCGACCTGGCGCTTACCAGGAGCAGGAGCCCCGACGATCCGGCGATGCTCACCATCATCTTCTCTCTTGTACTTATTCTTGCTTCCTACATCGTTCAGTTTGTTATCGTCGCATTGGTAGTCAGCCCTTTGTGGGCAACCCTGTTCGTCGCGACGCTGCCGCTGAGCGCTTACTGGGCTGCGTTCCAGTCACATCCCCGCAGGGTTTCATAGCGCTACTTCGTCTCGAGCCAGTTAATCCCTGTTCCCATGTCCACCACCAGAGGAACGGCGAGCTCGGCGGCATTCTCC
This sequence comes from Gemmatimonadaceae bacterium, assembly GCA_031426255.1. Taxonomy (GTDB): domain Bacteria; phylum Gemmatimonadota; class Gemmatimonadetes; order Gemmatimonadales; family Gemmatimonadaceae; genus UBA4720. The sequence goes on along the minus strand of JANPKW010000070.1, from coordinate 11,814 downwards.
ATCTCGGCTTTTACCATCGTCTTCACCCTGTCGAGCTCGTCAGCGGGAGCCTCGAATACGAGCTCGTCATGCACCTGAAGCAGCATCCTGGTCCTGAAATCACCTTCCATCAGGGCTTTATCAATTCTTATCATCGCAACCTTGATGAGATCGGCTGCGGATCCCTGAATCGGTGAATTAGCCGCCGTGCGTTCCCCGAAGGCTCGCATGCTGAAGTTCTTCTCTCGCAATTCAGGGATGTAGCGGCGTCTGCCAAAGATTGTGGTCACGTATCCATGCTGCCGGGCGAACTCTACCATCGAGTCGAGATACTGCCTGATTCCGTGGAAGCGCTCGAAGTAACGCGTGATGAAATCTTTCGCCTCGGAATGATCGACCTTCAGCTGCTTTGAGAGCGCGTGCGCTCCCTGTCCGTATATCGTCGCGAAGTTGATCGTCTTTGCGCGAGCACGCATCTCCGACGTGACAGCATCGAGTGGAACGTCGAAGATGATTGCTGCCGTCTGACGGTGAATGTCTCCACCGGCGTTGAATGCCTCGACGAAAGCGGGATCACCTGACAGATGCGCTAGAAGCCGGAGCTCGATCTGCGAGTAGTCAGCTGCAAGAAGTGTCCAATCAGGCTGTGGAATGAATCCGCGTCTGATGTCGCGGCCTAACTCCCGCCTGATGGGAATGTTCTGAAGGTTCGGATCGCTCGATGAAAGTCGCCCGGTTGCAGCGACCGTCTGATTGAACGAAGTATGAATTCGGCCCGTCTTCCGGTTCACCATCGCAGGAAGAGCATCGAGGTACGTGTTCTCGAGCTTCGACAGCTCGCGGTACTCCATCAGCAGCCCCGGCAGAGCGTGCCCTGCGTCAGCGAGCTCCTGCAGGACAGTGGCGTCGGTTGAAGGTCCCGTGCTCGTCTTCTTGAGAACAGGAAGGCCGAGGCGCGTGAACAGGATTTCACGAAGCTGTGGATTCGAGTTGATGTTGAACTCGATTCCCGCCGCTGCATATATCTGCTTCTCGACGGCTTCCCTTTCCCTCCGGAAACGCTCTTTCAGCGAATGAAACCAGGGAAGGTCTATGTAGATGCCCGTCCATTCGACGTTTGCGAGGACGTGCACGAGCGGGATCTCGATGTTCTCGAGCAATGGCCTCACCGCGGATGAATCGAGTTGTGGCTCGAACACGGCTTTCATCTGAAGCGCCATGTCCGCCTCTTCACACGAATAGTCGCGTGCCGACTCAACTGCGCACTGGTCGAATGGAACTGCGGATTTTCCTTTCCCGCACACGTCAGTGTAGGAGATCATCGAGTGATCGAGAAACTCCAGTGCGAGCACGTCGAGTCCGTGCGATCGACGGCCCGGGTCGAGGACGTAGCTGGCAAGCATCGTGTCGAAGTCGAGTCCACGCAGCTCGATTCCAGCGCGCCGCAGAACGAGCACATCGTACTTCGAGTTGTGCGCTGTCTTCTTGACCGCCGGATCTTCGAGAAGATCCCGAAGCGGCTTCATCTCAGCCGACTCGAGTGGAGGAAGATTCTTTACCGGGCCAGTGCTGGTTGCTGGCGCGTCGGGCTTCTGCGTCTGCTTCTTCTTGTTGCTTCCCGTGCTGGCAAGTGGTTCGTCACCGCCGCGAACGAGGCCCCTGTCACCTGGGGCATCCGTGGGGGATCTGTCACCTGCTGCGTCAATGAGAAGCTCCCCCTGCATTCCCCGCCACTCCACATGGCGTAACGGGAGATACCACGCCTCACCAGGTGCTGTCGCGATCGATATGGATACAAGAGCAGACCGAAGCGCATCGACTTGCAGGGGAGAGTCGGCCGCGAGCACAGTTTCCGTATCCAGCGAGAATGCTCCGACCTCACGCGCTTTTTTGACAAGCTCCAGCAGTTTGTCGACCGTATCCACCGTGGTGTATGAAACTGGCGCACTCACTGGCTCCGGCTGCTCGGAAAGCCTGACTGTTTCGCCCGGAACGGGAGTAGAAAATGGCGTGGCCGATGCAGCTGCTGCGGCACTCCTGGCCAGAGCGTGGAACTCGAGCTCGACGAAAAGATCTCGAAGCCGCGCGTGGTCAGGCTCCTGAATGCGTGAGCGTTCCGGGTCGAACGCAACGTCCAAATCGTCGCGTATTGTTACTAATTCCTTGGAGAGCCGCGCGTTATCCGCGTACTGCAGCAGTGCTTCGCGCGGCCGCTTCTTGGTGAGTTCACTGGCGTGAGCCAGGATGTTCTCGAGGTCGCCGTATTGTGCAACAAGCTCACATGCGGTTTTGTCGCCTATTCCCTTTACACCAGGGACGTTGTCGGACGAATCGCCGACTAGAGCCAGGTAGTCAGTCACGTGTTTTGGCGGGATGCCCAGCCGCTCACTTGCGTTATCGACACCGACCCAGTGCTCCTCAACGCCAGCTGGGCCACCCCTGCCGGGATTCAGAAGCCAGACACCGGGACGAACGAGTTGTTGAAAGTCCTTATCCCCGGAAACCACCACGACGTTGACATTCTGTTCGAGCGCTTTTACCACGAGCGTGCCGATGACATCATCCGCCTCATAACCTGGCAGTGTCACAATCGGAATTCGAAAGCCCTCGAGCAGCTCGCAGATCCGGATCATGCCGCGATCGAAATCCGCCTGAAGCTCTTCGGTCAGCTTCTCTCTGGTCGCCTTGTATGCCGGGTATTTCTCATGGCGAAACGACAACCCTGAATCATGAACCCAAACGAGGTAATCGGGCTTGTGCTTGTCGAGCAACCGTTGAACGAAGCTGGATATTCCCCAGACGGCAGAGGTGTTCTCACCTTTGCTCGTTGTCAGGGGGCGGGAGATGAGCGCGTAGAACGCGCGATAGATGAGCGCGTAGCCGTCGATGACAAAAAGGCGGGGCGATTCCGGAAGCTGCATTACTCAATATAAGAGCGCCCCTGTCACCTCATGCGTGACAGGGGCGCCTGATTTCGGGCCGGGGCCCTGGCTCAGGCCGTTGCGTGTACGTTCGCTGCGTGAAGCCCCTTGTTCTCAGCCTCGACCTCGAACTCTACCTGTTGTCCTTCCGCAAGCGTCTTGAAGCCGTCCATGGTGATTGCCGAAAAGTGGACGAAAACATCTTCTCCGCCTTCCTGTTCGATGAAGCCATATCCCTTGGCATCATTGAACCACTTCACCTTTCCCTTGGCCATTTGTCCCGCCTCCACCATTGATTCGGGTGCGGGGCCTATATAGGGAAGACACTGATTGTTGTCAGGTCGCTAATTAATCAGCTCGTCAGTGAACCAGCAGACGCCCGTTTATGTTCTGGTACTCTGTCTCGCTGGCAGGCGTCATTCTCCATCGGCCGGCTCCGGAGTCATCGTAGAACACAAGGCGAACGCGGTACTGTCCGTATTCCCAGAATTGCAGCCGGCCGCGCTGAGAAATCGACGTGCGCGAAATAGCGCTGTTGGTGTTCTGCTCGTAGAGCTGGTCGGGCTCGCCAAGAGTCACGTATACTCGCGCGCGATCCGACAACCATCCGCCGCGAGAACCCGGTCCATCGTCGCGAAACCTCAGCGCTGCTTGCTGCAGGCGTGAGAAGTACGTCTGCAGCCCCTCGTGCTCAGGAGTGGCAGGTGAGGGATCGCTGGACTTTAGAAACGCCGCCCAGGCTCTCCCCCGTTCGTCGACCTTGGTATCACGAAGACTACGAATCCGCTCCGGAGATACGTAGTACCGGAGTTGATTGAGTAGCTCCTCATAGGACAGCAGCGGAATGTCGCTGCCGAAGCTCACGAAGACCGGGGTCCTGACTGTGTCCGTTGCGTCCGCACGGGTAAACGTGACGTTGGCAATGCCAATACCGACACGCGTAATGGGAATTGTGACCGCACCCGAAAGCAAACCACCACTCCGTTGAAGAATCGTGGTGTCCCGGAACGTTACCGCGCCTCGATCGTTCTGCACGACAAAATCAACCGGCAGCGACGCCTGCTGGCCGTATGCCTCTAGGTAGACTGAGATCGTGCTGTCACGTCCGAAGACTGCGCTCGAACGGGGACTGGCGAGCAGGCGCGGAACCGAATCGAGAGTTGAGCGGCGACTCGCCTCGTAAACAAGAAGCGGCGTCGAAAGTGCGCCTTGAGCAAGACGCGGAACCGTAATCGCGCCTTCCTGAGTAGCGCTCCTGTTGCTGGCGACGTCTCTTACCATGAAAGACACTGCATACTCACCCGGACGAATCTTGAAGTGCGTCTGGAAGATCACGCTTTCGTCGGTCCTGTTCACTTCCTTGAAGCTCGCAACACGCACGATCTCCATGCTCTGATGGAGCTTCACCTCAGTGGGTCCCTGGGCAACGCGAACCCGAACCTCGTACGGGGCGCGATATGTATCACCATCCCGGACAAAGCTGAGCATGCGGTTGGGTATCGAAATGCTGGCCAGCATCATCGTGGTGTCGGGCGATCGCGTCGCGAAATACCCGATCTTCCCCACGTATGCCAGCGGATTACCGGTCGCGATGAGGCCCATCTGATTGTAGATCGTACTCGGGTCGCGAGGCTGCTCGCCGGACCCTCCGCTGACCACAGGAGACGGCAGCGAACCCGGCGATTCACCGCCGGAACGCTGTCGCGAGCAGGCGCCAATCAGGAGAATCGAGGCGGCAACGAGGATGGTCTTTTGAAACATGTAGGCGTGCATCGGTGATTTACCCTATCCACAGAAATGGGTTTCTGTTACTTTCGCCCGCGTGTCTCAACAGAGTTTGATCGGCTCTAAGATAGCCGGGTATACCATTCAGAGTGAGGTTGGTGAGGGCGGTACATCCGCAGTGTACAAGGCTCATCATTCGAGCCATGGCACTGTAGCTCTCAAGGTTCTTCGGGAAAAGCTTCGGCATGACAAGACGGCTGTCGCGCGTTTCGTCAGGGAAGCACAGTACGGAACCCGTGTCCAGCACCCCAACGTCGTTCGTACGATAGAGATCGGTCAGTCGGAGACCGGGCTCCATTTTCTCGCGATCGAGTGGGCCGGTGGCGAGCTGCTCGAAAAGTACGCCCGCCAGCACGCGCCTCTTCCCGCTGAAGAAACTGCGTCGATCATCGTTCAGATGGGCGCCGCGGTTCAGGCTGCTCACGCTGCCAACATCATTCATCGCGATCTCAAGCCTGAGAACGTGATGTACGACCCTGCAACCCACCAGGTAAAGCTGCTCGACTTCGGTATTGCAACCGATGTACAGCAGCCTGCCGATGAGCGCCTTACGCGCGCTGGGTTTTTTGTAGGATCATTGATGTACATAGCGCCCGAGGCATTGTCCGGTGAGATCGTAACGCCGGCAGCAGATCAATACAGCCTCGCTACCATCGCCTATTATCTCCTCACTAGAGCTCTGCCATACACTGCCAAAGCTCCCCGTGAGATGTTTACACAATTGTTGACGCTTCCCCCTATCCCTTTGAACTCTGCAAAAGAAAAGCTCAACTTCTCGCCTGCATTGGAGCAGGTTGTGATGAAGGCGCTTTCGAAGGAGCCGGGAAATCGTTATCCCGATGTGATGGGCTTCGCACGAGCTCTCCAGGAGGCCGTGGAGCGGCCCGGCACATCCGGTAGGGCTGCCAGTGGTGGCAACGCCCCTGACGAGGAGGGAGGCATCCTAGCTCGAATGCGCGGGATTCTGAGGCGTAGCTAGGCTTTGCGGTGCAAGGGGAAGCCAGAGCGTAAACGTCGACCCTTTCCCGGGCTGACTCGACAGCAGTAGGTCGCCGTTCAGCAAGCGCGCAAGTCGCCGGGAAATTGCCAGCCCCAAACCTGTGCCACGATTCGGGGAGTCAGTTCGCGGCCCTGCATCAACCTGTTCGAATTCCTCGAAGACTCTCTCCTGATGGCTTACGGGAATCCCGACCCCTGAATCGATCACCTGGATCGAAAGCCATGATGTCGCCACCTCGTTCAGAATTGACACCGCCTGAGGAAGCCCCTCGGCGAGCGCCGTCTCCGTCTGAAGAACACGAGTCTTTACTACGATCGATCCCTTGTCCGTGTACTTGATCGCGTTTCCAAGCAGGTTCACAAGGATCTGGCGAAGATGTGTCGGGTCTGTCCGAATTTTGGGAAGCGCACTACCCATCACCAGCGAAAGACTAAGACTCTTCTCGTTGACGAGAGATTCGACTTCGCTTGCGACATCCAGAATGAACGGCCGTACGTCAAGCGTCTCTGTATGCACATCGAGCCTCCCTGCAATCATCTTCGCAAGATCCAGTATCTGGTCGACGAGGTGCCTCAGATGATTCGCAGATGCTTCGATTCTTTCAACCGGTTTTACCTGTCGCGGGCTCAGCTCACCGTACACACCCTCGCGCAGAAGATCTACGAAACCGACAATTGCATTGAGCGGTGTTCGCAGCTCGTGCGAGACGTTAGCGAGGAAGTCGTTCTTCATCCGGTTTGCGCGCAACAACTCTGACGAAAGCCGCTCCAGCTCGCGTGAGCGCTCGACTAGACGCGCAGCCTGTCGGCGCTCATGTTGGATGACAAGCACCAATCCGATTACGAGCGCACCGGCAATGACGTAGAAGAGCGGCTCCATCGGTTGCATGATACCAACCACGGATTTCCAACGCCATGAGCGACACCGAAAGACTGAAACAGCTCCTTACTGAACGATCGGTGCGGCTCGGAGACTTTATCCTGGCATCCGGAAAGCGTTCGACGTTTTACGTCGATGCGAGGCTCACGACAATGAGTCCTGAAGGAATGGTACAGATCGGAAAGCTCGGCCTCGCGCGGATCGATGCTGAAGGATGGAAGCCCGACGCAGTTGGAGGTCTTACGCTCGGTGCAGATCCTGTTGCTTACGCGATTAGTCACACCAGTGCAGTACGTGATCGTCCCCTGCGCGCCTTTACCGTGAGGAAGGAAGCAAAGGCTCACGGAACTGGTCGGCGCATCGAAGGCCCTTTTACCAGAGGAGACCGGGTGGTGGTGATCGAGGACGTGATCACAACTGGCAAATCAGCCCTCGACGCCGTGACGGCCATCGAGGCTGAAGGTGGACAGGTAGTCGGGATCCTCGCGGTGGTCGACCGCCTCGAGGGGGGCCGCGAGGCGATTGCCGAACGTGGCTATCCCGTGGTGTCGCTCACGACAATCAGTGAGATCATGCCTTCTTCCTGACGGACTGATTCTGGTGCCGGGTTACCCACCCTGGTGAGCTTGCTGCCGGCCTGAATGACCTCAGTATTCCTGCATACGGAATTACCACCTCGTTGCGGAAATGCTGGAGCATTCCTGTACCATCGTAGGTCTCCCTGAATTCCACCGGAGACATGTTCATTACCGTTCTGACGTGACGCCCGAAACTCTGCGGTGATGAGTAGTCGAGATAGTTCGACACACTTGCAACCGATAACCCCGGGTTCTCGAACAGTTTCGCTGCTCGAATCAGGCGGGCAAGCGAGAGATATCGCTTCGGCGGCGGCAAGTGCGCACGGAAAAACCGGCTCATCAGCGAGCTCGGCAAAATATGCATGTGCTTCGAGAGCTGCCTTACCGTGTGAATGGCAGGACTGTGACTGAAGAGAAGCTCGAAGAAACGCCAGCAGTCCGCCGGCGCACCAGGAAGATCGGCGCTGATCTGGCCGAGCGCTGTTCGTTGAAGGTCGCTCGCTTTTTCGGCAGCCAGAATATCACGCAGTGTCTGCCACCCGGACGGTTGCCTGGCGTCGATCAGGATCCGAACGCCTAACTGGCCGAGTGTCAGGAGGTTCTCGGGGGTCGAGTATTGAGTCTCGGTGAGAAGAGCCATTGCAGGAACTCGCGGAAACTCACGAACCATCGCTGCCATGCGGGCGTTGCTTTGCAGGCCATATCTCGCAATTGAGATCAGGACGGCACCTGCCCGACGTTGCCTGAGGTCAGCAAGAACCTCATCGAAAGATTCCCGGTGCAGCGCTGAGTACAGCCCCTCAGCAGCCGCATCCACGCGTAACCTTTCGCCGGGAGTGAGAATGGTCGTAACAGGCATGAGCTTCGATACTGTTTTTTCATCGCGCGGCATTGACCGACTCCGTGTGGGGTGGTAAACCGATCGGGCGCGCACAGTATACCGAGCATGCGTCACTGCATCGTCAGCGGGACGGAGGCGGTTGTAGGCCACAGGTGTATATATTGACCAGAGAGTGAAGATCAGTCGGACGGTCGCGCTTTAGTAGCATTTTGTTGCTAAATCGAGGAAAGTCCGGGCTCCGTGGGAAAGGCTGCCAGGTAACGCCTGGGCGCGACAGCTCCTTCGTCGCGACGGAAAGTGCCACAGAAAACAAACCGCCTTCGCAGGAAGGTAAGGGTGAAAAGGTGGGGTAAGAGCCCACCGCATGCGTGGCAACACGTGTGGCTCGGTAAACCCCGGCTGGAGCAAGGCCAAGCATGCGGCGAGAGTAACCCACCTCGATAAAGACGCCGCGGGTAGGCTGCTGGAGAGTGCGAGCGATCGTACTCCGAGAGAAATGACCGTCACGAAGGTGTGAAAACCTTCGGACAGAACCCGGCTTATAGACTGATCGCTTGAAAAGCAGCAGCCCTTTCCGGAGCTTTTTCAGAGAGGGCTGTTGTTCTTCTTTCTCACCTTCTTCGCAGACAGCCAATGTTGAACCGACGCACGTGCGCTCTTGTCCTTCTGCTCACAGGGTGTGCCCGATCGACGCAAAGCAGCCCTGAGCCTGTATCTCCCCCCACTGGTGACACTCAGGTGTCACCCAGGGTCATCTCGGCAAGGGCGTGGACGCTGGTCCCAACCACAGAGACAAAACGCTATCGCGCGACCGGAACAGCTGTGCTCGAGCTCCAGTCGGATACTGCCGCAATGAGGGCAACGGTTACAACCTCAGCTGGTTTTACACTCTCAGCATCCCGCGAAACAGGACTTACGAGAATTCGCGGTACGCTCGACAGCTTTTCCACTCAGACCAATGGCAGAATTGTCGCGGCTGATCCTCCATTAGCGGTGCCTCTCGCATTCACCGGACGTCTTGTTGCAGGAGGTTTCCATCTCGATTCTCTCAATGGACAGGCCCCTGGAACAGGTGACTGCAGAAACCCAGGCCTGAATAACCTGAGCCCCTTACGACAGAGCCTCGTAGCGGTCCCGTTGACTCTTGCTCCTGGTACCGCCTGGGTAGACAGCAGCACCGTCACGGTATGCAGTGGCTCTGTCCCGCTTCAGCTCTCGGCCGTGAAATCCTACAGGGTCTCAGGGGAGGGCAACAGGAATGGCGCCCCTGTCATCATCATTGATCGAACCGACCGGTTCACCGCTTCAGGCGAAGGGACCCAGGGTCAGCACCGCGTGACGGTTACAACTCGAGGATCCGGATCAGCAAAGGTCTATGTCGACCGAACGACGGGATTCCTCAACAGCTCGGAGGGCGAGCAACAGGCGCAGGTAACCATAACCGCTTCGGGAAGAACCCAGGCTTTCATTCAAACGGTGAAAGAGCAGACAGTTGTGGTTGATTAGTTATGAAAGGATACTAATTAAATAGTTAGTACCTTTGTATCACTAAATGGTCAATCAACCAATCGAAGCGGCATAACGAGGCAGAGATAGGTTGCCGGGTCAGACCAGCCCTCTGGTTCGAGTGTCGCCGCGCGTTCTGGCGCCTTAAGGGTTATGCGTACTTCATCGGTCGGGATATACCGAAGAATTTCCAGCAGGTATGCAGCGTTGAATCCAATATCCAGCTGGTCGCCCGTATAACGGACCGGCAGCTCATCCTGTGCCTCGCCTAAATCAGGAGTCTGTACGCTGAACTTCAGCATCCCGGAATTGAACGAAAGCCTGATCCTGTGAGTCTGATCCGAGGCAACCACGGACATTCTCTTGAGCGCGCTGACTAGCGCTGCCTTGTCGGCAACGGCGACACGGTCATTGTCTTTCGGAATTACCTGCTCATAATTCGGATACGGTCCCTCGATCAGCCTGGTAAATACCGAGGTAAAAGGCGAGCGGAAACCAATATGGTTTTCCCCGCGGCCAATCTCGAGCTCTTCTTCAGCCGGAAACAGCCGCCGCACCTGTTCCAGCGCTTTCGGAGGAACAATCAAATCGTTCGAGGGAGCACTATCGGCTGTTATTGGTACGTTCATCTTGGCCAGACGATGACCGTTTGTCGCCACCATGCTCATCCTGTCCGAGCGAAGCTCCCAGAGAACCCCGTTGAGAATCGGCCGGCTTTCTTCGGTTGATACGGCAAAGGATGTATGAGAGATGAGCTTCTGCAGGTCTCCTGACTTGATCCGCCAGCTATCGTCGAACCGAACCGCGGGAAACGTCGGAAACTCATCCCTTGGCAAACCAAGAAGCTTAAACCGGGATCGCCCACACTCGAGCGTGATACGCTGCTCACCGATCGCTGCGATCTTAACAGGTGCTGGAGGAAGCTCCCTGGCGATCTCCGAGAGTTTCTTCGCAGGAATTGTGACAGCTCCTGGCGTCTCGACATCGGCCACGACTTCCGTGCTGACAGCTATGTCGAGATCGGTCCCCGAAAGCTTGATCCCTCTTTCGGTTGTTTCGACCAGGATGTTTGCGAGTACCGGAAGGGTCGTCTTCCCGGGAATACTGGCGGCTACGGCGTTCAGTCCTTCCTGAAGCTTCTCACGAGAGATTGTAAGGCGCATCCCAGATCTTATTCCTGTGTGGACAGTTTTGCCGGCCTTACTATAACCTTCTTATTAAGTACAAAAACAGTAGTCGTAGTAGAGGCTGTGGAGATGTTGATGAATGGCAGAAGTTATTGCATCAGTGTGAGTTCCGCCATTAGAACCAATGTGGAGTCGCGTCTCAAACCGTGCTTCATATCCGCGGGAATCATCATATCTATGTGATGTGCAGTCAGGAACGTAGCGATTCCAACACTGAGCGCACCTTATCAACGCGAGTTTTAAACAGGGGATCTGACTGAGTTGCCGTCGTGATTTTCTCGATACTGTGGATTACGGTAGAATGATCCCTGCCGCCAAATGCATGACCGATTTCCATGAGTTGTGTTCCAAGAAGCTCGCGTGTGAGAAACATCGCAATTTGGCGAGGAAGAGTGAGCATCTTGGTTCGTGTTTTGGATCGCAGACCTTCGGGGGTCACACCCCATTCGCGAGCGACAATCTGCTGGATACTCGCAATCGACAGGGCTACCTGACCGGATTGATCCAGCGTTTCTCCATTCCGCAGCTTGTCGCGAAGTGCTTCCCGGGCGACATCAACGGTGATGTCCTGGTGCTTCAGGGAGGCGTAAGCGAGAAGTTTGATGATGGATCCTTCTAGCTCGCGAACACTGGAGCGCACATTCTCTGCGATGAACCGTATGACATCATCGGGAATGGTATGCTCGAGGTGGTCGATGTGTGATTTCTGTTTTAGAATGGCGACACGGTGCTCAAAATCAGGCAGCTCGATGTCGGCAACCATTCCCCACTGAAAACGACTTACAAGTCGACCCTCGAGCCCTGCGATTTCCGACGGAGCACGATCGCTGGTCAGAACAATTTGCCGGCCGGCTTCATATAGAGCGTTGAAGGTGTGGAAAAACTCCTCCTGAGTTGCTTCCTTGCCCTTTAAAAAGTGCACATCGTCGACGAGGAGCAGGTCTGTTTCACGATACTGGCGTCGGAAAGCAGAATTCGTTCTGGTTTGAATTGCGGAGACGAGTTCGTTGGTAAACTGCTCTGTGCCCACGAATGTGATACGGGTTTGTGGATTTCTCAGCAGAATTTCATGGGCAATTGCCTGCATTAGGTGAGTTTTCCCCAATCCGGTATCGCCATATATGAAAAGCGGGTTGTA
>JANPKW010000069.1:0-13467 GCA_031426255.1 Gemmatimonadaceae bacterium | reverse complement strand
GGGACTGGCGACCCAAGGCTCGGAAGGCATCAGTCATCGGTCCTCAGTCATGAGTCAGAATCGCATACTGAAGAAAAGCATAGGCTTCAGGCCTCAGTCTACGCAGTCCACAGGCACGGGTTAGAAACGCGGGACAGCCGGCCGGCTACGACGTAAACGTAAGAATTTTCGTCAGGCACATTAATTGTGTGAGTGTGGCGCCCAAAGAGGCCTTATGTTGGGGATGCCAATCACCCGGAAACGATGCGACTCATTGGACTGACCGGTAATATCGCCAGCGGCAAGACCGCTGTCGCCGACATGCTCGCCGTGCGCGGCGCAGTCATTGTGGATGCCGATGTGCTTGCCCGCGAAGCAGTCTCGCAGGGAAGCCCGGCGCTCGAGGCCATCAAGTCGAAGTGGGGATCGGAGGTTATCGACTCAGAGGGCAACCTCGACCGGTCGTCGCTTCGTCACATCGTCTTCGAGAACCAGTCAGATCTCGATGCATTGAACGAGATCGTTCATCCCGAAGTCGCGCGCCTGCGCGATCGTGAGATCGCCGAGGCCGACAAGCGTGGCGATAAGATCATCGTGTGCGTGATTCCCTTGTTGTTCGAGCGCCACCTCGCAGAAGACTTCGATTCGATCATTCTAGTCGATGCCCCTCGCTCACTCAGGCTGGAGCGAATAGTTCGCGATCGCGGGCTCGATGAAACTGAGGCGATGAACATGATTGCCGCTCAGATGCCCGCGGATCTGAAGCGGGCGCGCGCGGACTACGTGATCGAAAACGCGGGTTCGGTCGAGGAGCTCGAAGCTGAAGTTGACCGGGTGTGGGATGCTATCTCCGCTCACGCTGCGGCGCTGGACACTGCATCTGCCCGCACCGACTGATCCCTTCGCAATAGGTCATTCGGTATATTCGGACAGTCCCGGCATCCAACCCAAGGCGAGGTAGTAGTGGCGAATATTCCTGACGATCTGAATTACACTGAAGAGCACGAGTACGTACGAGCCTCCGGCGACGGCATCGTCGAGATCGGAATTACCGACTACGCGCAGGGTGAGCTTGGCGACGTGGTATATGTCGAGCTCCCGAGCGTAGGGACGAAACTCGGGAAGCACGACGTGTTCGGGACGATCGAGGCTGTCAAAGCGGTGTCCGAGCTTTTTTCTCCGCTTGCCGGGGAGGTCACCGAAGTGAATCCGCGTCTCGACGGAGAGCCCGCGTTGGTCAACTCCGACCCCTATGGCTCAGGCTGGATGATCCGCATGCGCGCGGACGATCCCTCGGCGGTCGCGGGGTTGATGGATGCCGCAGCCTATAAGGGGCACATAGGCTGATCGGGGAATAGTTGCTGGTACGGCAAACGGCAAAGGGCGGCGCAAATGTGCGCCGCCCTTTGGTGTTTCAGCGCATCGCTTCCTTCAGACTCACGCCAGCGCGGAAGCCCGGTATCTTCCGCGCCTTCACGCGAACAGTGCGTCCAGTGAAAACGCTATTGACATCACGCGCCTTGTGATTGCGCCTGTCAAAGGTGCCGAAGCCGGCGATGGTCACCTTCCCGCCTCGCTTGATCTGCTTCGAGATGACACCGTCTTCAGGATCGAAAATGGCATCCACAACGCGCTTGACGTGGGTCGGCCTGAGCTTTGTCTGTTTCTGCAGCGCTTCCAGCAGTTCCGCCTTGTTCATACCGGCTCCATGAGCGGGGAATTGTGGCGATTGGCCTCAGGGCACAGCGGCCCCCGCTAATAGCGTGGCGCCGATGTACCCATATTCATGCTGGCAAAATTATCGTTCGTTTACTACTCCGCAACACCGGAAATAACAGCTTCCGTGTAAGAATCTGTCGGCGGGCACGAGCATATCAGGTTTCTATCGCCATAAGCGCTCTCGACCCGGGCGACCGCCGGCCAGAACTTGCTGTCCCTCGTCCACTGTGCAGGGAACGCCGCTTTCTCGCGGGAATAGGCATGCGCCCACGTGTCCGACGTTATTCGCGCCAGGGTGTGGGGCGCGTTCTTCAGAACGTTGTCCTTCCGGTCTGCTGTTCCCGCCTCGATCTCACGGATCTCCTCCCTGATCGAGATCATGGCGTCGCAGAAACGGTCGAGCTCAGGGAGCGATTCACTCTCGGTCGGCTCAATCATGAGAGTTCCCGCAACCGGGAACGAAACAGTGGGAGCGTGAAAACCATAGTCCATCAGGCGCTTCGCGATATCCTCGACCTCGACCCCTGTTGCCCCTTTCACGACTCTCGTATCGACGATGCATTCGTGCGCTACCGTACCGTGCGTCCCCTTGTAAAGCACCGGGAAGTGCGATTCCAACCGTTTTGCGATGTAATTCGCATTTAGGATTGCGATGCGCGTCGCCTGCGTCAGGCCATCGCCGCCCATGAGGCGGATGTAGGCGTGCGAAATCGGAAGTATGCTCGAGCTTCCCCACGGGGCCGACGATACTGCGCCAATAGTCTCGCGACCTGCCTGCGGAACGACCGCGTGTCCAGGCAGAAATGGAACGAGATGACTTGCGACTCCGATCGGCCCCATCCCGGGTCCCCCACCGCCGTGGGGAATGCAGAAAGTCTTGTGAAGGTTGAGGTGACAGACATCGGCGCCGATGTCCGCCGGCCGGCACAGACCGACCATCGCATTCATGTTCGCCCCATCCATGTAAACCTGTCCGCCATTCTCATGAACGATCCGGCACACTTCGGCGATCCCTTCCTCGAACACGCCATGCGTAGACGGATAGGTAACCATCAAGGCAGAGAGCTGCTCTCTGTTCGCTTCCGCCTTTGCGCGGAGATCCGCGATGTCGATGTTGCCGCGTTCGTCGGTCTTCACGACGACTACCTTCATCCCCGCCATGACCGCGCTCGCCGGGTTGGTGCCGTGAGCCGATTGTGGAGTCAGGCACACATCGCGGTGTGAGTCACCACGCGATTGGTGGTAGCCGTGAATTGCCAGCAGGCCCGCGTACTCGCCCTGCGATCCTGCATTCGGCTGGAGTGAGACCGCCTCGAAACCGGTCACCTCCGCAAGGGCTGATTCAAGTTCATCAAAGAGCTGACGATACCCCTCGGTCTGGTCACTCGGAGCAAATGGGTGAAGCTTCGAGAATCCGGGCCAGGTAACCGGCATCATCTCGGCGGTTGCATTGAGCTTCATTGTGCAGGAGCCGAGCGGAATCATCGAATGAACGAGGGAGAGGTCGCGGCTCTCGAGTTTCCTCATGTAGCGAAGCAGCTCCGTCTCGGACCGGTGCGTGTTGAACACCGAGTGCTGCATGAAGGGAGTCGCGCGCTTGAAGCGCTCGTCGTAGCGTGAGTCAGTCGCGGCCGCGAGCGACTCGGGTGTCAGCTCGCCCGATCCCCCGAAAATCTCGAGCAATGCTACAAGGTCGGCTTCGCTGACTGTTTCATCGAGAGCGATGCATACGGCATCGTCAGCGATCACGCGAAGGTTGATCCGGCGCGAGGTCGCGGCATCGAGTATGTCACTCACTTGCCTGCCACCGAGCTCGACCCGGATCGTGTCGAAAAACTCCTCGTGCGCTATTGCGAAGCCCAAGCGCCGGATCCCCTCAGCCAGTACAGTCGTGAACTGATGGACGCGAGTTGCAATTCGCGTGAGACCCTGCGGTCCGTGGTACACCGCGTACATGCTTGCGACGACCGCGAGAAGGACCTGAGCGGTGCAGACGTTGCTGGTCGCTTTTTCGCGACGGATGTGCTGCTCCCGGGTTTGCAGCGCCATGCGCAGCGCCGGAGCGCCGTCAGCGTCGCGCGAAATACCGATGATGCGCCCTGGGAGCTGTCGCTTGAACTCGTCTTTAGTCGCGAAGAACGCCGCGTGGGGTCCGCCGTAACCGAGAGGAACGCCAAACCGCTGCGAATTTCCAACAACTATGTCCGCGCCCCATTCTCCGGGCGGCGTCAATAGCGTCAGAGCAAGCAGGTCCGCTGCGACGGTCACCAGTGCGCCGGCAGCGTGTGCACTTTCGCAAAAATCACGGTAGTCGAGCACGGCACCGTCCGTTGCGGGGTACTGAATCAGCACGCCAAACACTTCGGGGCCGATCGTCTCCGATCGATGGTCTCCGACTTTCACCGTGATACCGCGCACCTCAGCCCGGGTGCGGACCACATCGATGGTCTGTGGATGACACGCGTCTGATACGAAGAAAACTTCCTTCCCTTCCTTGCCCTTGATGCCGTAGCTCATCGTCATTGCTTCGGCGGCAGCGGTTCCCTCGTCGAGCAGCGACGCGTTAGTGATCTCCATCGCCGTGAGGTCGGACACGACGGTCTGGAAGTTGAGCAGCGCCTCGAGTCTGCCCTGAGCGATTTCGGCCTGGTACGGCGTGTAGGCCGTGTACCACGCTGGGTTCTCGATGATGTTTCGCTGGATTACCGGCGGCGTGACGCAATCCGAGTAGCCCATGCCGATAAACGACCGGAACACTTTATTGCGTGCGGCCATCGCACGGAAATCGGCAAGGACTTCGTGCTCTGCCCGACCATGCGGTATGTCCAGCGCTTTCTTGAAGCGTATGTTGGAGGGAATGGTCGCGTCGATCAGATCGTCGAGCGATGCGAATCCAACTGCCTTCACCATCTTTTCTATGTCAGAAGCGCTGGGGCCAATATGCCGAGGGACGAATGACTCGGCCGGCGCGAGAGCGCTTTCGAGATGCTTGATTGTGGTCGCCATAAGACTTGAATTTAACATCCAGTGACAGCGCCGCGTACGAGCTCAAGGTGGCGACTTCTCGTCGCCGGAAAAGCCAGCGGGCCCCACAACATGGCGCGCGACAGCGGGCTGATGGACCGTGCCCGCGAAACGCGCGAATCGGTGTTCACCGTCTACGGATGGACGCGGCCAACACTTTCGCTGGGGCGAAACCAGCACGCGCGAAACTGCTACGATCTCGACGCGATCGCTACTCGAGGCATTGATGTAGTGCGGCGCCCGACCGGCGGCCGCGCCCTTCTGCATCACCGGGAGGTCACGTATAGCGTGGCTGCACCCGTGACCGGCGATGAATCGCTCGCATCGAGTTACCGCCGCATCAACACTATTCTGCTGGAGGGTCTGCGACGCTTAGGAGTCGACGCCGCGGAATCCAGCAGTGATCTGCGGATGCCGGAGCCAGGCGCACTACCCTGCTTTGCACTTCCCGCGAATGGGGAGCTGGTGTCGGGGGGGGCAAAACTTGTAGGCAGCGCCCAGGTGCGTGAGAATGGAGCGCTTCTCCAGCACGGCTCGATCCTCATCGAAGATGATCAGCCGCTGATCGCGAATCTGCTAGCCAGCGGGAATGAGAGCGACGAGCTGCCCCAGGCGGCCACGCTTACCGGTGCGCTGGGCCGGAGTCCGACGATTGAGGAAGTGGCGTCGTACCTCTTCGATGCGGTCCGGCAGCTCGAGGATCGTGGGGCGTCGCATCTCGATCTCGCTGATACCGAGAATTTCACAGCGCCCCATCTTGGCCGCTATGAAAGCGAATGGTGGACGTGGCGAAGGTAAGGCCACAACTTAGTCGCCGTGAACCATAGACTTCGCTGCACGATTGCCGCGTCGCTCGCACTAGCCGGCGTTCTTGCCGGATGCAAAGGGTCTGATGGGCCCGATGTGCGCGCGTCGGCCGGCGGTACGCTCGTCATTACCGCGAGCGGGGATCCGGAGACACTTCTTCCGCCACTCGCATCGACAGTACCGGCGCGAATCATCGGCGACCTTGTGTATGACCGGCTGGCCGAAGTTGGTGATTCGATGAACACCGTTGGGGATGCCGGGTTCAAGCCGAAACTTGCCAGGGCCTGGACCTGGGCTGCCGATTCTCTCTCGATCGCATTCAGCATCGATCCGGACGCGCGCTGGCATGACGGACCGCCCGTAAGGGCTAACGATGTCGTATCGACGTGGCGCCTGTACGCCGATTCAGCGAACGGCTCTCCATATGCGGGCTCCCTCGCGAGCATCGACTCCGTCACTGCCCGCGATTCCCTCACCGCCGTATTCTGGTTCCGCGCCCGTTCACCGATGCAGTTCTATGATGCCGTGAACACGATGTCCATTCTGCCGGCGCACGCAACTGGAGGTGCGAGTGGTGCGGCGCTCAAGTCCGCGCCGATCACTCGAGCTCCGATTGGAAGTGGAAGGTTCCGGTTCGTCAGGTGGAATGCCGGCGCGTCGCTCGAGATCGCGGCAGACACGGCGAACTACCGTGGACGGCCAGGACTCGACAGGGTCATCATGACCATCGCGCCGGATGGGAACACTGCGCTCACACGACTCCTTGGCGGCGAGGCAGATCTCATCGAGCAGGTACCCCCGACGAGCATTGCCGACATTGCAAAGGACTCCACGCTCAGGATTCTCCTGAGCCCGGGACTCGATTACAACTTCGTGCAGTTCAACCTGCATCATCCCAAGAGTCGCACCCGACCGCACCCGGTGTTTGCAGCTCGAGAGCTTCGTCGTGCGCTGACCGCGGCAACAGATCGCCGTCGCAGCGTTCAGAATGCATACGACTCGCTCGCCAACGTTGCTCTCGGTCCAACAGTTCGGGCCTACCCGACGACCGACACGACACTGCGTCATATACCATACTCGCCTGACGTCGCACGGCGAACCCTGGACTCTCTCGGATGGCGGGATGCTGACGGCGATGGGGTGCGCGAGAAAAACGGAGTGCGCCTGGAGTTCACTCTTGCCGTACCAGGATCTAGCAGGTCCCGCGTGGCGATGGCGACGCTCTTCCAGAATCAGCTGCGGCAGGTCGGAGCCACGGTAAACCTCGAAAACCTCGACTTCACTGCCTTCATCGACCGCGAAACACGGCGCGACTTCGATGCTGTTTTTGGCGGGTGGCGCGTGGAAGCCAGTCCCGGTGGGATACGGCAGACATGGAGTTCTTCCGGGTCGCGTGCCGCGAACGGAACGAACTATGGATCGTATGAGAACCCGCTGTTCGACTCGATGGTAGACAGTGCGCTCTCATCGACAACGCTGGCAGGACGACGGCGCTGGTTCACGCAGGCATATCAGACGATCATCGACGATGCGCCGGCGATCTGGTTCGCTGAACCGAAACGTGTGATGGCCATTCACCGGCGGATCGAGACGAAGGGACTCAGGCCGGACGCCTGGTGGATCAACATCGCCGACTGGACCATTCCACCCGCTGCCAGAATTCCGAGAGACCGTATAGCCCCGGCGAACTAAGCCGTGGGGGCCTTCCTTGCCCGCCGCTTCGCGCAAGGGATAATCGTCGTCGCGCTCGTCGCGACGATTGTGTTTCTGCTGATCCACGCCGCTCCCGGCGACCCGTTCAGCGCCTCGCTCGAGAACCCGGCAATAACTGAAAGCGTTCGCGAGACATGGCGGCGCGAATATGGACTCCACCGACCTCTACCTGAACAATACGCGCGTTACGTCGGGAACGTATTTCGCGGAAACCTTGGCTTCTCGTTCTCGCTGCAGCGCCCGGTGGCGGATGTGATTGGTGACGCGCTCCCGAACACAATGCTTCTGATGTCTGTCGGGCTCATCGGCGCATTCGCGCTGGGCATCGGAACAGCCGTCGCGCAGGTAAGAAACCGCGGGCGCCGGGTTGACCGTTTTCTGGGGTCGATTTCGCTGACGCTCTTTTCGGTTCCCGATTTCTGGCTCGCTCTACTGATGCTCGTGGCGTTCGCTTACTGGATCCCGATTTTCCCGATTGGTGGTGCGACCGACGCCGTGATGCACAACATGCTTGGACCCGCTGGGAAACTTGGGGACAGAGTGAAGCACCTGGTGCTGCCAGCGGCGACCCTTGCACTCCTGTACTTCCCTCTCATTGCACGTCATCAACGAGCAGCACTTCTCGACGTTCTCCCGTCCGGCTACATCAATACCGCGCGCGCCAAGGGCGTTGGCGAAACCGCAGTGATTACCCGGCACGCCCTGCGGAATGCGTTGCTTCCGGTGATCACGCTCCTGGGAGTCGCGTTTCCCGCGTTGCTCACGGGGGCTGTGTTCATCGAGAAAGTGTTCTCTTGGCCCGGCATGGGCCTTGTTATCGTCAACTCGATTCAGTCGCGCGACTATCCACTGCTGATGGCCTCAGTGTTGATGGGGAGCGTCTTTGTGATTGTCGGAAGTGTCGTTGCGGATATCCTTTATCGCGCGATGGACCCGCGAATGCGCGATGAATTCTGACATCCCCCTGACGCGCGGTTTCATGGCCGCGGCATCACGCCGGTGGCTCGACAACGACAGGTCGGCTGTGTTTGCAGGGGCACTGCTGCTTGCCATTGCGATTCCCTGCCTGCTCGCACCGCTGGTTGCCCCTTACGACCCGACTGCGCAACCCGACATCATCGGCCTCCAAAGCCGTGCGCCCTCGCTCCTTCATCCCCTTGGTACCGATCCCTACAGCAGGGATGTCCTCAGCAGACTTATTTACGGCGGTCGCCTCTCGTTGCTCGTTGCCCTGTTCGCGACCCTCGTGAGCGTGACGCTGGGCACCGCTTATGGCGCCGCCGCGGGATATGCACGCGGACTAACGTCTTCCCTACTCGAGCGTGTACTCGACGCTCTGCTCTCGATTCCGCGACTGCTCCTTCTGATCGCCATCTTCGCCGCCTGGCGCGACATTCCGGTAGCAGGCTTCGTCCTCATTCTCGGGGCAACTGGATGGTATGGCGTGGCACGGCTCGTGAGAGGACAAGTGCTCGCCCTGAGGAATCAGGACTTTATCGCGTCAGCTACAGCACTTGGTGCGACCAGACTCCGAATTTTTACCCGGCACATACTGCCAAACATCGTAACCCCTGTCGTTGTTGCAGCGACGCTCGGCATTGGTCACGTGATAGTTTTGGAAGCTGGATTGTCGTGGCTCGGGATTGGCGTAAGGCCTCCAACGGCGAGCTGGGGCAACATGATTCAGGATGGCTCGGACCAGATGGTATCGCACTGGTGGATTTCGCTGTTCCCCGGTCTTGCCATCGTTCTGACTGTAATGGCGTTCAACGTTCTTGGTGACGCACTTCTCAAGGCGCTCTCTCCAATGCGCCCGGTAATCGAATGAGTGAACCGCTCCTATCGGTAGAAAATCTTCGAACGTGGTTTCACACGCCATCCGGCATAGCAAAGTCCGTTGACGGCGTCTCATTCGACATCCGCGCGGGTGAAACGCTGGGCATCGTCGGCGAATCCGGCTGCGGCAAGTCCGTTACCGCACTCTCGTTGCTGCGACTGATTCAGCCGCCAGGAAGAATCGAGGCAGGAAGCAGGATCGTCTTCGAGGGGAAAGATCTCGTGACGGTCGATGAAGCCGGAATGCGCGCGGTGAGAGGCAACCGCATTGCAATGATCTTCCAGGAGCCGATGTCGGCACTGAACCCTGTGTTCACAGTCGGCGATCAGGTCGCTGAAGTCGCCCGCGTTCATGGAACCGGCTCGCGAAGCGATGCGTGGGATCGCGCCGTCGAGATGCTGGCACAAACGGGAATTCCGTCGCCTGGCGACCGCGCAAGGCAGTATCCGCACCAACTGTCAGGCGGAATGCGACAGAGGGTGCTCATCGCGATGGCGCTCATGATGAACCCGGCGCTGATCATCGCTGACGAGCCCACTACCGCGCTCGACGTGACGATTCAGGCGCAGATCCTCGAGCTCCTCGCTGACCTGAAGCGCCGGTTCGGCACCGCAATCCTAATGATCACTCACGATCTCGGAGTTATCGCAGAAACCGCCGAACGGGTCCTCGTGATGTATGGCGGTGAGATTGTCGAGGAGGCCGAGGTGCGCACGCTATTCGATGACGCGCACCACCCGTACACCGAAGGCCTCATGTACGCGATGCCGAATATCACGGAATCCCGGGAGCGGCTGAACGTGATCCCCGGTACTGTTCCGCCTCCAACCGCATGGCCATCGGGATGCCGCTTCCGCGACAGGTGCCGGTACTCGTGGGAGCGATGCGAGAGAGAACACCCCCCGCTCTATCAGATCGGCGTCTCGCACACGTCGCGGTGTCACCTGGCCGAAGAGCCCGAACGTCGCGCGCACCCGCATGCCCCGCTCGTGGAACAGATCGGAGCTTCGCTGTGAACACTGTGAAGCAGCCGCTGCTGTCGGTTCGGAATCTCCGGAAAGTATTCCCGATTACGAAAGGTGTCTTCGCCCGGAAAGTCGGTGAGGTACGAGCAGTTCACGATGTGTCGTTCGACATCGCCGAAGGTGAGACGCTATCGCTCGTTGGCGAATCCGGTTGCGGAAAGACGACGACAGGCCGTGCAATCCTGAGGCTGATCGAACCTACATCAGGCGAAGTGAAGTTCGCGGGTCGCGACGTCATCGCCATGAATACATCCGAGCTGCGCGCAGCGCGGCGTGAGATGCAGATCATCTTTCAGGATCCAGTCTCCTCGCTGAATCCACGGATGACCGTGGGTACTGCAATCCGTGAAGGCATTACGATTCACAAGCTCGCGGAGGGCGCTGAAGCGGACAAGCGGGTGAAGCGGCTGCTGGATGAAGTGGGCCTGCGGGCGGAATACGCAACGCGATATCCACACGAGTTCTCGGGGGGCCAGCGTCAGCGAATCGGCATCGCGCGAGCGCTGGCAGTCGAGCCGCGTTTCATAGTCTGCGACGAACCGGTCTCTGCCCTCGATGTCTCGGTGCAGGCGCAGGTCATCAATCTGCTGCGCGATCTGCAGCGTGACCGCGGGCTCACGTATCTCTTCATCGCGCACGACCTTTCGGTCGTGAAGCACATGTCGGATCGCGTGGCGGTCATGTACCTCGGCAAGATCGTGGAGCTTTCGAAAGCCGAAGATCTCTACCGTCGGCCAACCATGCCTTACACACAGGCGTTGCTGTCCGCTGTCCCGATTGCTGATCCTTCAGTCGAAAAGCAGCGCATATTGCTCGAAGGTGATGTTCCGTCACCCGCAAATCCGCCGAGCGGATGTGTGTTTCATCCGCGGTGTCATCACCCGGCGAGAGACGCAGCCTGTTCGGAGCTCAATCCTCCGCTGGAGGAGAAGGCTCCAGATCACAGGGCGGCGTGTATCAAGCAACCGCCCACGGAAATTGCGTGGGAGGAACAAGTGAAGGCGGGTGGCGTGAATCCACCCCAGGCATATTTTCCCGTGGTCGAACAGACCTCACGACCCGAACCCGTTGCCCCCCGAGGCACCATACCGACATGAGCAGAGACAAATCGATGTTCAACCAGAGCCAGGCTGGAGAGGTTGCAGGAGATCAGCCGCCTGAAGCGCTCGAGCGATGGACTGGTGACCGGAGCTTCTTCGGTCACCCGAGCGGGCTCTCGACGCTCTTCTTTACCGAGATGTGGGAGCGTTTCTCATACTATGGACTGAGACCGCTTCTCGTTCTTTTCATGTCCGCCGCCATCATCAATGGCGGTTACGGATTCGACCGCACCGAAGCGTCGGCGATCGTGGGCATTTATGGAGCGCTCGTTTACCTCATGTCCCTGCCCGGCGGATGGGTCGCCGATCGTCTGCTTGGACTGCGGCGCGCGATTTTTATCGGCGCATGTCTCATATCCGCAGGTCATATCTCGATCGGACTTTCGGGGCTTCTCGGAGTTTCGGCCGGAAAGATTCCCTTCTTCCTTGGCTTGATTCTCATCGTTCTCGGAACCGGTCTCCTCAAGCCGAACATTTCTGCGATCGTCGGCGACCTGTATCCGGAAGGTGGCGCGCGGCGTGACGCAGGGTTCTCGATCTTCTACATGGGAATCAACGCGGGCTCGCTCATCGGTCAGATGGTCACAGGCTACCTTGGAGAGCAGGTTGACTGGCACGTAGGAATGGGCGCGGCCGGTGTGGCGATGCTGCTCGGATTGATCGTCTACGCAATGCGGGCGCCGAAGACACTTGGACCGATCGGCCTGCATCCGACGCGTCATCCTGACGCCACGGTTCAGGCGAGACAGGAGCGAACTGTAAAGCTCACGATCGGTTCGATCCTCGTAGCGATCGCGCTGGTCTTCGTAGCTGCGGCGACGGGCGGTATCGAGCTGAACGCGGCTGGCATCGCGAAGTACATGACATACGTGATGGTCGCGATGGCGGTGGGTTTCTTCGGCTATGTCTTCGCGATGGGCAACCTGTCCGGCGATGAAAAGAAGCGGGTCGCGGTGATCATGGTGCTGTTCGCCTTCGCTGCGATATTCTGGTCCGCCTTTGAACAGGCCCCGACGTCGCTCAATCTCTTTGCGCGCGATTTCACCGACCGCACAGTTGGCGGCTTCGAGATTCCAGCGACGTGGTTCCAGTCGGTGAATCCGTTGATGATCATCATCTTCGCGCCGATGTTCGCCGCGTTGTGGGTCGGGATGGCGAGGCGTGGTGGTGACCTTTCGAGTCCGGCAAAATTCGCTCTCGGGTTGTTTCTCGCCGGTCTTGGCTTCGTGATCATGATTTTCGCGGCGAACGCAGTAGTCGCGAGCGGCGGTGCAACTCTGGTTTCCCCGTGGTGGCTCGTGGGCAGCTACTTCTTCCAGTCAATCGGTGAGCTCTGTCTTTCACCCGTGGGTCTGTCGTCGATGACGAAGCTTTCGCCGCGCCGCTACGTCAGCCAGATGATGGGTATCTGGTTCCTCGCATCAGCGCTCGGCAACCTGATCGGTGGTCGAGTGGGCGGGCACGTCGATCCTGAGAAGCTGGATCAGATGCCGAGACTCTTCACATTGACGACGATATCGCTGATGGTGGCGGCGGCTCTTTGCGCACTGCTGATCATTCCGATACGGAAGATGATGAAGGATACCTCGCAGTCCGGTACGCACCCCGGACATTAAGCAGTGCTTTGAAGGCAAATAGCGAATAGCGAATAGCTACCGCCAGCAGCTAGCGACCATCGCTAGCCACGAGCGGTAGCTGTTTGCTATCTGTAATAGGCCTCGCGTTTCTCATGTCCATTTGACTGCAACTACACGGGGAAAGGAGTTTTTGAAGTGCCAGGAATTATTGAAGGAGATGCCGGAGTTGTCACGCGACGAACCGGGGCTTCAACCGTTTCCTTTTTAGGGTTTAACTTCGGTCCGCCCGCAGGGCGTGTGTGATCAAGGCTGGCCATGCTTTGGCGTAGTTCCGCAGTTCCCCTAAAAAAGATCGCAGTTCGTGGATCGATGATGACGCTCGCGATACCGGCATCCCCTTCAATAACTCCTGGCACTTCTAAACCTCCTTTCCTCGTGTAGTTCGGGCCACTGTCCCAAACAGGCAGGTCTGAACTACGCAGGGAAAGGAGTTTTTGAAGTGCCAGGAGTTATTGAAGGAGATGCTGGATTATCACGCGACGAACCGGGGCTTCAACCGTTTCCTTTTTAGGGTTTCACTTCGGTCCGCCCGCAGGGCGTGTGTGATCAAGGCTGGCCATGCTTTGGCGTAGTTCCGCAGTTCCCCTAAAAAAGATCGCAGTTCGTGGATCGATGATGACGCTCGC
>JANPKW010000068.1:0-30973 GCA_031426255.1 Gemmatimonadaceae bacterium | reverse complement strand
TATGCAGGCCTTCCGTAGGGCGCGAGCCCCATGACTTTGTACTCGCCCGAGTTCACCTTGAAGCCAGTGTGGTAGGTGAACGCCGAATAGAGAAGACCAAGTGAATCGGGCCATTGCAGCTCGCGGAACAGCTCGATCTCGCTGCCATTGCCGTGACCAATGGAAGCAGTTGCCCACTCTCCGACACCATCGACCGTAAGAATCGCCGCTTCTTCGAAAGGCGACGGAAAAAACGCACTGGCAGCGTGCGACTCGTGATGCTCGGCGTAGAGAACCTTGCCTGTGAATTTTCCAAGTGCGTCGCGTATTGCGCGGTCTGTGTAGAGCTTTTCCTTGATCCAGAGCGGGCCAGCTTTCAGAAACGACTTGAATCCGCGAGGGGCGATGCTGAGATACGTTTCGAGAATGCGCTCGAACTTCAGAAGAGGCTTGTCGTAGAAGACGACGGCATCGATCTCGGCCAGCGTGACACCCGCCTCTCCGACGCAGTACTCCACTGCCAGTGCTGGAAACGCATCGTCTCCTTTTTTCCTCGTGAAGCGTTCTTCCTGCGCCGCAGCGACGATTATTCCATCGCGAACGAGGCATGCCGCGCTGTCGTGGTAGAAAGCGGATATTCCGAGGATCAGGCTGGGCGACATCGATCCAAAGGTGGGTTGTGCGATGGTTTGACGGAAGCGTTATGAGACGGGAGATTTCCCAGCCATGACCGATAAGCTCAGGATCAAGATCTGCTGCATTGCTTCAGTCGAAGAAATGCAGATGGCAATCGATGCAGGCGCGACTGCTCTCGGCTTCGTGTCGAAGATGCCAAGTGGGCCAGGTCCGATCGCCGAAGAACGGATCGCGTCGATAATCCCCCACGTCCCTGCTGGAATCGACACGTTCCTCCTGACATCAGAGGCGACCGCGGATGCGATCATTGCGCAGCAGCAACGCACTGGGGCTAACGTTCTACAGCTGGTGGATGAAGTCGAGGCCGGAGCTTATCGGGCAATCCGCGAAGCGCTCCAGCACGTGAAGATCGTGCAGGTCATTCATGTCACCGACTCTGATTCGGTGACCGAAGCTCTCGCGGTCGCGCGCCACGTCGACATGCTGCTTCTCGACTCCGGAAATCCCAAGCTTGCCGTCAAGGAACTTGGCGGCACAGGGCGAGTGCACGACTGGGAGCTCAGCCGCCAGATTCGCGACGGTGCCGGTGTACCAGTCTACCTGGCCGGTGGTCTCAACTCTGCGAATGCGGCTGACGCAGTGCTATCAGTTAGGCCGTTCGGCCTCGATATCTGCAGCGGCGTACGAACTGGGGGCCAACTCGACCCTGTGAAGCTGCAAAGCTTTGTAGACGCAGCCCGAAGTGCGCTGACGTAGACCATCCGCCAGTGCGGTTGCTACACTGGCGGATTCGTTCTGCTAGCGAATTCAGGCGGCTTCGGCGATCTCAGCTGCTGCTGCCGTGAACTCGACGTCGACGGAAATCTTGATCGCGTCACCGACAGCGATTCCACCCGCCTCGAGAATCTGATTCCAGACGAGTCCGAAGTCACGTCGATCGATTTTGCCTGATGCGCTGAATCCGATGCGGTTGTTGCCCCATGGATCCCGCACAGCTCCCTCGCTGGTCACATCGAGCGTAAGCTCACGAGTGACATCGCGAATGGTGAGATCTCCGACAAGTTTGAATTCATCCGCCCTCTGATCTTCAACTCTTTTTCCGACAAAGCGGATCGACGGCCACTTTGCGGCATCGAAGAAGTCCGGCGAGCGAAGGTGCTCATCACGCTGCGCTTGTCTCGTGTCGATGCTCGCCGTGTCGACGGTAACATCAAGCTCGAAGGTCGATGGATCGGCCATGTCGCCCTTGAGTATCCCCGTGACATCCGCGAACCGTCCCTTCACTGTCGAGATCATCATGTGCTTTACTGCGAACTCGACATTCGTGTGCGCTGGGTCTACCGCCCAAGTCTGCGTTGCGGCTGCGGTCGTAGGCTCAATTGCTGTAGTCATTGTGTGTTCCCCCACTGAATGTTGGACTGTGTGTACTGTCATGCATATTGCATACCTGAACTACTATCCCAAAAAAACTTAGCCAAGTGCCCCAAGCGCGGATTCGAGCCCGATCAGATCGGCAGCCGAAATCTGCTTGGCGATATCATGCTGGACCCTGGCAATTGCCGCCTTTCCCGCAGCCTGCTTCTCGGCACCTGAGGGAGTGAGCTCTGCCCGCACACTGCGACGGTCAGCCGGGTCATCGACCCTTCGAACGAGCCCGTCAGCCTCCAAGCGATCCACCAGCTGAGTGATGTTCGATCGAACGCAGCTTAGCCTGGCCGCAAGGTCGCTCAAAGTCAGCGGCTCCCCAGCATCAGCAAGTGCGGTTAAAGCACTCTGCTTCGCCATCGAAAGACCCAGCTCTGCCAACCCACCCTCGAGCTTCTCGCTGACGCTATTGGCGACTTCGAGAAGTGAGAAGGTGAAATGTTTGGCCGGACGTTTCTCGGACGATTGCTTCATGTATGTATGATACATAGAGGGAGTCTCGGTGTCAAGCGTCCTCAAAAACGGAACCCCGCGGGTAACGGATTTGACGGAAAACAACGAATTTGACGGATTAGCACGCCTCGATCGACCGGTGCCGTAGCCGCATTTGCAAAAGTAAGGGCACATGAACGGGGGAATCGATAACACAGCGGGATTGACTCAACGCCGAGCCGCGCCCGATCCGTCAGATCCGTTGTTATCCGTCAGATCCGTTACCCATGGGTTTGTAGCCTAACAGATCACCGAAACTGGAATTCGAAGCTCTCGATCACCAGTTGCTTCATCGCGCAGCCTCCAATCATCGCAGGATGAAACTCCGCTGTTGGGAGACCACGCCGTACCGCCGCGACGAACGCTTTGTAGAACGGCAGCACATCGGCGTCCGGTTGGGGGACGCCATCCGGCCATACTTCCATGACAGTTCCGGGCTCGAGCCGCCCGTGCCGATTGACCACGAATTGCATCCGCACCACGCCAATCGCCCCGCCTTTCCGAGAACGCTCAGGGTAAACGATGCGAGGGCCCTTCCTGATGTCGACAGGACTCTCCCATGGCATGCGCAGCGTGAACATTGGAAAGGCCTGCCGAACAGCGACCGGAGACACGACACCTGTCTGTCTCACAAGCGGACGATGAATGGTGATGTTGAACGTCACCGAATCGCGCTTGAGATCTTGCGGCCACATCAGAAGCTCGCCGGACTCCGCAACTTTTTTCAGCGCACGCTCGACTATCGCCAGCGCGGATGTCGAATCAACAGCCGCGCGCTCACTCGACGAAGGAATCTTCCAGGTGAAACGACCATCCGGCGTGCCGGTGACAGCGATGGTACCCCAGACGTTCCTCCAACCAATTACGGAGTCACCCGCGGGGAGCTCACCGTCGGGTGAGCCTAGCATCGACCGGACACTCAATGCAATCGCCTGAGTGAGGAAATCCGCCGACGGCAAAATCGCGATGGACTCCTGATTCGCGACAGTCGCATTCAACACGACAGGAACTCGATAAAAAGCCAATTGCGGAATCGCCGCGACGCACGCCGCCTCATCGCCCGCCAAGTCCTGCGAAAGCACCCGCGCGGGAGCTGCGGCGATTACAAACAATGTAAAAAGAGCCGCTGTTGCGTCGTTACCAAAAGAAAGGAGAAACCTTTTTTTCGAAGGGAGCGGCACCCCCCGAAGACAATCTCGACCGGCAGCCGCGTTTGATCCGTCAGATCCGTTGTTATCAGTCAGATCCGTTACCCCCGGGTTTCCCACACCCAAACAACTACCGTTTCTTCCAAGGCCCCTTCACCGATTTGCCACCCTTGAACTTCCCCTGCTTGCCAGTCTTTGCAGGTGGCGCCCCATACGAGCGCGATGAGGGCGCGCGCTTGAACTTCGCGCCCTTCGAGAACGACGGCTTATCCTCGCGCGGCGGCGGGACCGGTGTGAGATCCTCATCCTCCCCCTTCCCTGCCCCAGATGCCTCATGCACGAGTTTGATCGCACCCGCAGCGACGTCGAGCAGATCGATTTCGCCTGTAAGGCTCTCTGCAAGCATACGATACGAATCGAGCGATCCACCCTCGACCGACACTCGCACCGACTCACGCGTAGCATCGAGACGCCGTGCACGCAGATCACGAACTGTCGGAATCGCCTCGACCTTTATCTTCTGCTTCGTATGCTGCTCGATGTTGCGCAGCATACGCGCTTCGCGCGGCTCGGCAAGAGTTATCGCAACGCCTTCCCGGCCCGCGCGACCAGTGCGCCCGATACGATGCACGTACGCATCCGGTGAAGCAGGAACATCGAAATTCACAACATGCGACAAGTGACTGATGTCGAGACCACGCGCAGCAACATCTGTTGCAACGAGCAGATCAATCTGGCCTTCACGAAAGCGTTTCATCACGCGGTCGCGCTGCTCCTGAGAGAGCCCCCCATGAATTGCCTGAGCCCGGTATCCGCGCGACCCCAGCTTCTCAGTAAGCTCATCGACTTCGGTCCTCGTTCTGCAGAACACGATTGCCGAGGCGGGGTCTTCTATGTCGAGGATTCTTCCGAGGGCGGCGGCTTTCTGCGCGCGCTGCACCATGTAAACGACCTGGCGTACCTTCGCGATGCTTCCCTGTCTCGCCTTATCTCCTTCGATCTTGATCGTCACCGGATCTTTCAGGTGGCGCTTGGCAATTGCCTTGATACGTGGAGCCAGTGTCGCCGAGAAGAGCGCGGTCTGACGATCCTTTGGAGTTGATTCGAGAATCGCCTCGAGATCTTCAGCAAATCCCATATCCAGCATCTCGTCCGCTTCGTCGAGAATTACCGTGCGAAGATTCCTGAGGTCGAGCGTGCCGCGCCGAATGTGATCGAGCGCCCGGCCAGGCGTCGCTACAACTACATCGACTCCGCGGCGCAATACGACGAGCTGCTGGTGCATCGACTGACCGCCGTATACCGGCAGAACACGCGCCCCGATCGACTTCCCGTAACGGTGAATTGCCTCGGCCACCTGCATCGCGAGCTCGCGCGTCGGAACCAGGATCAGCGCGCGGATTGCTTCGCCGCCGCGCCGTCGCGTTGGATCTGTCGCCATTTGTTGAACGAGCGGCAGTGCGAAGGCAGCAGTCTTGCCGGTCCCGGTTGCAGCCTGACCCAGAAGATCACGTCCTGCAATCAGCGATGGAATCGTCTCGCGTTGAATCGGGGTCGCTTCCTCGTAGCCGAGGGAGGAGAGCGTCGCAATGAGCTCGTCATCGAGGCCAAGTGCGGTGAAGCCCTGCTGTTCTGTGTTCATTTTGTCGCCTGCCGCAATACGGCTCTGATGTCGGTGGTCCAGCCAGCCGCGTCTTCAGGCGGCTCAAATGACCACACTTGCTCTGCGCGGCCCGTGCCGCTGCGAACGCTGACCCGCTCGCCCGATCTCGAAACCGACACATCGCGGCGCGTGCGCGGTGTGATCTCGAGCCCCACCTTGTCGTTCTTGTAGATGTAGACGGAGCTCTTCGTCACGATGATCGACGCACGGCGGTCCTCGCGTCTCTCGGCCCGTCCGCCCGGATCCGACGTATAATGAAAGCGCTGATCGGGGGCCCGGCGAACGATTTCCTCGGCTTCAAACCGTCGCTCGAGACCGGCAGAAAGTTTCGCCGTGGTCCCTTCAGAGCACGCGCCTGCTGCACCAAAGAGAGTAGCGGCCAGCAATAGCCTCGTCCGTCGCATCTACCAAGATAATCGGATTGGGCGGGTAACGGACTTTACGGCGCGGCTGCGCTGCTTTTAGCAATTGGCAGCACTAGCTAATCAGCTATTAGCTGTGCTGGTAGCTGAGCTGCAGCCTCAATCGCCCTGTTCTGCGGTGCGCGCCCATGGAATGATCTTGAGGCGCTCGTAGGAGATGTCGGCCCCGGACGCTTCGCAGACGCCGAATTTCTCAGGTGTCTGAATGATCCGCTCGAGCGCCGCGTCGATTTCGACAAGCTGCCTCGATACTCTCGTCGCATTTGACGCGTCGAGCTCGTCCTGCATGGTGTCGGTTCCGCGATCAGCAAGGTGCAGCGGCATTGACGAGAGATCGCCTGCCCTGTCCTGCTCGCCCGAGCTGTCCTCAACTGCACGATTGACGATTCTGAGCGCGCGCTCGCGCTCCTCATTCAGAAGAGCTTCGATCTCGTCGAGCTGCGATTTCTTCAGTGGCATTGCCTTTCCCGGGTTCGTTTGATTGACCCAGTCCTAATAGCAGGTAAGGTGCCGTAGAAACCTCTAGTGGAACGTCCCTACGTGGACGTCAGGCGTCACGACCCGGCGATTTGAGCCCGCTGTCGAATAAACGTGATTTCCGTAGACGGGTACCTGGTGGACGTGCGACCGTGCTGCGGGCAGCCCTGACCCGAGTTTCCTCCAGGGCCCAACCTTGCCGTCTGCGGAAATTGGAGCACGAAGAACCGCATCGACAAAGCGCGCGTTATCCTCCACTCCGCCGAACAGCCACACCGCCCCGCCATAAACGGCAGTGGCGTGCGTCGCATACGCGTTATCCATCTTTCCGACTTCCTCCCAGGCTCCAAGGCTGCCATCCCTGTTGATCTCCGCACGCAGTACGTCTGACAGCGGCGTGTTTGCGCCCGCGGGGTTTCCATCGAGCCCGCCTACCATATAGATGGCGCGATTATGAACGAACATCGACTGGTGAGAGCGAGGCCGCGGCAACGCCGGGAGCGAGTCCCACCTGGTGATCGATCCATCGTTTCCAATCGTTCCGCGTAGAACCGTCGCAACTGACACCGACCTCTCGAGCCCCCCGATCACGTAGAGGAATCGACCCTCGACAAGACTTGCATGATGAAACCTCGGGCCGGGCAGATTTCCGGCCGGCGTCCATGCGCCCAGAGTGCCGTCGCCACCGACGCGCGCGGCGAAAATTTCCGTCCGCTTACGAAGTGTCGAATCCTGCCCGCCGCTTAGAATCACAAACCGGTTATTGGTGGCGACGCCCATGCCGGCATTTTTTGCGGGAAGCGGCGGACCAGCAGCCCAAGCCCCCAAAGATCCATCGGCGCTGATCGGTGAGCGCCATGTATCCGACATCATGGTCTTGTAATCGTTTCCGCCAACTACCCAAAGCCACGCTTGCCTTCCACCCTGAGTGACAAAGGTTCCGTGGTGATCACGGCCAGATGGCAGGGCCTTTCCGCCGACCCATGCAACGCTGTCAGCATTCGCAACGCTTGCAACTCCGCCCTCTACAGCGGGATTGCTTGAACACGCAATTGACAGAAGGACGATCAACGCGAGGGTAGCGCGCATTTTTGCTCCGTGAATGTTTGGAACCAGATGGAATCGCCAAACTTCGGGTCGGCGTCTGCAAGTCCGAAAGCAGGATAGTGTAAGAATGTCGTATGAGTTGAGACTCACTCTACGCAGTTCACACAAGTGTTCGCTGCGATCCAGCGTCCAATCGGGGACACCCAAACCCGAGAGGAGTAATGAAATTCGCTGCAGTGTTCCTGGTCCTGCTAACCGCGACGATTCCCCCTGCGCACCTCCGCGCGCAATCAGCCGCCGCACCGTTGACGCCTACACTGGCAGACTGGCGCGCCGATCTTGCCGACATCGTCAGAGACATTCGTACACTACACCCCGATCCCTTCGCACACACCGGCCGGCTGACGTTCTTTCGCGCGCTGCGCGACCTCGAGCGGGAGCTGCCGTCTCTCACCAATGATCAGCGAATAATGCGAACGATGCGTCTCGTCGCCAGCATCGGTGACGGGCACACGTATCTGGAGATGAACTCACCGCGCTACGCGCGATGGTTTCCGATGCGAATGTACGCATTCTCCGACGGCTACTACATCATCAGTGCACACAAGAGCGTAGCCGAACTCGCGGGCGCGCAGGTGATCGAAATTGCAGGACGACCGGTGGCAGAGGTCGCGGCTCAAGCGAGCGAAGTGATGGGCTACGAGAATGCATCGATGCGC
Source organism: Gemmatimonadaceae bacterium (assembly GCA_031426255.1). Classification (GTDB taxonomy): domain Bacteria; phylum Gemmatimonadota; class Gemmatimonadetes; order Gemmatimonadales; family Gemmatimonadaceae; genus UBA4720. The sequence goes on along the minus strand of JANPKW010000068.1, from coordinate 22,965 downwards.
GCTGAGCGCGTCCATCCAATGCACAGCGAGGTCCTGATGCGTGCACTCGGCTACGCCAGAGCCGATGGCACATTGCCGCTGAAAGTGAAGCTTGCCGGCGGTCGGGTCGTCGATCGCACGATCTCCGCGATGCAGGCGGATCATCCGCAGTTCAAGGATGACGCGACTTGGGAATGGCAGTTCCGCGCCGAGCTTTACGGAACGCCAGTCGGCACGGAGCACGATTGGGAGACTGCGTTTCGTGGTCTCCCTGCCTCGGCATTTCAGGTGTCTGACACCACTCGACCGGTGTTCCTCACTGATCGTCGGGCGTTCAACGCTCGGGCAATTCCGTCGGGCAAGGCATTCTACATTCGCACGAATTACATAAGCGATACCGACTTTGCACCGTTCTTTCAGGGAGCTCTTGCACAGGTTGACAGCACGCGCCCGGAAAAACTCATCATCGACTGGCGGAACAACTTCGGCGGCGATGGCAGCCAGCTGTCACTTGTGCTTCGCGAGTTCATCAAGCGCGGCGACTCGCCTCCCTGGAAAGACATATATATCCTTACGGGCCGAAAGACTTTCAGCGCAACCGTGCTCGCTCTTGGAAAGTTCATCGAGTTCCTGCCGCTGTCGATCGTAGGCGAGCCGTCTGCCGCCGGCCTGAATCATTTCGGCGACCCGACATCGCGGAGTTACGCCCGCACGGGTGTCCGGCTTTCTGTATCAACGCTTTGGCACAAGCTGGCGGAATCGAACGATGTGAGTGAATTCATTCCGGTCGATGTACCCGCCGTGTTCTCATTTGCTGATTTCAGCGCCGGGAAAGATCCAGCGGTCGATCGGATCGTCCGTGGCGACGAGATGCGCAGCATCCCGGTGATTGCCCGGCGCCAAGGCGGAGCGGCCGCACGGAAAGCATATGAAGAGCGCAAGGCGGGTTTTGCTGGCTTCTCATGGTGGGCACCGCCGAAGGAATTCGAGATGAGGCAGGCGTGCGATGCCTTGCAACGGGAGCGACGCTTCCAGGAAGCCCTTGAAACGTGCAGGCTGACGGCCGACATGCATCCGACAACGTGGAACGTGTGGTACAACCTTGCTGTCGCTCAACGCGCAGCGGGATTAACGAAGGAAAGGCTCGCCAGTTATCGTTGCGTGTTACTGATCGCCCCCGACAACTGGAACGTCCCTTCGATCAAGCGTCTCCTCGCTCAGCCGGGTAACGAAGGAAATGAACTCGCCCCCGGATGCCCCGCGGGGTAAATCGCGGAATTGCTGAACTACCTCCGCCCGATGTCGACGCCGCCGCTCAACGTGCGCGCGCTGACTCGGGCGGAACCGTTTCCAACCACGACAGTGCGACGTCGTTCGCCATTGCCCGTGGAGCGCGCGCCCTGCGTTCTTACGCGTACCGCATCCGGATTAGCGTTCACGTCGATAGTGGCGCCGGCGCCATCGGCGAGGTAAAGCCGGATCTGGCCAACGTCTGTCGTCAGCTCGTACCTGGCTCCTCCCGTCACTGCGCCGGACAGTTTGATCTCGCCGGTTGTGTTCGTCGCCTGCGCGCCCGCCATCAGTGACTCGAGCGCGATCATTCCCGTGATGCTCCTCACGACGACGCGACCACGCGCGTTCGAAACATTGATTGCATTCGTTTGGCTCGCCGCATCGACTGAACCTGCGACCCTCAGGATCGACACACTGCCGTGGAGTGACGTCGCGTTCACATCCCCAGAGATGTCGGAGATCGTCGCCCGACCATCAGTGCTCTCATACACGACCTGCTTCACCCCAGTGACACGCACAGTTGCGTTCGGGCATGGGTCGTTTTCTGTAAGGGTACATCTGACGCGAAGGTAGACCGTCGCGCTGGCGGGAACGACTATCTCGTAGGTGCCCCGGAGCACCCGGGTACCGGGACTGCGGTCCGTGATGGTTGTCGTGGTCCCGCTCGATGCTATGACCGGCTGCGGGATGCCCGTCGCGCTCGCGGTTACACCTCTGGCAGAGTTGCTGCCGATGACGACGACACTTGTCGCGGCCACGATGATCTCCACCCGCGGCGCCGCGTTCATCAGTCCCGTTTGCGCAAGCGCGCCGAGGAGTATCGCGGCAATCACATTGCCTCCGATAGATGTTGCTGGATGGCCCGGAAGCGCTTCGCATTTTCGCGCATGGCTTCGAGGTGTTCCCGGTAGTAGGTATCCTCCGGATTCTCGTTAAGCGCGGCTTGAGCCGATTCAACCGCCGAAGCAAGCGCGGCGTTCGCGGTTTGGGTGCGGGGATCTTCGATAGCGCTCCGGACGGTATTCGTGTCGACCGCAATCTGCAGTGGCTGAGGACGACTCACACCGGAGTCGGACGTAAGCTGGAACCCGATTGCAAGCATGGCCGCCGCTGCTGCGAGGATGCCACCTGCAATCCACGGTCTGCTCCTGCGAGCACTCCGACTCGCATGCACACGCTCGCGAATTTCATCGAGTGGCGGATTCGCGGGCGGAACGTTGTAGTCCTTCGCATACCGCGCGAGTAGCTCGTCTAGCTCCGAATCATTCATGATCTGGTCTCTCCTGCAAACTGGCCCAGCGACTCGCGCAATTTCGCGCGCGCCCTGAACAGCTGTCCTTGTGATGTTGATACCGAGACGCCAAGTGCGCCGGCAATCTCGGGATGCGTGTATCCCTCGATTTCGTACATGATGAAGACGGTTCGATAGCCGTTCGGCAAAGCGTCGATCGCAGCGAACAGGCTTTCCCGCAGCGGGACATCTGTGTGATGATCAGAGAGGCCAATCGAACCCGCGAGCTCGATTGGGGCGCGGCGTGCATCTCGCCGCCTCGATGCCCGCAGCGCGCTCAGAATTACAGTAACGGCGATCCGGTGAATCCATGTCGCAAGCGTCGATTCGTGCCTGAACCCCCGCAACGCATTGAATGCCCGGATGAATGTTTCCTGAGTGAGGTCGCTGGCCATGTCGGCGTCATTGCACATCCTGAACGCAAGCCTGTAGACACCCGGCGAATGCTTGTCGTAGATGGCGTCGTGAGCGCGCCGCTCATTACGAATGGCGCCCGCGACGATGAGCTTTTCATCGAAGGGAGACGTGACGGGATTGGCGGATGCGTTCATGCTCGTATCATTGGACGCCTCCGCGGTCAAAAGGATTGTGCCGCGGTCCGCCTCTAGACGTCCACTATCGATATCCCGCGAGCGAGGGTCTGCTTAACGGGACAGCGGTCAGCAATTTCCATGAGCCTGACGCGCTGCTCATCAGTAATTGGCCCGCCCAGGTCGACCCGGCGCTCGATTCGCCCGATGTCGACTTTTTTCGTCGAACACTCCTCGCAGTCTTTTTCGTGCGAGTGGCTCGATCTCAGACCCACTGAGGCGCTGGCAAGGGGCCACTGCTTCCGGTCCGCATACATGCGAAGCGTCATGACCGTGCAGGTCGCCAATGCAGTAAGGAGAAACTCATAAGGTGTGGGGCCGATGTCACTTCCGCCTGCCGCCACCGGCTCGTCCGCAACTATAGCGTGCGTGCGCGCGCTTACGTCGGTGCGAAACCCACTCAGTCCGATCGTCGCTGTGACCCAGCGGCTGGCGTCGCCTTCGGGAGGCGCTTCGGCATCAGGCTTCATTCATTTGCCCGGCGGCATTTGGCCGCTTGTGCAGGGCGGCGAGCGTACCTGCGTAACTGCGGCTCGCCTTGAGACTCGTGCCATTGCGCAGCACAACAGCGCATTCACGATTGGGTAGTGCGACGATCTCCCGGATGCTGTCGATGTTGACTATCGCAGACCGGTGAATTCTCCTGAAGCTGGCCGGCGGGAGGAGGGACTCGATGGACTTCATGGTGCTGCGAATGAGCTCGCTCCTCGTGCCCAGCTGTACACGGATGTAATCGCCTTCGGCTTTTATCCAGTCGATTTCCCCGGCCTCGAGCATCAGTACGCGCGCGATGGCGATGCAGGCAAAGCTCCAGGTAAGAAGCACAAGGGCATGGTAAAACCCTCCGGACAAGTGCGGCACGCCGGCGTCGAGTGCGCCGAAGCTCATGAGCTGGTGATCAGAATCTTGTTGGGGATCATGGAGGCCACCGTGTACGTTCCGATCCACGGAATCGTCAGCATTGCGGCGTATGCAGTCCAGATGACGGCCTGAATCCCGTAGAACGCGGACGGGTCCCGCGTTTTGCGCGCTCCTGAGAATGCGCTGAAGTCGAGCGAAGATGTCGTGATCGGCGTCTCTCCCCGTATGTCGTGTCGCTTGCGCACTAAAGATACGGTTTGAGCGCCGTGCTGGTTCCCCCAGGGCAACCCGGGGGTCAGCAGTGAATCGATCAGCAGCCTATCGTAGTCGAAGAAAGCGTAGACGCGTCGACTTCATAGTGACAGCTCCCGGCGTACAGGTAGAGCTTGCCTTTGAAGCCGGCCATCCCGCGAACCGTCCCGCCTCCGGGGACTGTCGAGGCTGACGAAGCGAGCGCACCGTCGAAGCTGAAGAATTGATTGCCACCGGCGAGAACAATCCTGTTGCCCGTGTACGCTGCAACCGATCGCGCCGGGAAGACTGTCGGCGACGACCGCCATGCGCCGGTGGCGGGATCGACCTCGACGAGGCGGCGGTTAGCAGCGACAAACACGCGATTCGAGCTGACTGCAATGTCTTCAACCGAGCCCCACGAGTGTGTGGAATTCGTTCGTGCCCAGCCCGATGGATCAGTGTTGTATGTCGTGGTCGAGCGCAGCAGCACGCTGTTCTGCATGAAAGTCACAGCGCCGAATGGTGAGGCGGTAGCCATCGTCTGTGTGCCTCCGAGGCCAGAGGGTTCGACGAGGCTGCCGCTGAAACCGGCGCCATCTTTTCTGATAAATGCTGCGGACGGCGCTCCAGCGGCGTCGCTGTGGTAGAATTTGTTTCCCCAGCTTGTGAAACCCCCGGACGCCGTGAGGAAGACATCGGCCCCTTTTGATCCGAGCACAGTGTTGCCTATTAATCGCACGTTCTGAACGACGTACGTGCGGTCCTCGCCTGGAGGGTTTTCAATGCTGATCGCATCCTGATACGAGTTGACGACCACGTTGTGCGCGACGACGACGTTGGAGGATCGCGCCACGGTAATCGCGACGAGCCAGGTCGGGTTGATCGATGAAGTGCGTGCGTGATCCACTACCAGGTTGTTCTCGACTATGACCGAGCCCGGACCGGTACGATCGGGTTGATACGCTCCGGCAATGTAAATCGAATGGCGGTCGACGTTCTTGAGAGAGTTACCCGCGATTCGCACCTGGCTGCAGCCGTCGCTGTGAATACCGTACCCGGAGCCCGAAGTGGCCCCCGTTGAATTCTGACGATCCTGAATATTCGTCAGATAGTTATCGGTAATCTCGATGTCGTTGCAGACACCGTTCCCTGTGCCGACAACGGATATCCCAACAGCGACGTTCTTGATCTCGAGGTCGTAGTACCTCGCACCGCGAAGACTCAGTCGATTGAATCCGCTGGCAAGGCCGTGCGTGTTAGTTGCAAGCGACGCTGCCCCCTCGAGAGTCAGACTCGAAACTTTGAGGTTGTCGTTGGTGCCAACAAGCTCGAGTATGTACGGCGCAGAGGCACCCGTTCGTATTATCGTCTGACCGCGCCCCGCGCCAACAATCTCGAGGCCTTGTTTGTTCTCGATCTTGATTCCGGTGTTGCCGAGGTCGTAGACACCAGCCGGGATGTTGATTCGTGAGTTGGCTGCAGCGTTCGCGATCGCCGCGCGCAAAGCCGTGACGTTACCAGACTCAGTCGGCGGTGGCGGCGGTGGTGGTGGCGGCGGCGGTGGCGGTGGTGGCGGTGGTGGTGGTGGTGGCGGCGGTGGCGGCGGTGGCGGTGGAACGTCTGCCAATGTCCACAGCACGCGAGTTGCAGCGATGGGAACTTGGCTCGTTGGCGCTGCCTGCAGCTGGGTGAAGCTGGACGGAAGTGTTGACGCCTGCATCAGGTACACGCGACCGAGGCCGCTCGACGAGCTGTGCATCAACAGATCCTGTTTGCTGTCAGCGTTGAAATCGGCAACCGCCACGATGCGCCACTCGGTAGGAACTGCTCCGAGATAGGCAACGCCCGCGTACGTTGTGCCGTTCATGTATATCACGTAGCGACTGCCGTCGCTCGTGCTCTGCCAGATCAGGTCTGTCTTGTTATCGCCATTGAGATCACCTGCAGCGGCGAGATAAATCGGAGGCGCGACGAGCGGAAGTGCAGTGCTGGTTCCCGTGTACGTATCGCCATTCATGATCATGGCGGCGTGATCGCCAGTAGATGGATTCGCGATGATGATATCTGCTTTCGCATCGCCATTCATGTCTACGGCGGCAATGACCTTCCACGCGGGCGTTGTAACAGCTACGACTTTGTAAGCGCCGGTGAAGGCTGTTCCGTTCATATAGATAATGAGCTTCATGCCGTCGCTTGTATTTTCCGCGATCATGTCGGTATGCCCGTCACCATTCATGTCGGCGGCTGCGGCGAACCGCCACGGGCTTGGTAACGATGCTCTCGCAACGGACTCCCCGCTGAACGCAGCGCCGTCCATTCGCCAAAGCGTCGTAGTTCCGGTCAATGCATGCCAGAAGATCGTCTGTGCTGGCGCGACGGCGGCAGCCAGCGTATTGAGTCTGACTAACCCGTTCTCATTTGAAGTTGAGGCGACCGGACCGGATGCGCCCGGGATCGATCCGCCGTCGGCTGAACCGACGTCCAGCGTGATATCAGCGCGGGCATTGGCGTCCGGGACTGCGACATCCGGCGCAACCGATTGCGACGAAGTAATTGGCGGCTGACCCTCGGACAACACGTGCGGGTTAAGGGTCCGTCCTGCATCGCAGGAGGAGAAGAGCAACGCGAGTATTGGAAGCAGCGGCCGGGCTCGGCGCATCTGAGTGGACAGGGGCATGATCCAAAGACGAAACACATGGTTGAGCGTCACAGCATTGAGGAACTTCCAATGGTCCCTGATTCCCTTTGATCATAGATTCGTCGCTGTGACCGCCCCTCGTATGTCCCCGCGCCGGCGATTCGCGCCATCGCTGAAGCCGCAACGCTCAGGAATGCTGTGGATCGTTCTCACGAACTTTTGGCTGAACGCTGCCTTGAGCGGGTTACTGGTGCTCGTCGGCACCGCAGACTTGTTCTTCAATTTTCTAGAGATAGAAGCGCCAAAGTGGAGAAGGATTCTGCAGCTAGTGGTCTGGGCGACGTGGGCGTGTGTCAACTGGTGGATCCTTCAACAGATTCTGTTCGGCCGCCGCCGTGGACTCGTACTTGGCCTGCCATTGTTGCTTCTTCTGGTCGTCCAGGGGCTTATTGCCCGGCCGCTTAGCCTATTTGCGATCGGGGTAGCGCTTCTCAGTATCGCTGCGCTTGTTGCGGCCCGGGACGAACTGACGCGTTCCTGATCACGGAAGATTTGCCCGTGAAACATCCGGCTCTACCGGGTGTACGTGAAAGGTGATGCCCGCTCAGATGCCCCTCCAAAAGCTTTCGATTTCCGTATGTCGTTTCGTTGCAGCGATCTCAATTCTGGCGCTTGCCGCGTGCTCCGCAGACACGATCTTCGAGCCGCCGATTCCGGTCGATCCGCTCGTACCCGCCCCGGCGCTCCGTCCCATCATCTTCTCGTCTTGGCGTGATGCGACGTTTGGCATCAATAATCTCGAAGTGATCGCGATGAAGGCCGATGGGACGGACATGGTCAACCTTACTCGCAACGCTCGGAACGACACGGATGCCTCGTGGTCGCCGAACGGGCAGCAGATCGCTTTCGCGAGCGACCGGGACGGCGGCTACGACATTTACGTAATGAACAGCGACGGATCGGGCGTCCGGAGAATTACGCATGATCCGCTAGATGACCGTCGTCCGACGTGGGCACCGGACGGAAGGAAAATCGCCTTCGAGAGCGGTAGGGATGGTCACCTGCCTTCGGCGTTCAGCGGCGTCAGATACAATGACGTCTACATCATGGATGCCGACGGTTCTCACGTCGTCAACATCACGCAAACGCCGGCGACTACAGAAGGGTGGGTTTCCTGGGCTCCCGATGGCAAGACAATCGCTTTTTCGAAGAGCGGCGTGGGCATTGTCCTCGCGAATCCTGACGGGTCTAATCAGCGTCCGCTTCACGCCCCGATTGCGCAGTTTGTCGATGACGTCGCCGGGTGGTCTCCGGACGGAAGTCGCATAGCATTTTCGGCCTTCAACAACGATCACCCCTTTGCCACCGCGACATGGGTGATCTTCACTATCAGACCGGATGGAACGGATCTGCAGCGGCTCACTGGGCTTGGATTTTCCAGTGCACGGTTTCCGGCGTGGTCGCCGGACGGACAGCGCATCGTCTACAACCGCGACGCGCTCGACGAATCGTGGGGCCGCTTCAATACCCAGAACTTGTGGGTTATGAATGCAGATGGGTCGAGCAGTGTCAAGCTCACTACTGACCCCAATAAGAAAAACGAGCTTGGCGGACCGCAGGCATGGACAAAGTGAATAGGCGCACGCAGTCATGCTCGACGCTTGCCCGTTTTATCCTCGTAGTGTCTGGAGTCACGGGATGCAGCGACACCCTGGTGCCCGCGCCAACCGCTCCAATCGCGGTCACTGCCACGCTGACCGCCCCGACATCGGTGCATATCTCTTGGGAATTCAACTCCGATGTGGAACGAATCGACCGGTATAAGGTTTATCGTGGTGGCGTCGAAGTCGGTGAAGCCGCAACGAACTCGTACCTGGATGAGGGGTTGGCCGATCGTGCCAGCCTCACCTACACCGTGGTTGCCGTCGGTTCGACCGGATATGAGTCGCAACACTCGGCACCGGCGACGATCATGACTGGCGATGCGACTCCGCCCCGCGTGGTTCAGGCGTTTCCGGCGAACGGCGCGGGACCGCTATCGGTGGCTCAAAGCATCGTCGTGAAGCTTGTGTTCAGTGAGTCGATCGACTCTGCATCGGTGAATTCGAGCACGCTGTCGATGAAGGTCGTCGAGACAGGGCAAGTGGTCACTGGGACAATCAGGTACCGGTCGAATGTCGCGGTTGCTGAGTTCGAGCCTTCGTTCATGCCCGCTGCATCGACCATCCAGGTGACCGCGACGACGGGCATCAGGGACTTGGCCGCTAATCCTCTTGCTACTTCCTTCACTTTCGCGTTTACAACGACGGAGAATACACCTCCCACTATCGTGGCGACGTTCCCTTCAAACGGCACGACAGGAGTGGATCTGCGTCAAACGATTACCATTAAATTCAGTGAGGCGATGGATCCGGGCTCGCTCCGTACCCGAATCTTCGACCTCAGCTCTAATCTGCCGGCCGATTTCGTTCCATTCGTCGGCACATATGACCCCGTGGCGAATACCCAGACGCTCACCGCGGGACTTCAGAGCCTCCGAACGTACGAGGTGATCGTCGGCTGGAGTTTTCCTGCCACGGATCTTGCCGGCAACAGACTCGCAGGGCCGAATAGCTTCAAGTTCAGCACTCGAGACGCAGGCCCGCCGATCCCTGTTGAGGTAACGCCACCAAGAAATGCGACTGACGTGGACCCTGCGGCACCGATTCGAATAACGTTCAGCAAGCCGTTGGATCCCGCTTCGATAACGGCGCAGCGATTCGTTGTGTACCCCTCGAGGCCAACCGGCGATGGCCCGGTGGCGGGTACGATATCATATGAAGCGACATCAAACACCGCCGTCTTCACGCCGTCCTCGCCGCTTAAGAACGCTACCTGGTATGGGGTTTCTGTGCATAGCCTCACGGGTGCCGACGGCGTAGCGATGGAAGACAAGGACCGCGTGTCCTACGAGTTCCTCACACGATAAGAAAGCGGCGCTGCATCACAGCGCCGTCCTGTAGACAAGAAAGTCGCCTAACCCCGTTGGGCTAAACGACTTCCGTAGTAGCAGGGGCGGGACTCGAACCCGCGACCCCGGCATTATGAGTGCCGTGCTCTAACCGGCTGAGCTACCCTGCCGTTTCCGTGAACTGGGAGAAACTTAGCGACCCCCCAACCCAGTTCCAACGCCTTGCGCCGCGCGCTTTCGCGCTGTGTCCCCGCTTGCTAGTCCGCCGAATGAGCCCGGATCACCTGCTCAATAGTCTGTCGGCAAACAGGGCAGAAAGGAACGTTATTGCGAGTGAACATGATGCAGTCGATGGCCGGCCTGTAGAATGCCTTCGCATCGTAGTTCGCTCCCTGAAACGCGCCGATACTTTTTGCATGAGGGGCCGATGCAAACAGCGCGGAATCGAATGCTCGCTCCTCGGCAAACAAAGCTGACATCTCTGACTCTGGGCGACGGTCCGCACGCAGCTTCGCCCGCCTCGCCTGCCGCTCCCGCGACGTCGACTCGTAACGCTCCTTGGGCCAAGGCGTCGGAATTGGAACGCCCGGCGTGATTAGGTCTTTCCACTTGAGCGCCCCGGGATCAAGCAGCGCCGTGACGTTCGGCTCCCATGGCTCGATGATGGTAGTCGGAGCCTGATATGCGACCGGCGATGTGAAGTATTCGTCAGCAAGCGCTGCGAAGTGATGACCGAACTCGTGAATGAAGAGATAGTTCGCCCACTCGTTGTCGACAGCTACCGTCGAATAAATATTGTAGAGTCCGCCACCGCCGTATGTCGCGTTGTTCACGAGAATCGTCGCAAACTCGTACGGGGCGTTCGATGCGATTGTCCTGAAAGCGTGGTTGTCCATCGTCAGGACATAACGTTCTGAGCCGAACACATCGTACGTCGCACCTACAGGCGTGGAGATGTGCACGCCTGTCGACGGTCGCGATACGCCCGATTTTGGGGATGGCGGACAAAGTCCCCACACATTGAACTCGGATCGTTTGCTCTTGTACGGCTCGACCGCGAACAGCGCAGTGGCCATCCGCTTTGCGTCCGGCACGAACTTCACCTGGCATTCAGCCGCGGTATACCCATCTCCGAGCAACAACACATCAACCTTGTCGGCGGGATCGCCGTTACGCTCTATCTCCAACGGCGCATGCTGGACCGGTGTCGAGCGGTCAACGAACATGTTTGCGGGATTGATTCGCGTCCGCCACGCCTCGACGAACCTGTTCACTCCATCGCGCTTGTACACGACGATGTCGACTGTTGTCGATGGCTCGGGAAATCTCAACGACTCGTGAAACGTCTTGCTGATCTCGCTGGACTCAGCAGTCGTCACCCATTCGGCGTAGATCGGCGAATATCCACGCGAGAACAAAACTTTCCCCGTCGTATCGCGAACCTCGAACCGGTAGCTGCCGAAGCCGCTCTTGTCGATCTCCTTCCCTTTCGCCCCGGGCCACGCGAGCGGTTCCGCAACAACCTTGTCGACGGCGAAGACTTCCGCTGTCTTCCCGCCAGTGTGAAAGAAATCGAGCCGAAAAGTGACGGGTGGTGCGGCGGCCGGTGCCGCTTCAGCTGCAATCCAAACGAGGGCTGCGACAACCTGCTTCATTACGAGGCTCCAGGATTCGACGTGCAATTCGAGCGTCAATGTTACCGCCGCTTCTGGGCCATTGTCAGGCGCAAAGCAAACGGCCGATCCTTTTGGGACCGGCCGCTGCAACAACTCTCATGGCGGGGGCGGGATTTGAACCCGCGACCTTCGGGTTATGAGCCCGACGAGCTACCAGGCTGCTCCACCCCGCGATAGAACAAGCAATCTAGAAACGGATGACATCAAGTCAAGGCACCCGCGAAGATCTCTTGCCATTCGTAATGCGCTACGTTCCTCGATTGCGGGCTGAGGAATGAGGGCTTTGCGGATCCAGAACTCACAGCGATCATAGCCATCCTTTGGCTCGCGCAATTCGAGACGCCTCTATGCGAGTCTCGGCGTTCAGCTTCGCCATCGCCTCGGACAGATAGTTCCTGACCGTGCCTTCCGAAAGCCCGAGAGTAGCCGCAATATCCCCGGTCGTTTTTCCATCGCCGGCTAATCTCAGGGCCTGCCGCTCTCGGTCGGTAAGCGGATCAGGCTCCGACCACGCCTCGGCGGCCAGCTCCGGATCGATGGACCTCAGACCTGCATGAACCCGCCTCACAGTGCTCGCCAGCAGGTCTGCGGGACTGTCTTTCAGCAAGTACCCCAAAGCCCCGGCATCGAGTGCGCGTCGCAGATAGCCCGCCCTCGCAAACGTGGTCACTATGACGACCTTGGTCCTGACGGAAAGATTCCTGATCGCGGCAGCGACTTCGAGACCGGTCATCTCAGGCATCTCGATGTCCGTCAGCAGCACATCCGGCTCGAGATCCCTCACTATCGATACCGCCTCTACACCATTACGTGCTTTGGCGATTACTTCGATGTCGCTCTCGGTCTCGAGCAGCGCAGCAAGTGCGCCGAGCACCATGCCCTGATCCTCAGCGACGACGACACGTATCCGCGGAGTTGCAGTCAAGCTACAACGTGCAGGCGTTGTTGCACGCTCGCCTGTAGCGACTGCGTCTCCGGATGTGGAAGCTCCACGACGAGTCGTGTGCCGCGTTCGTGAGAGATGATTAGCGAGCCACCGATTGCCTCGATACGTTCGCGCATTCCGCCGAGCCCGTTGCCGTCAGGACCCCGCTTCCAGGTGCCGTTGTCGATGACTTCCAGTCGAGTCGCTTTGCCATCGTCGCTGAGGATCATGGTGCAAGCAGACGCACGCGAGTGCCTTACGACATTGGTAACCGCCTCACGCAGCGTGAGCGATAAAACAGCCTCTTCCGATGCCGCGACAGCGACTGGCTGTATGTCGACAGTCGCCTCTATACCAGCAGCCTGCAGCATAGTGCGGACGTTACTGGTCTCACGCGCCAGTCCCGCGTCTCTGTAGCCTGCCACGGCCGCGCGCACTTCACTGAGCGCTTCGCGTGAAATGCGCTCGACATCCCTGATTTCTTCAGCAGCTCTCGCCGGGTCCCGATCAGCAAGCCGCGAAGCGAGTGCTGCTTTGAGGGTGATGAGAGATAGCGTGTGTCCCAGGACATCGTGGAGATCCCGCGCGATTCGCTCCCGCTCCGCCACTGTCGCAAGATGCTCGATCTCTTCTCGGGCTCGCCTGAGGATGACGTCGGAACGTCGAACTGTCGCGTAATGAGTATTCACACCACCGACGATCCAGACGAACATCACCGCCCATCCCCACGCCAGAAAAGGAAGACCCGCCAGGGTCGCCTCTATCGTCACGAGCACGCTCAGCGAGGCGATGAGCATAAGCGCGACACGTGTCGGACGCACGTTGCCTGCGAATGACGATGCGTATATGAATAAGGCGAACGCCGAATAGTTGAATGGCGCCAGCAGCAGGCCGAGCAGGGCGATTGCGGCGATAATGATCAGCAGTTCTTTCCCGCGAGCCCAGTGAGCCCGGAAATAAAGCGGCAGGAACACGGCACATACGACGCCCGTTGCAACCCAGACAGGGGTGGAATCCTGCCTGATGAAAGGAGTCAGGAACAAGGTGGGCAAGTAAACCAGCCACACGTACGGGGTCCATCCGAGGAACGTATCCTCGGGAAGAAGCCGCCACTTTTTTTCCGGTATCATCCGTAGGTCCTGCCGTCATCGCGGCGATATCCCACGACCGCTATGATCGTAAAAGCAATCGCGAATCCGATTAACGCCGCAAGATGAATCCAAATGTTGGACAGAGGCTCGATTCCCACCGCTGTGAGCGCCACTCGCGCGAGATGGTAAGGAGGAAGAAACTCAGCGAATCCCTGAAGTACCTTGGGCAGAATCTCAGTTGGAATGAAAAGACCCGAAAGAAAAGCCATCGGCAAGTAGATCGCATTAACCACCGCCGGCGCCGAGTTTGGCCCGACGAGGTAGGCGATTGCGATCCCGGCCGCGCAGAACGGAATTGCGCCCAGCACGAGCGTGCCAATCAAGAGGGCCCACCGATACGGCTCCATGCTGACGCGTCCCCAGATCAGTCCCATTCCGCAAAGCAGCAGTACCAGAACCGTGCTGAAAGTGACCGTCATCGTGTACTTACCAACGAAATACGCGCTGATGGGCATGGGGCTGGCGCGCTTTACTGCGAGCCAACCCTGGCCCCGCTCTACGGCGACACCGACTCCAAGCGAAAAAAGCGCAATGCCGATCACGCCGAATGCGCCATACGTCGCGAGAAGGTACTTCGACACTTCGATCGTTCCCGGCTTCGTGGGCAGAACAATTCCAAAGAGGGCGTAGAACATCATCGGAAAGCCAAGCGTCGGAATCAGGAATGCCGGGAGCCGCAGCAGCTTCACCAGCTCGGACCGGGCTTCGAGAATGTATATCCTGCGTCTCGCACCGGGTGCGTAATCACCAGGCGTCATCGCATGTGTGAGACCTGAGGCAGTACTGATCATGCTGCCTCCTCACGTGTGGTCAATGCGATGAACGCGTCATCGAGTGCGGCCCCGCTCACTTCCAGATTTGACAGCGATTCGTCGAGCCTCAAAAGTTCTCGCACGACAGGCTCGGCAATCGTGACCAGGATCTCAGCCCTTCCATTCTCGATATCCACCGTCGTGACTCGGGGAATTGTGCGCACGGTAGCAAGGTCGAGCGTCGTGCTGCAGCGAATCCGGTGAGATGACGTTTTTCCCTTGATCTGCGCAGGGGTTCCATCAGCTACGATCGACCCGTGATCGATTACGATGATCCTGTCAGCGAGTGCGTCTGCTTCTTCGAGGTAATGCGTAGTGAGCAGAACTGTTTTGCCGCGAGACACCAGTCCCCGGATCTGTTTCCAGAATGCGCGGCGAACCTCGACATCGAAACCGAGCGTCGGCTCGTCGAGAAACAGAACGTCCGGGTCGCCGCACAGCGCTAGCGCAAACAGAAGCCGCTGCTTCTGGCCACCGGACAATTCGCCGAACTTCCGCTTTTCGATCCCCTCGAGGCCTCCAAGTTGAATCGCCTGATTGAAGGAAAGCGGTCGCGGATAGTAGCTGCGAAAGAGCTCGATGTGCTCATCGACGCGGAGCGTCTCCGGAACTTTACCGACCTGCAGCATGGCACCAGCACGCCTGCGCGTCGACGGCTTGCGCGGGTCACCTCCAAACAGTGACGCACTTCCCGACGTTGGCGCTGTAAGTCCAAGCAGAAGCTTTACCGCGGTAGTCTTACCTGCACCATTTGGACCGAGGAGAGCAACTACGCTTCCCTCTTCTACCTCGAAGGTAAGCTCACGAAGAGCGACGGTATTCCCATAGACCTTTGACACATGATCGAGGCGCGCCACATGTGTCGCACTCATCGGAGGACGACTTCGTCAATCTGCAAGGTGAATGAACCGGGAGTCGGGCCACCGGTGAAGGCGATTCCCAGTACGCCCTTCCCATCGAGCCCGTCGAACGCGCTGAACGGAATGCTGACATGCTTCCACTCACTGCCGGCGACGAAGTCACGGGTGACTGGAGTCATTCCCCTGCTCTGCGCGAACAACATCAACCTGTAGGTCTTTCCATCGCCTCTCGCCCAGAACTCAATTCCATTTGCTGCCGAGAGATTTGCTGCGCCCATCGGTTGTGAGCCTGGCATGAACATCACGCCACCCCAGGCAAAAGGAAGCGGGCCAACTATGTCCCCGTTGATTGCAAGAGATTTCGCGCTGCCGTTTGCGCCGCCGTCCGCCACCTTCATGGTGGTTGTCGATTTACCTCCGGCCATCGCATCCGTCGTTACGCTCCATCCAGTGCCAAACGCACTCTTTGTGGTACCATCGTCGAAGCTGCTGATCGGTCCTGAGATTGGCGTACCTTCCGCCGCAATGATTGGCGCGAGCCGCCGCGCATACGCATCGCGGTCAACTCGAATTCCGTTTCTCCAGATTCCCGCGATCGCGCGCGTTGCCTTGATGTTTGTAGTCGGGTCGCCATCAACGAGTAGAAGGTCTGCACGTAAGCCAGCGGCAATCCGTCCGCGGTCGGCCAACCTGAACGCTTTTGCCGGGTTGCCAGTAGCGGCTGCGAGTGCCTGCGTGTTGGTGAGGCCCGCATTTACGAGTAGCTCGAGCTCCTTGTGAATGGCGATCCCGTGCGCGGTTCCCGGATTGGGTGCGTCGGTTCCTGCGAGAATCGGCACACCCGCTGCCAATAACTGCTTTACAGCGCCCCGACCAGGCTCGAGACTTCTGCCGGTAGCACCTTGAGGAAACGGGAAGGCCGATCGGATTGTACCACGACCTGCGAGGGAGAGAAACGGCGTCAGCACACTGTCCGCAAACAGGTCACCCGCGCCCGGCTTACCGGTGATGCTGGTGAGTACAGTAAGTGTCGGAATAACGAACGCTTTTCGCGACGCTGCGAGCGTCCCGAAGTCAGCTGCAGCTGCACGGTCAGTAAAAAGATGAACGAGCCCGTCGGCTCCGGCCTCGATGGCTTCTCTGGCGAAAGCGGCCTGACCAACGTGAACGACGGCAAGCTTTCCACGTACATGAGCCGCAGCGATTACGGCGCGAAGCGTTGCCGGGGTGATCGTCGGAATCTTCGTTCCGTACGCCGCGCCATCATCGTAGACGATCTTTATGAAGTCGGAGCCCTCCGCGATTCTGGCATCCACGAACACCTGCGCCGAGTCGGGAGATGAGATCGTTGGTATTGCCATCCCGTATTCCGTCCCGTGGCCTTTCGGAGCAGTCACAAGGGTTCCTGCGGAAACAAGATCAGCACGATCCAGCACCGGCCCCGCTTGCTGCTGGTCGCGCATCCTCTTCGCTTCGCCAACCTCCGTGAACATGTCTATTTCAGTAGTTACACCGAACATCAGCGCCTGCACGAGAGCGTCACCGAACGCGTGAGTATGTGAGTCGATTAAACCCGGGAGAAGAGTCTTGCCGGTTCCGTCGACGACATTGGCGCCTGAAGGTGCCGATAACGTCAGGGCGATCGCAGAGATCTTGCCGCCGACAATCATGACATCGCGTTTTCCGATGACCGAAACGCCGTCGAACACTCTGGCGCCGCGAATGAGGGTAGTCTGGGCCGCAAGAGAGGTCGCTGTCGAGGCGAGAACAATGGCAGCAAGGGCGAGCTGGCGCATCAGGTCGAGATCCTTTGAGGGCATGCACTGAATCTCAGCATACCTGACGCGCGGACCTAGTGAGAGGAGTCATGCTCTCGAGGTGACATGTGTCACCTTTCTCACGAACAGCTACCTGTCAGACACCGCCGAATCGAGACGGTACAGGACCTCTTTGTCTCCGCGCACCATTCCGAACTGTTCGCGGGCAATTCGCTCCTGCGTCGCGCGATCGGTTCGAATCAGGTCAGCTTCACGCTTCAACGAATCGACCTGCCGGGCGAGTGAATCAGTCTCGATCGCGAGACGCTGCTTGAAACGCCTTTGTTTCCACAGGTCGAGGGTGCTGTATTCCCCACCCTGTACCGCAAAGACCAGCGCGCCTATTATCGCGACCCATAACACTACTTTGGCAAGCATCGCTGATCAGATTCCGTAAATCGCTCCACCAGGATACTCGGCGATTTCGCCAAGCTCCTCCTCGATTCGCAGCAGCTGATTGTACTTGGCTACACGATCAGTACGGCTCGCTGAACCGGTCTTGATCTGTCCGGCTCCAGTAGCGACCGCAAGATCGGCGATGAACGTGTCTTCGGTCTCGCCGGAACGGTGCGAGATGATCGACTGATACCCATTTGCCCTCGCCATCTCTATCGCCTCGAGCGTCTCAGTCAACGTGCCGATCTGATTCAGCTTGATGAGAATCGCGTTGCCAACATCTTCAGTAATCCCGCGTGCGAGCCGCTCGGTGTTTGTGACAAAGAGATCATCACCGACGAGCTGAAGCCGGTCGCCGAGCGCGGCAGTCAGCTTTGCCCATCCATCCCAATCGTTCTCGGCGAGTCCATCTTCAATCGACACTATCGGGTACTTCTCGATCCACTCTGAGTAAAGCTCGATCATGCCGTCAGCGGTGCGCGTTCCAGCGCCACTTTTCTTGAACGTATACGTCTTGCCCGTGTAGAGCTCGGAAGCGGCGCAGTCGAGGGCAATTGCCATCTCCGTCCCCGGAGCATAACCTGCCGCTTCGATCGCTTCGATCACGACCTTGAGAGCATCCTCATCGGATCCGAGATCGGGAGCGAAGCCACCTTCGTCACCTACGCCAGTTGAAAGCTTCCGCTTCACAAGAACTTTCTTGAGAGCGTGAAAAACTTCTGCCCCCATCCTGAGGCCTTCAGCGAACGTATCAGCACCGACAGGGACCACCATGTATTCCTGGAAGTCCACCGTGTTCGTCGCGTGCGCTCCGCCGTTGAGGATGTTCATCATCGGCACTGGCAGTGTGCGCGCCATCGGGCCACCAAGATATCTGTACAGGGGCATGCCGACGTCATCCGCCGCCGCACGAGCGACAGCCATCGATACCGCGAGTATCGCATTGGCGCCGAGTTTTCCCTTGTTGGCAGTACCGTCAAGCTCGATCATCGTCCGGTCAATCGCGATCTGGTCAGCAGCGAGCAGACCGTTTAGCGCCGGTGCAATTGTCTCCTCGATACTTTGCACCGCGAGCTGAACCCCCTTCCCACCATACCGATCTGCATCCCCGTCGCGAAGCTCGAGCGCTTCATGTTCACCGGTCGAAGCCCCGCTGGGGACGGCAGCACGACCAGTAGCACCGGTAGCAAGAGTGACATCAGCCTCGACAGTGGGGTTTCCCCGACTGTCGATGATCTCGCGAGCACGAATATCAATGATGGTAGACATATATCATATTTGTGATTAGCTGTTAAACCGCCGCACGCACCGGCGACGAAGCGCGCAAACTTTCACTTTCTATTCCGTAATGTTTTTCGAGCGCCGCAGCCATCCGCAACCACACCTCATTAGCGAGGCCATCGCGCGCCGAAGCATCGAGCCCGTCAACTGAGATGGGCTCGAGCAAATGTACATCGACCCGGCGCGGTCGCACGAACAATGACCCGCGCGGGAGGACCTCTCGCGCCCCATGAATCAGGACGGGCACTACCGTGACGCCCGCTGAAGTTGCAAGGACAAACGGCCCTTTCTTGAACGGCCTCAGCGGATAATCGACCCCCCGCGTTCCTTCCGCGAACACGACAATAGAATTGCCAAGTGCAACGCTCTTTGCCGCCTTGTCGTAGGAAGCGAACGCCGCGCGCTTGTTATCTCTCTGGATCGGGACCATTCCAATGGCTCGCATCGCTTTGCCGAATATCGGAACAGAGAACAACTCTTCCTTCGTTACGAACTTTGCGCGGGGCAGAAACGAAGACAGTACCGGGACATCGTACCAGCTCAGATGGTTCGCGACGAAGATGTGCGCCTTCCCATCGAGACCGCGTTCAGGATTGTGCACCCTGACGCGAACGAACGAAACCAACAGCACGAGCCGCGACCATAGTGGCGCGAACACGTGATACGGCGAAGCCGGGCCGTCCGAGAACCCGATCATTCCCGCAATCACCGCAGCCGAGCCGACGAAAACAGTAGAGAGCGCGACACCAAGCATCGCTATAGGAGTCACGATCACTGAAAGCGGAGTCATCTTCGGATTTCCAGCAACTCGGCCAGCCGTATCACTTGGTGAAATGTGAATACCCCGGCGGAGATTCTATTTCCTGATCTCCGATAAAGAAGCGCACGCCGGCCAGCCCATGCTCAACCTTGCCGATCTCCGAAAGCTCGAGGCCAAACTCTGCGGTAAAGTCAGCTGTGTTCAGATTCACCGGTGCGGTGACAATCAACTCATATTCTTCGCCGCTTTGCGCGGCTTCGACGACGGAGACTCCTTCCACCACAGAAAGCTTCTCGAGGTCGACAACGATTGCCACCCGGCTTGCGGCAGCAATATGGGAAAGATCCGCGCTCAACCCATCCGAGATGTCGATCGCAGCAGTTGCCCCTTTCTCCCCCAGCCAGATCGATTCGCGAACTCTCGGCGCCGGCGCGGCAAACCTCGCGCGATCCTCTGGTTCCGGTTCCCTCCCGGCAACGAGCTCACGCAGAGCCTTGAAAGGCCCGCCGAGCCGACCCGTCACGTAAACTCGATCGCCGGCGCGCGCTGACGTGCGAAACAGTGGATCCCGGGTCGTGCCAAGTACAGTGATGGTGAGAGCAAGCTCGCCTGCTCGACTCGTATCGCCGCCAATAATCGGCGCGCCGACTGACGCAGCCGCTTCACCAATCCCGTCGGTAATTGCATCGAGGTGCGGGCGCCATGTTTCCGGAATTGCGAGCGCCGCAAGCAGCCCGAGGGGCTTTGCTCCCATCGCGGCGATGTCGCTGAGGGCCGCGGCTGTTGCGCGGTAGCCGATTTCCTGCGGCGTCAGCCAGGCGGCGCGGAAGTGAATGTTCTCGATAGACGTGTCGGTGCTTGCAACGAGTGCGCGATCACCGAGTGAAGTGATTACCGCCGCATCGTCACCAATACGGCGCGCACGCGGCCCCCATCGCTCGAGTACGCGGCGAATCGTGTCGAACTCGGCACCCGAACCAAGAGGCGTATGTGGATGAAACTCACCTTCCCTTGCAGCACGCGTCTCGATCGCGCGCCGCCGTCTGAACGGATCGCCGTTTTTCATGCGAACGAGCCGAGCTGAGCGATGACACCTGACGGGAGTGTCTCAGCGGTCTCATTCCACGCCTCCGGCATCGCTGCAAGAATATCCGCAAGTGTGGTTCCGCGAACGACGCCGCACAGCTGCGCCGCTCTTCCATGCACGAACACCGCACACGCCGCCGCCTCGGCAGCTGAACAAGCGGAATCCTTCGTGCACAGCTGCGCCATGAGAGTTCCGATCATGCCAGTAAGGACATCACCGCTTCCGCCGGTTGCGAGCGCGGCAGTTCCAGCAGCGCAAACGTAGCGTTCGCCGGAGGGAGCGAAGATTACTGTAGGCGTGCCTTTGAGAAGCACGCACGCGCCGAGTTCGGCCGCCAGCTCGAGCCCGACCTCGAAACGTCGCTCTAGAACGTCGGTAACCTGCGCGCCAATAAGTCGCGCCATCTCCGCTGGGTGAGGAGTAACTACTGCGGGTCGCCCCCGAAGAAGCTGCGACAGCGACAGAACGTCTCCCGCAAAGACATTGAGCGCATCCGCGTCGATGACAGCAGGGCCGTTCCATGCGAGGAGCAAACGCTCGACGAGGTCGCGCGTACGAGGCGAGCTTCCGAGTCCGGGTCCTATCGCGAGCGCATCGGAGGCTGCAACGATTGCCGCAATTTCATCGGCGCGCTCCGGCCACCGCGCGACAATCGCAGCCGGCAGTCCCGCGTGTACGGCTGTCTCATTACCCTCAGCGGTAACTATTCTGAGGAGACCGATTCCTGAGCGAAGCGCTCCTTCACCCGAAAGTAAAGCCGCACCGGCCATCCCCCGAGCGCCGCCAACAATCGAGAGCGACTTGCGCGTACCCTTGTGCGCGCTAGCTGAGATGCGAGGGACCCTCGCATTCACCCACGCTCGATCGACGAGCAGCGGAAGCGTTCGCATGTCCGCTTCATCCAGCCCAATGTCGTTGACAGCGATGGTCCCGCAGAGGTCTCGAGCGACGAGGTGTCCACGCTTGACCGTACCGAATGAAATCGTCAGGTCGGCACTCACGGCCTTCTCATGTTCGCCACTCGTAGCATCGAGTCCGCTCGGAAGGTCGAGAGATATGACAGTCGCGCCCCCTTCGCGGCGCAAGTTGATCTGATCAACCGATGACGCAACATCACCCCGTGGAAATCCACTCGATCCTGTTCCGAGTAGGGCGTCAATGACGACGGGAGCGTCATCGCTACACGCGTCGACCTGGGCCACTCCGTTGCCGAGCGCATCGTGGCGGGCAGCACTCGCTTCTGGTGATGCAGGGAGTCCCATCGATACAACGCGGCAAGGAATACCACGACGTGCAAGGGAATCCGCAACTACCCAGCCGTCGCCTCCGTTGTTTCCCTTACCCGTGAAGAAAAGGGCACCCAGCCGCACGGCTTCGGGAAAATTACTGATGATCAGGTCGGCGGCTCCAACACCGGCACGTTGCATGAGCTCTCTCGAGGTTGCACCGCGCTTCATCGCAGCCCGCTCGCACGCAACCGCTTCACTTGCGCTGGCGACCCGCGCTCCCATTGTCAGTGAACCTGGTCAGGCGTACTGAGCAGAATCCCAGGGATACTCGCGCTCGAACGCTGTCTCGAAATCGAACAGGTTAGCGAACTCCTCGCGGGTGTCGTTCGGCTGCTTTACGAGAAAGCCGAGGTCGACGAGTGTAAAGACAATCTCTCCGAAATCCGCTGTCGATCGAATGCCCCACCTCTCGAGCACGATTCGCGTCATGAGGCCATAGCGCTCGAGCGCCAGCTCACGACACGAGTCGGCCAGTTCAGCTGCGCTGATGTGTCTTCTCGCATCAAGCCGCGACTGCGTGAACTCGAGTGCGGAAAGCACAAAGAGATAGGCCTGTTCGTCGTATCGCGATTCGCGAAGGCGAATGCGGTCCATTACTCCATCGCGGAAAGCCAGCTCAGGCACCGATTCCGGAGCCTCGCGCGCCAAACGATTGGGGATAAAGCGGGAATCGTGTCATCATCTCACGCACTTCCGATGAAACAGCATTTGCAACAGATACGTCATCGGGCGCGGACAGGACGCGGTCGATGAAGCCTGCGATCATCCGCATGTCATCCTCCTTCATGCCGCGCGTCGTGACAGCGGGTGTTCCGATCCGGATTCCACTGGTGACGAAGGGTGACTGGGTCTCCTTTGGCACAGTGTTCTTGTTGACGGTGATACCGGCCGCGTCGAGGGCCTTCTCGGCAACCTTGCCGGTGAGCTCGCGGTTGCGAAGGTCGACAAGCATCAGATGATTGTCAGTCCCGCCCGAAACAATGTCAAATCCCGTGTCCGCAAGGGAGCCGGCGAGCACCTGCGCATTCGTGATGATCTGGCGGCAGTAATCGGTAAACGATGGATCCAGGGCTTC
>JANPKW010000067.1:0-2383 GCA_031426255.1 Gemmatimonadaceae bacterium | reverse complement strand
CGCTCGCGCTCACGCACCTGATTCGCACGCAGTTTCCCGGCGACTCGATCAAGGTCGTGCTCTTTCACGACAGCGCCGAGGAGATTCCGCTCGCGACCCTCGCCAGTGCGCAGGTGGGCCCGTATCACACGAACACCGCCGAAGGCCTGAAGCTCGCGCGTCGCATCCTGATGGCGCAGAAGAAGGACATGCGCCAGATCATCATGATCACCGACGGCAAGCCCAGCGCGCTGACCATGCCCGACGGGCAGATCTACAAGAACTCGATGGGGCTCGACGGCTACGTCATTGCAGAGACGTTGCGCGAGGTCGCCGCGTGCCGGAAGAGCGGCATCATGATCAACACCTTCATGCTCGCGCGCGACCGGGCGCTCGTGGAGTTCGTGAAGCGTGTCAGCGAGATCAGCCGTGGGAAGGCCTACTTCACGAACACCATGAGTCTCGGCCAGTTCGTGCTGATGGATTTCCTGCGGAAGAAGACCAAGCGGGTGAGCTGAGCTGGTCTTGATTTCTCCACGAAGCGAGCTGTGCCATGTTCATGTGATCCGGCTCATGCGTTGTGGACATCAACGCACGCTGCTCTACAGAATGACGGACGAGCACTAGAGCCAGCGCCTTTCCGGCCGCAAGATTGCAGAAGCAGGGTCTGTCGATTGAAGCGCCGTTCGGGCGCGGATGACCTCGCTTTTCACGCTGGGCGATAGCTGCACGGAATGACTGCACAAGCAATCTCGACAGAGCCCACCACTGGGCCACAACGCACCACGCACGCTCAGCGCTCCAGACCGTCGAGTGTGCTTCGGCCGCCGGCGTTTTCGCCGTTCGCGATCTGGGGGCATTTGGCCTCCCTGTGGCACTATCGCGACCTGCTGTTCACGCTGACTGCGCACCGGATCAAGGTGCGCTACAAGCAGTCCGCGCTGGGGTTGGCGTGGGCCGTGCTTCAGCCGCTCGCGCTCATGCTCATCTATACCGTCATCTTTTCGATCTTTTCCCGGATGCCTACGAACGGCATCCCATACGCGGTTTTCGCATATGCGGCGCTGCTGCCGTGGACCACGTTCTCCACGTCGCTTGGCAATGCGACGAATGGCCTGGTCGGGCATTCGGGGCTCATCACCAAGGTGTACTTCCCTCGGGAAATTCTTCCGCTCTCCTACATCATTGCTGCACTGGTTGACTTCGCCATTGCTGCGGTGGTGTTGATCGGCCTGCTGATCTACTATCGGATCTCCCTGACGGTGCATGCGCTGTGGTGCCTTCCGATCGTGCTCGCGATGATGGTCTTTGCCCTCTCGATCTCGCTCTTCCTGTCGGTGCTGCAGGTGAGATTTCGTGATATCGGAGTTGGTCTCCCGCTCCTGTTGCAGATCTGGATGTTCGCGACCCCGGTCGTGTATCCATTGAGCGCTGTCATGGAAAGCCCGAAGGTGCCGGCGCTACTCAAGTTCGTATACAGTCTGAACCCGTTGGTGGGCATTGTAGAGAATTTCCGCCGGGTCGTGCTGCAGGGAGTTGCCCCGGACTACCGGTCACTCGCCCTGGCGGCCGGAGTGTCGTTCGTGCTGCTGCCGCTGGGGTATGCATTCTTCAAGCGTGCAGAAGCAACAATGGCGGACTTCATATGATCGACCTCGAGTTCAATCAGGTCTCGAAGAAGTACGTGGTGCGCGCCGATGAGCCGTCGCCGGATCCGGCCGTGAATCCATTCATGCGTCAGCTCCAGCGCTTGCGCACCCGGTCGCAGGAGTTCTGGGCCGTACGCGACGTGTCGTTCCAGGTTCGTCGCGGCGAGGCCGTGGGGATCATCGGGCACAACGGTGCCGGTAAGTCCACGATCCTCAAGCTGCTCTCCAACATCACCGCACCGACGAAAGGCGAGATAGTCATCAACGGTCGGCTCTCTGCGCTCATCGAGGTGGGGTCCGGCTTCCATCCCGAACTCACTGGACGGGAGAATGTGTTCCTGAGTGGCTCGATCCTCGGCATGCGGCGGCGCGAAATCGCGTCAAAGCTGGACAGCATTGTCGAGTTTGCGGGCGTTCGGCAGTTCATCGATACGCCGGTCAAGCGCTACTCGTCGGGCATGTACGTTCGCCTTGGCTTCGCCATTGCCGCCCATCTTGATCCGGACATCCTGCTGCTGGATGAGGTGCTCGCGGTCGGCGACGCGGCATTCCAGGCGAAGTGCATCCAGCGCATTCAGGAACTGGAAGCAGCGGGTACCACGATCGTCTTCATCTCCCATGACCTGACTGCCGTCGAACGACTGTGCCAGCGCGTCATCCTGATGGAGAAAGGCCAGGTCGCGGCCGAAGGAATGCCTCGGGACATCATCAAGCAGTACCAGTTGGCAAACGGCTGGACGGGAGTGCCCGAGAAC
>JANPKW010000066.1:0-23806 GCA_031426255.1 Gemmatimonadaceae bacterium | reverse complement strand
TCCGCGGGTACCTCGTTGCGTGATGACCGCAGCTCCGGCGCGGTGGGCGTGCGGCCGCCGTCTGCGCACGCGGCCAGTGTGGCGCTGAGCATGATGAGACCTGCAAGGGTGTTCTTCGACATGATGTGTCTCCGTGTGGTGCGGTGGATTGTCGTGCAGGGGAGTGTTGCGGTGCGATCGGCCGGTCATCCCGGCACGAGGCGTCGTACTACTTCGTAGGGGCGGTGTCGCAGCGTGCAGCAGGGCGCCCGTGCGCGCCGGCGTCGGTCACAACGAGTGTGATCGTGAACGGGACAGGCTGCGGCACCTCACGCGCGGCGACGGCGGCCGTCGCACGGTAGGTCCCTGCCGCGAGCCCGGTCGCGTCGACACAGAGCATGCCGACGGTCGCCAGTTCGTCAGGCGCGACCGCGGACTGCCGTGGCTGCGAAACAAGCCACGCGGCGCCACGCGCCGAGTCGGCATAGGTGACACCTGTCAGCCGCACGTCGGTGAACCGCGTGGTACCACCGTTGTGCACGCGCAGCGGCTGCGTGCGCGGTGCCTCGCCCGAGGCTGTGAACTCGAAGCGGCTTGCCGCGAGATGCAGCGGCGTGTCGGTCGCGCTGGCGGCTTGTGCACCGGCGGTCGATGCCGCAACGGCAAGGAGCGCGAGCGAGGCGAGTGGCGCGGCCGACGATGGCTTCAGTCGACGGCGAATCCTGCGGGCGAAGAAGGCGGGGACGGGCGTGCGGGAATGGCGGGACCGCGGCATGACACACACCAGGGTTGAGGGATCCGCATGCTACGCCACAGTGATACCGTTGGCATGGTGCAGTGACCCATCATCCCCCGAGCGTTTAACGCCCGGTGAAAACTTTTATCCTTGAGCCGGTGAAGGTCTTGCCGGCGCTGCCATTCGCCCCGCGACACGCGACGGCGGCGCAGGTGCAGCGAGCGGCAGCTCAACACGGAATCGTGCGCCATGCGCCGGCGCGTCGCACACCGACCAGCGTCCGCCGAGCTCTGTCACGAGTTGCCGCACAACGCTCAGGCCCAGACCCGTTCCCGCGGGTGCGTTCCCCCCTTCGGCGAGCCGCACGAACGGCTGCCAGACCCGGTCGCGATCGGCGCGCGGAACCCCTGGCCCTTCGTCGTCGACACTCAGATACAACACACCATCCGCGCCGCCCGCCACCGGTGACCGCGACACGTCGAGTGTGACCGTCACGGTCTGGCCTTGAGGGCCGAACTTCAACGCGTTCTCGATGAAGTTGATGACGATCTGTCGCACGGCGTTCGCATCGATCCAGCCACTGGCACCGCTGGCCGACGGGCCGACGATGACAATGCGCGCTGAGCGTGCATGCGCCTGCGCCTCGACGAGACTGACTGCATCGTGAACGATCGCGCTGATATCCGTCCACTGTGGAGCGGCGCGCACGCCGCGTTGTTCGCCCCGCGCGTGCTGCAGAACATTCTCCGTGAGCACGCTCAGGCGCCGCCCCTCACGATGAATCGCGCGAAGCCATCGCTCGGCCTGCTCCGGAGATTCCGCGCGACCGAGCAATAGCGTTTCGCTGAGCGCGTTCACGTGAGCTAGCGGAGTGCGAAGCTCGTGCGACACGGCGGCAACGAATGTCCTGCGCGCTTGGGCGAGCTTGTACTGTCGCCGCAGGCCAAGTGCCGCGGCCGCGGCGAACCCGAGCCCGAGGAGCAGCACTCCGCCGAGCATCATTCGCTCGCTGCGCAACGGAGTTGCGTCGGCGACGTAGCGGCGCCCGACCGTCTCGGGGAGGGCTACCTCCACCGTGAACCCTCCGTCCGGGCCAGTGATCGCGCGCGTGGCGACGAACGCGGATTGCCAGACTTCGTCGTCCGCTGCGACCGGCGAAATTTCGTCTCGCAACCCGGTTTCGTATCGGAGAAGCACGGCGAGGTCCGCGTTGTCCACTTTGTTGCCATTGCGATTAACGCTGTCGCTTGGTTCGGCTGCAGGCGTCGGCAGCAGCGATACCCCTTGAAGCACGTGCCCAACGTGCGTGCGGAGTGCGACAGTGCGCGCGTACGCAACGCCGAACAGTGCGACAGCGCGTCCGTCGGTTCCACGCTCTGGTGCCATGGCGACGACAAAAGGAATGCCCCGCACGTCCGGCCGGAGTATGCCTATGCGAGCCCCGGGTTGGTCGAGGTCGACGCCATCGGCCCAGCGACGGACCTCCGTGAGAACCACGCGCGCATACACCGAGTCCGTCGTGAACGCGCCGTTCAGCTCGGCCGTCCATTCTCCGTGGCCACGCCGTGCGAGACGGAAGTAGCCCGGCAGCGCAGCACCACGGTCGTCGTTCATCGCGGCGAATACTCCCGCGCCAGCGCGAGCGAATCCGTCGAGCGTGAGCGGGCGCGGGTTTGGCGATCCGTTCGTGCCAAGTACCGGCCAGAGGAGCGCACGCAGCTCGAGTGCACTCATCTTTGCCGCCTCGGTACCGATGAGCACGGCGGACGTTGTCAGGTGGTCGCGAACTGCGCGCTCCGCGGCGAGACGCCGCTCCTCCCAACCCTGGCGCACCTGATATGCCGTGAGGAACATTGCCACCAGCGTTCCGCCGATGGCGAACCAGGCGAGCATCTCCATGCCGCGGCTCGCCACGGCGGATCGCAGTGTCTGTCGCATCCGGTAGAGGCTCACTACATAAGATGTATCGGTGCATGCGAGAAGTCCTATGGGTCAGGGACCCATGGCGCGCCGACGGGCAGCGAGTAATTGTGCTTTCGGCGAGATTGCGGGCGTGTCACAGCCGCCGCCCTTTACAAAATCCGAACGCCGTTTATGACGTGAGCCCGAGTCTGCGCATCCTGATCGTCGAGGACCACGATGACCTCGCCGACGCTCTTCGTACCAATCTTCGCAGCGAGGGATACCACGCTGTCGTCGCCAGTGATGGGAGACAGGCGCTGGCAATGGTGCGTGCCGATCCACCCGACATCATCGTACTCGACCTCGGCATTCCGGGGCTCGATGGGCTCGAGTTGCTGTCACGTCTTCGTGCCGAAGGGCACTGGTGCCCTGTCCTGATCCTGACGGCGCGCGACTCTGACTCAGACAAAGTCGAGGGGTTCCGTCTTGGAGCGGATGACTACGTCACGAAGCCGTTCCGCACGGTCGAGCTGATGGCGCGGGTGGACGCGATGGGTCGGCGCGTTGTTCGTGAGCGTGCAGCCGCGTCGGTGCCAGTACCCGCGACTGCGGTCGCGGCCGCGGATGCTTCGCTGCTCACTCCGCAGCAAATCATGGGTGCGTGCGGACTAACGTTGCGACAGGCGGAAGTCGCGTTGCTGATCGCCGAGGGGTGCTCGAATCCGGAGATTGCTGAGCGGCTCGGCATCAGTCGATTCACCGCCCGCAATCACGCCGAGCAGATCCTCGCACGGTTGAGAGTCGAGTCGCGTTGGCAGGTGGCGCGTGCGCTGTGCGACACGGTCGCGGGCGGCTAAGAGGCGAGGCTGGTGCGTCCAGCTGCGAGATCTGCCAGCAACGATACATGCACGTCCAGCGCGTCAATCACACGGTAACCGGTCTCTCGCCCATCGAAGGCAGGTCCAAGGTCGGTGCCAGCAAGCACAATTGCCTCCGCACCTTGTTCGTCGACCATTCGACGACCGGCGTCGATGAGTGCTGTCCGCTGCAGATCAGTGCACACTCCGGCAATGGCAACGTCCTGATAGATCTGGCCAAGCCGCTCGATGTCGTCATCGCAGGCTACGGCGCTCGTGCGGGTCAACTGGCCATACAGTCGCGTACGCATAACCACGCGTGTGCCAAGCAGGCCAACGCGCGCGATTCCCTGGTTGGCGAATCAGTCATCGAGCGGGGCCACAGCCGAAACGAGCGGTAGCGACGAAATTCGTGCTGTCTCCTCGAAACAGAAATGTCCGCCCAGCGACGTGATGCCGACACATTGAGCGCCGGCTGCTTTGAGCCGGTCGATCAGCTCCGCGTAGATCGCCGCCTGATCGTGGCGTCGATCGGCGAGGTTATTGGTGACCAGCGTGTTGACATCCGCCTGCACGATTGTCAGCTCGAGTGGCGCCTGCAACTCCCGCATCCGGGCGCACAGACGCTCGTAGTACACCAGCGTGGCCGCGGGGCCGATACCTCCAATCAATCCGATGTGCATGCGTCGCTCCGTCCAAATCGAACCCGCATCAACCACGTGAACATCACTTTTGATACATCGTCTCGCCACCGACGATGGTCCGCACGATCTCGATATCCTTGATTCGCTCTGGATTGACTGTGTGCGGATCCTCAGCCAGCATGACGAAATCGGCGAGCTTTCCCTCCGTAATCGACCCCTTGACGGCCTCTTCATGAGACGAATACGCGCCGTTGATCGTCGTCACGCGCAGCGCATCGTCAACCGCGATGCGCTGGTTCGCTCCCCAGGTCTTTCCATCCCATCCGGTACGTGTGACCATCCCCTGAATTCCCATGAGCGGTGCAAACGGTCCCGGATAAAAATCGGATCCGGCTGTCGCCCGTACGCCGCCGTCGAGCAGCGTCCTGAATGCCATGATGCGTTTCATGAGATCTTCGCCATAGAGCGGAAACTTTTCCGAGTTGTAGTACGCATATGACGTGAATAGCGCGGGCACGGCGTCGACGACTTTCATGCGGCGCACGAGCTCATCATCAATGAGAGTACAATGAGTGATCTTGGGGCGCGCATCCTTTCGTGGAAAAAGCTTCTGTGCCCGCTCGAACGCATCGAGATACATACCGATCGCAACGTCACCATTCGTGTGACAGTTCACCTGAATCCCGGCACGATGAACCTTTTCCACCCAGGCATTCAGGTCCTCCTGCGATTCGATGATGGTTCCCTTATACGGTGGATTCGACCCCGGAAACGGAACACTCATCGACATCGTCCTTTCCGAGAAGGAGCCATCAACTGTATGCTCAGCAGTAGCTCCGAATCTGATCCACTCGTCGCCAAACCCTGACTGTATTCCACTCGCAATCATCGAGTCGAGTACTGCTTCGTACGGCTCGTAGCCCACACGGTGCTTGAGGTCGCCCCGTGCACGAACATCCTGTAGCGCCCGCAGGTCACCGCCCTGATGATGCACACCCGTCAGGCCGGACCTGACGAACTGCTCCGACATATAGGCGAGCCCATCGCGTTCACGCTTTGCGCGTTCAGCTGGAGAGATCTCCAGTTTCTTTCCGACCCGACTGAATACATCGCGCGCGCGCTCGGTAACGCGACCGGTCAATTCTCCGCTTGCATCACGGTTGAACTCACCCCTGCCAGCAACTGGAGTGGACCTTGTTATGTTGGCGAGCCCGAACGCCTTGCTGTTGTAGAACGATGTATGTCCACCACGATGATGCACGGCGACCGGATGCTCACTTGAAATCCTGTCGAGGTCGCGAAGGGTTGGAGCGCGTTTGTCCTTCAGCTTTGTGTCGTCGAGGAAGTAGCCCTCGACCCAGTAACCCGCCGGTGTCTTTTGCGCCTTGGCTTTCAGCTTTTCCACGATGCTGTCGATCGTGACGTACTCGACCTGGTACGGATTCCCTACGAGTGTCTCGTAAAGAACCATTGTGCCTACCGCGTGGCTGTGACAGTCGATGAATCCGGGCACGATCGTCATCCGCTTCGCATCGATTACCCGTGTGCGCCGCCGCGCGAGACTCCTCATCTCGGACGTCGATCCCACGGCTGTAAACTTTCCGTTACTTACGGCGAAAGCGTCAGCTCTCGGGCGCCTCGGATCCATCGTGTAGATCCTGGCGTTGACCACGACGATATCCGGATCGGCATCGGCTATCGAAAGAACGGGTCGCGCAACGACGGCGGCAGTGCCGGCCATGGCGACACCCATGAATTCGCGGCGACTGTATTGATTTTTCATCCCGCAAATTTATTTGCTGGACAGCAAGCGCGCGGTCGAAAATCATTCATTCGTCACGTGCGAGGAAGTAGTGCGCCGATCTCGGCCCCACGCATTCGAGTGAGGAGCAGCACGGCGAACACCCATGACAGTCCGACTGTCACCCAAGCCACGAGTGAACCATTGAACGACATGGCGTTCACTGCGTTGGGCAGCGCGGCTGGAACGATGCCGGTCGTGTTGTTCACGGAAGCGTGCATTAGCATCACGAGCAGCAGACTGCCTTCGGTCTTCCAGGAAGACCGGACCGCCAACACCGAAGTATCGAGCTGTGCCTGTCGCCGCCGGTGCCAGCCATGCCGTCCACGTAGCGGCAAAGGTCAGTAGAAAGAATCCAAGCAGGGCGATGGGCGCGTATCGAGCGTGGGTATCGCTGGGGTCACGCATGACCGTGTTCCCTCTCATCGCGTCAAGCCGCCGCGGTAGCCGGTCTCGACATGCCCATGTGTGCTGCATCCTTGGCTTGCAGCGTTAAATCTGCTCTCACCCCTAACCAGAGTACGGCACTGGCAAGCGCGAACACCGCGCCTGACGCAACCGCAATTGTCCACCCGAACGAACCAGCAATGAGTGGAACGAGCACGGCTCCGACGCCGCCCGCGATATTGCCGCCGGTGTTGAGCATTCCCGTGGCACTCTGTGATTGCAATCCGGAAATGCGCATCGTCGCCGCCCAGAATGAGCTATCGACGAACTGGACGCAGCCGAAACTCAGTGAAAGCAGAACGACGCTCATGACCGGAGCCGTCGAGAGCGTCCCTGCGACAAGAAGCGGAGCAGATACAAGAAGGCCACTGATAGCGGTAAGGCGACAGCCGACGCGCGAACCATAACGCGCGGATAGTCGGTCACAGGCGAATCCCCCGGCAATTGCTGCGAGGGCGCCCAACATCCACTGTGCGGCAGTGAAGTAACCGGCGAGCGTCAACGGCACATGCCGGATCTCGGTGAGGTAGTAAATGAACCAGTTGAAGAACAGGTAGAATACGTAGTTCGCGCAGAAGTAACTCAGTGTGATGAAGCGAAGATCTCGATCCGCGAGGAGACGTGACCACCTGACTGGTGTCGTGGCTGGACCGACGATTCGTCCGG
The DNA here is from genome assembly GCA_031426255.1 of Gemmatimonadaceae bacterium. Lineage (GTDB taxonomy): Bacteria > Gemmatimonadota > Gemmatimonadetes > Gemmatimonadales > Gemmatimonadaceae > UBA4720. The sequence goes on along the minus strand of JANPKW010000066.1, from coordinate 16,774 downwards.
CGCGGATTGTCTCGAGCTCTGCATGACTGACTGCACGATGCGTGGCGGGGTCGTTGCGGTAGTCATGCCACCAGATGGCCGCGAGCACAAGCGCGATCGGCGCCGTCATGACGAAAGATTGGCGCCACCCTACAGTGAGCACGAGCCATGCGACTCCCGGACCCGCGAGCGCGGCGCCGACGGTTGCTCCGGCAGCGCTCAGGCTGTTGGCGAATCCCCACGACTTTGGCGGGAGCCATGCGAAGATCGATCCGCCAGATGTTACCGGAAACACGGGCGCCTGAACGACTCCCTGCAGGGCGCGGAGCACAAGGAGCATCGAGAGTGAGGCGGCCACCGGAAGCCCGCGTGGCACAAGCGCCATCATCGCGGTTGTCGCGAACCAGGCAATGAACATGAGCATCATGGCCTTTCGCGGCCCCACCCGCTCACCGAATAGGCCACCAGGCAACTGGAAGAGACCGTAGCTCCATGCGAACGCACCGAGGATGAATCCGAGCTGCGTTTCGCTGAACCCGAGGTCGTGCATCATGGCCGGACCAGCGACCGACATATTGAATCGGAGGATGTACGCGACGATGCTCGCGACGACGATCCATGCGACGATGCGCCAGCGAATACGCGTCGTGCGCGCGTCCTCAGCGTCAATTTCGTTCATGAATGTCACCATCAGCCTAGGATTCGCCGTCGGCGTATTCGTCGAAAATTTTTCCAATCTCCGCAGATTCGCTTGTTCGCGTCAGGGCCAGCATCAGTAGAACGCGTGCCTTTTGAGGGGTGAGGATTCCCGCTGAGATTCGCGTGGGAGCCCTTAATACGCGTCCCGAACCGCTGCGTGTCGCTGTTACAACGACAACGCCGTTCGAAACCGCACGCCGCAGCGCCGAGGACTGCATCGGAGTACCGGAACGTCCGAATCCAGCAAGCACAATTCCCCTTGCGCCCGCCGCCACAGCGGCGTCGATCATCACGCTATCGGCGCCGCCATATGCGAAGACAATATCGACGCGGGGAAGCCCCACTACGTTTGCAAGATCGAACCGGCGCGGCCGTGTCGCACGAGGTTGGCTGAAAAACAGAGTGTCGTGATCGACGATTGCGAGAGGGCCGTGATCCGGCGCCTGAAAGGACTCGACGCGATTGGCGTTGGTCTTGGTTACTTCGCGTGCGGCGAAAACGCGATCATTCATCAAGACGATCGTTCCTCGACCTCGTGAAGCCGGTGCAGCCGCTACTCGTACCGCGTTAAACAAGTTGGCCGGCCCGTCGGCTCCGACGGCGTCAGCGGGGCGCATTGAGCCGGTTACGACGACAGGCCGTTCGCCAGCCACAGTAAGATCCAGAAAGTACGCGGTTTCTTCCATTGTATCTGTGCCATGCGTGACCACGATACCGGAGAGCGCAGGCCTTTCCTGGAATACGGCAGAGATGCGGCGAGACAGAGCGAGCCAATCGCTCGGACCGATTCTGGTTGATGCGACGTTAGAAAACTGTTCCGCCGATAGCTTCGCCACCTTGTCCAGGCCAGGGATCGCGGCCAGGAGCTCTTGAACGGGCGCGCGCGACACAGTGCCAGTTCCATCTCCGTAGTAATTGCCCGCGGAAGCGATCGTTCCTCCAGTGGCCAGGATCAACACCTCGGGGGACTTCGCTGACGGCGCATTTTGCGCCGCAGCTCGATTGACCGCTGCGGCGAGAATGATCAGCCCAAGTAGAATTGTGCTTCTGCGCGTTGATGTACAGGAGAGGCGTCTCATCGCGATCAGCAAGGCTCGTTGAAATCGACAGGGCACCGTCAGCCGCCGGCACGATTGGCGACGGGGCGAACCAGCGCAGCAAGAAGCGCCCCGCCTGCGAACAAAGAAAACATCCAGACAGCCCAGTCCAATGCGTACCAGTTCGCCGCCCGGCGTTGTAATGCCGGATCGATAGCGTCCTTATAACCAACCGCCATTATTTCCGCGAATGTCGGTTCCAGGAAGACGCCAGCAACAACCCCACCAAGCACGAAGACAGCCATGGCAATCAGTAGAAGGTTGCGGCGTTGAGTCCTCCAGTTGGTGACCAGGGCTATTACGAGGAGAAGTGCGGTGATTGGAGGAACCGTATTCCAGAACCCGCTGCTATCGTAGCCGTAGGCCCCCTCGAATATCGCGAAAGAGCGCGGTGGCGCCTGCGCCACTGTACGGGCGATGACAGATACTGCGAAAAGCTGGGCACCAATCTGGATGAAGCAGCTGGCGGCCGCTGCCATCAATGTCACGTTGCGGAGGTTGAATTCTTTCATGGACTCATTCGGTGGCTCAAACCGTTCAGCGATGGTCGAAAGTATTACTTAAGTCGTGACTCCCACATGGGCCTGAAACCGCACGCAGGCCGGACGCGCCACGGTGATGTGTTCGCGCGTCGGGGTCAAGCGCCCGCTTTCCTGATCCCGCTCGAACACCACGATTGAGTTGGAGCGCTGATTGGCGACGAGCAGCCATCGGCCTGTTGAATCCAGGCTGAAATTACGCGGCCATTCGCCGCCCGTGGGGATCACTTGCTCGAGCGCGAGCGCACCCGTTGACTCGGCGACAGCGAAAACCGCGAGACTGTTGTGACCGCGGTTCGATACGTACAACGTGCGCCCCGAAGGTGCGACGTGGATGTCGCCTGGGAAATTCCTGCCGGTCCACCCTGTTGGAAGAGTCGATCGGGTATCAAGCGGAGAAAGTGCGCCGCGCTCGGCGTCGAAACGGAGTGTGGTGATCGTGGAATCAAGCTCATTTGCAACGAAGACCAGCGGCAGCGTGGGGTGGAACGCGAGGTGGCGTGGGCCGGCGCCGACGGGCATGACCGCATCTCCTCCATCCACATGGCGCAACGATTTGCCCTCGACATCGAGACGATACAAGAACACGCGATCGAGGCCGAGGTCGGCTGCGAGCACGAAGCGGTTGGAGGGGTCGGCAATGATGCAGTGTGCATGAGCCACTTCCCGACCCGCAGGACTCCGTCCGCTGCGCGTATGCTGCTCGACGTCAGTTGCCGGAGAGAGCGTTCCATCTCCATCTAGAGGAAGCAATGCGACGTTGCCACCGGAGTAGTTTGCGACGAGCACGACCTTCCCGCCGCGGTCCGTGCTTACGAAGCAAGGTGCGCCACCTTCAGACGGCTGCTCGTTGCGCAGGGTGAGCGCGCCGGTGTCGCTCGCGATTTCAAACGCGCTCACCGCTCCGGTCTTCTTGCCGTTATACGTGCCGAGCTCGTTCACAGCGTAGAGAACCCGGCCGTTCGGATGGATCGCGAGGAACGACGGATTCGCGCCGGAGTTCACTGTGCCGACATACTCCAGTTTCCCGGAGTGACGTTCCAAACGCATGAGGTGGATGCCGGCGGTACTGCCCTCGTCGGTATACGTCCCGACGTAGAGGAGATCACTGTCCACCTGCGGCTCCTCGACCTGGGCAAAACTCTCCGGTGCGCGCGCGAGTGCGACGAGGCCTGCTGCCGATGCTGCAAGAAAGTCGCGACGCGTCGCTCCCTGCGTGTTTGTCATGGAATAAAGAGAACGGGCGGAGCGCGTTCCATCAATACGGCAAAAGGCTGTCCGATCGTGCCCGGATATGTCATCAGTTGCAACCCGCATCCGCCATAGGAGGCCGCATGTTTCGTCGCCGCGCTTATGTCCTTGCATTCATCGGGTCACTCGTGCCGCTGATGACTCACGCACAATCGCCCGCGCTCCCGGACACACCAGTGGGCGCGGTTGCCATGAACTTCGTTGCGGGCACGCGAGCGCTCATCATCGACATGCGTGAAAACGGCGGCGGATCCCCTGCGATGGTGAGTTACGCATCTCAACGATATCTGGAACCGCCGCACCGGCGCGACCACGGAATTCTGGACGCGCGATGATGTGCCCGGACGCCGCTTGGCGGTGAGAAGCCCGTCTATGTGAGCACATCGGCGAATACGTTCTCTGGTGCCGAGGAGTTCGCGTACAACCTCAAGGCGCTGAAGCGGGCGACGATCCGCGGGAGTGTTACGCCAACCTGCTTCCGCCCAGTTCACGTTGGATTGCGAACCGGTCGGAAAGCAGCGAGCTCAGGCGCTCGGTGAGCTAGTTACTTATCACATCTGCGATCTTGAAAGAGCAGCGCGCACGTATCGCATCCCGCCGCGCTCAGTGACATCCCGCCCGGGTTAGCGCTTCGTGCCTTCAGTTTCGAACACAATCACGCTGTCCGGCCCGGTGCCATCGTAGCGCGCCGTTATCAGTCCTCTCAACTTGCCGTCGCGCAGCCACGTCTTGCCGGTATTGCGCGTCATGATCCCTTTTCTGACTGAGCTTTCGAATGAACCCGTTTCCCACAGCACCGTGTCGCCGCTCATACCGGTTATTCGCATCGGAATCGACTCGCGATTCGGAAACGCAAATGACCAGGCAGTCGAGTCGGTTGTGTTCAGCACATTGGTAGTGACAACGCTGTCGGTCCCCTGACGTCTCACGTTCGTGTCCCACAGTCCTGCCATGCTCGCGAGAGAAGCTGTCGCGGGCATCTCGGCAGCCATTCCGGCCGACGTGTCGGCGGCGGGTGGGGCATCGGCTTTCGTGCACGCAGCGAGGAGAACAGTACAGCCGAGTAAGGCAAGAATACGCATGGGAGCTCCGTGTTATGGGAAGCCCCCGCGAACCGTGTTTCCGAAGGTGGGGGCGGGATAACCTGCGAGTGGCCGCATTATTACACAAGGGGAGTGGAGCGTGCGAGCGTAGCGACGTTCCATAAATGTACGTCAGCTTAACTGAGTGTTAGCCTCGCACGCGCCGGTAGTGCATAGCGACGGCGCCGTTGCGGAGCGGCGTCGACGAGATGAGCTCGAGGCGTCGCGTGCTCGGTAGCCCACTCTGGTAAAGGGTCGGGCCGTGACCGGCGATCCTGGGGTGGACGAGGAACTTGTACTCGTCGATCAGATCCAGTCTGTCCAGCTCGGTCGCGAGCTTGCCGCTACCAAGGAGCACGCCGGCGGGGGTCGCGTCCTTGAGTTTCTGCACGCTCATGCCCAAGTCGCCGGCGATGTGGTGGCTGTTGGTCCACGGGAAGTCAGTTCGCGTCGACGACACTACGTACTTCGGCTTGGCCTCCAGCTTTACCGCCCACTCGCGTATGGCCGGCGGCGCCTCCTCGTCGCCGCGAGCGACCGCCGGCCAGTAGACCTCCATCATCTCGTAGGTGACGCGGCCCCAAAGCATCGCCCCGCCCTCGTCCATAAGGCGGGTGAAGAAAGCGTGTGTCTCGTCGTCGGCAATTCCTTCCTGGTGGTCGACGCAGCCGTCAAGGGTGACGTTGAGGCTGAAGGTTAGAAGTCCCACGCGAGTTTACTCCGAGTTGGGCGTTCCGCTGGATGGTCGCTTTTAGACGAGTATCTCGTAGGCGCTAACGTCTGTAGCTAAGCTGAGGGCAAATCAAACAAAATGCGAGCGAAGCGAGCTTCCATGCGCCCGTCGCGGATAACGACATCACGTCCGGGGAGAATCGCGCCGCTCACCACATCGACGACGGCGACATTCCTGACAAGGAAATCGCCGGTTACGCCGGGACGCGGCATCGCGGGCAACGCCCACTTCAGCAATACCGCCAGCGCGGCAGCAAGCATGATGACCAGCCCTGCGAGGATCGTCAGCAGTTTCCTGATCATGCCGGGGCTTCAGAGTTTCACCACAATGCTCCCGCGTTTCCTTCCACTCTCCACTCGCGCGTGCGCTGCTACGATCTGGTCCAGTGGAACGCAGCGATCGATGAGCGGTGTGAACTGCCCCGCAGCTGCCATCGCCACGAGGGTGTGAAGGTCGTGCAGCTGTTCTGCAGCCGGACCGGCATAGACCCGGTGCTTCGTCGTGAGATCAACCCAGGGCGCGTGAAGCAACTGCGGCAGCGTGGCGAGCACGAGCAGGAGCCTCCCGCCCTCGGTGAGCGCCTCGCGCACCCGCTTGTAGGGCGCGTTCCCCACCGTGTCCACGATCACATCGTAGCGGACGCCTTCGGAGGCGAAGTCACTGCTCGCATAGTCCACCACGCGCATGGCACCAAGCTGCTGCATGCACTCACGGTTGGCGTCGCTGCACACCACCGTGACCTCGGCGCCGAACGCCACGGCGATTTGCAACATCGCTGAGCCTACAGTTCCGGACCCTCCGTTGATCAGCACCCGTTCACCCGCTCGCAGTTTGCCGCGCCGGAAGAAGTCGAGCGCAGTGCTGCCGCCGAAGGCGAGTGCTGCGGCCGCGTGGTAGGAGAGCAGTTCGGGTTTCTTCACCACCAGCGAATCGGCATCGATGCAGCAATACTCGGCGTGCGCGCCGAGCTTGGCGCCCCGGAAGGCGATCACCGCGTCGCCAACGGCGAAGTTGCGCACCGCCGGACCAACGGACACGATGTCGCCGGCGAGTTCGCTACCGAGGATCTGCTGCCGCGGAGCAGAGATACCAAAGACGAGTCGACTCACGAACCCGAATCCGCGTGGCACATTCAGGCTGCGAATCCGCCAGTCCGCTGAGGAGACGGTCGTCGCGCGCACGCGAATCAGGAGGTCGTTCGGGCCGGGTGTCGGTCGCGGGACATCCTCCACCACAACCACGCTCGGCGGCCCGTAGCGTCGGTACACCGCGGCCTTCATGTGACTGAGCTCGGCATTCGTCAAGGTGTGGATTTGCGCGTTCCCCATGCAAGTGGAAAGCTGAATCCGATCCGGAACGCCGCAGTATCAGCGAGTGTCAGGCAGCGCGGCGCATTTCAATGTGACCGATCGCGGCGAAGGCGAGAAGTATGGCCCCCCCGACCCAACCGCCAATACTGAAGCCCTCTGGGAAGTAAAGCGCGATGGCCATTCCTGAGGTAATCAGAAGCGCGGCAAGGACGAGAAAGCTGCGCATGCCGTAAAGCGTGGCGAAGGGGAGGTAATGAGCGCCGACCAGCACGAGCATGGCGGGATAAAACCATGTCGCCCGATACGCGACGACAGGAGCCACCAGCGGCATGGACAGCGGAAGGACGAATGCCACCTGAATCGCGAGAAACCGAAATGGATTGGCGGAACTGACTGCGGTCGGCTTGCCAAGGAGCCGCAGGACCAGCGATAGAATGGGATAGATGAAGAAGCCACCGACGACCAGCAGAATTATCGCTGCCTTGTGGGAATACACAACCGCGAGCGATGCCGACGTAAGCCAGAGCACCCCGGCGACCGTATTGCCTATGAGGCCGCCAAGATAGACTTGGCGGACCTCTTCTTGAGCATCAGTAACAAGCATGTGAGAGCCGGGTGTAGTGTGGAGCCCTTTACTGCCTTTTCAGCCACAGGACCGGACGGGTCGTCCCGCCGTTCATCGAGACCGCGAGGAGAGTGTTGCGAAATCGGATCTGCATGGGCATCGCGAGGCGGTGTCGGTGGAATGCGGAGGGCCAAGGAGCGTTCGACACCTACGCGACGTCGCGGACCCAAGTTCCAATGTCAGCTTGCCGTCAGGGAAGTTGAGCCCTTGCCTGTGTATATAGGGTACGCCGGCGCTGAAGAGTCCTACTAAGACCCCCGACCTTAAAGCATCTGATGAAACCGACGATCTCCCCGCGATGCCACGCGCTGATCCCCGTCCTTGCTCTTGCGGTGATTGTCGCATGCAGCGAGTCTACGGAACCGAAGCTGCCTGCCCAACTTACCTCCGTAGACGCGCTCCATCCCGGACAGATCGCGCGCGTCCGCGGCTCCGGACTCACCAACCTGCAATCCCTCCGGGTCGACGGTATTGCAGCCGCGGAGCTCGTGATCATATCGGACAGCGTTGCCGAGTTCCGCGTGCCGTCTGTGCGGACCTGCGAGACCGATAAACGATTGGTGAAGGTTGCCGCAGATGACTCGCAACCGATCAACGGCGTGGTGCGCGTTGCGCCGAGCATCTCGCTGAACGTCGCCGAGTCGCGTGTCCTGACGGCTGCTGACCTTCAGTGCCTGCGGCTTGCGGCGGCCGACGAGGACTACGTTCTGAGCGCGGCCAACACGACGCTCCCCACAGCGGAAATGGAAGCCCAGCGGCCGCTCGTCGCCGTTCGCGCACTCGGCACCGGTGACGGTGCTGCGACGCTTGCGTCGTCGACGGCAGGCGGAGCGCGCGGATCGCTCGAGCTGGGCGGTGCGCGCACGTTGCTGGAGCCCGCGACGTTCGGACAGAGCGTGGTCAACAGCAGCTATTCGCAGTCACCGATACCCTTCGACCCGAAGTATGCAACGGCTGTCGTTGGCGACATGCTGCGCTTCGTCGATTGGTTCTCCGGGTCGGCACAGATCTGCAACCAGCCGGCGGAATCGGTGCCCAGCTTCAACGCGAAAGTCGTTGCGGTCGCCGGCCGGGTGATCGTCGTCGTGGACCAGCGCCAACCCGCAGCCGCGGCGTTCCAGGATCCCGCGACACTCGGCTGGCTCCGCGACGCGGCGGCGAAGACCGATGGGTTGCTGCTCCCGACGATGCGCTCACTATTCGCGGCCGACTTCACGCCTCTCGCGGGGGGCGCTGGACGCTTCTGGGTAATGCTCGGAACCGTGCCTGGATTGCCCAATTTTGGAGGCTTCGCCTACGATGGCCCGTTGGGTACCGCGAACATCTTTCCTCAGTCGAGCTGCCCGCGATCGTCCGAAATGGTAGTGACCACCGTCAACGCACAGGTGCTGTCGTCGCCGCAAAACCAGAGCGTGAGCTCGGTGTCGGGTCTCTTGCTGCACGAGTTCGCCCATAGCGCCGACTTTATAACCAGCGGACGTGGCAAGACCTCGAGTATTCTGAACGAGGGCCTGGCGACACTCGCGGAGGAAACGGGGAGTCGTATCGCGTCAGCGCAACCGCTGAATGCGCGTCATGCATCGGTCCTGACCGATGCACCCGCGATCACCGGTGCCGCGCTCGGCATGTGGGGCACATCGTCGAACCTTGGCCCCTGGCAGTTCAACGGCCGCTACGGCGCGAATGCGCGCATGCTCCTTTTCCTGCGCGAGCTCGCTGGTGAGGCGTCGGTCAATCATGGTCGTGCGCCAACGTTGTATCAGCGCCTCATCTACAAGCCGATCGACTGGCTCAATCGCCCGGAAGTCATCGGCCTCATCACCTCGGAGCTTGGCATTAGCTACGTCGACCTGACCGACCGCTTTGCACTGGCGAGCGTAATCGCGGGGCTTATCGATCCGGGCGTCGCGCATACCCTGCCGCGCTTCACTTCGTGGGACCACACCGACCGCGCGAAAGTATCGGGGCCGCGGTCGACAACATTCGCGGGTCGCGCGAGCCGCCGTGTGGACGCCAACTATTCGCTCGAAGCCCCCGACGGCGGACATGCGGCGTTGTACCTGATAGCGGATGGTGAGCGTGGGATTTCGCTGGAGTCGCTGTCCGTTTCGCCGGACTCGCGTATCATCCGACTCACCCGGCTGCGCTGAAGATCCGTCGAGCGACCACAGGTACGCGTCGTCCGCCGTGCGCGGATCGACGGAGCCGCGGGTAGGACTCAGCGCGGTGCGACAGGGATGGCGCGGCGTGTGGCCGTCATCGGAAGGCGCGCTCCACCGTGGTAGTGCACGATGCCTTCCATCGTGCGCCCGTTGTCGGTCAACTTTGCGTGAAACCGCACGTCGCCCTCGCGCGAGGCAACGACCATCCGCACTGAGTCCCCATCCACTGTGAGCAGAGGGATTGCGAGCGTGTTCGTCAGATACAACGTGAGCGAGCCAGCCCATCCCTGTTCCACGGGGCCGAGGGCGAAGAAACCGGGGGAAGTCCGATCACCAACGCGCATCGTGAAGTCCCAGAGCCCCTGCAGGTCGGGACCGGCCCCCAGTATGGTAGCATTTGCGGCGGCTGGTGCGGGAGGCGTCGCGGTCGTTGATTGCGCGCTGGCCGTTCCGGATGTCGACAAGACTGCGGCCAGCCCCGCAACGCAGGCCACTGCGATCCTCGCGGCGTGCTTCGCGGGGCGCCGGCCGTGGCGATTTATAATATTGGACATGGTGACGGGCTCTGATTCGAGGTTGATGATGCAGCAGAGTAGGCGCACGCAGTACGCGGTGTCAACGCGAGACGCGAAATGACGCCAGTGCGGGCCAGTGGGTTGCTCTGCCGTAAATTCATCCATACGGGGATGTCGCGAGTAACTACTTATTGGGATTGGGATGTTAGTCGAGCCTGAGCAACTAGCCTGTTGATCCAGGGAGATTTACGTCTGATGTGGACTGTCACACTCGCACTGGTCGCATCGCTGTGTGCGCCAGAGATCTGCCCGCCTGTCGGGGGTGCTGGTAGTGCTTATCACAGTGTGGACGATTCGCTTCGCGCGACTTTCGAGAAGGGCCAGACATGGACGGACTTCTACGCCGCCATCGATCGCCGTCGTGAGGTGTGGGAGCGGAGCTGGACAGAACGGCGATTCCAGATTCGCTGGCGAGCCGAGCGCGCGCAGTGGGCAAGCTTCGCATTCTCGTTGTCACCGAGTATGGTTGCTCCGATTCGGCCAACTCTGTCCCGGTGCTTGCACGCCTCGTGGAGTCGGCCCCGAACCTCGAGATGCGGCTGGTGAACGCTGCCACGGGGCGACGGTGGATGGAAAAGCATCGCACGCCGGACGGGCGAACGGCCACGCCAACGGTTCTGGTGCTGGACGACGAGTTCCGCGTCCGCAGCGCGTGGATCGAGCAACCTAAAGAACTACAGGCCTTCTGGCTGCCGATCATTGCGCGCAAGGAGTCGGGCGCACGCTTCGAAGAGAAGATGGCGTGGTACAAGAAAGACGAGGGGCGCGCAATCATGCGCGAGTTGGTCGAGGCGATCGAAGCTGCGGCCTCAGGGGCGCCGTAGGATGTCGCCGCGCGGCAGCCCACTTGCCGTCGCGACCATGAGCCCGAAGCCGAGCAAGGGGCCCGCGCCGTAACCTATCAGCGGCGCTGGTGTCAGCCCCGCAACCGAACACGCGAACAGCACCGCATAATAAACGGCTACCACCGATAGCCAGGTCCGCCCTCCGGACGAGTTCACATGCAGGCCTACTACAAGAACGGCCGCGCTGGCGATGACCGCAGCGCCGGCAAACAGCGAATGGCCAAGCGCCAAAGCGAAGACGCCCTCAACGTGGGCAACGGGCTGCAGTGGATCTGGCTGCGAGAAAGCCCAAGCTGTGGCGAGGGCAGCAAAGGCCAGGACAATGATAGACACTGGCGATGTGGATGGAGATCTGGCGACGGCTACCGATGAGGCGGCCAGCAGAGCCAACGCCTGAGATGCATCTGGCTGAGCGGCCAGCAGTACGGTTGCGCCCACGATTGCAGTGAACGCGAAATGCTGAGATCGCCCCCCTCTGGCGATCCAGAGTGAACACGCAACAACGAATGATGGCAACAGAGCGGGCGCCACGTAGAGGTTTATAGGCCCAAGCGATGCCCAGCGCTCGGGCCCTGGCGCCTCCGCGAGCAGCGTAACCGCAATTCCGAGCAGCGTGAAAACAATGATCGGGCCGGCTGGGGAACGGGCGTTGGTACGGCGACTCAGGTGCGGGCCCACCAACGCAAGTGCACAGGCCAGGCAAATCGCGAGCACGTGAATAATCCAGGTGCTCTTGCCTACCGCACCGAATGTGAGGACCGCCATGCTGGCGGCAACAGCCGGTACAGCGATTAAAAGTAGTTTTGAGTGCGACAGATGCATCCGTCCTGCCTAACGTTCAAGTTCTGCTGCAAGCACATCGACTAGATAGTTGTGAGCGGAGCGAGCTACAGAAAAGTGAGTGTCAGCAGCAACGTATGTCAGGCATCCGGCAAACTGGAAACAAACTTCAGGCTAACCGGTGATCGAGCCAACACTTCGGCAACGGCATCTGGTGAGGCCGTCCAGCAAAACGCCTGCATCTCTGTCCCACGCAAGGTCGTTTTTGAACCGTTTTTGTCTATCAACCCAACGTTTGCTCGCTGAACGTCCATCTGCGCATCAAGGACTGAGAGCGTTGTTGAATTTCGGTCCAGGATTACATCATATCGAAATCCGCCGACATCGAAATGCTGGACGAAGCGGGCGAACACACCATGATCGTGTTTCACAGTGGCCCGTTCAAAGTCTTTCGCTCCCGTCGTTGGGCCAATCGGAGCCCAATCCACAGTAGCACGGCTCCACCTACGCAGAACCACCCAAACACGTCGCCCACACGTCCATACACGGTGGCTGCTCCAGCAGTTGGAAGAATCGTCGTCGCCACCGTGATGCTATCGCCCACCGGACGCTCAACGAGCACACGACCGTTTCGATCATATGCGCTTAGCAGGCCGTTCCGCGCGCTACGTGCAATCGCGTACCCGTTTTCTACGGCCCGCAGCGCCGTCATTCGTGCTCCCATCCACCCGTCATTACCAAAATCATACGCCGGTACTACCATGATCGCCGCTTTGGCTGCGTACTGACGACCGATCTGGGGGATATGCATGTCTTTGCATATGGCGATGCCGACCCGCGTATGCATGACCTCTCGAAACACGGGCGAATCGCCAGGGGTGTTTCGTTCCTCCCAGCCGGGAATGAGTCGCTGCTTGTCGTACCAGGTCGCGCTTCCGTCCGGCGCAGCCAGCAGAGCACGATTGGAATAGACTCCGCGGTCGTGGGTCTCAATACCAATGACAATTGCGGCGCCGGTCACCTTGGCTGTCGCCAGAACGTCCTCGGCGGCGCGGGCAGCATCGGCTCGTTCGAGCAGGACGAGCTTCTCGGGAAGCACCACGAGCCCGCCGACTGTGGCAGATCCGATAATCGCCGGGCGGTATGTTGTCCATACATGCGCCCAGTCAGTCCGGATATCATCGTACTGGTTCGTAGCGATGAGAGTGACCGGTACTGTGTCTCCTGATTGGGGAGCCTGTATCCGAACAACGGAAAATAACGCCACGGCGAAAATGATCACTCCGACCAACGTGCCAGCCACCCGATTCGCCGAAGGCGTTGAGCGTCTGGACAGCACAAGGCCCACCAGTGAACCGGGTAACAGTACGAGGAAGACAATTGCACATACCCCCCCGAGCGAAGCGATCTGAATCACTCCCGTCACCGCCATCTGGCTATACGCCAGACTCCCTGCCGCTCCGTGCGGTGAGACATTAAGCGTCAGAAGCTCGAAAGCGGCAATGGTGCCCGGGAGCACGAAGACCGCTCCCGCCAGCGGCAAATACCGAGCGGCAGTGACTGTTAGTCGGACCGCGAACATCCATGAGACTGCGCGGAAGACGACAATCAACAGGGTAGTCGGCCACCCGGTCATCTCCGCGTAATAGCCCAGCAAGCTTGTGATCGCGATCGTTCCGGCAATGCCTCCGACAGTTCTAGGGGTGAAGCGCGTACCTGACGCTGCGATGAGCAACAGCACAGGCGCGAACCACGGAGCCCACCAGACCGGATGAAGTGCGTAGCCGGCGCTCAGCAATGCGCCCGCAGCGATCGAAAGGATTACCTGCACGGGCGCGGTAGCGACATTACTGAACCGGTTATCCGAGGCAGGGTCGGTCACCGGACGAGCGGTTATCATGTCGCCTCGGCTTGCAGGGCGAAGTGGCACCCTGGACGCACGGTTGTCAATCTCGGGCGAGAGGTGAAAGGTCGGCAGGAGTGAGCCGAGATAACTATCGCTGCATTAAAAATGCTAACGTGATTCCAGGACATACACTATTGACACAGCACCGTACGGGATGCCGTAGGCCTAACGTATTATGGGTAAGCTGCATGAGCCGAGCAACGCGAGGGTCATGTCAGCTTCGCCCTTTTGTTAGATGGCACTCCGAGTGCGCTTCTGGCAAGGTCAGAGAAGCCCGCGCGGTTAGTGCGACCGAAGCTCGCCGGCCGCGAGCTCGGCTTCAAATTGCGCAGGTGTAACCCCAGCGAACTCTTTGAAGTCGTTAATGAAGTGAGCCTGGTCGCCGTAGCCATGCGTCAGTGCGAAATGCGTCCACGATAAAGTCCCGCGAGCGTGGATCCCGCGAGCAGCGCCGTCGAAGCGCACCAACCGGGAGTACGTTTTGGGGCTGAGCCCAACATGTTCGCGAAATACACGCTCGAGTTGCCGCATAGACAGGTTCGTCTCGTCCGCCAGCACGTCCATCCGATTTTGACCGCCTGCGGTTCGCACCCGGTGGACGGCGCGCCCAACCACAGAGTGAGCTTCTCTGGCGGCGGCCAAACGGACCAGAGCATCGCCTAGGCGCGCAAGGCACCGATCGGCCGGTCCCGCCAATATGGAATCCTCGATTTCCGCCGCGGTCGAACCAAGGATGTCGTCGAGAAGCGCGAAATTATCACCGATGATACGGGCCGGCACACCAAGAAGTGGTTGAACGCCGCTCGGGAGGAGAGAGGCTCCTACAACGTGCCTGCAACCGGCGCTCCGAACGATAAAGCTCCGCAAGGTCGACCCGACGATGAAGCTGCGATGCGGCGGCCCGACGATCCCGGCCGTCCCCTCACCATGGGACGTATCGCTGGCGTAAACAACGATGTCGATACAGGCGTTGGGAAGGATACGCAGGCGCTTATCAATAATCGTCGGAATACGGATCTCCCACAGGCATGCGACCAAGTGCGCCAAAGCCGGAGGCGGCTGCGCCTCGACATACCACTGCGTCGATTGACGTTGCTCCATGTCGGATTTCCCCAATACAAGTCCTGGACGTGCGCTTATTCTCGTTTCGCAACAGACGGGATGGCACTCGCCCGATTCAGTCGAGACACAAACATGCTACCGAGGCGTTTTGACCCATGCGTACATCCGTTTTGTATACTATCGCATTTTTGTTCGCACCCGGGATATTGCTCGCCCAACAGCCGACAAGCAAAGGATCTATGCAGACCTCTTCCTATACCCTGACCGCACTTACGCCTGTACTCATCGTGGCTGCCGTCGAACCTTCCGTGGCTTTCTGGACTGACCTGGGATTTGTCAAGGAGAATGAGGTGCACGGTCCCGATGGGAAGCTCATCTTCGCAAGCGTCAAGAAGGACTGCGTTGAGATCATGTACCAGACCCGCGCCAGCGTCATTGCCGACGATCCGAAGTCGGCTTCGGAATTAATTGGCCGCAGCGCCGCACTCTTCATCACCGTTCCGTCCCTACGCGATCTCGACGCAATCGAGCGGCGGACAAGAGGAGCGCCGGTGGTCAAAACTCGACACGACACCTTCTATGGTACTACGGAATTCTACATCCGCGAACCCGGCGGCAACGTGGTAGGCTTCTCGACCCAGCAATAAGGTGTTACGGCCGATGCTATGTCACAGCATTGAGCCGTCTAACTACATAGTAGACGGCGAGAATATACTGCGGAGAGCAGATAAATCGACTTTGAGTTGCGTCAATTTCTGCTTCTCTAGTATTCGCTCTTGCTCAGAACGCGTTCTGACTCGTGCAGTTACGTCGGACCGGGGCTAAATCGAATGAGCAGGATGCTGCGACCGCTTGCAGAATAATCACCGCGATTCTGCAAGGATGACCGTAGCGGATTCCGAAGAAGGCGGACCTAGATCAGGCCCAGCCAATCGCCGGCAGCACTCGTGTATCCGGGAAAGATCTTTGCCGTACTCGCCGCACCGAGATGACGCGACGTCACCTCAGCGAAGACTGAACGGAAGTCTGTAGTCAGCGCGAGATCACGTCCCTCATAAAGCTGCTCGCGTTCGAGGCCCGGCCATTTCCCGTGAACCTTGCCGCCTTTCACATCGCCGCCAATAACAAACAGTGCGCCGGCATGTCCATGATCAGTTCCACGACTGCCATTCTCACGAGCCATTCGCCCAAACTCCGACATCGTCAGGATGACCACATCGCTCATCCTGTCACCAAGGTCAGTAACCAGCGCAGCTATCGACGCCGAGAAATCCGCAAGACGCCCGGCAAGCTGCCCATTCACCGAACCCTGGTTCACGTGAGTGTCCCAGCCTCCGACATCGGCGAACGCTATCTCCATTCCAACATCGGCTTTCACAAGCTGCGCGATCTGCAGGAGCCGCTGACCGAACTGTGAGCGCGGATACTGCGCACCGTTGCGCGGTTGGTACTGCCTTGGATCCGCAGCCTTCAACATCTTCACTGCCTCGAACATCTCTGCACCGGTACCGTGAACGAGATCCGCAGACCCGGTCCGATACAACGCCTCGAGCCTGTCAGCCTGGGAGCCTGACGCCCGCACTGTGAACTGGTCGAGGTTGTTCATCGCGACCACCTCATTCGCGCCTTCCATGATGCGCGGGGTCTGCGGCGTAAGTGCAACAGCGCGGAACGGCGAGACGTTGCACTCATCACAGGTGCCCTTCACCGCGAGATACCTGTTTAACCAACCATCAGTCGTGCCTTTGACATCCGGCGTTCCGGATTCCATGTAGTCCTGCGCATCGAAATGCGAGCGCGTCGGACTTGGACTCCCGACGGCATGAACAGGCGCGAGCATTCCGCGATCGTACAGTGGCTTGAACGGCGCAAGCGATGGATGAAGACCAAAAAACCCATCGAGATCGATCGCAGCATCCGCTGAAACTGTACGCCCGGATCCGGCCGGCCGCGGAATCGCAATCGACGGGCGCATCGCGTAATACGCACTCTCACCATGCGGCACGATCATGTTCAACGCATCGGCGGCACCGCGCTGGAACAGACAGATCAGAATCTTTCCTTTCGGCGCCTTGATCAGCTCCGCACCGAACGCAGTGCGGCGCAGAAATCCCGGGCTGATGCCAAGC
>JANPKW010000065.1:0-4491 GCA_031426255.1 Gemmatimonadaceae bacterium | reverse complement strand
GTCGCGCGCGAACAACAAACAAGCACCGCGCGGCTCGCCGCTCGTGGGATCGACTCGAAACGAATAAAAATTCACCCCCGATCGATAAACTAAATCTGAGCTCGACAACCACAACGGCTCCACTCCGCTCGCGATCTGTATCACATCGCTACCAGGCGGATATGAAGTCACCTTCACCCTCCCATCCGGATCCTGAAACGCAATCAGCTTACCCCCCGGCGCGATCGTCGCGAATCGCGAACCGCGAAAGAGCTGAATGGGCCGAGCCGGCCGTACCGTCGGATCAAGACTCGTAACGGTCGCGCTCGCGAGGTGAAGACCAAGAACAGTCCGGTCATCGACATACTCATCGATATCGGGAATACTGTCTTCGCTCGCATTCGCTAGCACTGTGTCGATCCGCGCGTTCGATCGCGGATTTCCGGAAAGGATTGATGTTCCGGCCGAGTCGCGCAGATACACGAGCAACTTCGTTCCGTCAGGACTCCACAACGGGTGACGAATGAGCGGCGCGCGAAGCCAGACGAAATTCTGACCGTCGCGTAGATCGTAGATGCGAAGCTCCTGATTCCCCTTCGCTTTGACAACGGCCGCGAGCCATCGCTTGTCCCTGCTTAGATCGAAACGCTGAAAAGTTGCGGCTGCGACAGGAAGCGTTACGGGCTCTGCATTCGGACGCGCCACTGCCAGCGTGCCGACCTCGGAGTTGGCGCCCGGTGCGTACACGAGATCGCCGGAACGTGAGATGTCGAACTGACCATCGCCGGAATTCTCCCGGCGAACACCTTCGACGAGCGGCACGCCCCGCCCGACAAGTCTCTTGGCGAGATCGAACGACGCGGCGTGAACCTCTCCGTCCTGCGACAGATACACTACATACTTGTCGTCGACGATCCGGAAGTCAGAGCCCTGCATTACCGCACCCGGAGTTCCATCAGCATTCCTCATGCGAAGGTCCTGCGGTGCCGCACTGGAAGGGTTTACGACATAGCCGGTACCCGCGTTTCCCGAGCAGACGAGCTCACCTTTGCTTCTGACCCATTTCGCAAACTGGCATCGGGGAATAGTTATATCCTGAGCGGGGCCTGCGTCCGGATCGACCATAGTCAGGCGCGTTCCGTCAGTATGAATGACGACGAGTCTCGTGGGCGAATCCCAGTCGATCTGCGCCGGAATTGCAGCCACCATGAGTTGCTTTGGCGTCCCCCCTCCAATTGGTACGACCATCACCTGATCGACTTTCAGAAACGCGATCTGCTTCCCGTCAGGCGAAAGCGCCGGGGTGGTCCCACCCTCGGTTCCAGGGATCTGGCGCGCAGTTCCATCGCGCAGGCTTCTATACCATAGAGAAGTGCCCCCCGCGTGTGCTGCGGTGTAAATCGCGAACGCGCCGTCCGCCGAGATCGACAGATTCGTAAACGGAACGCCATACCCGGATTGCGCCGCAGCACCGAAGCTGATCAACGCGCTGTCAGGAAGAGCCGCATCGTACGACGCAGGTCCGGCAGACTCGCGGTCACGCGACATCGTTGCCCACGCAGCAGCTGCAACCGACAACGCGGCCACACCAGCAAGACCGAAGCTCAGCGTTCTCCACGGAAAGGTCTCAGGCTTCTTTCGACCTTGAGCGCGTCGTGGTGCGGTACCCGCTTCATCGTTAATCGCAGACGAGAAAGCCTGGGCCGAGTCAAATCGATCGGCAGGAAGTTTCTCGAGCGCGGTCAGTATTGCGCTCTCGAGATCGTCTCCGACACTGCTTCTCATTTTCGAGATCGGAGTCGCCTTCTCCGTTATCACCTTCGCGACGATCGCCTGCGCCGTCGGACCAGTGAACGGTGGCTGACCGGTCAGCATCTCGTACAACACACAACCGAGCGCATATATATCGGTACGCGCGTCCAGATCGCGTTCGCCCATCGCCTGTTCGGGCGACATGTAATGTGGTGTGCCGAGCGACATGCCGGTCTCGGTCATCCGCGAGCCGGCTGTGCTGGCGGCGAGCGCTATGCCGAAATCCGCGACGAGCGCGTGACCGTTCTGAAGGAGAATGTTCTCGGGCTTGATGTCGCGATGGATGACACCGTGGGTATGCGCGTACTGAAGCGCATCCGCGACCTCGGTTGCGATACGAACCGCAACCGCTACCGGTAGTTGCTTCTCTCTCGCAAGACGGTCGCGCAGCGACTCGCCGTCGATGAACGGCATGACGTAGAAGACAGTTCCCGCTATCTCTCCGGAGTCATGCAGCGGCAGGATATGCGGATGCTGAAGATTCGCTGTCGTCCTGATCTCGGCCAGGAAGCGTCCGGCGCCGATGACGGCTGCGAGCTCCGGCTTCAGTACCTTGATTGCGACTTTCCGGTCGTGACGCACATCGTGCGCAAGGTGAACCGTTGCCATGCCGCCAGAACCGAGTTCGCGCTCTATCCGGTATCTGTCGGCAAGTGCACTTGCGAGCTGATCGAGAAGTTGGGACACGTCGCAGGGGAAGTAGTGGTCCCGCTACCAGATGACGCTTCGGTCGAGGCAGAAGATATGACCAATACGTTTACCGTGCGAATGTCCGGGGCGCGGAGTTTTAGGTGATACGAAACCGACACTTCAGTGATAGAGAAACGACATTGCGCAAACCTGGCCGTGAACGAATGTTCTGACTAGACCTGCCGCACCTACAACGGAGTCCGTTTCGTGCAGAAATGTAGAAGAATCTTGATACTGGGTCGTGCTGCCCGCTGTCTCAGAGTCCTGATGATCGCGCTGTTTGGTGCATATCTCGGAATTGTGCCAGGGCTGCTTGCGCAGGACACACCGGTACTGATAAGGCGCTCGCCAATCCCTGAGCCATCGACTCTGGACCAACTGCGCGCGATCCACAGGTCAATGCCAAAACCCGAGGGTACCCCTGCACGTGATACGCAGGGCCTTGCGTGTTCCCTTCCTTCGGTCCGCGTCAGTGGGTCTTTCTCCGTGTTGAGAGACCCTCTCGATTCTCTAAAGATCGCGGTTCCTGGTGACTGGCAACAAATTGGCCTGGAGACTTCGGCCGATGGTCATTTCGGCTTCCCGTACGCGCGATATGAGAATGCCGCCGATGCAAGATTCACGGTGTATCGGGTAGCGACAGGCGCAACAGGGCCGTCTTGGGACGCGGACACGCCGGGCGTGCGCCTGCCGACCGAAGACTGCGAGGTCTCCAACGAAAGGTCAGGAATCATCTGGGCTTTTCGGTCGCGATCCAGCGGTGGAGTGAAGCGTTACGTTGCAAACGCCGACGCAGTGTCTTCGGATGGAAGGCGATACAAGTTCATGATCGGGGCGCCGACAATTGCCGCGCGTGACTCTCTCGCAGCGTTCATCTCACTGGCGGTCACACCGGGCCAGCACAAGTAGGTCCAGGTCTGAAGAGTACCTAAGCGGATGACGATCACCGACTGATTCAACCATTCACCGAAATCTCGTAGGAGTAAATCAGGGTCGCGAACAGACTACGGTCATGCGACGATGTCACGTTCTTCTCATCCTTGTTATCATCATCCTCCTCGCCCTCATCCCACGTGGTGCGGCGAGCCAGGCACTGCCGATCTCCATTCGCGGCAGTGTCGTCACCAAGGACGGGCGCCCGATCCCCAACGCAAACGTCTTCGTCCTCGAGACTCTGCAAGGCGCCACCACCGGTGCCGACGGCCGCTTCCAGCTGAACGTCAACGACTCGGCAACCACGATTGTCGCCCGGAGCCTCGGCTACACTCCCTTCACCTTGGCACTGAAAACGCCTTTTCCAGACAGCGTCGTCCTCACGCTCGAAAGAGCCGCGCCGACACTCACCCCGATTACGGTGATGGCCAGCTCGTATACGGCGAGCGAGGAACGCACTGCAACACTCACCCCGCTCGAAGTCGTCACGATCCCCGGCACTGCGGCCGACGTAAATCGCGCACTCCAGACTCTCCCTGGAATCCAGCAGGTCGACGAGGGCACGGGTCTCTTCGTCCGCGGCGGCGATGCCTACGAGACGAAAGTTTTTCTGAATGACGCAGCGCTCCTCAACGCAATGGACATTCAGTCCCCGAACGGAACGTTCATGGGAACTGTCGACCCATTCCTGCTCGACGGGATTGTCTTCTCGTCGGGCGGCTTCGGCGCGCGCTACGGGAACGCTCTCTCTGCCGCAGTATCCCTCACGACTCAGGGCCGACCAACCCGAAAAGCTCTCTCGGCCTCAGCAGGACTCGCAGGATTGTCCATCGCAGTGGGCAAGCCAATGAGTCCCGCGACGGGCATTCGAGTCGCCGCCAACCTGCTCGACCTCCGGCCACTCTTCGCACTCAACCCAAGCTCACGCAAATACGACCCCGCGCCCCGAGGACACGATCTCAGCGCAAGCATCACCGCGCTCTCCCCCAAACTCGGCGAATTCAAGATCTTCGCAATCCAACAGACGAATTCGCTCGGCCTCGAAGTGACGGAGCCCGGTTACGACGGCACCTTCGC
>JANPKW010000064.1:0-3780 GCA_031426255.1 Gemmatimonadaceae bacterium | reverse complement strand
ATCGACAACCTGTCCATCGTCGAGTAATTGCGTGGCGTTGGGTGTTTCCCAAAGTACGAACGGAAACGGCACCTGATACTGGCGATTGACGGAATCTGAAAACGGGGAGAGCGTTGCTCTCCCCGTTTTTTATTTGGCCGGCCTGGCTTGCGTTGTTTGCGGTATGAGTGTCTGGCGGATCCATGGGCGACTCCCGCCCATCTGGATCCATTCGTCCGGCCGGCGACCGATCCCCGGGTGCGCGCCCGCCAACGTGCGATCTGTCGCTAACCAACGCGGTAGCCGGGCAAGGATGGAGTCACCCACCAACCTGTACCCGAACTTGTTGTAGTGATCCTGTCCGCGATCCCATAGCAATAGGGGGTCAGGCAAAGCCGAAAACGCGGGCGTCATGTCGAGCAGCTCCATGCCCGCCGCGCGTGCAGCGGCGAGTACGGACTCTCTTCCGTCCCGTGCTACGGACGTATCTTTTCCCGACGGTCGGAGGGGATCCCTAGAGTGTCGCTGAAAATCGGGAAGGTATACAAAAAGTAGCTCCCCGTCCCAGCGATCAACCTCCTGGCGCGCCAGCTGAAGGACCGCGGTGAGCGACTGGAGATTACTGGCGACCCCCGCCGGTTTCGTCGCACGGCCTTCGGGAGGCCTGAGATTTAGTTGCAGCCTCGCGCGTATCTCCTTGAGTAACACGAGGCGCCTAAGCCGATCCGCTGACGGTTGGCTTAGCGACCGCGCCATTGAGTCGGCCCTCGCGAGGAGCGCAGAATCAATTTCGGGTTGGCGCGCCCTGAGACCCTGGCTGAAACCCGGCGCCAGGTAACTCCCGGTTAAGCCTCCCGCCTCGACATCGAGGCTCATCAAGTCGTTCCCCTCAAAAAACAGCCACACCACCACAGCAGGTCGCAACGCCGCGCCATACTCCCTGAGCGTTCCGAGCTCCCACAACGGCCCGGCGCCAGTTGCGCCAAGGTTGACGGTTCGCGGGTAACGCGACCTCAGCAAGCCAGCAACCGACCGCGCTTCCTCGACGCAATAACCCTGAGCAAACGAGTCGCCTATGAGAACCAGGTCCGCATCTCCAGCGCCGTGAGAGCCGCTGGGATTTCGAAAGCCATGCTCATCGCTCGTGAAAACGAGCTCCGCGCCGTCCACCGCGCACAAGCCCGTCAGGCGATTCGACAGTCCGCCAAGTGGGAGCAGAGGAGCTCCTCGAGAAGTGAGCCATTTGCGGCCGAAAGCAAAATCCCACGGCGCATGCAGCGGATAGATATCCCCTTCACTCGTGCGCAACACGGGGAGAAGCGCACGCCTCTCGTGCGCTCTGCGAAGCCTCTGGGAAGCGGTGCCGAAATACCACTCGAGCGGGATAATTACCACGGCCATCGCCAAGACCGATCCTGCAAGCACGGCCTGGATCCGGTTCTTCAGGAAGAAGGCTCCAGCAAGTGCCGTGACCACGACGAGCGCAACGGGCCAGACCAGGGCACCTTTGCCGTCAGCCTGACCCTGCCTCGGGATCAGTGCGGCAACCATCAGTACATAGGCGATTGCGGCAAGAATCACCGATCTGACAAGCCAGAGCGCTGCTCTCTGCGTCAAACGCACTTAGTGACTCAAGGGCGGTAGATCACGGTGCCAAGTGCCGGGCGAGACAACAGGTACAACGCACCAACTATCATGACAAGAAAAATCATGAGGGGCAGCGCCACCAGCAGCTTATGCCGCAGGAGGACTCGTAGAAACTCTCGCATTGCGCATAACCTAGCGGCGCCATGAGACTTGGATAGCTCAAAGCCTAACTTGGCTTCAGAGATATATTTCTCCCATGAACGCAGCGGATATCAGAAGTCGCTTCCTGGAATACTTTGAGCGCCAGCAACACTCTGTGCGGCCGAGCAGCTCGCTTGTCCCCGGTGACGATCCGACGCTTCTGTTTACCAACGCGGGCATGGTCCAGTTCAAGAGGATATTCCTCGGCCAGGATTCCCCGTCGTTCGGTGTTCGTGCGACTACATCCCAGAAGTGCGTACGTGCGGGCGGGAAGCACAACGACCTCGAGCAGGTCGGGCATACCGCACGGCATCACACCTTTTTCGAGATGCTCGGCAACTTCTCGTTTGGCGACTACTTCAAGCGCGACGCGATTCGCTTTGCATGGGAATTCCTCGTGGACGACCTGAAACTCGATCCGCAGCACCTTCGCGTCTCAGTTTTCGAAGAAGACGACGAAGCGCGTCAGCTGTGGAAAGAAATCACCGGAATCCCCGACTCACGTATCTACGGCCTCGGGGCGCACGACAACTTCTGGCAAATGGCGGACACCGGTCCCTGCGGGCCATGCTCCGAGATCTATGTGGACCTTGCTCAGGTGTCAGGCGATTGGCGCTTTCCAGCCGACGCGAGCGGTGAATGGACCGATCTGAAGCGCACTGAGTTTTCGCGCGAAGCGTTCATCGAAGGTGCGGAAGCCGGACGGTTTCTCGAGATATGGAACCTCGTCTTCATGCAGTTCGACCGGCAGGAAGACGGCACGCTCGTTCCTCTTCCCAAGCCGTCAGTCGACACCGGAATGGGACTCGAGCGTGTTGCCGCAGTAAAGCAAGCCGTAACCAACAACTATCATACCGATCTGTTCGATGCGCTCATTACGCGAATCGAGGAGATCTGCGGGATTCCCTACAACGGCAGGAAGTCCGACGACCGGTACTGGCATGAGCTCACCCACGCGCGCACTGCCGGCGATCATTCGGTTGCGGTAAAGACCGGAAACCGCGTTCACGTCGATCCCGCATCGTTCCGCGTGATCGCGGATCACGCGCGCGCTGTCGCATTTCTACTGGCCGATGGTGTCTATCCATCGAATGAAGGCAGGGGATACACACTTCGCCGCATCCTTCGCCGCGCGGTAAGGCACGCGTGGCTACTTGGCCGCGCAACGCCGACTCTCGTAGATGTCGTTCAGCGCGTCATCGAGACGATGAGCGACGTGTATCCGGAGCTTAAACAGCGAGAGCGCCACGTCCTCGACACGACAAGGGCCGAAGAACAACGGTTCCTCGCGACAATCGACGGCGGAATGCGCCGCTTCGACGAGCTTGCGCCCGAGGATACGACGCAGGGCTCGGATGCAATCAAGGGAACGATCTCCGGCGACGACGTATTCCGACTCTACGATACGTTCGGATTTCCGATCGATCTTACCGAGCTGATGGCGCGGGAGCGCGGCTACACGGTCGATCTCTCAGGGTTTGAATCTTCGCTCGCCGCACAACGCGATCAATCGCAGCGCGAGCGCAAGTCGAAGAAGATCGGGATGTCGACTGACGACCTTGCCGATACCAGCTGGATTCCACAGGAACCTGTGAGCTTCGTCGGATACGATACGATCGAGGCTGACACCGTCGTGACTGCATTCAGGCAGCTGCCCGAGGGGCGGGCTGCTGTGATGTTGCGTGAGACCCCGTTCTATGTGGAGTCGGGCGGACAGGTGTCCGATCGTGGAACCGTTACGGGGGAAGGGTGGTCACTTTCAGTTGAGGAAGTGAGGAAGATAGACGGAAAGCCCACCGTGATAGGCAAAGCTGATGGTGACATCACACTCGGAGCGGTCAGGGCTGTCGTCCCGCGCGACGCGCGGCTCGATACCGAGCGCAACCATACCGCGACACATCTCCTCCACGCAGCGTTACGTGACGTGTTGGGTGAGCACGTGCATCAGGCTGGCTCGCTGGTCGCTCCGGACCGGCTTCGTTTCGACTTCATGCATCATGGCCCGATGACTGA
>JANPKW010000063.1:0-6673 GCA_031426255.1 Gemmatimonadaceae bacterium | reverse complement strand
TTTCAGGGAGGCCACTACATCAGCGACGGGTCATCCGAAGATGCCGCCAGCAGGGCAATCACATCCTGGCCACGGTGCGTCGCCGGAAATGAGCTGCGGAAAGCAGGTCGTGGAAATGAAACGACTGCGCGGAATCGCCTGCAGTGCGACAGCAAGTTTTACACACAGGGATCCTTCATTCAGAAGGCGGACTTCTTCAAGATTCGCGACGTGACGGCGCGTGCGCCCCTGCCGTTCCGTGTGCCCGGCACTACCAGCGCCTTCCTTACGCTTTCAGCCCACAACTGGTACCGATGGCTGAATGATGAGTGGGACATCTTCGAGCCGGAAATGATGGGGGCCGCCGAGCCTGGCGTTCAGCGTGTGCGCGCTCTCGGGATTGGAGTGACACCTCCACCAGCAACCTTCACCGGGTCATTGCGCCTTGTCTTCTAATGCGCGCGTCGCCGGCCGGACAATTTCAACAGAGGATCATGTGACGAAGAGACCACCTGTACGCAATGTCCGGCTACTCTCCGGAATTGTACTTGCCGCGACAATGGGAATCGGGGCATGTGACCTGAGCGTGTCCAATCCGGGACCCGTCGAAGATACGTTCCTGGATGTAGAAGCGGCGCACAACGCAGTCGTCTACGGAGCCATGCGCGCGTACAACAGCGCACTCGCTGGCGACGGCGGGAACCTCGCCATGTGCGGCGGCGTCATATCGCGCGAGTGGTTCCCGGCGGGACAAACGGGTTCGTTCGCATGCAGCGTTCAGGAGTTCCGCAACCAGCTTGGACCGGCAGAGGCAGGTCCTTTTAACAGGGCGCACCTCGCGCGCTGGGTGGCGGAGCAGGGCGTGGAGCGAATCAGAGCGGCTCGAGGCGACAAGTTCAAGGATTATCCGTTGGCCGCTCCACTCATGCTCTACGTAGGCTACTCGAATCGCCAACTGGGAGAGCATGTCTGTGCAACCACGATAGATGGCGGACCGTCGCAGGCGTTCACCATTCATTTTGAACGCGCCGAAAACGCGTTCACCGAGGCGCTGGCGATCGCGACAACTCAGAACAACGCCGCGCTCAGAAATGCCGCGCTTGCGGGGCGTGCATCAGTGCGGACATGGCGAAAGAACTGGGCGGGTGCGCAGGAAGATGCAGCACTCGTCCCGAAGGATTTTGTCTACGCCACTCCCTACAACATTGTAGCGCAGACGCAGTCGAACAGCCTTGCGATAGCAACGACCGACCAGGTGCGGCGGAACTTCAGTCAGTGGTCGACGTTCTATGGGGAGAACTTTGATCAGTACAAGGATCCGCGCACGCCCTACAGAAAGTTTCCCGACACTCCGTTTCGTGTCGGTCTCGGAAGTCTTCCCGACCTGGGTGACGGCCGCGGTGCGCTCGGTCAGGTTCAATACTGGCAGCAGCGCAAGCACATCCGTGAAGATGGACCCATCGAGTTGTCATCTGGCCGGGAGGCGATGCTGATCAGGGCCGAGGCCCGCTTGCGTGCGAGTGACTGGCAGGGTGCGATGGCAATCGTCAATGAAATTCGCAGCACGGTAGGAGTAACTCCGAAACAGGCTGCGAACTCCGACGAGGCGTGGACCGCCATGAAGCTGGAGAAATTGATCGAGATCTGGCTCGAAGGCCGCGCTGTCGGGGAGCGTCGCCGGTGGTTTGGGGATGGTGGCGATACCGTCGCGCCCGGCGCACTCCCCGCGTCGCTGAGAATGGATGATCGCATTGGGAAAGACCGGTGCTACCCGATCTCGCAACAGGAGCTCGAGACAAACCCAAATCTGAAGCCCTGAACAAAGCGGGAGGAAGAGAGTGCAGTCTGATTCCTCGTTGGTGTTGGCAATCATTTGCGCGGTGACATTCGTGCCGAACTCTGGCGTTCAGGGTCAGGAGCATGGTCCGCGTAAGGGCCACCTGGTCGTCTCTGGTGGAGCTGAGACGACCACAGACATCTACACTCGATTCATTCAGCTTGCGGGCGGTCCGGACGCGTCAATTCTCGTGGTTCCCACGTCGGGAGGAGCCGAGAAGTACGATGAGACCTGTGAGTGCCTGAAGTGGTTGAAGCTGGCCGGTGCAAGAAATCTGAAGCTGCTGCACACGACTGATCGCACCGTGGCGAACAGTGATGAGTTTGTCGCGCCGATTCGCAAGGCGCGCGCTATCTGGTTTGCAGAAGGGAATTCATGGCGCCATCAGGATGCATACCTGGATACCCGGGTGCAGAGCGAGGTGCGTGCGCTTCTTGACCGTGGAGGAGTGGTTGGCGGCGGATCGGCAGGTGCGCGAATTCAGAGCGACTACTTACCGATACGGTCGCCCGAGCCCGCGGCACGAGCCATTCCGCAGGCACGGTGGAGAAGCGGATTCGCGTTGCTTCGCAACGTCATCATCGACGTACACGTGCTGGCTCGCAACCGTCAGTTCGATTTGATCGGGATGGTCGATGCACATCCGGGCATGCTTGGCATCGGGATCGACGAGGATGCCGCCATCGTTGTCAGCGGCGACAGCTTCGAAGTCATCGGCAACAGCTACGCAATCATATACGACAACAAGAGGCAGATCCCCGCGGAGGAAGCGGCGACGCTGAGAACCGTCGGCGGGTTTTTCTATTTTCTTCGGCCGGGCGACACGTACGACATGGCGGGTCGGCGGGCACTTCGGCCATCTACCGGCCGTTCTCCTGTGGAGCGACTGGTCGAGCGGCCATGGACATCCCGTAGCGAGCCGGGCGATGTACGCCACTGACAACGTGTCCGAGCCAACAATCAGACGCTCTTCGAGCAGCTCATGAAAAACAGCTCACCCGAAATTCACGACGTTCAGACCCCCGATCGAATCCTCACGACCGCGGAAGAAATGTTTGCGGAACAGGGCTACTGGGGTGTGTCGCTGCGCTCGATTACGCGAGCATCCGGCGCGAACATCGCAGCGATTCATTATCACTTCGGTTCCAAGCAGGAGTTACTCGAGCGCATTTTCGAGAAACGATGCGGGCCAATGAACGACGAGCGACTCCGCCTGCTCGGACTGTGTCATGAGGCACCGGACAGGCCACCGCTGCTCGAACAGATTCTCGAAGCATACCTGCGACCGTCTTTCATCTGGCCCACCGATCCAGATGGCGCGCGGCGATTTCTCCGCTTGAGGGCCGTGCTTTCGCACGAGCACGAAACGCTGGCAGCAGACCTCATTTCGCGTCACTTCAACGAAGTGAGCCGCACCTTTGTAGCCGCAGTCGTCGCAGTGCTTCCAGATCTCTCGGAGGAAGAAGTGTTCTGGAAGTTCCAGTTCCTGCTGGCGGCGCAGTACTACACGCTGTCGAACCCCGGCAGGATAGTGATTCTCTCCGATGGAAAATGCGATCCGTCGGACGCCGAGGCTTCTCTCAGGCACATGGTTCCATTCTGCGCTGCAGTGTTCAGGGCTCCTGTGCCTGCGCCGGACGCGCTGGTGTTTGGTCCCGCACAGCCAGCTGACTTCGCGAAGGCAGGGTGATGACTCATCCAGCGCTTGCGCAGCGGTTCCGCACGTTGAAGCCATCGGCTACGGTCGAGATGTCGGAGCGTGTAAGAGAGGCCCGAGCCAATGGCCGCCAAATTATCGCGTTGTCGAGTGGCGATCCAAACCTGCCAACGGATCCGCGCATCATCGCGGCTGCGGAGCAGGCACTACGGGCCGGCGCGACTCACTACACCTCATCGAACGGAGAGCCGTCACTCCGTCATGCGATTCAGCGCCGCGAGCTGGCACGGTCTGGAGCCCAGTACGAAAGCGAAGACATCATCGTCACACCTGGCGGCAAGTTCGCTGTATTGACCGCTCTGATGGGAGTCGTGGAGCCGGGCGATGAAGTTCTCGTGCCGCAGCCGGGATGGGTGAGCTACGGTCCATGCATACGATTGTGCGGCGGTGTCGTGGTGCCTGTCGAGATGGCACGCGGCTTCGATGTGCAGGCAATCAAGGACGCTATCACGCCTGCAACGCGCGCAATGATCATCAACTCGCCTGTAAATCCGACAGGCGAGGTGTTAACTGAGGCCGAGATCGGCGAGCTCGTTTCGCTCGCGGTGGCGCACGATCTATGGATCATTTTCGATCAGGTGTACGCCGACATGTGCTACACGGGTCCAATTTCCTTTCCTCAGTCGCTACCGGATGGATACGCAAGGACGATGGTAGTCGACAGCCTCTCGAAATCATTCGGTATGACCGGATGGCGCCTCGGCTATCTCGCCATGCCTCCCGGAGTTTCCAAGTACGTCGTCAAGTTTATCCAGCATTCGATCTACTGTGTACCTGCGTTCATTCAAGCCGCGGGAGTGAAAGCAATGGAGCTCTCGGATGAGCTCCTGCCCGTGTACCGCTCGATGTTCCACGCGCGAGTGACTCGCGCGTCCGAGGCACTGCAAGGGGTCGATGGGTTGTCGTGCACGGTCCCCTCCGCCGGTTTCTTCCTGTTTCCCGAAGTCACGGGCGACGCAGCCGAAATCGCGAAGCGGTGGCTGGACGTACTGAATATCGCCGTGCTTCCCGGCACTGCGTTCGGAGAGGCTGGAGCAGGACATCTTCGGCTGTCGTTGAGCTGCACTGACGATGAGCTCGACGTTGCGCTCGAGCGAATTGCCGGCGCTGGGGTCAGCGCCTGATGATGGTACCTTCGGCGTCCACAGTCTCCGGAAACGAGACTGCTATCCCGTGTATGCTGATGAGGGGCGGAACTTCGAAGGGCCCGTTCTTCGATTCACGCGATCTTCCTGCAGACGCCGCAACCCGCGATCGAGTGCTCCTGGCCGTAATGGGATCGCCGGACAAGCGGCAGATAGACGGCATTGGCGGTGCTGATCCACTGACGAGCAAAGTTGCAATCGTCGCGCGTTCAGAGCGTGAAGGCGTCGATCTCGAATTCCTGTTTGCACAGGTCTCCATCGAGCAGCCTTTAGTGGACACGACACCGAATTGTGGAAACATGCTCGCGGCTGTCGTGCCATTCGCGCTCGAGCGACAAATTCTGCCAGTGCAGGGTGACATGACGACCGCGCGTGTGCTGACGCTGAACACCGGGATGTTGTGCGATATCACCGTGCAAACACCGGGCGGGCGGCTGGCTGCAACCGGTGACTGTCATATCGACGGAGTTCCGGGTTCACATGCGCCAATCGCAATCGATTTCGTGGACATCGCGGGCTCGGTGTGTGATTCGATGCTGCCCACCGGTAACGTGATCGACGAGATCGACGGGATTCCCGTCACCTGCATCGACAACGGAATGCCGGTCGTCGTGCTTTCTGCATCCGCCCTCGGGAAATCCGGATATGAAACGCGCGATGAGCTGAACGCCGATACAGACCTCAAGCAGCGACTCGAGCAGATTCGGCTAAAAGCGGGGCAGATGATGGGGCTTGGCGATGTCTCGGCGAAGGTCGTACCGAAAATGACATTGGTGTCGCCGCCGAGGAACGGGGGAACGATCTCGACGAGGACTTTTATTCCGAGAGATTGCCATGCGAGCATCGGCGTGCTTGGTGCGGTAAGTGTCGCGACTGCGTGCGTTCTCCCGGGATCGATGCCTTTCTCGATGGCAGTGGTACCCGCAGGCCGTGCAGGGCGAATGTCGGTCGAGCATCCGTCCGGCGAATTCACCGTGGACCTCGAAGTCGTAGCCGGCGCGGATGGGCCCGAAGTAAAGCGAGCAGCTCTTCTGCGAACTGCGCGCAAACTTTTCGCCGGCCACGTATTCGTTCCCGAAAGTGTGTGGGACGGCAACTGAATTGAGACGAACTTCAAGAGAGATACCAGCATGAGCAGCGAAAGAACGGCGCTAGTGATCAGCGCTCATTCCGCGGATTTCGTATGGCGGGCTGGCGGCGCGATCGCATTACATGTAGAGCGTGGTTACCGGGTGCGCGTGATCTGCCTGTCGTTCGGCGAGCGCGGTGAATCGGCGAAGCTGTGGAAAAATGAGGGGATGACCCTCGAGCGGGTGAAGCAGGACCGCCAGAATGAAGCACAGAAAGCGGCCGATATCCTGGGATGTGAGATCGTCTTCCTCGACAAGGGCGACTATCCGCTTCGCGTCAGCGACGAGTTGCTCTACACCATAGTCGATCATTATCGCGAGCTGCACCCGGCGTTCGTCCTCACGCACTCGCTTGCCGATCCGTACAACTTCGACCATCCGGAGGCTGCGCACCTGGCGCAGGAAGCGCGCATCATCGCGCAGGCGCACGGCCACAAGCCGGACCAGCCGGTACTTGGCGCACCTCCGGTGTTTCTTTTCGAGCCGCATCAAACCGAGCAGTGCAATTGGAGGCCGGATGCGTTTCTCGACATCGGCCCCGTGTGGGAGAAGAAGCGCAAGGCTTTCGAGTGCATGGCGGCGCAGGAGCACCTGTGGGAGTACTACACTCGCGTCGCCCTACAGCGTGGGAATCAGGCGGCACGAAATTCCGGCGCCAAGGTGACTTACGGAGAAGCATATCAACGCGTTTTCCCGGCGCTCGTGGAAACGCTCGCATGAGAAGCGTTGCAGTCAGGAATATCCCTCGCGCGGATGCGGACGTGGTTCGCCGGCTGGGGGCCGCCGGCGTGGCGACTGTTCACGAAGCTCAGGGTCGAATCGGACTGGCGAAACCGTACCTCAGGCCGGTATGGCAACCGGCGGC
>JANPKW010000062.1:0-20180 GCA_031426255.1 Gemmatimonadaceae bacterium | reverse complement strand
CACCTCCGTCCGCAACCCGCATCCCCCAATACGACCGCAGTCCGCAATCCGCTCAGTACGAACTCCGCATCCCGCAATACGTCCGCAGTCCGCAATCAGCTACGTCGCAATCCGCATCCCGCAATACGTCCGCAGTCCGCAATCAGCTCAGGCCGCAATCCCCCGAAAGGGATGTTTCCGCCCTGGTATACCCTTAGATTAGGCGATCATGACAGTGATCGCTCCCTCCTCTTCGCGTCGCGCCCTCGTCACCGGCGGCGCGGGCTTTATCGGCTCTCACGTTGCCGACCTTTTCATCTCCGAAGGGTACGCAGTGGAGATCATCGATGATCTCTCCAGCGGTAACTCTCGCAACGTTCCCGAGAACGCTCTGCTGCACAAGGTGAGCGTTACCTCGGAGGAAGCCGCGCGCATCGTCAAGGAAGGCAAGTTCGACGTAATAGTGCACCTTGCCGCGCAGATCGATGTAAGAAAAAGTGTTGCAGACCCGGTCTTCGATGCGAACACGAATATCCTGGGCACCCTCAACATTCTCGAGGCCATTCGCTCGAGTGGCAACCGGACGAGGATCGCGTTCACGTCGACCGGCGGCGCTATTTATGGTGACTTCAACACGCCGCCAAACGTCGAAGACTTTCCGAAGGATCCCGAATCTCCCTATGCGATCTCCAAGCTCGCTGCGGAGTATTACCTCGCATACTTCGGTCGGCTCCACGGCGTCGAACATGTTTCGCTTCGCTTCGGCAACGTCTACGGTCCGCGTCAGGATCCGCACGGCGAAGCAGGGGTCGTCGCGATTTTCTGCACCCGCATTCTCGAGGGGAAGTCACTGACGATATTTGGCGACGGCCTTCAGACTCGCGATTACGTATATGTCGGCGATGTTGCTCGCGCAGTGTTTCTCGGTGCGACGCGCGATCTACCCGGTGTCGGGCGCGTCGATGCTCGCGCGTTCAATGTCGGTACGGGTGTCGGCACTTCCGTCGTCGATCTCGCTGCGCTTCTCCAGCAAGCCGCTGGCAGCAGCGCAGAAGTCAATTTCGAACCGAGAAGACCCGGCGAGCAGCAGGAAAGTTTTCTCGATGCCTCCAAGGCCAAAAAGGTGCTCGGCTGGGAACCTCAGGTCACACTCGCCGAGGGTCTTTCTGAAACGTTCGCGTGGGCTGAGTTGAACGGAGCCGCGCAGCGGGCGTGATCAATCAAATGATGCTGCAAATCGGATCGGCGATTCCGACGTCGCCGATGGAGCTCGTCGCAATGTCGAGCACGCCAACCAAGGTCGTGCTGGCGATACTCGTGCTCCTCTCGCTTCTCAGCTGGGGCCTCATGGTCGCGAAATGGCGCGAGTTCAAGCGCGCTGAAGTTCGCGGTCGTGCCTTCATGTACGAATTCGAACGTGCGCACACTCTAGATGAAGCGGCGGAGCTCGCGAAGCACGCGCCGGCGAG
Source organism: Gemmatimonadaceae bacterium (assembly GCA_031426255.1). GTDB lineage: Bacteria > Gemmatimonadota > Gemmatimonadetes > Gemmatimonadales > Gemmatimonadaceae > UBA4720. The sequence goes on along the minus strand of JANPKW010000062.1, from coordinate 18,732 downwards.
CCCGCAGAAGGGTGTGCTCACTCGTGCGCTGCGTTTCATCAATGAAACGACTCCAGCCCTGGCTGCGTCTGGCGACCGGCAGGCACGGCTAAGCGCATCGCAGGTTGAAGCGCTTCGGCAGGTACTCGATTCTGCCAGTGGAGCAATGCGCGACGAGCTTGGGAAGTTCGTTCCGACGCTCGCAACGATCGGGTCTGCCAGCCCGTTGATTGGCCTCCTGGGAACGGTGCTCGGAATCATCGAGGCGTTCATCGGAATCGCGACCAAGGGATCGGGGAATATTGCGGCTGTTGCGCCAGGAGTCGCTGAAGCGCTAATCGCAACGGCAGCGGCTCTCAGCGTCGCCATACCCGCTGTATTCGGTTACAACATTTTCGCGCATCGTCTCAATCAGTTCGATGGCGAGCTCGACACGTTCGCCGCCGAGCTGGTCGCGTTGATGGTGCGTGAGGGGCGGATCTAGGTGAGACGACGACGCCAGCGCATGGAGTTCAACGCTGAGATCAACGTCGTGAGCCTGATTGACGTCATGATGCTGCTGATGGTGATCTTCATGATCACCGCCCCAATGATGCAGGGTGGTGTTGACATATCATTGCCGCGGGCCGAGGCGAGACCTCTCGACCCGAAAAGTGGGTTGGTTGTCACGATCGACAAGGCGGGAGCGATTCACGTCGATGAGACAGTCCTGACATTCAATGAATTCCGCACGACTTTCAGCGCCCTCGCCGCAAATCGCGGCAAGGACGGAGTCTATCTTCGCGCTGATGCCGGTGTGCCGTACGGATCTGTCGTGAAAGTGCTCGCGGTGATGCGGGCGAGCGGAACCGGCGATGTCGGACTCGTGGCGGAGCAGGAGGAGGAGCGGTAGGAGTGGAGCGCAGCGAGAACGCGCATCTGAAGGGACCGATGGGGGTGTCACTCGCGCTGCATCTCTCGCTTGCGGCGCTCATCATCCTCGGCTTCCGGAAAGGCGATGTGCCTCCGCTCCCGCCGGTGTACAAGGTGAACATCGTCGCCGCGCCTGCTGGTCCGCGCGCGATTGGGGAGGTTCAGCCGGAACCTGCGGTGACTCCTCCCATTACACCGCCTGCCGCAGCACCGCCGCCGCCTCCACCGCTTCCCGCAACAAGGTCAGCGGTTCCGACAACCAAAGCAGCTCCGCAGGCTCAGCAGAAGAAGGCTACGCCAACCGAGACAATTCCCAGGGTAGCGCCGAAAGCTGCGCCTCGCGCTGGAGGCGGGCCGATCGGTGGCAGGGGAACCGACGTCGCTACGGTTCAAACCGAAGGAATCGATTTTCCGTTCCCTGGGTATCTAAACAACATCGTCCGGCAGATCGCGCTGAGGTTCAACCCCAACAACGCAAACGCCAATCTGCGTGCTGAGGTTAGATTCGTTATTCGCCGCGATGGGTCGGTCATCGGAATCGGTTTCATAACGCGCTCGGGCAATTACGCCTTCGATCTGGAGGCCCAGGGTGCGGTGGAAGCCGCAGCATCGCAGTTCGGCGCGCTTCCGGATGGATTTAACGACGACGCGCTTCCTGTAGTCTTCAGCTTCGACCCACGTATCATTAGATGAACCCTCGTTTCTCAAAAGCCGTCGCGATTTTCGCTATCGCGGCCGCGAGCTCCGCCAGCGTCGTCCAGGCGCAGGATCCGTCGAACCCGGGCGTTCGGCTCGGCATCAACTATCCGGGCGGTGGTCCTCCCAAGGTGGTTGTGATGCCAGTGGATTCCACCCCAGGCGATTCGGTGCGGACGATCATTCAGCGCGACCTCGATTTCAGCGATCGTGTAACGCCGCTGATTCTCGACAACTCGACGCTGATGGGCCTGATCCCGGCGGCTGGGCAGAATTACAACTACTCGTTGTTCGCGACCCTTGGCGCGGCTGCGATCGTTCAAGCCAAGCGCACTGCGTCGGGCGGCTTCATGGTATCGCTACACGATGTCAGCGTCGGCCGCGTGCTGCAGTCGCGCGAGTTCAGCTTCGCTGGCGTGCCCCCTGTTCGTGACCAGCAGATTGTCGACTCCGTCGCGAGCGTGACAACCGCACGGGAGCGCGCGCTTCGCGATTCGATATACAACTCATATCGCCGACGCGCCGAAATCATGCGCCGTCCCCCGCTGGCTAAAGACACCCGGGACCGGCGTTTCATCGTACGCGATTCAATCCGGCGCGACTCAGCCGCAACCGCGTATCTCACGCGGAACGTTTCGCGGTGGGAAGAGGACCGGCGCGATTCCGTTGCGCTGTCGATTGCCCGTACCGCAGCGCGGCTGACGAGGCAGGATTCGATCGCGCGCGAGGCTGCAGTGGGATCGCAGAGACTCAACGTGCACCGGATCAGCGACGAGATCGAACGCTGGATCACCGGGCGGACCGGGATCGCGGCGACGCGCATCGCTTATGTGCATGGCGGTCTGATAAGACTTGTCGATTCCGATGGTGCAAACGACAGGGCAGTGACGCAGCGGGGATTGTCGTTGTCGCCAGCGTGGCATCCGCGCGGCGACCGGCTCGTATACTCGAAGTTTCTTGAAGGTGGGGCGGGTACCCAGCTCGAGGAGTTCGAGCTTGCAAGCGGTCGTACGCGAACCTTGAGCGCGAGCGGCCTCAACATCACGCCGGCTTACTCGCAGGATGGGCGCAGCATCGTTTACGCCAGTGGTTCTGAATCGGGGACGGATCTCATGATGGCGAGCCTCGAGAATCCGTCGCTCGTGCAACGTCTTACTTTCGGGCGGGGAAGCGACAACGGCTCACCGTCATTCAGCCCGGATGGTCGCCAGATTGCTTTTTTCTCTTCGAGATCGCGCTTCCCTCAGATTTACACGATGGATGCTGACGGTACGAACCTTCAGCTCCTGACCGCGTTCACGCCGGGTGTGCGGAGCTATCGCGCGGCACCGGATTGGTCGCCCGACGGCCGGGCGGTCGCGTTCGAGCAGCAAATGGGCGATTTTCAGGTGTGGATGGTGAATGTCCGCGACAGGCAGATGAGACAACTCACCAGCGTTGGTGAAAACGAAGGGCCTTCGTGGGCGCCAGACGGGAGGCACATTGCGCTGTCCTCGACACGAGGCGGCTCGAAGCAGATCTGGATTCTCGACACCGAATCCGGAAGGTTCCGGCAGCTTACTCGCAATGCAGGAGCGAGACTGTCGGCGTGGTCACCGATGATCAGCAACAACGTCACTCGCTAGAAGCGAAAAACTCACTTCAACACCAATACAATGCTCTCAATCGCTCGGGTATTCGGAATCGCGGTGGCTGTTTCCGTCGTTGCCGCAGGCTGCTCGCGCAAGTCGTCGGCGAGACCGGCGCCGGCTCGCGTGAACACCGACAGTCTCATCGCCGAACAGGCGCGGCTGGATTCCATTGCCCGCGCTGAAGCTGCGCGCAACGCAGCCTCAGCGGCAGCAGCGGCGGCAGCAGCGGCAGGCCCGGCGACGACTGCGCCCCTCAACTCGAACGAGCGCTCGGTCGTCGCAAACGTCATCTACTTCGACCTCGATGAGTCGGCATTGGCCGATGAGTCACGGTCGGCGCTGGAAACGAAAGCGCCCGTCATGCTGCGGCACGCTGACCTTCGTATCAGAATCACCGGCCACGCCGACGAGCGCGGGTCGGATGAGTACAACCTCGCTCTCGGGCTTCGCCGAGCGGCGGAGGCAAAGCGTTATCTGGAGGCGCTTGGAATCAGCTCTGACCGAATCGAGATTGTGACGCTGGGTGAGGAACGACCGGCGGTGCAGGGAAGCACCGAAGAGGCCTGGGCGCTCAACCGTCGGGCAGAGTTCGAGATCATCGCAGGCGGATGATGTACCGCGCCGCTTACCGCGTGGCGAAGTTCGCCATGGTCGCAATCATCGCGATTGCTTCCACTGGATGCTTTGCGTCCCTCGCTCAGCTCGATGAGGTGAACGAAGCGGTGAACGTCAACCGTGCCGAGGCGGCTGCGTCGGATTCCGTCCGCGCGATGCAGCTGGTGCAGATTCTCAGCACGCTGCGCTCGCTCAACGATTCGATTGCGGGTCTGAACCTTCGCATCACCCGGCTTCGAGCAGAAACACAGGCTGAAGTTCGAACGATGCGGCAGGAACTGAATCAGGTGCTCGAGGTTACTGGACAGAGCGAGGCCCGCATTCGCGAGCTGCGTGAACAGATAGACAGGCGAACCCGCGCGGCTGCTGCAGCCGCTGAGCAGGCTGCACCCGATACAACCGGTGCGCGGCCTGCTGTCGATAACGGTCCTGATCCGGCGGAGCTCCTCCAGATTGGGAGGGATCAGCTTCAAAGGGGAGCGAACAGCGCAGCACGCGCGGCGTTCACGGATTTCCTTGCGAGGTTCCCCGAATCAGAGCTCGCAGTCGAGGCGCAGTTCTACCTGGCTGAGGCTCACGCAGCGGAGGGTTCGACCGCCGCCGCGGATTCTGCCTACTCCAAAGTTGTAACCAGGTATCCGAAGTCGACCCGCGCTGCCACTTCCGTCTACAAGCGCGGCGTAATGGCACAGACTGCGGGCCGGCGAACCGCAGCTCGCAGGTTGTTCAATACGCTGATTGCAGACTATCCAAATTCCGACGAAGCCGAGCTGGCACGCGAGCGGCTGCGGGTGATGAACTGACCGAGTGGCAAAGGCCCGTGTAGCACAAGAGACGGAGATGCCGTTCCTCGATCATCTCGAGGAGCTGCGCCACAGGCTGTTCTGGATTGCCGGCGCGATCCTCGTAGGTGTAGTTGCTTCCTTCGTCGTTCTGTCTCAGAAAAGGCTCGACCTCGTAGGCCTTCTCGCCACACCGATCAAGCCGTACCTGCGTGAAGGAAGCCTGGTGTACACGCATCCCGGTACGTCTTTCAAGATCATCCTCAACGCGTCGCTGATTACAGGTCTGCTTCTCGCGACTCCCGTCATCGGCTATCAGTTGTGGGGATTCTTTTCCCCCGCACTGCACAAGCACGAGAAGCGGGTGATCATCCCAACGCTGTTCGGGATGGTGATTCTCTTCCTGATTGGCGTGGCGATGTGTTTCTTCATCGTGCTGCCATTCACCCTCAAGTTCTTCCATGGGTTCGAATCGGAAGCGCTGACACCGATGATCGAGGCAACACAGTATTTCGGGTTTGCCTTCAGCATGATGCTGGCATTCGGGCTGGCCTTCGAGCTTCCCATAGCGATTCTGTTGCTCTCGATTCTCGGGATCGTCACGCCGCAGACACTTACGAAGTACAGGCGTCACGCTGTCGTGCTCTGTGTTGTTGCGTCGGCTTTCATTACTCCCGACGCGAGCCCGACTACACTCTTTGCGCTTGCAGGCCCGCTGTATCTGTTGTTCGAGCTGGGTCTTGCATTGTCATGGATGGTGACGCGAAAGAAAAGAAAACGGGCACTGGCGGAAGAGCTTGCCGAAAGACTCGAGGCCGCCCGGCAGCGGGAGGAGAACGAGCCGCGCGAACCACGTCGCCTCGGCGCAACCTTATGAAGCTGGCAGTGGTGGGGCTCGTTGTGGCCATGTCGGCGATTTCAGCGGCTGCGCAGGTTCCCAGCCGGCCGAACATGCCTCGTCCAGCGCCGCGCGATACGACCCGCGCGGCGGATTCGGCGGCTACCGACAGTGCTCGGGCAAAGGAACTCATAAAGTGGGCGGCGCCTGATTCAATCATGTCCGCACTGATGACGCGTCCGGGTTACAGCGTCACGCGATATCAGGGTGTGAAAGTCAGGTTCAATGCAAATGCCCGCACTCTTTATCTCGAAGGCGGCCCGGCGGGTGTCGCTCGCGGAATCACACTGCTCGTTGGTGATACCATCACCTATAACGATTCGACGAAAGTTGTTCTGGCCCGTGGCGACACTCTTGTTCTTCGTGACCCAACGCGCGGGAACAGTGATGTAGTCGCACTTGGCGAGATGACTTATAACGTCGAGCTGAGGCGTGGCAGCGTCACGAACATCAGCACATCTCTCGAGAGTGGTGAGCAGTGGTTCGTCGGCGGCAGTCGCGCCGGTTTCGTCAGCGACACGACAGCTGGGAAGGCAACAGCGTTCTATGTGCGAAGCGGCACTATCACGAGCTGCGACGACTCGATACCCGACTACCACTTCGCATCGAAGCAGATCAAGCTGGTATCGAAGAACCTGCTGGTCGCACGTCCCGCTGTGCTCTACATAGGCGATGTGCCGGTGTTCTGGCTCCCGTTCATTTTCCAGGACATGAGGTCAGGACGGCGGAGCGGCATCCTCACACCGCGGTTTGGTGTGAACGAGATCGCCCGGAACAGTCCGTCGTACAGGCGACATGTAGACAACGTCGGTTACTATTTCGCCATCAACGATTTCATGGATGCACAGCTCTCGCTGGATTGGCGCAGCGGCGCGTCGTCAACCGACAGCGATCCGGGCTGGGTGAAGATCAACGGCCAGTGGCGCTACCGTTGGCTCGAGCGATTCTTATCGGGAAGTTTTGCTGTCTCCCGCCTTTCCCAACGCGATGGGAGAAGGAACACTGCGATATCCTGGGATCACGCGCAGGATTTCTCGCAGACATCGCGTCTGACTACGAACATCAACTACGTCACCAGCACTGACCTTCAGCGCCGGAACACTTTCGACCCGAACCAGGCCTTGGCCACGATTGTCAGTCGCGCGAGCTATCAGCAGAAGGTAGGTCCGGCGTCCTTCAGTATCGGAGGGTCGCGTACGCAATACCCGGGGCGTGAGGAAGTTGCGCAGGATTTCCCGAATTTCTCGATCAGCACCCCGACGCTCGCGCTCGCAAAGTGGCTTGAATGGACGCCGTCGCTGAACGTCAACAACAGCGAGCGTTTCAAGCTCGATCGCAACGGGGAGTTTGCTTACCGCTTCGGATTTCTGAATGGCGTGCTTGATAGCACGAGACTGACAAGTGATTCCCGCCAGTCGGATCTCAACTTCACGACACCGCTCAAGATCTTTGGATTCAGTCTGAGCAACTCGATTCGTGTGTCCGATCGCGAGAGCAACGACCCGCGCAGAATATCGATCATCAACCAGGATGATCCGACACAGCGTACCGACAGAATCTTTGCGCGGACTTACAGCACTGAAGTCGACTGGAATACCTCCTTCAGCCTCCCGCAGCTACTGCCGACCAGCCTCAAGCTGAGCCCGAGCATCTCGATAGGAAACGTTGACGGAAGCCGGGCATACTGGGTAAGGACTGAGCAGACTGGAGGGCGGTACGTAAACCAGTCGAAGCGGCTCACCTACGGCATTTCTGCATCGCCAACCCTCTTCGGCTTGTTCCCCGGCTTAGGTCCGATCTCACGGTTCCGCCACACGATCTCGCCGACGATCGGCTACAACTACGCGCCCGCGGCTGAAATCAGCCGCGAGTTTCTCGCCGCGCTGAACACGGATCCGACTTCCTATATTGGGTCCCTGGCGTCAAACAACATCTCCTTGAATCTCTCGCAGGTACTGGAAGGGAAGCTGCGATCAAAGGACACATCGAGTACGGCCGACCCCCGCAAGATCAAGCTGCTCGCTATCGGGATGACGCCAATCGCTTACGACTTCGAGCGTAAGCGGGCAACGGGCAACTCCGGTTTCCTTAACGAGACAATGAATTTCGACTTCAACTCGGATCTGCTTCCGGGTTTCAGGATGGGAGTCGGATACTCGCTGTTTCAGGGCGCGGTCACGAGCGATACGTCGAAGTTCAAGCCGTTCAGGACATCACTCGAGGCCTCGTTCAACATCAACGGCAACTCCGGAATCTTCGGAGCGATTACGCGCATTTTTGGCCGTGCCGTGCCGATGGACCCGCGAATGCAGCGGGTTGAGCCGAGCGCGGATGATGCTCTGAACCAGCGGGTTGCGTCTACGCCGGTGGCAGGCGTCGCTGCGCGCGACAGGATGTTCAGCATGCCCCAAACGGAATCGTGGCAGGCATCGTTCACGTTCAGCTCCACGCGGCAGCGTCCGCCATCTGGAAATGCCCAGGTGGTCGAATTCGATCCAGCGGCTATCTGCCGTCCTTTTCTCGAAGCAAATCAGCTTTTCAACTATGAGCTTTGCGTTGAACAGCAGGAACGGAATCCATCGAGCGCCCTCCCCGTAGACCCGATTACCGCAGGTGGTCCGTTCATAAGGCAGCCATCGCGTGAGAATCTGAATTCACAGATGAGCTTTCATATCACTCCGAAATGGTCTGCGAGCTGGGGCACTAACTATGACTTCCGCGAGCGCGAGTTCGGCAGTCAGGTGGTCACGCTCCAGCGGGAGCTGCACGACTGGCGCGCGATATTCGCGTTCTCGCGCACGCCTACCGGAAACTTCTCGTTCAATTTCTTCATCGCGCTGAATGCGCAGCCAGACATCAAGTTCGACTACAATCGACAGACGTATAGCCAATAGGCTTGCCGACAACTCTGCACATTACCAACGGTGATTCCGCGAGGCCGGGAATCAGTACGGCTGGTCAAGCCGGCGATGTGCTGCCATGGCGGGACGTGCTCCACGAGGGCCCAGTCCCAGCTGGAATTCCGCTGAGCGAGTTGAGCCGAATCAGGGCCAGGCACCTCGCCGAGCAGGGAATGGGAAACGTCGCCGAGCTCGAACGGAGCTTTCGAGAACGCGACGATTGCCTGCGGCGCTTCACTGATTACGACGAAGTCGTGCTGTGGTTCGAGTGGGATCTCTACGACCAGCTTCAGCTGATCCAGATTCTGGACTTCATTCGGAGCCACTCGGGGGACCTCGTTGAGAACGGGACGCGGCTATCCCTCGTTAGCCTCGCCGGTTACCTGGGTGAGCTCCGTCAGGACGCCTTTCCGGCGCTTTACGAAGCTCGTCGCGATGTAACAGGCGACATGCTCGAGCTGGGTGCAGCGGCTTGGGAGGCGTTTACATCGGTTGATCCACGCAATCTCGAGACTCTTGCGCGGACAGGCTGTCCAGAGCTCGAATTCCTGGCAGCAGCAATCGTGAGGCAGCTCGAGGAGCTCCCATCCGCTGAGAATGGACTCTCGAGGTCTGAGCGGCAGATTCTGGAGGCGGTCTCGCAGGGTCCGCTGAGCTTCTCCAACGTCTTTAAAAGCACTTCGGGACGAGAGGACCGGCGATACTGCGGCGATGCGACACTGGCTCGCTACATTGAGCGCATGAGCCGCCACCGATTTCCACTTCTCACTCATCCAACGGGTGAGATCATTCACGCACCGCGGACAGCCGACGACTCCCGGGCATTCCGGAATGCCGAGGTAGCGCTGACACCTATCGGACGCGAAGTAATGCGCGGCGACCGGGACTGGATAAGCTCCGGCGGCACCAACCGATGGCTCGGCGGCGTCCATCTGGATGGTGCCGCATGCCCATGGCGGTGGGATTCCATCAGGGGTTGTGTCGGGAGACGCGAGGTGAACACATGACCGGAGTGGTAGTCCTGGATGGTGGCAGCCTCACGATCGGCGCTGTGCACGACGTGGCTGTGAAGCGTGCCGCGGTGGAGTTGTCCAGTAACGCCCGACAAAAGATGCTCGCAACCAAACAAATCGTTGCCGACATCGTGGAGCGAGGCGACGCGGTCTACGGTATCAATACAGGGTTCGGAAAACTGTCAGAGATCGCAATTCCACGCGACAGGCTGGCCGAGCTTCAGGTGAACCTTGTGAGGTCACACGCGGCGGGGGTTGGCCCTCGCCTTCCCGAGAATGAAGTTCGCGCGATGATGCTGCTTCGGGCGAACGTACTTGCCAAGGGATATTCGGGCGGCCGACCCGAGCTGGTAGACCTTCTCGTGGCGATGCTCAACGCAGGACTCTGTCCGCCGATCCCGGAACAGGGAAGCGTTGGAGCGAGCGGCGATCTTGCACCGCTCGCGGCGCTTGGACTTTCGCTCATTGGCGAAGGGTTGCTCTCGAAGGATGGCGGCGCGGCTCGCGACGCCCGTGAGATGTTGGCCGAGTCGGGTCTGGAGCCGGTGACGCTTGGTCCGAAGGAGGGCATAACACTCATCAATGGCACGCAGGCGCACACCGCAGTTGCCGCGCTCGCGGTTCATGATGCGCTCGTGTTATGGCGCACGGCGCATATCGCGGGTGCAATGTCGCTCGAAGCGCTACTTGGTACACCCACCGCATTCGACAGGCGCATCCACGACGCGCGCGGACAACGCGGACAGTCGGAGTCGGCAGCGATGCTGCGCGACCTCCTCGAGGACAGCGAGATCAGGGAATCCCACCGCCATGGGGACTCACGCGTACAGGATGCGTATGCACTGCGCTGTATGCCGCAGGTTCACGGGCCGGTGAAAGATGCGCTTGACTGGATCGAGAATGTCGTGACACGAGAGCTGAACGCGGCGACGGACAATCCTCTGGTGTTCGACAACGGTGAAACGCTGAGCGGCGGAAACTTTCACGGTCAGGCCGTCGGAATGGCGCTGGACTTCCTGGCAATCGTAATGACCAACCTTGCCACCATTTCCGAGCGGCGAACCGACAGGCTGGTCCATCCCGATTTCAATCAGGGGCTGCCGGCATTTCTTTCTCCAGAGCCGGGAGTGAACTCGGGGTTCATGATGGCTCAGGTTACTGCTGCGGCGCTCGCGAGCGAATGCAAAGTTCTGTCGCATCCTGCGACAGTGGATACGATTCCAACTGATGGTAATCGCGAAGACGTTGTCCCAATGTCGATGGGCGCAGCCTGGAAGGCGCGCCGGGTGGTGGGCAACGTCCGAAATGTGCTGGCGATCGAGCTGATGTGTGCCGCTCAGGGATTGGAATACCGTGCTCCGCTCAAGCCAGGCCGGAAATTGCGACCGGCGTTGGCTGCGGTACGGGCAGTGGTCGCTTCGCTTGGCGCGGACAGAGTCCTCAGTCCTGATATCGACGCGATAGCGGATGCAATTGGAAAAGGAGCGTTCGATGCGGGAACAGACAATGAATGAGATCGATCAGGCGATGCCGGACACTGGGACGATTCAGCATCGCACGATGATCAAGGCGCCGCGCGGTTCCGCCATCACCTGCAAGGGATGGCACCAGGAAGCCGCGTTGAGAATGTTGATGAACAATCTCGACCCGGATGTAGCAGAGCGCCCCGAAGATCTCGTTGTATACGGTGGGACAGGGAAGGCAGCGCGAACATGGGAAGCGTTCGAGGCAATCGTCACGACTCTTCGGCGCCTCGGGAATGATGAAACACTTCTGGTTCAGAGTGGAAAACCAGTGGCGGTATTTCGCACGTTTGCCGGCGCGCCGAGGGTTCTTATCGCGAACAGCAACCTCGTTGGCCGCTGGGCGACGTGGGAGAAGTTTCGCGAGCTCGAGCGCGCCGGGCTCACGATGTACGGCCAGATGACAGCAGGCTCGTGGATCTACATCGGATCGCAGGGAATAGTGCAGGGGACGTACGAGACGTTCGGCTCCGTGGCGACTAAACATTTCGGGGGCTCGCTTGCCGGGCGCTTCGTTCTCACCGCCGGTCTCGGGGGCATGGGTGGCGCGCAACCACTCGCTGCGACGATGCAGGGTGCGGTGGTTCTCGCGATCGAGGTCGATGAAGCGCGCGTCAACAAGCGTCTCGAGACGCGGTACTGTGACAGGAGGACATCGAGTCTCGATGAGGCAATGGCCTGGATCGACGAAGCGAAAGAATCAAAGTCTGCACTTTCCGTTGGTCTGATAGGCAATGCTGCCGATATCCTGCCGGAGATGGTGTCGCGAGGAATTGTCCCGGACGTGCTGACTGACCAGACGAGCGCGCATGACATGCTGAATGGATATGTGCCGCGAGGAATGTCTCTGGAGGAAGCGAACTCTCTTCGTCTCGCTGATCCGGGACGCTACGTCGAGCTGTCGACTGCTTCGGTCGTCACGCACGTCGCTGCAATGCTCGAGATGCAGAAGCAGGGCGCGGTGACATTTGACTATGGAAACAATATTCGTACTGTTGCACTCGACGCGGGTCTCAGCAACGCATTCGACATCCCCGGCTTCGTTCCGGAGTATGTGCGCCCGCTTTTCTGTCAGGGCAAAGGCCCGTTCAGGTGGGTCGCGCTTTCCGGCGACCCCAGGGATATAGCGCGCACCGACGACCTCGTGCTCGAGCTGTTTCCCAACGACGAGCACCTGAAACGCTGGATTACGCTTGCACGTGAGCGCATCGCGTTTCAGGGACTTCCGGCTCGCATTTGCTGGCTTGGGCAGGGAGAGCGCGCACGCTTCGGTGTTGCGCTGAACGATCTCGTAGCATCTGGTGAGCTGTCAGCTCCGATCGTTATCGGGCGCGATCATCTCGACACTGGCAGTGTCGCGTCGCCGTTCCGTGAGACCGAAGGAATGCTCGATGGCAGTGACGCAATCGCCGACTGGGCGATACTCAACGCGCTGCTCAACGTCGCCAGCGGTGCGTCATGGGTTTCGTTTCATCACGGCGGAGGGGTCGGCATAGGCAACTCGCTGCACGCCGGGCAGGTCATCGTCGCAGACGGAACACCCGAGATGCGCGAGCGTCTGCAGCGCGTGCTCACGAATGACCCGGGAATCGGTGTAGCGCGGCATGCTGACGCCGGATACAACATTGCAATCGCAACAGCCGCAGCGAACGCGATCGATCTGCCGATGATTACGTAGATGCTCTCGAGCAAGTTCAAGCCATGGCACGTTCCAGTATTTCTCGCGAAGTACGCCTATCTCGGTATCGTGAGGAAGCCGGTGCTGGTGCATTTCGAGGTGACGCTTCGCTGTAACGCGCGCTGCGGATTCTGCGACTACTGGAAAACGGACCCGAAGTCAAAGGCCAGCGAGCTGAAGAGCTTCGTCGATGCCGCGCGGTTCTTCAACCCGATGATGATCACGTATACCGGCGGGGAGCCCACGCTGCGGCGCGACCTCGAGGACATCGTGTCGGCGGTGAACAAGGCGGTGCGAATCCAGTACTCGACGATGATCACGCACGGCGGGATGATGACGGCCGAGCGTGCGAAGTCGCTGTGGGATGCTGGTATTCACCAGTTCAATTTTTCGCTCGACTTCCTCGATGACCGTCATGACGTCGCGCGAGGTATTCCAGGGTTGGGCTCGAGAATCTTCGGAGTCATCCCGAAAATGCGCGAGATCGGGGTGGACAGCATCAGGTTTAACACGGTGATCCGCGAGAACAACCTCGATCAGCTCATGCCGATAGTGCTGCGCGCGAAAGAGCTTGGGGTTGGAGTCAACTTCAGCTCTTATACCGATTCGAAGAATGGCAACCGTGATGGATTGATCGGGGGCGACCGCGTGCGTGACTTGAATGAGGCGATCGCCGAGCTGCTTGCTTACAAGAAGCAGAATCGCGGGGTCATCACGAATTCCGATTATTACCTGGAGAACATCCCGCGTTACGTGAGCGGCGAATTCACCGAGCCGTGCCAGTCAGGGATCCGGACGATTCACGTTGATCCGATGGGCCATGTGAAACGGTGTCCGGATTTTCCGGCTGACTTCCACTGGACGGAGTTCAAGAAGTATGAGCCGATCGAGTGTAATGCCTGCTTCTATGCGTGTCGGGGTGAGGCGCAGGCGCCGATCCGGTTGTCGCGGATAAGGGATGTGATGGCGAGTCCATCCCGGGTGGAGAGGTTGCCGGCTTAGGGAGGCGGAACCCCCGGGGGGTGAACGGATTTGACGGATGTTACGGATTCGACGGATCAAAAACCGGAAGGACGTGATTGGACCAGGCGGGGATTCTTGCGCCAGTCTGCGACCTGTCTGTAGAACTTCGGCTTAGGGCCGAAGTGCAATAGAAGCCCAACATCTATTGAACTTGCGTACAGGTAATTATAGAGCTGACGCGTTGCGGCGGGAGAAAGCGTAAGGGTTGATTTGACCTCGACCACAACTTTCCGGTCGATGACCATGTCGATCCGGTACGTCCCAACGCACAAGCCCTTGAAGTTGACCGCGATAGGGAGTTCTCGCTCGACGAGGTGCCCCCGCAATCGTAGCTCGTGATCCAGCGAGGCCTTGTAATTGTTTTCGAGGAAACCAAATCCGAGCGTGTTGTAGACTTCAAAAAACGCGGCAATTACTGACCGCGTTGTCTCTTGTTCGAGTAATGTGTCAGACATCAATGGTCATAATCGCATCGCGTTCCGCAAGCGTAGCATCTTTCCGTTGCGAATCTGTCCAATCCGTTTCATCCGTCTAATCCGTTTCCCCTGGGGTCAATGCCCGCCACCCTATTCGTAAACGCATCTCAAGTCGTCACCTGCTCCGGCTCGACCCGCGCACGCCGCGGGATCGAAATGCAGCACGCGGAAGTCCTCACCGGAGTAGCCGTAGCCGTCGATGGCGAGAAGATCGCCGGCGTCGCTCTCAGGGATGAGCTCGAGCGCCAATTCCCGGAAGCGGAAATCATTGATTGCGGTGGACGCGTCATCACCCCCGGCCTCGTTGACTCGCACACACACGCGATCTTTGGCCGCGCACGATACGAGGAGCAGGAGCTTCGTGCATCCGGCGTCGGCTACATGGAGATCGCCCGGCGCGGCGGCGGGATACACTCGTCCGTCGCGGACCTTCGAACGCGCACGGAAGACGAACTCACGGAACTTGCGCGCGCGAGAATTCTTCGCCTCGCTTCATACGGATCGACGACGATCGAAGTCAAGTCAGGATATGGGCTCTCACTGGCCGACGAAATCAAGTCACTCAAGGTCATCGCGCGCCTCTCCGAAGAACTCCCCGTTCGACTCGTCCCTACCTGGCTCGGAGCCCATGAGATCCCGCAGGAGTTCAGGACGAGTACGGCGGACCGCCGCGACTACATGCACGTCCTCATCGACGAGATGTTGCCCTCGGTCACGCGGCGGGGGCTCGCATGGTTCGCTGATGTCTTCTGCGAGCCGGGTGTGTTCACGGTCGAGGAGACGCGCACGATTCTCAACGCTTCACGTGCCGCCGGACTCGGAATCAAGCTGCACGCTGACGAGCTCGAGCCTCACGGCGGGGCAGAGTTGGCTGCTGAAATCGGCGCAACATCTGCCGACCATCTTGCCGCGATATCACCGCACGGTATCAGCGCTCTTGCCGCCTCCCCCACAGTCGCCACGCTCCTCCCCGGCACCATGCTTTTCCTCGGCAGGCAACAGCAGGCGCCCGCGCGGGCGATGATCGACGGGGGAGTCGCGGTTGCACTCGCAACCGATTTCAACCCCGGCACGTCGCCCACTTTCAACTTTCCGTTGATCCTCACTCTGGCAGTAAGCCAGCTTCGAATGTCCGCTACCGAAGCCATTCTTGCCGCAACCGTCAACGGGGCAGCGGCCCTCGGGCTCGCGGAAACCACCGGCCAGCTATCGCCCGGCTTCTCCGCAGACATCGCACTCTGGGATGCCGACGATTATCGCGAGATCCCTTATTGGTACGGCGACAGGCGCTGCGCGGGGACCTGGGTACGGGGCAAGCCTGCCGTCTCCGGTTCCGTAGTCCGCCCCTAACGCTTTTTCCGTAGTCCGCGATACATCGAGGCCGGAGAATCGTCGTTGTAGTGCAGCGTAGGGGCAGAAAACACTGTCACTACCGCAACGTGTCCGGTAACTTGCATCTCGCGCGCAGACCCGAGTGGCCTGCGCGCGGCCACGCCTCAGCAGATCAGATGTCCAACATCGCCAAGCTCAAAAAGAAAGCCGCCGAATACGAGGCCAGAAAGAACTTCGAAAAGGCTCTCGATATGTACGAGCAGGTGCTTACCGCCAAGCATCCTTCCGACGAGGAACGCGACGTTGCGCTCTACAATCGGGTTGGCGATCTGCACTATCGTCTGGGCAACAACGAGCAGGCGCTCAGCTACTATGAGCAGGCCGCAGACTTCTACGCCGAAGGCGGCTTCTTCAACAACGCTATCGCACTCTGCAACAAGATCCTGCGCTACTCCCCGGGGCGCACGATCATCTACTACAAGCTTGGCATCATCAGCGCAAAGAAGGGATTCAACAGCGACGCCAAGCAGAACTTTCTCGAGTACGCCGATCGGATGCAGCGACTTGGGAAGATGGACGAAGCATTTCGCGCGCTGAAGGAATTCGCTGATCTTTGCCCCGGCCAGGATGATGTTCGACTGATGCTGGCCGAGCAGCTGACGCGTGCAAGCAGGAAAACTGAAGCGCTGGAACAGCTCGAGATTCTGTACGAAGAATTTCAGGCCGGGGGCCGTTCCAGCGAAGCGGGAGCGACGCTCGAGCGTATGAACACGCTCGACCCGGCGTTCAAACCGAGGCGCTCGGTCACGCCAAGGGCACGCCAGAAAGAAGGTCTGGTCTTCCTCGATCTCGACTTCGACGATGCGGTACCGACCGAGCGCGGTGGTGTCCCCGACGACAATGACCCTGCTGCGGAATCGCCGGCGCCCAAAGGATTCGTCGAAGTTCCGCGAATCACCCCCGCTGAGGGGCTGGAGCCGACTCAGATCGGATCCGAGGGAGAAACCGACGCCGGCTATTCTGAACCTGACTTCGCCGCATCTGACTTCGCCGAACCTGACTCCGCCACACCCGTGGCTGCGGAGGCCGTTGACGCAATTGCGAGCGAAGGTAGTATCGCGGCCGATCTGGAACCGGCGTCCAATGACGACAGCGATCCCGGGCCAGTGAGCGCGAACGAGCTCAAGTTCATTACGCCGATCGACGTCAATGACGATTTTGGCGCGCCGATGCCGGAAATCGAACAGGTCGAAGACTTCAGTTTCGTCGAGCTTCCTCCTTCAAACGGCAACGCGAGCGACGGCAACGCGAGCGACGGCAACGCGTCGAACGGGGCGCACGCGGCGGACGCCCTTTCGCACATCGAGCCGGTCATTCCGCCCGACGAGGATTTCATCGACCTCGGCGAATGGCTCGAGAGAAATCGCACGCCGGTGTCGACGCGCATGGTCACCCACGATGAAGAGCCCGAGAACAACGAGCAGAAGGATTTCGGGGAGATGCTCGACAAGTTCAAGGAGGGGATCTCACGCAACGTTGACGACGAGGATTTCGAGAGTCACTACGATCTTGGCATCGCGTTCCGCGAGATGGGCCTTCTCGACGAAGCAATTGGATCTTTTCAGAAAGCGTCGCGTGGAGCCGAGCAGCGGGTACGGGCGTCCGAAGCTATTGGCCAGTGTTTCATGGATAAGGGTGAGGCCGGTGTCACGGTGAAGGTGCTCGAGCGCCTCTTGAAGGAACCAGGCATGTCGGACGCACAAATGGTTGGCGTTCTCTACCTGCTAGGTCGTGCGGCGGAATCGCTCAACAATCCCAGCGACGCAGCCGGATATTTCGAGCGAGTGCTCGCGGTACAGATTGGATTCCGCGACACGGCAACCAGACTTTCTTCTCTGGCCGGATGAGCAATTCGGGCCTGATCGTCCCGCTGGCAGATCGCTTATCAGATGAAAAGGATCTGCTGAAACGGATTCAGGATCCTGTTCGTTCCGCACTGGAGGACGTGAGCATCGAGATGGTGTCCTCCATCGAGCACGATGCGCCGTTGATCGCGCAGATGGGCTCACACCTGATGGGGATGCGCGGAAAGATGTTCCGCCCCACGCTCGTCCTGCATTGCGCAGCAACTGATAATGACCCCCGTCCCGAGGCAGTGACGGTCGCTGCTGCGGTCGAGCTCATCCATCTTGCCACGCTCGTACACGATGACGCGATAGATCACTCAGTGCTTCGTCGCGGAATGCCTACACTCAACTCGCTGTTCAGTCACCAGATATCCGTGATCATGGGCGACTTTCTTTATTCCATCGCCCTCATGAAGCTGGTCAACCTCGGTGACATCGATGCGTTGAAGGCGCTGACCCGTGCCTCGACCGAGATGACCGTCGGCGAAATGCGTCAGCTTGCTGTCGATGACTCGCTGTCCTTCTCGGAAGAGGATTACTACGCACTGATTCGATCGAAGACCGCGTCATTGATGTCGGCAGCGTGCGAGGTGGGTTCACTTGCCGGGGCGAAGCGTCACCGGGAGCAGCTGCTCAAGTACGGGGATGCGCTGGGAATGGCCTTTCAGATTGCCGATGATCTCATCGACTACACCGGCCAGCAGGAGACCACGGGGAAACCGGCTGGGCTCGACTTGAAGGAGCACAAAGTCACTCTGCCGCTGATTGCGGCGTTACGCGTGATGACACCGGCTGAGCGGTCAAGGGTCAATGATTTGTTTGCGAATGATGAACCTGGTGAGGAGGAAGTTTCGGAAGTGACGAGAATTGTGACTATCAATGGCGGGCTCGAGTATGCCCGCGAGAAGGGAATCGGGTATGCTGCAAAGGCCCGTGAGGCGCTCGACGGATTACCGGACACAGTAGCGCGCCGCGCGCTCCTTGACTCTATTTCGTATGTGACGGAGAGACACGCATAATGCCCCCACGCGGCGCAGCCCGGCGCGGTGCGGTCTTCCACGCCATAGTTTTATCCTTGGGCTTCATCAGCGGTGGTCTAATGACCCAGGTTTCGCGAAAGTTTCTGCCGCCCGGTGCGGCGAAGGAATTTTTCACGACCGGTGTAACACCATCTGTAGGGCCGCTGACGATAGACCTGATCATTCTCAAGTTCGCACTCGGGCCTGTTGCACTCGACGTATCGTTGCTCAGTCTGGTCGGTGTACTACTTGCCTATCTGATTGCGCGTTCGCTTTTCTAGGAGACTGAAAAATGTTAGGCAATCTCGGCTTCCCGGAGATCATGATCATCCTGATCATCGTGCTGCT
>JANPKW010000061.1:0-119449 GCA_031426255.1 Gemmatimonadaceae bacterium | reverse complement strand
TGAGGTGACTGAAGTCAAAGAATCCTCCGGGTGCGTTCACTGACACTCCATCGATGAGCACCTTGGTGTACCGGCTTTCGCCACCGCGAAGGAAAAGAGTGCTTACGGAGCCGGTCGAGCCATTCTGTGCAACAGCAACACCCGGGACGGACCGCAACGCATCTGACACTCGCGCAATCCCCCGTGAACGCAGCTCTGCACCGGTGATGACTGTAACCGCTTGAGTCAACGAAGCCCGGGACGCGGGTGATTTGGTGGCCGAGACGACTACCGCAGCAAGCTGCGCGGTATCAGGCTGCTGCGCCGCCGCGGACGCAGATGTGAGCAGAAACCAAACCAGCGATAGACCAGTGACCTTCATCGATGCCTCCAGGCATTTGCAGATTGTTTCATGTGCGCGAGGTTCTCCTTCGCAGCGGGACAAGGGACAGCGATCCCACTGCAGGATCACGGGTGATCACCAGCGGCCATTCGTAAACCCTCTCCAGCAGGCTGGCCTGCATCACGTCTTCAGGCGATCCGGACACAATGACTTTACCGTGATGCAGCAACACGATTTCCGTGGCGAAACGCGCAACGAGGTTCAGCTGATGACTCACGATCAACACCGCCATGCCTTCGGCGGCGAGAGAATGAATCAGCTCGAACAACGACATCTCGTGCGCGAGGTCCAGAAAGGTCGTTGGCTCATCCAGCACGAGCGCTTCGGTCTCCTGCGATAAAGCGCGCGCGATTCGCACACGCTGCCACTCGCCACCGGAGAGCTCATCAGTGCGCCGCGCAGAAAACTCGGCAACACCTGCCCGCTCGAGTGCGGCTTCGACCGCCAGCCCGTCTGGCTGTGCCGCACTCCGCCAGAGACCCAGCCTGGGGTAGCGTCCGAGCGCAACGTATTCCGCCACTCGCATTGGAAACGCGGGCTCCTCGCGCTGAACGGTAACGGCGACTCGCTGAGCTACGTCCCTCGTCGATATCGATGTGATGTCGTCGCTGCCAATGGAGATACTGCCACCCTCGAGCGGAAGCCGACGCAGGAGCGCGCGAACCAGTGTCGATTTTCCGCTTCCATTCGGGCCGGCAACCGCGGTGACTTTCCCGCTCTCCGCTGTCAGCGAAACGCCGTCGAGAGCTCGGGTCGCGGCGCCCGCATACCGCACAGCAACGTTCGCGAACCTTATCATCGCGCGCGCCTTAACTGCGCGAGAAAGAACGGTACGCCAAGCACGGCGGTGACAGCACCGAGTGGCAGCTCTCCAGGAGGGCGCACCGTGCGCGCGACGAGATCCGCGCCGATAACCAGGGTCGCTCCGATTAACGCCGCCGCGATGAGAATGGGCCGATGATGGCGTATCCCTGCTGCACGTGCGATGTGTGGGACTATCAACCCGACAAATCCGACGAGACCCGCAGCCGACACCGTGGCAGCTGCAAGCAGTGCGGCCAGGAGATACATGCGCCGCGTCGCCGCTTCTACGTTGACACCCAGACTCGCAGCCGCTTCATCGCCGAGTGCCAGCATATCAACCTCGCGTGCCCAGTAAAGAAGTGCTCCGCCGCCTACGGTGACGAAAATCGCAAGCCATGCGATAGCGCTCCACGAGCCGTCAGCGACGGAGCCCATCATCCACCACAACGCGCCGCGAATCGTGTTCGGCGGCGCATTGGCGAGCGCAATCATGATGATTGCGTTGGCGAATGCGCCGATGACAACTCCTGCCATCAACAGTGTGCGCGGATCGCCCCGTCCGATGGAGCCTGCGGCGCGAGCGACGAGAAGTGCAAGGAGAACTGCTGTTGACGCGCCGATGAAGGCTGCAAGGGCAACGACCCCATTGCCGGTAACGTTCAACGCGAGCGCAATCACGGCGCCGACGGCCGCACCGCCAGACACTCCCAGCAGGTAAGGCTCGGCCAGCCCGTTGCGCAGGGTTCCCTGCAGCGCCCCTCCGCTCATACCGAGGCCGGCACCAACCAGTGCGCCAAGCAGCACGCGGGGCACCCGGAGGTGCCTCACTATCGATATCGTGGCGGGTTCGCCGTTCCCCTGAAGAGCGGCGATCACGTCACCGGCAGGAATGCTGATCGCGCCCGTTCCGATAGCAAGTATGGCAATGGCAAGCAAAGCGCCTGTCATGATCAGCCAATGCCACGCTCGGTGGTCGATCAACGAAAGCTTTCCGGATGCAGCAGTCGCGCGAGCGACTCGGCTGCTTCACCAAGTCTCACCGATGGGCGCCCGACCAATAAGGTATCGGCGACGAGAACGCGCCCGGCCTTGACCGCAGGTGATTCGGCCCAGCGTGGATCGCTGGCGATTTTCCTGGAGCCCTGTGGGCCGGTGATGATGAACTCGGGATTGCGCTTTAGTACATCCTCGATCGATACCATTGGTGATGCATCGGTCATGTGGCCGTAGATATTCACGCCGCCTGCAATTTCGATCAGCTCATTCATGTAGCTGCCACCGGCAATGGTGATGAGTGGCGCGTCCCAGATGTGCCAGAAGACAGTCGGCTTTCGAAGTGAAGCGGTCGCTCTCCGAACACGCTCGATCGTCCGCTTCACTGAATCCGAAACGATGACACCTCGTGCGCTGTCACCGATGAGACGTCCAATGAGCCGTGCGGCGCGATGGAATTCAGCGATTGAATCGATCTTGAGTGAAAGCGTGTTGACGCCTGCCGCGCGCAGCTCCGTCGCAGCAGCGCGATTGTCGTTGCTCGCATAAAGGAGGACGAGGTCGGGACGCACTCCAAGGACCGCTTCGACGTTTGGCCTGATCCCTGATCCAAGGTCGGGTATCGTTTTCGCCTGTTCGGGATACAGATCCCAATGAGTGCGACCGACAAGACGGTTGCCGGCTCCGAGCGCAAATAGAAGATCTGTCGTCGCCGGTGCGAGAGAGACGATTCGCTGTGGCGGCGCCTCGACGAGGATCGCGTCACCGAAGTCATCGGTCGCGTTGTCGCGAGGCCGCTCCTGCCGCGCGCACGCGATCGAAATCAGGCAGAGTGCAGCGAAATGGTTGAGGCGCAAAAAAGGCATTCTCCTGAGAGAATGCCTGCAACGCCGACACGTCCTTGTGTAGACGCCTCGTGCGCCACCAGCCCCTCCCCCGAGGTTCTGAAACGTGGCGCGAGCTGGAGTCGTCTCCTGGCTCCGGGCCGCGACGCTCACCTTCCCGGCTGACTGGCCAGTGGTGCTAAGAGCGCGCGTTATTTTGCCCGATACAGTGGCGGGGCCGCACCGGCATCAAACCGGTTTCCGTGGCTCCGTCTCGCGAATCGATTGTGGCTGAAGCTTACTTACGCCGAAGTGCGCGGGCAAGCGCGAATGTCATCGCGGCTCCGATAGCGATTGTGAGTCCCGCGAGATAGCGTGGGTCGAGATTCCGGCCAGTTGTCGCGCGTGGAAGGTCGATGACCGAGCTCTCGTTGGCGGGAACGTCGCTCGCAAGAAATCTTCTGAAACTTCGCTGCTCCAGCGCGACGGGTGCGACTTCCTTGAGACCTGCACCGGTAACGCTCCCTTTTTCTTCCTCGATCAGTATCTCGAGCACCTGCGTGGCACGCGCGAGGGGAAACGTGAGCGGAAAAGCCGAGGCGGGTATCGAGTATGTGAATGCTATCTGCTTGAGGCCTGGCGCGATCGGCGCGAGGACGAGCGCACGCCGATTCTCAAATCTCACTGCAGATGCAGGTACGTCACCTTGTGATACCTGAAACGCAGTCGCCTCTCGCGGAAAAGTCGTGCTCCATACCGATGCAGTCGAACCGGGACCAAGTATCTGCGTGACGGACGTGTCGTTCGCTATCTCGAAAACTTCCGTGATGCTCCTGACGGCATTTGCATCGACGGCCGAGATGATTACGTGATGGCCGCGGACACTGATGGGAACGGGGGCTGAAGTCGTGTCGAAGACTGCAATTTCGGCTTCCTCGCCCATCACTGTAGAGTGAACGAAAGGCGGGGTGAAGTATGCGACACCACCGTAAGTGGCAGAAACGAAATAGATCGCTTCCTGGTCGCCGCTTCGCGTGAAAGCGAACGAATAACTTCCCCGCGCATCTGACTTGACGGAATCGAGTGGCGCTTGCGCGTCTGATCCCACACGGTGCAGAGTGACCCAGACGCCGGGAACCGGGAGCATTTCCTCGCGCCCCGGACGAACTACTTGTCCCTGTACCTTCTGGGGACCGGTGAGAACGTGGCCCGTGTCGGATGGTGCCTGAAAATCCTGCGCGGTCGCGACACTCGTGACCAGCAGCAGGAGAATAGCGCTAAATGTTGAACTTCCCAAAATCTTCGGGCCGCAGGTTCTCGAGATAACTCTTGAGTTGTTCAGGCGTCATCTCGTCGGACGACGGCGCTTCGGCAGGGTTCGACGACGACCACGACTCTGTTTCGTCTGACGAATCCTCAAAGACGAGCGAAGTGAGCAGCGATTCCTGCGCGAACACCGGCGCTTCGAACCTGAGCGCAATTGCAATCGAGTCAGACGGTCGCGCATCGATGTTGATCACCTGCTCGTCGCGCCTGATCTGCAGCTCAGCGTAGTACGTACGGTTTTCGACCTTGG
Source organism: Gemmatimonadaceae bacterium (assembly GCA_031426255.1). Classification (GTDB taxonomy): domain Bacteria; phylum Gemmatimonadota; class Gemmatimonadetes; order Gemmatimonadales; family Gemmatimonadaceae; genus UBA4720. The sequence goes on along the minus strand of JANPKW010000061.1, from coordinate 114,870 downwards.
TGATCTGAACGCGCCGGAGAGTACCTCCCAACCCGGTGATGAGCGTCTTGCAGAGGTCGTGAGTAAGCGGCCGCTCGCGCCGCAGCTTGCTCATCTCGATCACGATGGACTCTGCCTCCGCCTGCCCGATCCAGATCGGAAGGAGGCGCTCGCCCTCTTTTTCCTTGAGGATCACCACATAGGAATTATTGGAGCGATCGAGCCCCAGGCGCATCACTTCCACTTCGACAAGCTGCATTTGTGAATGTAATTGGCGGAAAGGATGCCGGAAGGACGTAAACCCATGGGGGAACGGATTTGACGGACTGGGACGGATTTGACGGATCAATTCCGGCGACGGGAGGTGGCGTACGGAAAATGGAGCCGTCGTATCCACTACCCGCTTTCAGTCTGTTGTCAATTACCAAAAGAAACGGCCGCTATCCCTGATCGGGAGTCGCGGCCGTCCAAAAACTATCCTGCCCTTCAAACGCTTGATCCGTCAAATCCGTTTCATCCGTCAGATCCGTTACCCATGGGGTTCACCGACCTGACAACACGATCACGCTTTGACAGCCTTGAGCAACTGCTTCACTCTATCCGTCCGCTCCCAGGTAAAGAGAGTGCGACCCGACTTTCCGCTTCCGATCTTCTCGGGCTTGCGCCCGAAATGACCATATGCTGCAGTCTTCTCGTAGATCGGTTTCCGCAATTCGAGATCAACCATGATCCCGCGGGGCGTGAGGTCGAACACCGCTTTCACTGCGCGCATGATCGACGCCTCGGGAACCGTATTCGTTCCGAACGTATCGACCATCACTGACACAGGCTGAGAGACACCAATGGCATACGCCAGCTGCACCTCGCAGCGGCGCGCGAGCTTCGCGGCAACGATGTTCTTCGCAACCCAGCGCGCGGCGTAGCAGGCGCTGCGATCGACCTTGGAGGGATCTTTCCCGCTGAACGCACCGCCGCCGTGACGACCCATTCCGCCGTAAGTGTCAACGATAATCTTACGGCCCGTAAGCCCTGCATCCCCTTGGGGACCACCTATCACAAACCGCCCTGTCGGGTTGATGTGATACGTGATGTTCTTCGGTCTAAGCTCTTTTGGGATAACGGCTTCGATCACGTCGGATGTAATCGCCTGAGCGAGCTTCTTGTTACTGATCTTGTCGTCGTGCTGGGTCGAGATTACCACTGTGTCCACTGCCACGGGAACGCCGTCTTCGTAGACAACTGTGACTTGAGACTTACCGTCAGGCCGCAGCCAATCGCTTCCATTCCGGCGCTCATCTGCCAGCCGTTGCGTGAGCTTGTGCGCGAGGATGATCGGGAGAGGCATCAGCTCCGGAGTCTCATCCGAGGCGTAGCCGAACATCATGCCCTGGTCGCCCGCGCCGCCCGTGTCGACACCCATCTTGATGTCAGGCGACTGCCGGCCGATCGTGCTGATCACCGCGCACGTCTTGGAATCGAATCCGTAATTCGCGTCCGTGTACCCGATCCGCTCAATCGTCGCACGCACGATATCCGCAAAAGGGACGTAGGTGTTGGTGGTGATCTCACCTGCAATGCACGCGAGACCGGTGGTAACGAGAGTCTCGCACGCTACACGCGCGACAGGATCGTCGGCGAGAATTGCGTCAAGAATGGCGTCAGAGATCTGGTCGGCTACCTTGTCGGGATGACCCTCGGTAACTGATTCAGAGGTAAATAAATGTCGATCTAGCACGATATTCCCTGGGGTTGGGACGGGGAGTAGCAGACTGCGGGCACGCCGTACGATTCGTGCCGGCATTGGACTTACGGTCCGCTGATTCCCTCAAACGTATTCCCGTCGAGGTCATCGGGCAACCCGTCCCGCAGGAACTCCGCATCACCGAATGCATCGAGGAGCCGCTGCCGCAACGCTCTTTCCGCATCGCGCGCAGTATGCGCAGCGACGGCAGCAAGTGCAGCCTCGGCTGCAATCTGAGCGCTCACGCCCCTGACGATTCGCTTCACGATCGCCACTGACCTCGCGGCGACGCTCAGCTGCCTCACTCCAAGACCGATCAACGCGAAGGCCATCACCGGCTGTGACGCCATCTCGCCGCATACGCTGACGTCGAGGCCGTGGGCATGACCGACTTCGACAGTCCGCTGAATGAGGCGGAGGACCGCCGGATGAAGCGGGGTGAACCGTTCGGCGAGATTCGCATTTCCACGATCTACGGCCAGCGTGTACTGTACGAGATCGTTAGTGCCGATGCTGAAGAACGCCACATCATTGACGAGGGTGTCTGCCGCGACGGCAGCCGCAGGCGTTTCCACCATTACCCCAAGGGGAAGATCGTGCCGGTATTCGACCCCGCGCGCGTCGAGCTCCGCCGCGGCCTCATCGAGCAGCTTCCGCGCCTGACGCACCTCGTCGACACTCACGATCAGTGGCAGCATGATGCGAACGTCGCCGTGCATCGCGGCGCGAAGCAGTGCGCGAAGCTGCGTCTTGAACAGCTCCGGTTCGTCCAGGCACATACGGATCGCGCGCCAGCCAAGAAACGGGTTTGGCTCCACCGGATGTCCGCCAACCGGCAGCTTGTCACCCCCAACGTCGAACGTCCTGATCACGACAGGCATGTCACCGAACGCCGACACGACTTTCTTGTACGCCTTGTACTGCTCCTCTTCATCCGGCATCGTCGCGCGGCCAACCACGAGGAATTCGGTCCGCATCAGCCCGACGCCTTCGGCTCCTGAATGCGCGGCCGCTTCCGCCTCTTCGGGCAGGTCCACATTTGCACGCAACGTGATTCGAACCCCGTCAATCGTGACAGGCTCGGCCGTTGATAGCGCCTGGAGCTCAGCAGTATCTGACGCTTCTCGTGAAGCCCGCGCTGCATAAGCGGCAATCTGCGCAGGGCTGGGATTCGGGATCAGGACCCCCGAAGATCCGTCGAGGATAATCTCGCTTCCCGCTTTCAGCTTGAGGGTCGCATCACGCAATCCCACCACGGCGGGCAACCCCAGCGATCGCGCAAGAATGGCTACGTGCGATGTCCTTGTCCCGGCATCGGTCGCGATTGCCGAAATCGCGTCCCGGTCGAGCTGAACTGTAAGGCTCGGCGTAAGGTCGTGCGTAACGAGTATCGCGTTGCTCCCCTTCATCACGTCCACAGGATCGTGATCTGGAAGGCCAAGCAGAATCGAAAGAACCCTTATATGAACGTCGGTGAGGTCTCCAACTCTTTCGCGGATCATGGGCTGCACGTGCTTGGCAAAATTCTGCCGCCACTCTATCAATACGAGGTCGAATGCCTTCTCTGCACCGATGTTCTGCCTCACGAGCGCTTCAACGCTGCCTATCAACTCCTGATCCGACAGGATGGCGATCTGGACCTCGAAGATCGCCGCTTCTTCCTCGCCCGCATGTTTTTCGGCACGCTGCCTTACTCTCAGCAGCCGTTGCTTTGCCTGTTCGAGCGCTTCGTGAAGAATTTCCAGCTCGCGCGGTATGGCCTCATCGGGGATGATGCGCTGCGGAACGTCCGGTACTTCCCAGAGCAGCAGATGCACCGGACCAATAACAATGCCCGGCGATGCGGGCATGCCGAGCAGCCTGTTGTCCGCGGACATACGATCACTCACTATTCGCCGAACCCGTTCGCGACAAGAACCCCCAGTGCATCAAGTGCCGCCTCGGCATCGTCGCCTTCAGCGCGAAGCTGGATTGTCGACCCGCACTCGGCAGCGAGCATCATGACGCCCATGATACTCTTGCCGTTCACTTCCATGTCATCACGGATAATCGTGATGCTACTCTTGAACCGTGCCGAAAGCTTCACTATCTCAGCTGCGGGGCGGGCGTGGACTCCCAGCTTGTTGACAATCTGCACGCTGCGTTCGGCCATTAGCGAATTACCGAGAAGAGAACGAAAAATCCGAGAAAAACGAGCGAGAGTCGCCAGCCTTCGATTCTGTCACCAAAACGCGAGAGCAGCAGCCCACCTCCGATTGCGAGCAGTATTATCTCAGCTGCGAGAAAGCGTCCGCCGCCGATTACCTGTCTCGCTGCCAGCGGTATTGCTATTCCGGCGAGCAACGCTGCAGCACTTCCCAGATACTGCGGTCCGCGCCGCAGAACAGGGTGACCAAGTGCATCGGCAACTCGAAGCCCACGCGCGAATCCAACGCGCAGCCCCCAGGCACGCAGCGCGAAGTGGCCGATGTTGTACGTCAGGAGAAAAATACCGATGACTGTTACGGGCCGCGCCCCAGCACCAAATGCCGCGAGCGCAAGAAGGGAGCACAGGGGCAGCCAACTCGCCCAGACGAGCCGGTCCCCCACACTGCCGAGCGGACCGCCAAGCGCGGTGCGAAAACGCTCGATCATCTGCGGTGACACGTTGTCCAGCTCTGCACGCGCCAACGCGCCAACAGCGACACCCGCGAAATACGGATGCGCGTTGAAGTAGCGCGCCTGGCGTATCATCGCTTCCTGGTAACGCTCACCCTTCATGCCGCCCGGCAGGAGTCGAAGAGCGGGCTCGGTGCAAAATCCGATTCCGTTGCCGAGCATTGTCTCGTAGTTCCACGCGCCCTGCACTGCGAACAGCCGGAGGTACATGCGCAGCCATATTCCGAACGGCAGCTTCGCCGGAGCCTGACCTACTGCCGGTGCGGTCATCCTGCCACCAGCATCGCCGCGCCAACCGCTAGTCCAGTGATGAACAGCAGCCGCGCGCGCGGGACGCTGTGAAAGATCTTCCAGATCGCACCAGCCGAGACCGCCGCACACGCCGCTACTACAACGCCGCGCGAGATGCGCCCGTCTACGCCCCACGAGTCGACGATGGGTGGCGTAAGCGCAGCGAATATCAACATCGCGAGTAGCGTCACGATGAAGCCACGGACGAGATCACAGGTCAGGCCAAAGAGCTGCAGGCCGGTCACGGCCGAGCTCGAGCCACGCTCGAGCTCCGCACGCAGTCGTGTCGCGCGCGTTGCATTGAGCCGGCGAAGCCACACCATGCTCTTCCCGCTCAGCATCGCAGTAGCAAGCGCAGCGAGCAATGCAACGACGAGGGCTCCAGCGGGATCTCCAAATTCCAATCCGTACAACCCCCCGCCTACAACACTGGCCGAGCCCCACTCGGGATACCGCGAAGCGCCGAACGGAAGCATCTCGAGGGCAAGCAGCTCGAGTAGCGCTCCCATCACGAGCCCTGCCGGAGCGTTTCCGATGAAAGCACCGGCAACAGTGGCCGCGACAATGGGCCGCGAGATCATCGCCTGCGGAAATGTCACCACATCCATTCCGAGTACGGCGCCGAGCAGCGCTATTGGAAGCAAGTCGAAAAGGATCATTTCTCGTCGGCGACACTATGTGAGCCCAGCACTTCAGCCATTGGGACCGGCCGCGCGCCGGGCACATCCTGCGCTGTCACTTTGACTCCGCTCTCCATCAGCCGCCTCATCTCCGCTTCTTCAGCCGGAGCGAGAAAGACGTACCGGAGTTTCTGCGTGCGCCCCGCCCGGTGGTGGATCCCGCCTACGTTCACGTCGCGAACACTTCCAGCGCCAGTTACGAACCGCTGCATCGTCGCGATATCCGGCGTAACGATGATGCCGCGACGCGGATCGGAGATGAACGCCTCGTGCATGCGCACAGCGTCGTCGACATTCGCGAACAGGATGTCCATTTCCGGCGGAACGCCCATGCGATACAGATCCTGCTCCCAGTCGCAGGTTGCAACGTTATCGTCAACCAGCACGATGAACCCGATATCGAGCGGCTGGCCCCAGCCGACAACCACCTGTCCGTGAATGAGCCTGTCGTCAATCCGGTAGAGCGCAACTGCCATCAGCTTCCGCCATGCGTCATGAGAGCAGCCCGGCCTTTGTCGGCAGCCTGCCGTGCAGCTCCGACGGGGTCGTCAGCGCTGTTGAACGCAAACTCGAGAAGCGTGGCAACGTTTGCACCAGTAATCAGGACAATGGAGTTGTCGACGCGCATCATCCGGCGAACAGCGAGCGTTGCACTCCCACCGGGGAGATCGGTGAAGAAGACCTTGATGCCGTCAGGGGCTGCGGCCTGACGGAAAACAGCCTCGATGTCGTCGCCGCACAGGCCTTTGTTGGATACCGGTATGAACAGGCCTCCAGCGCCGGAGATCTGATCGACGGCGCTGATGATTCCTTCGGGGAAGGACGCATGTCCGGCTACGATGGCCCGCGGAACTACGCGTGGCCCGGACGCCTCGTTGCGGTCGTTACTCGTCATCTTCCTGAAGATATTCCCTGACGTTCCCAGCGGCCGCCTGCCGCATCCTGCCGATGAGACGCTGGTTGAAGACCTCGGCAGGGTTCACTCCTGAGTATCGAAGGAGGTGATTGAGGGCAATGACTTCCGCGATGACAGTGATGTTCTTGCCTGGATTCAGCGGAACTGTAATCAAGGGAATGGACACACCGAGGATCGATGTCGTTTCAGTGTCGAGGCCCGTTCGGTCTACGTTGCCATTCTGATCCCACTCCTCGAGCCTGACGACGACCTCGATGCGCTTCTGCTGCCTGACCGCGCGGATGCCGAAGATCGAAGGGATGTCGATGAGCCCTACGCCGCGAATCTCCATATGATGACGCTGCATTTCGTGACCCCGCCCGATAAGCACGTCATTGCCTCGCCGGCTCGTGATCACGAGATCGTCAGCGACGAGGCGATGCCCGCGCTCGACCAGGTCGAGCACACATTCCGATTTTCCTATTCCGCTCTGGCCGGTAAAGAACAGACCAACTCCAAAAACGTCGGCGAGAGATCCATGGAGCGTGGTGCTTTCGGCAAACTCTGATTCGAGCGCGGGCTTGATTCGCCGGTAAAACTCCGCCGTCTTCAGGTCAGTGCACAGAAGCGGGATGCCGTTCGCAGCGGCGGCGTCACTCAGCTCGGGCGGAGGGGCCTGTGCTTTTGTGACAATAACCGCCGGCATCGGGAATGAAAAAAACCTGTCGAGGATTCGCTTCCGCTCCTCGGCCGCAAGTGAGTTGAGATAGGTGATCTCCGTCTCTCCCAGCACTTGCAGCCTTTCAGCTACAAAGCGGTCGACGTATCCTGCCAGAGCCAGGCCGGGGCTCGATATATCCGAGTTTGGAATGATCGTTTCGAGCCCGACTCCGCCGCCGATGTCGCGCAGGCTCAACGTGTCGCCGGTTCGTTCCAGAAACTGCGCGACAGTGAGCGATTTGCTCACGCGTTTGCTACCTTCCCCAAACCACGCGCTCGCTCTGCACGCCTACGCTCCGCGCTGACGGTGCGTATCTGATTCAGCAGCTTGTCGACAGCTGCCGTCAGTGCAGGACCGTAATAGCTCCCTTCTCCGCGGGCGATGAGCTTTCGCTGGCGGGGTGCGTGCAGGACGATCTCGACGCGCTTCACGCGTCCATCTTGCTCAAAGCGGATGATGGCGTCAACCGCGCGGCTGAGGCGCAGCGCGGCGCGGCGAACGGCGTCTTCCGCCCGCTTACGCATGCGCTCAGAAATGTTGGCGTGATGTTCGTGAAAGATTATTTCCACTTCGTTGTGCCTCCGTGCACCACTTGCTCGAGGTGCGCTACAGTGTCTGTTGCCGACTTCTCCCACGTAAAGCGCTCGGCAAAGCGCCTGCCAGCAGTTCCCATCGTCGTGACGAGCTCTACTGATCCACCAAATTGGCGCATCGCGCGTGCAAGCGCGTCCCTGTCGCCATGTTTTACCAGTAATCCGGTCTTGTTGTGTATGACAGACTCGCGCAGCCCGGGCGAGTCGCTCGCCACCACAGGCGTTCCACAAGCGGCTGTTTCGATACTCGTGATTCCCCAACCCTCCTTTGGTGATGCGGTCACTCCAGCCCACGCCCGCCGGAGCAAGTCACGCTTCTCCTCGGCCGAGATGAACCCAAGAAACCGAACCCGGGTCTCGAGCCCAAGCGCCATCGTCAAGCGCTCGAGATCCTCCCGATAATCGCCAGCTCCTGCAATTTCCAGTCGCGCTTCCGCGAGATCGAGTTTTGCAAAGGCCTGCAGCACGAGATCAACGCCCTTGTACTTCTTGAGTCGCCCCACATAAATGAAAAGTGGCGTGGCCGATCTCATCCCCGCAGCGGGAGTGAAGAAGTCGGTGTCGATTCCGTTGTAGATCACCGTGATCGACTCCCGCCGGATTCCGCGCGCGACGAGATCATCAGCAGTGCTCTCGCTCACCGCTTCGAATTTCGTGTTCCGGTAAGCGATGGGAATCCCACGCTCGGCAAGCCAGACGGCAGCCGCCATCGGAGCCGGTGCTTCGCGGAATATCGTGCCGCCGAAGAGATGGTGAACAAGTCCAACAACTGGTGGGCCACCCCAGCGCGGTGTATAGAGTGGAATCTTGTTGAGATCCTCCACGAGCACGTCATAGCCAGAGCGCTTGAGGCGCTCGCGGAAATATCCGCGCGCCTTGAACTGAAAACTGTACCGGGTCCCGACGCGATGAACATCGATGCCGTCGATGAAGGCACGCGGGGTGCTTCCTTCCCAACCGCTGGCGAGCAAGTCAACACGATGGCCTCTCGAAGCGAGACGGCCGAAAATCTCGTGAAGATGAACTTCAGCGCCGCCGCCGTGCGGATTCTCCCTGTCGTTCCAGTTGACGACGAGGATACGCACTAAAGAACACCGGCTCGCCTGGCGTATGCGTCGAGCACGCCGTTGACGAACCTTGCGCTCGCAGCGCTGCCGAATCGCTCTGCAAGCCGCACAGCCTCCTGAATCACGACGCGCGGCGGCGCCTCACCACGGGCGAGCTCGGCGGCGCCAAGACGCAACACCGACCGCTCGATCGCGCCGATTCGCTCGAGTCGCCAGTTGTCGGTCACCGCCATGAGGTCAGCATCGACTTCCGCCTGCGAGCCCGCGAACGTCCTGACAATTCCGCCGGCGAACTTTCTCTCCTCGGGTGACACCGCAAGATCGTCCCACACCCTCACAGCGACGCGAGTCAGGTCCTCGCCCGTGCGCATGTCCCATGCATACAGCGCCTGCAGCGCGCGCGCTCGCCCACGCGATTCAACTCTCATTCGGCCCGCTTAGCTGGTCCAGCAGGTCAGCCATCTCGATCGCGGCAACCGCAGCGTCCCAACCCTTGTTTCCATGCTCACCGCCGCAGCGAGCGAGCGCCTGCTCCATCGTGTCGCACGTTAGCAGTCCGAATCCAACGGGGATATCAGAGTCGCGCGACGCGTCAGCAAGACCGCGCGATGCCTCGCCCGCAACGAACTCGAAATGCGGAGTGTCCCCGCGGATGACCGCCCCAAGTGCAATGACTGCATCGTATTGCTCGGTGGCCATGGCCTGCCTGACCGCGAGCGGCAGCTCCCATGCACCAGGTACCCAGAAAATATCGATGTCGTCGAACGCCGTGCCGTGCTTGACGAGCGCGTCGAGCGCGCCATCGACCAGGGCGCGCGTGATCGTTTCGTTGAAACGGCTCACGACAACTGCGACGCGCCGGCCTGCGCCGGCTGGAGTGCCCGAGAATTCAGCCATTCAGGACGCTAGCAGGTGGCCGAGCTTGTCGCGCTTCGTGTCGAGATAGCCGGAGTTCTCATCTGTCGCAATCGGAACGATCGCGACCCTGTCCTCAACTTCGAGACCGTACCCCTCGAGCCCCACGAGCTTGCGTGGATTGTTGGTGAGCGGTCGAATCTTTTTCAGCCCGAGGTCAAGGAGGATCTGCGCCCCGATTCCGTAATTGCGCAGATCGGGCTTGAAGCCAAGCTGCTCATTCGCTTCAACTGTGTCGATGCCAGTATCCTGAAGCTCATATGCCTTGAGTTTGTTCAACAGGCCAATCCCCCGTCCTTCCTGATCCAGATAGACGATGACCCCGCGTCCCTGATCGGATATGGTCTTCATTGCGGTGTGCAGCTGCCAGCCACAATCACATCGCAGGGAGTGAAACACATCGCCCGTCAGGCACTTCGAATGCATTCTGACCAAGGTGCTTGCTTCGTCGACATCGCCGAAAACCAGCGCCACATGCTCATGGTCATCGACGTCATTGCGATAGCCAATCACCCGCCAGACACCGAATTCGGTAGGAAGGCGCGCTTCGGCAACGCGGTGCACCAGTCGCTCAGACTTCAACCGATGCGCAACGAGCTGCGCCACCGTAATGAAAGTAAGACCGTGCTCCTCGGCGAACTTCTCCAGCTGCGGTCGTCGCGATGTCGTACCGTCTTCGTTCAGCACTTCACATACGACGCCCCCAGGATAGAGTCCCGCAAGCCGCGCCAGATCCACCGCCGCTTCAGTATGGCCGACTCTCTGGAGAACACCGCCATCACGCGCTCTTAACGGCGGTATGTGACCGGGCCGCCGAAGGTCTGCCGGTACGGTTGCCGGATCCACGGCGACCTGGATCGTGCGGGCTCTGTCCTGCGCACTGATTCCAGTGGTTACGCCGAAGCGGGCGGCAGCATCGATGCTGACAGTGAAGGCAGTGCGGTGCTCTTCATTATTGTCCTTGCTCTGCTGTGGCAGCTGAAGCTGGTCTGCACGCTCGCCCGTCAGCGCGAGGCAGATCCAGCCCCCCGCCTTTCGTATCATGAAGTTGACGAGCTCAGGCGTGACAAGCTGTGCCGCACAGATGAGGTCGCCCTCGTTCTCGCGGTCCTCGTCGTCAGCGACGAGGATCAGCTTGCCTGCCTTGATGTCGGCGATTGCCTGCTCGACGGTTCCGAAGTGCATTGTTTTTCCTTTAACCCGCTGGAACGCGGGCTACCGATTCAGGTACGGCGCAACGAGTCCCCGGACATACTTGCCGATGACATCAGTCTCGATGTTAACCCGTGCCCCTGCCTTCAGGTCGCTCAACGAGGTGTGGCGCAGGGTATATTCGATCAGCGCTACCTGCAACTTATCACTTTCGAGGCTGTTCACGGTAAGACTGACGCCGTCAATCGTGACCGAGCCGTGGAGAATAAGTGTTTCCCGGAGCCCAGCAGGAAGGGATACATCCAGGAGCCACGTGTCTACCTCCTGGCGCATGTCCAACACGACTCCCACCGCATCTACGTGGCCCTGGACGATGTGCCCGCCGAACCTGGCGCCGGCCTGCATGGCCCGCTCCAGGTTGATCCTTCGGCCCCTGGTCCATTCATCGATCGTCGTCCTGCCAGTCGTCATGACCATTGCCGCGACTTTGAACTGAATTCCCCTGCTTTCCCGGACGGTCAGGCATACTCCGTTCATCGAGATGCTCTCGCCCTCGACAAGGTCCGACCATGGGCCCTCGATTGTGAGTTCGACTCCAGCGGTCGTTGTAGCGACATGTGCGACCAGTCCAACTGCTTCGACAAGACCCGTGAACATCAGCGATTCACCGAATAAACGGTCATCACGTCATCGCCGAGCGCTCGTGTCGTAAGGACGGTGAATCGGGGCGCATGTTCGACATCGTGCGCCGATACTCCCGAAAACGCATTAAGTGCACCCTCTCCGAGAACAAGAGGGGCGCGAAATATCACCAGGCGATCGACGAGCCCGGCTGCAAGAAATGATGCGGCAAGTCCCGCCCCGCCCTCTACCAGAACCGAATTGATCCCGCGCTCCTTCAAAGTTTGCAGCGCCCCGGTGACATCACCCGCTCCGATCGATTGGACGCCCAAAGATGACAGATCGTCAGGGATCTGTGTTTCCCACGCCGTCACGAGGAGAGTAGGCAGCTCGCGCGCTGTCTTCGCAAGCGTCGAAGCAGCGGGGAGTCGCGCCGCGCGGTCGAAAACGAGACGAACGGGCGCCGTGCGCGGGGGCGGATTCGTGCGAGCTGTAAGCTGCGGATCATCGGCAATTGCGGTCTGTACACCAACCGCAATTGCATCGCTGTTGGCGCGCATCCGATGCACAACTTCCGTCGAAAGCTCATTGGTCATCCACGCGCGCGTGCGCTGGACACCCGCAATCGCACCGTCGAGGGAGAGCGCGAGTTTGAGAACCACCCACGGACGCTCACTGGTCACAGCCGCAAAGAATGCGGCGTTCAACTCCCGGGCTTCAGGTTCGCGAACGCCGATGTCCACCGTAACTCCGGCCGCCCGCAGTCGCTCCGCCCCGCCTGCCGCCGCCGGATTCGGATCACGCGCTGCCACGACGACCCGTGAGATTCCAGCTGCAATGATCGCGTCAACGCAGGGAGGATTGCGACCGTAGTGGTTGCAAGGCTCGAGATTTACGTACATCGTGGCACCGCGCGCTTTCCCGCCCGCTCTGGCCAGTGCACCAGGCTCGGCATGCGTGCTGCCAAAGCTCGCATGATACCCTTCACCAACCTTCTCGTCGCCGGAGAAAATAACGGCGCCAACCATCGGGTTCGGCGCCGTCTGACCCCAGCCGCGCTCAGCCAGCTTCAGCGCGAGATCCATGCGGTCGCCGTCGATATCGGCTGAGCGCTCAGGCAATTACCACCCGCCCCGAACCTGTGCGCACATCTCCGAGAACCCAACCCGTCACGCCGCCGATACGGGCATTTCCGATAATCGCATCGGCATCGTGCTTTGACGCGATCACGACCATGCCGACGCCCATGTTGAACACCCGGTACATCTCGTCCCGCGCGACGTTGCCGGCAGTTTCGAGAGCAGCGAACACCTGGGGGATTTCCCAGCTTCCAGCGTCAATGAAAGCGTCGAGTCCGGACGGCAGTGCGCGATTCAGATTTCCAGGAAGTCCGCCGCCGGTGATGTGTGCCATCGCGTGAACTTTCGAGAGAACTGCCTTCAATGAGTGCAGGTACGAGCGATGAATCGAGAGCAGAATGTCAGCGACGGTTCCGTCCATATCCGGAAATTGATCGTCGCTACCCAGGCGCATCCTTTCGCTGACGATCTTTCGCGCGAGCGAGTAGCCATTCGTGTGAAGCCCCGAGCTTTCGAGTGCGATGAGCACATCACCGTTTTCGACAAGATCAGCCGAAAGAATCGAGTCCTCCTCAACGCAGCCGACGATAAATCCCGCGAGATCATAATCCGGCGGCGTGTACAAACCGGGCATCTCAGCAGTTTCGCCACCTACGAGCGCGCATTCATTCTCGCGACACCCGGCGGCGACGCCGGAGACAATTGCTTCGAGCGTCTCGGGCACGAGCAATCCGAAAGCAACGTAGTCGAGGAAAAACAGCGGCAAGGCACCCTGAACCAGAATGTCGTTCACGCAGTGATTGACGAGATCATGTCCGATCGTTTCGTTGCGGCCGCTTTCGATAGCGATCTTGATCTTGGTGCCTACTCCATCCGCACTCGACACAAGAACCGGCGATCGCATTCCCGAAGGCACGCGAAACATTCCGCCGAAGCCGCCAAACGGTCCGAGCGTTCCACCTGTAAAGGTTGATGCGACGAGCTTGCCGATGCGCGACTTGGCGTCATCGGAAGCGCCAAGATCTACTCCAGCACTCCTGTAGTGGAGCGCCCCCTCGGTCACGCGGGTAGCTCCTCCTCGAATGCCACGAGTCGCTTCAGCTCCCCGATGCGCGAGGAAAGCTCGTCACGAGTCAACGTCATCAGGCGTTCCGTCGAGAATTTCTCAACCGCAAAGGATCCCATGGCCGAACCGTACATCATTGCACGGCGCATGTTCGTTTCGCTCAGGTCCCCAGTGCGCGCAAGGTAGCCAATGAAACCGCCTGCAAAGGAGTCACCGGCACCTGTCGGATCGAAAACATTTTCCAGCGGGAAGGCAGGAGCGAAGAACATGTTCTCGCGATTGAACATGAACGCACCGTGCTCACCCTTCTTGATGATTACATGATCCGGCCCGTGGTCCATTATCCACTTCGCAGCCTGAACCAGGTTCGTCCTTTCAGTGAGCTGTCGGGCCTCACCGTCGTTCAGTGTCACGAGATTGACGTGTGAGAGCAGTTCCACGAGGTCAGGCCTCCTGCTCTGAATCCAGAAGTTCATCGTGTCACACGCTACGAGCTTTGGCTTATCCACCTGGCTGAGCACGTCGAGCTGAAGGCGCGGATCGATGTTGCCGAGAAACACGAACGGGGCGTTTCTGAACTGGTCAGGAATCTTCGGACTGAATCTCGAAAACACGCCGAGATGCGTTTCGAGTGTTTCCGCTGAATTCAGGTCGTGGCTATACCGTCCACGCCAGCGAAACGAAGGTCCATCCGCACGCTCGAGTCCGGCAAGGTCGACACCCCTGGCAACCAGTGGATCCAGCTTGTCCACCGGATAATCGCTACCTACAACTCCGACGAGCTGCACCGGCGTGAAGATGCTCGCCGCCGCGCTGAAGAAAGTCGCGGACCCACCGAGTACATCATCGGCTTTTCCGAAGGGAGTCTCGACTGAGTCGAGCGCGACAGATCCGACGACTAGTACAGGCATTATTGTTGGTTTGAAGTTGTTTGTGCTTGTGGCCTTACATCCGCTCGGGCGCGCTGATCCCGAGAATGCCAAGCGAGTTGCGGATCACGATCTGGCTGGCGCGTGCGAGCGCGAGTCGCGCGCGCAGGATGTCATCCGGCTCTCCGAGGACGTGGTGCTTGTGATACCAAAGGTGAGCGAGTCGCGCTGTTTCAGTGAGGTATGTCGTGAGCCGATGCGGCTCCAGACTCTCGGCTGCGCCAAGTATCACCTGAGGGAAATCAGCGAGTGACTTGATCAGCTCGAGCTCCTCAGGCTGAGTGAGCACAGACAGGTCAACACCTAGTGCCGAGAACGACTCACGGTCGAGCTCGCCGACCCTGAATATCCCGCACATTCGCGCGTGCGCCATCTGCACGTAATACACGGGATTCTCCTCCGACTGCTTCAGCGCCACATCGATGTCGAACACCAGCTGCGAATCGCTCTTCCGCATGAGGAAGAAAAATCGCACTGCATCCCGTCCGACTTCGTTGATCAGGTCTCGAACGGTGACGTAGCTTCCTGCGCGCTTGGAGATCTTCATCTCCTCCCCGCCCTTCATCACTGTGACCATCTGGTGTAGTACGTACTCGGGGTAGCCTGTCTCGATATCCATGTTCAAAGCCTGCAGGCCGGCGCGCACTCGTGTAGTGGTGCTGTGATGATCCGCGCCTTGCACATCGATGGCGCGACGGAATCCACGCTGCCACTTCGTTACGTGATACGCGACGTCGGGGACGAAGTACGTATATGTCCCGTCACGTTTCCGCATCACCCGATCCTTGTCATCCCCGAACTGGCTCGTGCGAAGCCACAGTGCATCATCGGATTCGTAAGTCATACCCGCCTTCGTCAGCGCGGCGACGGTTTCCTCGACCTTGCCGTCCGTGTAAAGCGACGACTCGAGGAAATAACGGTCGAATTTTACTCCGAATGCCTGCAGATCAAGATCCTGCTCAGCCCGAAGCGCGGCGACGGCAAAACTGCGAATCGCATCGATGTCATGTGACGCATCGTTTCCATGCTCAACGCGGTAGCGCTCCGCAATCTCCCGGATGTACTCACCGTGATATCCGCCTTCCGGTATCTGCGCGTCTCCGTCGGCGGCATCGAGCCACGCACGTACGCTCGCGGCGAGATTTTCTATCTGCACGCCCGCGTCGTTGTAGTAGAACTCGCGCGACACTTTCCAGCCCGTCCACTCGAGGAGCGTGGATATGGCGTCGCCAAGCGCTGCCTGCCTCCCGTGTCCAACGTGCAGAGGGCCCGTCGGGTTTGCCGATACGAATTCGATGTTGACTGGCTGTCCCTTGCCCGCGCCTGTTTTCCCGAAGTGCTCGTTGGCTGAAATCACATCGCGGACCGCTTCGGCGATTATCGCCGGGTCGATCCAGAAGTTCATGAACCCCGGGCCGGCGATATCGACCCTCCGCACCCCTGCGTCACCCAGGCGCATGCGATCGCGCAGCAGCCCCGCAATTTCCGCCGGCTTCTTTCGCAGGGGCCGCGCGAGCGTCATCGCAAGGTTTGTCGTCCAGTCACCCAGCGCCGTCTCGCGAGGGCGCTCGATGATTGGATCGACCGAGTCATCAGCGCCAAGCTCGCGCGCGGCGCTGATGAGCTCGGCGCGGATTCTTTCTGATGCCGTCACTTCGTATTCTTTGCCGGCGCCGGCTTCGGCGCCGGAGTTACGGCTGGTTTTGCGTCGGCTGGCTTGGTGACGGCGGCGGGAGCGGGTGCACTCGACGACTCCACGGGCTTCGCGCCAGCATCGCTCGGCTTCGTATCCGACGACGCCGACTCGGCTTTCGCTTCCTTCGCTGCCTTGGCCGTAGACTGCGCGGTCGCCGCATCCCGCTCGGCTTTCTTGCCGTCCTTTCCATAGTCGGTGATGTAAAATCCCGACCCCTTGAAGACGAGACCTGCAGTTGACATCAGGCGCGCGGCGTTACCGCCGCACTCGGGACACTTCTCCTCTGATTTGGAGGAACCGATGGACCTGTAGAATTTTTCAAAGTCGTGCCCTTCGGGGCAACGGAACTCGTACAACGGCATTCGTTTTTTTGCGGGGGAAGGCGGCAGGCGCTCGAACCTTGAAAGTTACGAATTTTGCGGTCCGGACTCAACTCCGTGGCAATCAGCAATGGGCGGAGTTTTCCCTCAGTGCGATGGTTTGATCGCGCGGATTGCCACGAAGTGACCAGTCACGTACCTCGTACCAGCACTGCCGAGCCCTTCAAACGCCATCGCCAGGCGTGACAACATGGCGGAACGCCGTCCATTGGACCGGCCGCCAAACGCTCGCATCACGGGAATTGCCATTACCCGCGGCGCATGCATCACTGCCGTTTTCTCGAGCACCCGAAACCCGGCCTCACGCACCAGAGTTTCGGCCTTTGCCGGGCCGTGCGTCTTGCCGACGGGATAAGGCAGAAGACCCGAGCCATTAGTAAGACCAAACGGGAGCGCGTTTCGGATTCTGATAATCGGATTGGCCAGGTTATCGAGGGTAAGTATCAGCACTCCGTCTGGCCGAAGCACCCTGTATAGCTCCCCGAGAGCAGAAGGTATGTCCTCCTCCGATTCAAAATGATCGAGTGTCGAGAGCGACACGACAGCGTCAAAAGAGTCGGCCCGCAGGGGTAGCCGGCGCACGTCTGCGACCGAGCTCACGAGACCCGGATATCTCTTCCGTGCGCCCGCAAGAACTGCGAATGACACGTCGAGGCCAACAACCGACTCTGCTCGAGATGCCAGCGTCGGTTGAATTCCTTCCGAGATCGCTTCGTCGAACAGATCCGTCTTGAGCACGCGATCAAGCGCATCGGGCAGCCAGCGTGAGATGAGGGCCGCGTTTACTGCATCGCTATGTCTTCGCCAAAGCCTTTGGGGCTGATTGGTAATCCAGTCGACCGCGTAGCCATCCCAGATAACCGAGTCTGCAGAACCTATCGGTGCCGTCAGAGCGAACCTGCCTTGTAGTATCCCCACTCGTTGCCGAGTGCGGCTGCAATCTCTCCTACTGTACAGCGGGACCGGACTGCTTCGATAATGAGTGGCAGGATTTCGGAGCCGTCCGCATCGCGCATCAAATCGGCCGCGGATCTGGACAGCGATGCAAGGGCGCGCCCGGAGCGGTTCGGCTCGCGTGCAGCCTTCATCAGTGCGAGGGACTTCACCTGACCACTTTCGAGCGACGAGTAATCGGGCGCCGGAATGTTGAGCGGATCGTTGCTGTCAGTGAAACTGTTGACTCCTACAACGCTCAGGGCCCCGCTCTCGACCCGCAGCTGATGCTCGTATGCGCTGGCGGCAATCTCGTCCTGAAAAAATCCCGCTGCGATCGCAGCCTCTGATCCCCCGAGGGCATCGGACTTCTCGATGAGATCCATCGCACGTCGCTCCATCTCACTCGTGAGAGTCTCGACATAAAAACTGCCGGCAAGGGGATCCACGGTTCCGTCAATTCCAGACTCGTATCCGATGATCTGCTGCGTTCGTAGCGCGAGCGTCGCCGCCTCAGCGGTCGGAAGAGCCAGCGCCTCGTCATATCCATTGGTATGGAGTGACTGCGTGCCACCAAGCGTTGCAGCAAGCGCCTGCACCGTGACGCGAACGACATTGTTGAGCGGCTGCTGCGCCGTCAGCGTAACACCGCCGGTCTGCGTGTGAAACCTGAACCTGCAGCTGGCATCAGATGCGCCGAACCGCTCTCGCATCAGGCGCGCGTACATCCTGCGCGCGGCGCGGAATTTTGCAACTTCCTCGAACAGGTCGTTGTGCGCTGCGAAGAAAAAAGAGAGCCGCGGCGCAAAGGAATCGACCGGAAGTCCCGCCGCGACAGCGCGCTTCACGTACTCCATCGTATTCGCAAGAGTGAATGCGAGCTCCTGCACGGCGGTAGCGCCAGCTTCGCGAATGTGATAGCCGGAAATCGATATCGGATTCCAGGCCGGTACCTCACTCGCACAAAACCTGAACACCTCCGCGATGAGGCGAAGACTCGGCTCGGGCGGATAGATGTACGTTCCGCGCGCTATGTACTCCTTCAGTATGTCGTTCTGAATGGTGCCGCTGAGCGCACTTCGCGAGATACCTCGCTCTTCGGCAACGACGATGTACATGGCCAGCAGCGTTGCGGCTGTGGCATTGATCGTCATCGATGTCGAGACCGTCTCCAGCGGAAGATCGGCGAGCAACTGGTGCATGTCTTCAACGCTGTCGATCGCCACGCCGGCCCGGCCCACTTCCCCGCTGGAGCGAGGGGAGTCGGAGTCGAGCCCCATTTGCGTCGGCAGATCGAAGGCGACAGACAGCCCTGTTTGTCCAGCAGCGAGAAGGTGCTTGAAACGCTCGTTCGTCTCGCGAGCGGTTCCGAAGCCCGCATACTGCCGCATGGTCCACAGGCGGCCGCGATACATCGTAGGCTGCACGCCACGAGTGTAGGGCCACTTGCCAGGGTCGTTCAGGTCCCGTTCGTAATCGATTGTCGCATCGGCCGGGCCGTACGCAACCTTGAGCGGAATTCCCGACGGCGACAGCTTGTTTGCGGAGTCGCCGCCGCGCGCGGTCATCGGGCCGCTAGCGGCATCTCTTCTGCAGCGGGGCGCGCGAGCATCGACGTGGCAATGTCGACGTCACCTTTGCTGCCGATGTACAACGGCGTGCGCTGGTGCAAGTCGGTCGGCTGAATGTCGAGAATCCGCGTGTCGCCGTTTGTTGCTGCACCACCCGCCTGTTCGACGATGAAAGCGAGGGGATTTGCCTCGTACAGGAGCCTGAGCTTCCCGTCGGGCCGCTTGTTGTTCGGCGGATACGCGAAGATCCCGCCACCAAGCAGGTTGCGGTGAAAATCAGCAACCAGCGAGCCCACGTACCTCACGTTCATCGCTGTCCGTTCGCCATCGAGCCCACGATACCGGCGCATGAGGCCGCGCACGTTGTCGGACCAGAGGGCTTCGTACGAATCGTTCACCGATAGGTAACGGCCTGTATGCGGGATCACGATGTTCGGGTGAGACAGGAGAAACTCTCCGATCTGCGGGTCGAGTGTGAACCCGTGAGCTCCCTGCCCCGTTGTGTAGACGAGCATCGTGCTCGACCCGTAGATCACGTAACCTGCAGCGACCTGACGCCTGCCCGGCTGGAGCATGTCCTCCATCTCGCCACGCGATCCTCGCGTGATCTTTCGTACCACGGAGAAGATCGTTCCGACCGGCACGTTGACATCGATGTTCGACGATCCGTCCAGCGGATCGAAGAGCAGGCAGTATTTCCCGCACTTGAAGTTGTCGGGGATCTGGATAATCCCCGGCTCTTCCTCTGACGCGAGCGCGCAAAGCCGGCCGCCGTGATCCACGGCCTTGACGATGATCTCGTTGGCAATGACATCGAGTTTCTGCTGCGTCTCACCCTGCACGTTCATATTCTCGGCGGAGCCGAGTATGTCGGCGAGACCGGCGCTGCGAACCTTGTTCGCGATCATCTTGGCCGCGAGCGCGAGATCGTATAACAGCCCGGATAGTTCGCCCGTGGCGTCCGGGTGCATCTTCTCCTGCTCGATGATGTAGCGCTCGATCGTGACGACGGAGGTAGCCGTATGCTTCACCACGTTATACATCCTCGTTGGTACCGGGGGCCGCAGTGCGCGCGATGCGGCTGGCCGCATAAGTGCGCGCATCTGCCTCGTAACGGTTGGCGTAATATCCGCGCCGCAGACTCTCCCAAATGTAACGGACGGGAAAAGTTTTGCGCTCCCTGAATTGTTGAACGTGCCGGAACTCGTGCAGCAGCAACTCCGGATCGAGTCGCGTCCTGGGCGCGAGAAAGATCGTTCGTCCCAGCGTAATCGCCGCCACGCTCGCGCGACCAAGCATCCATCCGCCGACTCTCAGCGGCAATCCACCGCGGCGAAATCGCAATTCCTCGAGCTCCGGCCACTCGGAAGAAAGGGCGCGCGGAAGCTCGAGGTGTTCTCCGAACAGTCCAATTCCTACTTTCGTGAAATATCCCACTCTACTCCGGAAGCGGTGGCAATTATTCGCCTGCCATCCGTACGAATTACTACGGTTCCTGATTCATCAGTGCGAAGCGTCCGTGCCCCAACCCGACCGAGGGCGGCCAGGACGTCGGCGCTCGGATGCCCGTAGAGATTATCCGCTCCGACCGAGATGACCGCCAGCGCAGGATTCACCGCTGCAAGGAATCCCTCAGTGCTCGATGTCGAGCTTCCATGGTGCGCGACCTTGAGTACATCCGCCTTCAAGTCCCGTCGAGCGTGATCCAGAAGCCAACCTTCTTCCGCCTCCTCGGCGTCACCGGTCAGTAGAAATCGTGCCGCCCCAAACTCGACGAGCGCTATCGTGCTCGCCTCGTTGGGGTCGCTGAGCGATGCTGTCCAGGTGGAGTCAGGCGCGAGAAACCGGACAGTAACTCCGTCGGCTGACATAGTGCCACCCGACTGAACGCGGTTCCACTCGATTCCTGCGGCAATTGCCGCGCGAAGCGTCGCTTCGTACGCGGCGCTTCCCTGCGGAAATGCCGAGTCCCAGAATTCTTCCGGGTCGAGACCCTCGATGATCGACACCGCACCCCCAAGATGATCCGAATGGGGGTGCGAAAGCACAAACGCGATTACGTCGCCCCCGCGACTCCTGATATAAGGGATGATCGTGCTGCGTCCGGCATCACCTGTTTTCCAGATTCTGCCTGCATCGAAGACAATCCACCGGCCTTTGTCGGTGCGAATCAGTATTGCGTCACCCTGCCCGACGTCGAGGACGTGCATCTCGATACCGCCCCGGTATGGAATCGGGACGGCGGGCGCGACCGTGATGATGCACAGGAGCGATGCGGACAAGATCAGCGGCCGTGCCGGATAGACACTGGCGATCGCAACGCTCATCGCGACAACAGCGCCCGCGCCAGCAATTACGGTGACCAGTGACGGAACAATGGCCACCGAAGCGCCGGGGACCGCTGCGGCAAGCGTCGCGATCATGTCGAAGGTTGCGAGAAGAGGGTGGGCCGCATCGGCAAGAAAACGCGCAACTGCATCAAACTGTGCAAGCAGCAGGGTCAGAAAGAGCAATGGCTGAAGAACCGATACAACCGGCCCGGCCCAGAGATTCGCGACCGGTGCGATGATACTTATCCGGCCGAAGTACCAGGCGATTATTGGAGCCGTAACGATCGTTGCGATGACAGAAGTGAGCAGCTCCCGGCTGACATGATGTTTCCATCCGGAGAACCGGTTCCGCAGCAGTCGCCGGTTGAGTGACCCGCTGGCGATAAGCCCTGCAATGCCAACGACGCTGAGCTGATATCCGAGATCGAGCACCGTGCGAGGCTGCACCAGTGGAACGAATGCACCAATCGCGAGTCCCGCCCAGGGTGATGTCGGCCGCTGCGTTGCCTTGGATGCGGCAACCGCAGCAAGCATTACCGCTGAGCGAACGGCTGGTGGTTGAGCCCCGATCATCGCCACGTACAGTGCCGTGATAAGGACCGCGAGGAGTGAAGCCATGCCGCGCGGTATACGCGCCGCCTGCAGCATCAGTATTACCGACGCTGCAATTATCGCTACATGCAGACCCGAGATCGAAAGCATATGGATCATCCCGGCTCTCGAGTACTTGTCCTTCATCTCCGGTGAAATGCGATGCTGGTCAGCGATCAGGAGTGCACGCGCCATAGGCGCATCGTCGCCGAAGATTCTGTCTATCGATTTCGCGGCGTTGTCGCGCGCTCTTCCAAGCATGCTGGAGTCAGCTGCCGCATCTGAGTGAATCCGACGCGGCGACCTCGCGGTTTCCGGGGTCGTCACCCCAACCAGCGTGCCCGCAATCAGCGTCATCGCCAGTCCCGCCACGCGGCCATTGCGGGTTACTGCCCCCCAGACAACTGCGGGGAATCCCACCGTGATGGGCAACCACAGAAGTCCCGCAAACGCCGCAATCAGCGCTGATGCGAAGCAGAGATAGGCTGTTGCAATGAGCGGCAAGGGGCGATTTGCGTAGTCCCCTCGAGCCTAAGTGTTGCCTGTCCTACTGCCTCACCATTTCATGCAGGCAATAGCCCAACCGATGCCATTGGCAACTGAGCCCGCTGCCGGACGACCGTGCCGGTGAACGTAGATCCCGTAGTCCCCGTGAGCTCGACTGTCAGATAGTTACCGACCATTGAGACATCACCCGGGACGATCACTGTCTTGAAGTCGCGCGTGCGGGCCTGCAGAAGCCCGCCACGGCGTGCCTCTTTTTCTACCAGCACCTCGTGACGCTGACCCAGCGCGCGGAGGTTCCGCTCACGCGTGCCCGCACGCACCGTATCGATCAGCCTTGCAAGCCTTTCACTCGCGACTTCGCCCGCAATAGTCTCGCTGTCGGGGAAACGTGTCGCAGGTGTACCCTCGCGAGGCGAGAACTTGAACGTGTACGCATCATCGAACCCAACGGCCTTCACCACGCTCAAGGTTTCCTCGAAATCCTCTTCCGATTCGCCGGGAAATCCGACGATGATATCAGTCGTGAGAGCTAATCCTGGGATCGCCCTGCGCAGCCGGTCAACGCACTCGAGGTATCCCTCCCGCGAGTAGCGGCGCAGCATGCGCTTGAGTACGCGTGTAGATCCGGACTGCATCGGGAGGTGCACGTGCTCACAAGCCGATTCCGTCGTTGCAAGTGCGTCAATTACACGATCGCTGAAATCATTCGGATGCGGGCTCGTAAATCGGAGACGCCTGACGCCGGGAACTGCTCCAACGGCACGAACCAGGTCCGCGAAGTCGTGTTTACCGTCGTTGTAAGAGTTGACGGTTTGACCGAGGAGAACCACTTCCGACATTCCAGCCTGAACTACATCAGCTGTCTCGCGCACGACCTCGTGCAGCTGCCTGCTGCGTTCCGGGCCACGAGTTGTGGGCACAATGCAGTACGTGCACCGGTAGTCGCAACCCCGCTGGACGGGGATCCACGCCTTTACCTTGTCGAAGCGCCGAGGCTTGAAATCTTCGTAGTGCTCCTCGAGATCGAAGTCCGTGTCGGTTGCCTTCATGCCGCGGCGGGCGTTCTCGACCAGCAGGGGCAGCGACCTGTAACCGTCAGGTCCGATGACGAGGCTGACGTGCCGCGCACGCTCCAGGATCTTCGGGCCGAGTCGCTGGGCCATGCAACCAGTCACGCCAACCACCGCATCCTTCTTCATGCGGCTCTTCATCTCGCCGAGCCGTCCCATCACGCGTTGCTCCGCATGCTCCCTGATGGCGCATGTGTTCAACAGAATGACGTCAGCGGTTTCAGGCGTCTCGACCTGGTCATAGCCAGACGCAGCAAGCTTTCCGAGTATCAACTCGGAATCGCTGACATTCATCTGGCAGCCGTAGGTCTCCATGTAGACTGTCGAGCGCACAATATCGGTCATGCAGGAATTGCAGTCAGGGCTTCGCCGTTGCTGAGGGTACCGCTGAAACGCGACCGTCGTGGAATGGTACGATCGGACACCGCGACTGAAAGATAGTCCTCTGTAAGTCCCTTGCCCCTCTCCGTCACGACGACGTCGCATGAGCCGCCTTCTCTGGAGGTCGCATACGCAGCCGCTTTCTCCCGGGCAAGTATTCGAAGCTCGGATGCGCGACGCCGAATAGCCGGGCCAGCTACGCGCGACCCCAGTCTCGTCGCTGCGGTTCCCGGACGCTCGGAATAGGGGAAGACGTGCAATGAGGTGAATGGCAGGCGCTCGACGATACGGAGAGTGGCTGCATGGTCTTCCTCGGTTTCTCCGGGGAACCCGGCGATCACGTCGGCAGATAGCGCGAAAACCGGCCGCCCGTCGGTGAGCCGCCGCACGGAGCGCTCGTATGACGCCGCGTCGTACCAGCTTCGTCCCATACGGCGAAGCACTCGATCGGATCCCGATTGAAGCGGCGCATGCAGATGCGGCGCAAGGCGGGCCGGGACGTCACTGAACAATCGCGCCAGTCGTGCATCGACTTCAGTTGCTTCGACTGACGACAACCTGAAGCGCACGTTAGCTACGCTCGACACAAGCAGCTCGACCAGCTCACCCAGCGATGATCCTGTATCCCGCCCGTAAGTACCAATGTGGATACCGGTCAGAACAATCTCCGGATGCAATTCAGCCAGCGACGCCGCCTCTGCTACAACTGCGTCGAGCGCTCTAGAGCGATTCGCGCCGCGCGCACGAGTCGTCGCGCAGAAAGTGCAACGTTCGTCGCAGCCGTCCTGAATCCGCAGCAGTGCCCGGGCGCCTGACTGAACGCCCGCCGAAGGTGCAACCGCGGTGATTCCAAGCGCAACCGCAATCGCAGGCAAATCGGCACCTGCGATAACACCCTCGACATTTGGGAGAGTCGCAAGCGGCGCTGAGCGTTCGTCCCGGTCAGTCAAGCCGGCTGCGCAACCCATAACGAGTGTGCGTATAGTCGGGTTCTCGCGTGCTGCTGCGCGGACGCCGGATCGAAGGTCTGATTCTGCCTCGCTCGTGACTGTGCAGCTATTGAAGACGGCCACATCCGCCTCGGCAATCGAAGACGTTTCCTCGAGGCCCGCACCGGTAAGCATCGCACGAACCGATTCGGTGTCGTACTGATTCGCGCGACACCCGTACGTACGCAGGTAGACCTTCATCAGCTCGAGAGCGACGAACCCCGAATGCGGACTTTCGTCGAGCCTGGCTCCGGACTCACTGCATTTATCGGGAGCTGCACATGAAACGAGCTGCCTTCCCCTTCGCGACTGCGAACCCAGATCATTCCGCCGTGAAGATCCACCACGAGCTTGCAGAATGTGAGGCCCAATCCGGAGCTCCGCACGCGCGGTGCAATGGCACCGGATACCTGGCCGAACTTGCGGAAAATCACCTCATGGTACTCCGGAGGAATTCCCGGACCATTGTCGGCAAAGGTGAACAGCACTGACTCTCCAGCCTGACGGGCGGTAATCGCAAGCTCGATCGTCGCGGACGAGTGCGTTACGGCATTCTGAATGAGGTTCGAGAACACGCGCTTCAGAAGTCCCCTGTCGGCATTGAACACCGGCGTATCGTCATCGACTTTGACAGTGACCTTTGTTCCCTCCTGCTGGAACCGGTGACGCCACTCGTGGACCAGCTCACTGATGACGGCCGCCGGAGCGATTGGTTCAGGAGTGAGCGTTACCGCCGCCTCTTCAATGCGCGCGACCTCCAGAATGTCTTCGATCAGAGCCAGCAGGTCCTCGGATTTCCCTTCGGCTTCGCCAACGGCGCGCTTCTGATCGTCGGTCATCACGCCGAACACGCCGTCTCCCAGCAACTCCAGCGTCGCCAGCACAGATGTCAGCGGACTCTTCAGGTCGTGCACGATCATTTTCATCAGATCGTCGCGCACCTTCTCGAGCTCACGGAGTTTCCTGTAGCTGTTCTCGAGCGCATCCGTCGCGGCCTTGAGCTTGAGCAGGCTCCTGACCCGGGCTCCGAGCACGAGACGATTGTGCGGTTTGGTCAGAAAATCGTCGCCGCCCGCCTCGATCCCGCGCACGCGGTCGCTCGTGTCGTTCATCGCCGTCACGAAGATCACCGGTATCCGCGCTGTTCGCGGATCACGCTTGATACGGCGGCATACCTCGAACCCCGTTGATCGCGTGTCTACTCCCAGGTCACCCGCGGGCATCGATACGTCGAGGATACAGAGATCGGGGTTGAACTCGAAGCAAGCGGCGAGCGCAGACGGACCATCGATAGCACCGACTGTCCGGTAACCGAGCGTGTGAAGCTGATCGAAGAGAAGTTCGATGTTGGCCGGTACATCGTCCGCAACCAGAACGAGTGGCCCCAACTCCTTCCCCGAATCAGCCATGGCTTATGGCCTGACGCGGAGCCCGAAACCGAAGATGTACGCGCGTTCGGTCACATCGACACTCGAGAGCTCCGGTGTACGGTTCGCCCGCTCGAATGAGATGTCGAACGTCGCACGATTTCGAAAGAACTGGGCACCAACCCCGCCGCCGAATGCCAGCTCGCTCACCTCACTGCCCGCTGCAAGAAACGGGAGTGTTCTGTAACGACCGCCAAGCCTCAGGATCGTCTGCCGCGCTGCAATCCGTGGCCCCAGTCCCTCGAGACCAATGCCAGCCTCCCAGCCATCGACAGCCGTAGCTTCGCTCGAACCGAGACCGTTCATTGCCGACCAGAGGTCGCGGGCAACGTGAGCAGAGATGCTGGTCCCTGGAATGCCTTCGTACGTCACTGCGGCGCCGAGCCGGTCAGGAACGTTCGCCTCCGAAACAACGCTATCGCCGGCACGCGCTTCAATGCTGAATCCCTTCCGTGCGCTGAGCGCCAGCCCGATGTGACGCGATGGTCGGGCAAGAATACCCGCCGATGCCGCGAATCCAGTAAAGGCCAGCGTCGATACCTGAGTTAGTGACGCGTAAGACGACTCCTCAGGGAAAGACTGGGTGAAGAACATTCGGTTTTGCCCAACGAAGACGTGACCGCCCGCACCAAACTGAATCTTCGAGTTCGGCGCATATCCAAACGCCAGTCGTACGTCATTGATTGCGCCGAGTACCTGCGTGATCTCGTTGACTGACACTGTCTGGCCAGCGATCTCCTGCTCAGTAGTGATCTGCGTGAATGAGGACCTGTCGAGAAAAGTCGCAACGGACAGGCCAATGCTGCCGCGCTTTGCGAACGGGACCGACGCGGCAGCAAGGGAGAATCGCGCAGTCATCGTGTTGGACGCCTGATCCCCGCGGGCAAGCCGGCGATACTCTGGCTCGTACTGGAGATACACTCTGGGATCTGACGACGTGCCGATCGACGCCGGGTTAAGCGGTGAGTCGGGATCGAACTGCCCAAGCCCACCACCCGTCGCGCGCGCGCGAATGCTCAGCTCGCCAGTCGGATACCCGAAGCCCTGCGTGCTCAGCGTCCCCTGTGCTGAAAGCTGGGCCGGAACCACTACGCCAGCGGCCAGCGCCGCAACGAGAAAATAAATGCGCGGCGTCACGGTAGCCCCGTCGATTTGCGTGTAGAGTAACTGATGCGCAGGCGGGGCCTGAGCTCCGGTGCCGCCTCGACAGAGTGGAAACGCGCCTCGAGTGGCGAGTTCCCTTCTCGAATGCTCACGAGCACCAACGCTCGCGGAGTCTCTGTCGCAACCTGCGTACGCCACAATCCGATGACCTGCGCTATTTCGAGGCCGCGCAATCCCGCGGAGCCTGGCTGAACGTCCAGCGTGTCGCCATTCGCAATTGCTGTAATCTGCGAGGCTTTCGCTACATCGCTCACCGCGGTAGTAGCAAGCGACACGAGCGGTATGATGCGCACGGTGTCGGTCGGGTCTATCCCCGGATTCACGATCTGAGTCAGCAGCAGAGTCGCTCTGACAACATCGACGGAGTCAATGAGGAACGACGGAATATTGAAGCGCAGGTAAACCCTGCGCGCCGGCAGCCCGCCAATGTTGAGTCCAGCGGCAGGTCCGGTCGCGGTACCACGGACGAGCAGCGTGTAATCCGCCAGTGACAGCGCAAGCGCCGGCTGGTCGGTCGGTGTCCGAGACTCTGGAAGCAGCACGATCTTCGCGACTGTCGTGTCCGCCACTGGTCTGAACGAAAGTTGCGTCGGCGAACCTCCGCCCTCCTGCGAGATGATTCGCAGCTGCACTGACTGCGGTCCCCTCGCACGAATGCCGATCCTCAGCCGCCGATCGAGTCGGCTCACGATCACTGTCGACGGCATCGTCACGCGTATCGTGTCCTTCAGGGCAGCCTTCTCGAAAGTTGCCGAGGTGATCAAGCGCGCCGGAGTGAAG
Source organism: Gemmatimonadaceae bacterium (assembly GCA_031426255.1). Lineage (GTDB taxonomy): Bacteria > Gemmatimonadota > Gemmatimonadetes > Gemmatimonadales > Gemmatimonadaceae > UBA4720. The sequence continues at coordinate 86,664 of JANPKW010000061.1, read as the reverse complement.
AGAGCGGCGATCTCCGCAACAAGACTGTCCGGGACATTCGAATCGACATCATATAAGTCGAGTGTGACAGGCCCAGGCACCTTGCCGTCAATCGTGTCGACGACCATTCGGAGGATGATGCTGTCCGGGGCCGTGATGGGGATGCTCGTCGTGTCCGCGCCGGGGCGACGGTACCGCCCTGGAATGCTGTCGAAGCGAATGATTGCACGCGCATCGAGCGTATCCCCGCGGGTGGCAACGAGCAGACTCGTCTCGGTACCCTGCCCGGTGAGGGCTGAGACCGTAGAGTCGAACGTCACCGCGTCGATAGTCACTGTCTCGATCTGCCCCGATTGACTCGGGCACAGGATCGGGCAGCCGGCACTGTTATCCAGCTTCTCAGTGCATGCGGCGAGCACGGCAGTCAGAACTAAAAAACCGGCTAGCTCGAGCCGGCCTGATTTCAATTGCACTTACGTCCTTCCACGTAGATGGTTCAGCGCGAACGCCTCCGGCAGGAGATCACTCAGGCGCCATATGGCCTGCCGTCCGTTCTTCGCATAACTGATGACCCGCAGCTCCGGAGCGAATTCGCTCATGGTCTGCCGGCACGATCCACAAGGAGGCGCTGGATCATCAGATTCACTGGCGATAGCGATCTCCTCGAAATCTTTCATACCCTGTGCTACAGCCGCCGCAACTGCTACGCGCTCGGCGCAAAGCGCTTCACCATACACTGCATTCTCTACATTACATCCTGAAACTATCTCGCCCGTCGAGGTACGCAGCGCAGCACCTACTCGAAAGCGCGAGTAGGGAGCATAAGCGTTCTCCATGGCTGCAAACGCCGCATCGCGGAGAGCGTCCACGGCGTTTGCTTCTTCGTCCGCCACTGCTATTCCGGGATGAGCCGGGAAAGGAAAGATTCACCCCGCCCGCGATATGAGACACCAAGCCACTCCCCTACGGTTGCGCCGAGGTCCGAGAAAGTCCTGCGGACACCAAGGTCCACTGTCTGCGCAGCCGGTCCGATAACCAGGAGCGGAACGTTCTCACGCGCGTGATCACTGGAATCCGTGGTTGGGTCATTGCCGTGGTCGGCTGTAATAAAAAGCAGGTCTTCCTCGCGGAGCTTGGCGGTAATCGATGGGAGAGCGAAGTCGAACTCCCGCAGTGAGTTGTAGAACCCCGCAGGGTCATTGCGGTGCCCGTACAACTGGTCGAAATCTACTAGGTTGGCGAAGAGCAGCCCACTTTCCTGGCTATCCAGCCAGTCGACAATGTGGGAAATCCCCTCAGCGTTGGACGATGTGTGCTGCGCAGCAATCGAGCGAAGCGCAAACAGGTCGTCCACCTTCCCCACTCCGTGGGTGCGGATCTTCGCCTTTACGAGAGCGTCGAGGAGCGTCTCGCCAGGCGGCTCGATAGAGTAGTCGCGCCTGTTTGAAGTCCTCCGAAAGGAACCCGCGCTTCCCTCGAACGGCCTGGCAATGACGCGCGATACATCGTGGGGCGGGACAAGCATTTCCCGCGCGATCTCACACGCGCGGTACAGCTCGGACAGAGGAACAACGCCTTCGTTCGCGGCGATCTGGAAAACGGAGTCTGCCGAGGTGTAAAGAATCCAGTCGCCGGTACGCGCGTGTTCAGGCCCGAACTCGTCGATCACCTCGGTACCGCTGCCAACAACGTTTCCAATGACCCCGCGTCCAGTCTTCTCGCGGAACCGGCCAACTATCTCAGGAGGGAATCCTGCGGGATATGTTGGAAACGCCTTCTCGAGATGGAGACCAGCGATCTCCCAGTGACCCGTAGTACTGTCCTTCCCGGCCGACGCCGGGTTCATGATTCCCCAGGCGCCGAGCGCACCGGAGTTTGGGGGCATTCCCTCGAGATCGGCGACGTTGCCCAATCCATGAGATGCCAGAGCCGGGAGCTTAAAGCCCCCGACGGCCCGGGCAGTGTTGCCGAGGGTGTGGCTCCCAACGTCGCCGTAAGTGTGGGCGTCGGGCGCGGCCCCGGCACCGACGCCATCCAGAATCAGTATTATCGCGCGCTTCATTTATGTGTCAGCCGCGGTAAATGCGGTTGAGTCGCCCGCGCAGCCCCGTCAACAGCTCATAGGGCGACATCCCCGCGGCCTTGGCAACAGAAGCAACGTCGATTGGGTGCCGCGCTTTCCCACCGTCGCCAATCATTGTCACGACGTCACCCACCTGTGCCCCCGCGTCAGTCACATCGAGCATGATCATGTCCATGGTCACTCTTCCGGCAATCGGAACGCGTTGCTCGCGAACGATGGCGATACCCAAGGGCCCTGCATTACGCGGATATCCATCGGCGTACCCGAGGGCTATGGTCGCGATACAACTTCGGCGAGGTGCAGTCCATGTTCCTTCGTAGCTCACAGTATCACCGGGCTCAACCCAGCGTGTCTCGACGATCGGCGCTCTCACGCGAACGACACACTCAGGCTCGACTTGTGCGCCGTCTCCACTTCCAACGCCGTACATGAAAATTCCGGGCCTGACTGCATCGAGCGTGGACGCGCCGTGGCGAGTGATGGCCGCACTCGAATCGGTGTGCAGTACCGGAGGCCGCTTCGGGAGCTTTGCGACAGCCTCATTGAATCGCTCTTCCTGCAAGTCCATTGTCGCGGTAGAAACGTCCGGCGAATGGAAGTGCGTAAAAGCTCCACGCGGCGGATTTGCGGACAGCAAGTGCGTAAGGGAGCCGATATCCCTCCATGGCATTCCCGCTCGTGACATACCGGTATCGATTGCAAGGTCATACGCTGCCCCGAACTTCCGCCACTCCACAATCGACTCAGCAGTCCCCAGCGTCGGTGTCAGGCCAGCCTCGTGCGCCGCATCGAGATCTCCGCTCAACAGCGGGGTGAAGATGATGATCTCGCGGGTAATCCCCGCGGCGCGCAGCTGCGAACCTTCAGCGACAGTGGCGACACCATACGCCATCGGATCGATCGACTCGAGGGCGTGCGCGACTTGTTCGGCGCCAAGCCCGTAGGCGTCAGCTTTGATCATCGGAATGAGCGGGACGCGAGCGCGATCGCGAAGGAGCTGGGCATTTCGCAGGAGCGCGCCCAGGTCCACCTCCATCCAGCCTCGCGTCAGCATTGCCGCGCGACTGTGACGCTGGATAGTATTGCTTTCAACTCGAGGATCCAGAATGGACGATAGAGCGACATTGAACGATACGGTCGCGTTGATGCGCGACTTGCGCAAGCGGTGCGACTGGGATGCCGCACAGACGCATGAGTCCCTGCGGCCGTACCTCATGGAGGAATCGCATGAGCTCGATGATGCGATTCGCGAGGGCAACCCCGCCCTCATGCGTGAAGAGCTCGGGGATCTTCTGCTGCAGGTGCTCTTTCATTCAGTGATCGCTGAAGAACAGGAGGAATTCGACGTGGACGATGTCGCGCACGGGCTCATTGCGAAGATGAAAGCGCGTCATCCGCATCTGTACGGCGACGGGGTCAGGGAGCCGTGGGAAAAGATGAAGTCAAAGAAGCGCGAGTCGATTGCAGACGGGCTTCCCATGGGATTGCCTCCGTTGCATCGTGCGCATCGACTTCAGGATCGCGCGGCAGGGGTTGGTTTCGATTGGCCTGGAACGGACGGGCCGGCGGCAAAGGTGGAAGAGGAGCTCGCCGAAGTTCGACAACAGCTCGCGTCAGCGACCATTCCCGAACCGCATGCACCTCCAAGTTTTGACGACGCGCACACCGCTCTCGAAGCGGAACTCGGCGATCTCCTGTTTGCTTGCGTGAATCTCTGCCGAAAATCGGGTGTTCACGCATCGCTCGCGCTCGACAAGGCCAACCTCAAATTCGAGGAGCGATTCCGGGGTGTCGAAGCCCTCGCTCAATCGAGAGGAATAGATGTTGGCACAGCCGGGCTCGCTGTTCTCGACTCGCTCTGGGATGAGGTAAAACGCTCGCAGAAGTGAAGGACGGCAACTAACCCACGGAGGGAGCTACGGTCGGAGCCGGTGCATCATGCGCGGAAACGCGATCGCTTCCCGCAAATGCGGGAGACCGCATATCCAGGACACAGTCCGCTCGAGTCCGAGACCGAATCCTGAATGCACGAAAGTCCCATACTTTCTGAGATCCAGGTACCAGCCGTATGCGTCGACCGGCAGCCCCTCCTCATGAATGCGATGGAGGAGCCTGTCGTAGTCATCCTCGCGTTGGGACCCGCCGATGATTTCCCCGTAACCCTCAGGCGCCAGAAGATCATCGCACAGGACAGTGCGCGGATCCGCGGGGTTTTCCTTCATGTAAAATGCTTTTGCTTCCTTCGGGTAGTTGTAGATGAATACCGGACGGTCATGACCTTCCACGAGCAGTGATTCATCTTCGGCGCCAAGGTCGTCGCCCCACTTCGCACTGCTTCCCTTCTGCTCCAGAATTTTTATCGCATCGGAGTAGTCGATGCGCGGGAAAGGGCCGACCACACTCTCGAGCTTCGAGAAATCCCGCTCCAGAATCGTCAGCTCCTCGCGCCTGCGCTCGAGGCACCTTTGCACAATGTAGGAGACAAACTCTTCCTGCAGCTGCATGTTGTCGTTCGAGTCGTTGAACGCGACCTCGGGCTCGACCATCCAGAACTCCGAGAGATGCCGCCGCGTCTTCGACTTTTCCGCGCGGAATGTCGGTCCGAAGCAGTAGATGCGCCCGAATGCAGCCGCCGCCGCCTCTCCGTAAAGCTGGCCCGTCTGCGCCAGATACGCCGTGCCTTCGTCGAAATACTCAGTCGAGAAAAGTCCGCTGCGCTCACCGATGGCGGCCGTAAGGATGGGCGTGTCCACGAGCGTGAAATCCCGCTCGTAGAAGAAGTCCCGTATTGCCTGCTCCACCTCGTGCCGTATACGGGCGATCGCCCGCTGCCTGTCGGTTCTCAGCCAGAAGTGCCTGTTGTCCAGCAGAAAGTCGATGCCATGCTCCTTCGGCTGGATTGGGTAGTCGATGGGGCTCTCACCAGTTATCAACAGATCGCTGGCGCCAAGCTCTACACCGCCGGGCGCCCGGGCGTCGAGGCGTGCCTCACCGGTTACCTCAATCGTCGTTTCCTGTGAGAGGTGGGAGAACCGTTCCCACGCTTCGACGGGCAGACTACTTTTCACGAGAACGCACTGAAGGGTGCCGCTGCCATCACGCATTACGATGAAGGCGACCTTGCCCGATGAGCGCAGGTGTACAACCCAGCCGCGGACACGGACTGACTGTCCGGCGTAACGGCTGAGTTCGGCTATTCGTACGTATGGGGGAGTCATTGGTCCTAGGTTCAACAGGGCGGGTTGGCGGCAAGCTAGGTTCTGCCCGTAGGGGTGTCAACCGCGCATGAAGCTGCGCACACGCCTCGGTCTGGGAATCGTTTCGCTGACGATCATTCTACTGGTGCCACTCATCCTCGCGCTGCGTTCGCTGGAGGAGGTCCACCAGACGACGCGTACTCTACGTGATCGTGAGTTCGCGGGCTCGCTCATACTCGGCAACTTTCGGGAACTGACCGATGACGTGATCCGCCAGGAAGACGCGATGAGCATCATCGGCGATTCCAGCGCGTATCTCAAAATGCGACAGCAGCTCGATCGCCTCGGCATCATGGCGGACTCTCTCGCTCCCTATTCGTCCCGGCAGGCAGCGAGTGACATCTCGACGGCGATCATGGCGCTTCGGGCCTCCACTGAAGCGCAGTGGGCCGCGATAAACGCACAGGCAGCGAACACGGCAGATGAAATATCTGTGCAGCGGTCGCGGCCAGCTCTCAACACGATTGCGAAAGCAGTCGCGCGCACCGAGCTCAAGCTTCGCGACGAAACGCATGAGCGCGTCGAGCAGGCTGCATCCACGACTGTCGATGCCCAGAGAACCGCTGCGGGTTCGCTCGCGGTTGCACTGCTGCTTGCCACACTCATTGCAATCTGGCTTACGCGCTCGATCAGCAAGCCCGTGCACGAGCTCGACAAAGGGATGAAGGCCGTCGCTGATGGCGACTTCACCCAGCGGTTGCCGGCGATGGAAAAACGCACGGACGAGTTCGGCCGGCTGGCCAACAGTTACCATGGCATGACGGCGCAGCTTGCGGAGCTCGACAAATTAAAAGCAGAGTTCGTGTCTGTCGCATCCCATGAGCTGAAGACTCCGATCAACGTAATCGTCGGTTATCTCGAGCTGCTTCAGGAAAACATCTACGGCGAGCTGAATCCAAAGCAGCGCGAGATATGCGCGACGTTGGGCAAGCAGGCCCAGACTCTGACGAGGCTGGTCAAGCGTCTGCTCGATATCAGTCGCTTCGAAGCCGGAGGCGGAAAACTGGAGAGGCGTCAGGTTGATCTCGACCGCTTCCTGCATTCTTTTGAGACCTCCTTTCAGGTATTGGCGCTTCAACGTGAGATCAGCTTCCGGGTGGTGCGCGGAGGCTCTCTACCGTCGCACGTCCTGTGGGACGAGGACCGGATCAACGAGGTACTTGGGAATCTCCTCTCGAATGCGTTCAAGTTCACCGATCGCGGAGGCTCAGTGGAGCTTGCGCTCGAGGGTGCTGAAAACGAGGTGTGCATCACGGTGCGGGACACTGGTGCAGGGATCGCCGCCGAGCAGCTGCCGCACATTTTCGAGAAGTTCTTCCAGGCCAGCAATCAGGCGTTTGCATCTGCGAAGGGCACGGGACTCGGCCTTGCGATTGCCCGCGAGATCGTCGAGGCACACGGCGGAACCATTCGGGTAGACAGCACCCAGGGAATGGGCACGACTTTTTCACTCATCCTTCCTGTTCGCGCTGCGATAACACGTCGCACGCCTTTCCGTCGTACTCCAGTCGTCGAGGAAGTCGCTTGAACTTACGCTACCGCAGCTCGGGCCTGACGATGATGCTGGCGCTTGCGCTTGCTTGTTCGCCGAAGCGTCCGCCTGAAGCACCCGCACCCGCGCAGGCATATGCCGAGGTGCTGAGGAGAGCAGAGGAGCGAGTACGCGAGGGCGATCACGCTGGTGCGGACCGCATACTCTCCGACTTCGCGTTGAAAGCACGCGGAACAGAAGAGGCGACGGAGATCGCGTTCTGGCGCGCGCTTTACATGGTAGATCCGGCGAATCGGCGAACCTCGATTCCCGAGGGCATTCGCGCGCTCGACATCTATCTGGCCACTCCAGGCACGCGGTGGTACCGCGCGCAGGCGGAGGTGATCCGCCGCACGGCTCAGTCAGTACTCGCGCTCAGGAATACGGCCCAGGCTCAGCCGCGCGTAGTAGGTCGGGACACGGTCTACGTGACGCGCGAAGAGGAGATCGCAGTTCTCCGGGATCAGCTTGCGCGTGCGAATGCGGAGCTCGAGCGAATCAAGAAGCGGCTGGCAAACCCAAGCCGCTAGCCAACCCGGAACAGCTTGAGGGCACGCGAGTAGCGCGTCCCGAGAACCGCGCGCAAGCCTGAGTGTTCCTGACTTTCAAGCTCGGGATCGCTCTCGAGAATTTTTTCTGCTGCCTCACGCGCCTCGAGGTTCAGAGCTTCGTCACGAACAAGGTCCGCAACCCTGAATGTCGCTTCGCCGCTCTGTTCTTCGCCGAACAGATTGCCCATACCACGCAGGCGGAAATCCGCCTGCGCGATCTCGAAGCCATCTTCGGTCGACTCGAAAATGCGCAGGCGCTCGGCGGAGTCCGGACCGAAATTCCCGAGCAGAACGCAGTAGGATGCCTCGGCTCCTCGCCCGACTCGCCCGCGAAGCTGGTGAAGCTGCGACAGTCCGAAGCGTTCCGGGTGCTCGATGAGCATCACCGTCGCATTCGCTACATCGATACCCACTTCGATGACAGTTGTCGCAACGAGCACGTCTATCTGACCATCGCGGAATGCGCGCATCGTGGAATCCCGCTCCTGAGCTGGGATTCTTCCGTGAAGGAGTGCGACGCGCTTGCCGGCGAACGCTTCGGCGGAGAGAGACTCGAACATCGTGGTTGCTGCCTTGAGGTCGGTTTTTTCAGACTCCTCGATCACAGGGTAGACGATGTAAGCCTGGCGCCCCGCGTCGATCTGTCCCCGCACGAAACTCAGGACCTTCTCTCGCGCCTTTTCGGGCCGGATCACCGTCGTCACCGGTTGCCGGCCAGCAGGGCGCTCTCTTAGCGTGCTGACGTCGAGATCACCGTATACAGTGAGCGCGAGCGATCGGGGAATCGGCGTTGCCGTCATCAGCAGCGTATCGGGCGATTCGCCCTTCGCAGACAGCGCGGCGCGATGCTCGACACCAAACCGATGCTGTTCATCGATCACGGCAAATCCAAGTCGCGCAAATGATGTCGCCTGCTGAACCAGCGCGTGAGTTCCAACCACGAGAACGGGTTCGGGCCTGGCCATTACGGCTGCGGCGTCAGCTCGCTCGCGCGTGGTGAGACTGCCCGTTAGAAGGAGAGGTTTGATGTCGAGGGGTTCAAGCAGTCGCGAGATAGTTCTGAAATGCTGCTCTGCAAGCAACTCCGTCGGCGCCATGATCGCCGCCTGGTAACCATTCTCCATCGCCAGCAGGCACGCGAACAAAGCGACTATTGTCTTCCCGCTGCCCACGTCTCCCTGCAGCAGCCTGTGCATTCTGCGATCGCTGCACATGTCCTTGAAGATCTCGGCTATCGCCGCCTTTTGGCCCGCCGTCAGGGAAAATGGCAGAACCTCGCGCAAAGCGGAGGTGAGCCTGCGCTGATTCGTAAAGGCAATTCCGGTGCGATGCTGGCGAGCCAGCGCATTTGCCCGTCGCTGTAGGAGGCTTACGAACATCAGCTCCTCGAACGCGAGCCGGTCGCGACCGCGATCTGTTTCTGCAATCGACTGGGGCCGATGCAGCATTCGGAGCGCATCGGGCAATTGCGGAAGAGACGAGCGTGACAGCAGGGCGGGTGGCAGGTATTCGCGAACGAGAGGAAGCAGCGAGTCGAGGCTCTGCTCGATTATTCCGCGGATCACCTTGAATGAAAGCCCTTCAGTCGCGGGATAAACAGAGAGGACTCTTCCCTCTCCTATTCCTTCGATATCGGAGCCGAGGTTGACATACTCGCGCGGCTGCAGCTGTCGGCCGTGATAGAACTTGACGGTTCCCGACAGCAGCAGCGTGTCGTCTTTCGCGATGACGCGATCCAGAAACGGCTGGCCGGGCCACGATGCCTCGATCATCCCTGACGAGTCTTTCACGACCGCCTGAAAAATCCGCAGTCCCTTGCGAGTAGGGAGAATTCCCTTGGAGACGACCTTCCCCACTACCGTCGCATCCATCCCCGGCTCGAGCGAAGATATCTGACTCACGGTGCTCGCATCTTCGTAGCGATGCGGGATGTGATGAAGTAGATCGCGGGCCGTGATGATCCGGAGCTTGCGCAGTGATTCGGCGCGCATCGGCCCGACACCTTTAAGGTATGTGACGGGCATATCCAGATAAACTTTGCCGGATGTCGAGGTGCCCCGGTCCCCGGCGGCCACCTTATCCCTCGACGAGCTCTGCTGCGAACGCGACGGGATTGAATGGCTCGATGTCAGCCATCTTCTCCCCGGTGCCGATGAACTTGACCGGCACCTGCAGTGCTTCCCTTACGGCGAGCACAATTCCGCCATGTGCAGTCCCATCCAGCTTGGTCATTACCAATCCCGTCACTGGCACGGCATCGGCGAAAGTACGTGCCTGCACGAGCGCATTCTGGCCGATGGTCGCATCGAGAACCAGGAGCGTCTCGTGAGGGGCGCTGGGGATTCGCCGGGCGATGACGCGATGAATTTTCCTGAGTTCGTCCATGAGTCCGGAGCTCGTGTGCAGTCGGCCCGCGGTGTCGATGATCACGACATCAGTGCCGCGAGTTACGCCGGCATCGATCGCGTTGAAGGCCACCGATGCGGGATCGCTGCCCGAGGGCGAGCCGATAAATTCGGCCCCGCTTCGCTCTGCCCATCGCTGGAGCTGATCTACTGCTCCCGCGCGAAAAGTATCAGCCGCACCGACAAGCACCGATTTACCCCGTGCCTGCATCAGTGCTGCAAGCTTTCCAATGAAGGTCGTCTTCCCCGCACCGTTGACTCCGATCACCAGGAATACTGTCGGTCCTGACGGGGCAAAGCGCACGGATGTATCGTCGCCATCCGCGCCCAGGGCTGTTGCAACGCCATCCTCGAGCGCACGCAGGAATTCATCCTGCGACTTCACCTCGCCCCGTCGGGCTTTTCGCTCAACTTCTTCCACGAGACGCATGCTGGTTGCAACACCGAAGTCAGCTTCGATCAAGACTTCTTCAAGCTTTTCCAGCGATCCTGCAATGCTGCCACCGCGCGCAAGAGTCGTGACGTCGAGCATCGCGATGTCCATGACTCTCTGCCAGAGAGATCGCTTGCCGGTATCAGTTGCCCGTTTGAGGATTCTTGCCATTGAGGGAAGATAACAGTCTCTGGTGAGCTCCTTCCGGCCAATGCGGGCATAGGTCAAGGGCAAACCCATGAGGAACTGCGATTAGACGGATGTCACGGATCAGACAGATACTGCGCGCGCGAGACCCAACTGGATGAGCATTACCTCCTACGACCAACCGGTGACGTGCCCTCTGGGTCTAATCCGAAAGAGAAAGCGCTTGCCGTGGCCAGCGGTACCATGCTTTCGAAGCTCCACGCTTTCGCCCTATCCGTTGAATCCGTTCGATCCGTCAAATCGTTTCACCCATGGGTTTCCCGTATCTGATCGGACAAGAAAAACCGCCACGGAGTCCGCGGCGGCAGTATCACATCCAGGGAACGACCTATTCGTCAGCCGTAGCGAGCGTCGCCAAAGTTCTCGAGCGAAGCTGCTGGAACACACCGCGCTCTGAAGACGGAATCGGGTCGCCGCCTTTCATCTGGAGAGCAATACGCGGGTCCCGCTGCACACCCTTCACGAGAATCTCGAAATGCAGGTGCGGTCCGGTCGCGAGGCCTGTCTGCCCGACAGCGCCGATCGTGCTGCCAATGCCCACCCGCGAACCGGAGCGTATGCCCTTCGAGAAATTGCGCAGGTGCCCATAACGACTGACAAACCCGTTGCGGTGCCTGATGTCGATCACATTGCCATAGCCGCCTTTCCGGCCGGCGAAAATAACGACGCCATCTCCAACGGAACGAACAGGAGTTCCCTGCGATGCAGCGTAGTCTGTCCCTTTGTGCCTTCTCCAAACGCCGAGCACCGGGTGACGCCGGCCACCGAACATGCTCGAGATGCGGCGGAAACTCACCGGAGCTCGCAGGAACGACGCGCGCAGTGACTTGCCGGAGCCGTCAAAGTATTCGCCATTTGTCGCGCGGCTATCGAAGCGAATCGCCTCGATCTCATTCCCCGAAAGCGCCAGCTTGGCGCCGAGCACTTTGTTGATGATGATCGCGCCGTTGGGCTTCTGGAGGCGTTCTACGAGCACCTGAAACTTGTCGCCGACCTGGAAATCCTTGCTCATGTCGACGCGGTACTCAAAAATGTCGGCAAGCGAGAACGCAAGCTCGGCGCGGGCCGAGCGTGAGAGGCCGCTGGCGCTTTTATCGAGCGCGGAAAAGAGGCTCGACTGAATCGTACCGCTAACTGTGAGGGTATCGACCTTGTCCTTGTTCGATGCAACCACGACGACAGGTGACACCATCACTTCGCGCGGGACAACGACCACGGGCGAAAAAAGAACGTCGCGTGAGGTTGGATCTGTCCTCGCCGCGACGCTTTGTGCGCTGAAGCCACCCAGCGCCCTGGTGCCGGGAGTTCGAGAGATCGGCGGTGTCATGCGCACCGCGGCGACCGTGAGGAGCCCGACTATCGAATACGTTATTGCCCGCGCAGTTGCTACCGTCAATCCATCTGTCTCCGAATGAACGTCGGAATCTCCATGTCACTGAGATCCTGTCCGTTGCTGTCTGCCTTCTCAGGAGACGACGAGGGAGGAGAGAGAGGGGTAACACGACGCGGAATATCGTTGGTCTGAACGGGCCGCACATTGGAGACAGGAGCGCGGTTTCGCACAGGAAGCTGAATCACCGGAGTGCCTGTCCTCACCGGCGAGGTAGCTGCCGTCCTCGCAAGATGCGGGTCCGTCGCCGCGACTGCGGCGATGTTGGAGGGGCTCTTGTCGAAACCGGTCGCGATCACTGTCACACGGCATTCACCCTGCATCGCCTTCTCGTTGACGGTACCGAAGATGATCTCGGCATCCTCGCCGACAGCATCCTTGACGATCTCCACGATCTGGTGAACGTCACCAAGGGTGAGGTCGTCACCGCCTGTGATGTTGACGAGAACACCAGTCGCTCCAGACACCGAGACGTTGTCGAGAAGCGGGCTAGCGATCGCCTGCTGCGCAGCGTCAGTCGCTCGATTCTCGCCGCGGCCTATTCCTGTGCCCATGAGCGCAGATCCACCTTCCTGCATCACTGTGCGCACGTCAGCAAAGTCGACGTTCACGAGACCAGTCACCGTGATGAGAGTCGAGATACCCTGCGTCGCATGGAGCAGAACTTCATCTGCCTTCTTGAGCGCGTCATGGAACGGGATTCCCTTTCCGACGACAGCGAGAAGCCGCTCGTTAGGGACAACGATCATCGTGTCCACGTGCTTCCGCATCTCGGCAATGCCGAGCTCTGCCTGGCGCAGCCGCTTGCGACCCTCGAAGAGGAACGGCCTGGTGACGATACCAACCGTGAGCGCGCCGGCTTCGCGAGCCAGCTCGCAGACTGTCGGTGCCGCCCCGGTGCCGGTGCCGCCGCCCATTCCGCAAGTCACGAAAACGAGGTCGGCGTTCGTCAGCACGCGCGAAACCTCCTCGCGGTTTTCCTCGACTGCCTGCTTCCCTATCTCGGGACGCGCGCCGGCGCCAAGTCCGCGCGTAAGCTTCTTCCCGATCTGGATCTTGACGTCAGACTTTGAATTGAGAAGAGCCTGCGCATCGGTGTTGATCGAAATGAATTCGACGCCGGAGAGTCGCTCTTCGATCATGCGATTGACGGCGTTCCCTCCACCACCACCGACACCCACGACTTTCATCCGAGCGTTCTGCGACGCGCTTTCCTCGAACTCGAAATTCATCAGGTGGGGACTCCGTGCTGCTGGGGTGGATGATCGGAGGGCCAATATACATGTGAAACTGCGCGCCATCCAATAGCGAATCATCCCAACTGAACACTTTTTTTCGAGAATCTTCCGGCGCGCTTTCCCACATTCAAGGGAGGGCTGGAAGGTTTATGATGTGGACAGGCTCAAAGCGCTGTCGCCAATACGCTTGCAGTGCTCAACCGCAGCTAGAAAAAATCCTGCAGCCAGGTCTTAACACGCTGCGCAAAACGGTCCATGTTAGGCGACGATATCGCTCGCTTGCGCCCCGCCGCTGACGCTCCCCCAATCACCACTCTGTTCGCACCATAAAGAGCCAGGCCTGCAACGGTTGCGAAACGTGGAGCCTCCACCGAATCCGCCAAGCCGCCGATGTTCTCGGTAGGCACCCCAATGCGAACCGCGGTACCAAACACATCGGTCGCGAGCTCGGCAACACCCTGCATGGCCGCGGCGCCACCGGTAACTACGATTCCGCCACTCAGGCGATTTGCAAAACCGGCCCGCTGAAGCTCCGCATGCACCAGTGAAAAAATCTCATCCATACGCTGGTGGATGATGTGTGCGAGGACCTCGCGTGGGACATGGCGCTGTCCCTGAGTCACAGTACTTGGAAGCTCCACTATGTCGTCAGGGTCGACCATTGGCTCGTATGCGCACCCATACCGCTCCTTGAGGCGCTCCGCATCGGCTTGTGTAACCCCGATTCCGTGAACGATGTCGCTCGTCACGTTCGCGCCGCCAAATGCGATTGTGGCGATGTGCCGGATCTTGCCCTCGTGGAAAATGGCGATGTCAGTTGTCCCGGCGCCCATTTCCACCAGTGCGACACCCAGCTCCTTCTCGTCTTCAGTCAGTACTGCGAGCGCTGAAGCAATCGGCTCCAGAACAAGTTCCTTCACCCGATACCCTGCCCGCTCGACCGACTTTCGCAGGTTCATGGCCGGCGAGCTGCCGATGGTGACGAGATACATCTCCGTCTCGAGACGCGTACCGATCATCCCTATCGGATCGCGAATCCCGTGGTTCTTGTCGACGGTGTACTCCTGCGGAATTGCGTGGAGCAGCTCCCTGTCCCCCGGAACCGGCTGCGCGCGCGCCACTTCATTCGCCCTGCTCACGTCGGATCGAGTGATCTCATCACCGTTGACGGCAACGATCCCCGTGCTCGTCATCGCGCGCACATGCTCGCCGGCGATCCCGGCATAGATGGATTCGATCCTGACTCCAGCCATCCGCTCGGCATCTTCCATGGCCTTCTTGATGGAGCGGGTCGTCTCCTCGATATCGGAGACAATGCCGCGACGCAACCCTGTCGTGCGTGTCTGACCTACGCCAAGAACCTTGATCGATGTCTGGCGGTGGAGATCGCCAATCGCTTCGGCAATCACCACCGTGGTTTTCGCCGAGCCGATGTCGAGGGCGGCGATGACGTGTTCCTGATTCATTGAAGCCTTGCGATCACCTGATCGCGGTAACGTAGATCGAGCTCGGCAACATTCACCTGGCGCCGCACCAGGTCTGATTCGACGGGAAAGATATCGGCCAATCGTGAGACGGACACCCCCACGGGCACACGAATGCGCAACAGGCGCGGATACTCGGAGGAATTCCCCGCGTTCGCCGATGCCGGCGCGAGCTCGAGCACGAACGCGTTTCCGCCATCGCGCGACACTTGGCTGATTCGCCGGTACAAGCGGGCATCACCCGCTCGGATGGCCCCAAGCAGCGAAAGAATCGGCGCGTCCCGCTGGTTTGCTACGGGAAGGTCGACGTCTTCGGCTGAAGGATCTATCGGCAGTACCGTTCCGGAGGTGTCGACGGCCTCGAGCCCACGCGGGCTCGGTACGAGCGCGACGGGCGTATTCTCGCGGATCCTCACAACGAGAGTTCCCGGCAGCTTGCGCGAGATCTCTACATCGGAAACCTGCGACATGCGACGAAGGCGATCGGCAAGCGGTTTGGTGTCGTCCCAAACTGACCGCATCGTATCGAGAGCAAGCCGCTCGATCACCAGGTCAGGCGAGAGATACCGTGTGCCCTCGACGGAGACCGCGCGAAGGTGGAAAAACTCCATGCTTGAAGCGACACGCTTGGCCAGCCACGACGCCGGTGCAAGAAGGACGAGAATCAGCAGGACGGCGAGCACCCGCCACTTCGACCCCGACCCTGTCCGTACTTGCTCCGGTGGCGTGGGTGGCTCGATCCCCGTCAAGCTTTGCCTGACAGCAGAGTCTTCAGCTCAGGCCCGGTGCGTGTGATGTCACCGGCGCCGATAGTGATCACGACGTCGCCCTCCTTCACGTTTCCTGCGAGCGCCGCAGCGAGGTCCGAGCGCGGCCCCTCCCAGAGGGGCGCATGGCCATCATTCCGCATCGGGCCGGCTATCATTTCGGATGTGACTCCGTCGATCGGAGACTCGCGTGCCGGATACAAGTCGCAAAGATAGACTAGGTCAGCTCGCGACAACGCGGCAGCGAATTCACGGTGAAAATCTCGCGTTCTCGAATAGAGGTGCGGCTGAAACGCGGCGATTATTCGCTGTGTCGGGAATGCGGAGCGTGCAGCCTCGAGCGTTGCTTCGATTTCCGTCGGATGGTGCGCGTAGTCGTCGATGATCGTGACTCCGGCAACATCTCCCAGCCGTTGAAACCGGCGCTCGACCCCGGTAAAAGATTCGAGCCCCGGTTTCATCGCTTCCAGTTTCACTCCGCTCGCAATCCCGCAGGCCACCGCCGCAAGCGCATTTCGAACGTTGTGTTTCCCTGGCACCGAGAGATGCATCCGACCGAGTCTCTCTCCATCGTACGTGACTTCAAAGCTGGATCCACCATCGCGCGACTCGATGCCACGGGCCATGAGGCGGGACTCACTCGAATCAATTCCATAACGAATTACTTCCGCCGTACTGGGAGTCGGCAATGTGTTCGCGCCATCGTCGTCTGCACACAACACAATGAACTTCGCACCTCTCACATATTGCGCAAACGCTTCACGAATCTCATCGATCCCGCCGGGATAGATGTCGAGGTGATCAGCCTCCATGTTCGTGACGACAGCGATATCCGGCGAAAGTGCGTGGAACGAGCGATCGTATTCGTCAGCTTCCACAACAAACAGCGTGTCACCGCCTTCGCTCAGGTTCCCGTTCCACGCTCCGACGCGACCTCCGGCGACTCCTGTCGGCGCGAGCCCGGCTGAGGCCAGCGCCTGAGTTGTCATGACAGTCGTTGTCGTTTTTCCATGAGTGCCCGCAATCCCCACAAGCCTGCCCACGGATACGGCGCGGCCGAGTGCCTCAGCCCGTCGCGTGACCGGTATTCCAAGCTCGCGCGCGCGCGCCAGCTCTGGATGATCCTTTTTCACGGCGGACGTGACGATGACTTCGGCTGCGCTTTCAACGTGCGACGGATCGTGGCCCTCTATCACGTCGATCCCCAGCTCCCTGAGGTCCGCGGTATTCGCCGCCGACGAATCACATCCGGTAACGTGCTCGCCCCTGCGAACCAGGAGCTCTGCAAGCCCACTCATGCCCGCACCGGCGATCCCGATAAAATGGATCGAACGCTTAGTGTTGTCTGTCATCGTTGATCGGTCAATCTAGACAGCATGGCGAATCACTCAATCTCATTTTTTCTCACCAGATCGAGAATCCGCCGCGCAATCTCCTCTGCCGCCCGAGGGCGCGCGCGCAGCCGCACGGCCTCGGAACGCGCGGCGAGCAGTGCGGGATTCGCAAGTAATGCGCGGACAGCGCGATCGAGCGATTCCACATTCAGGTCGCTCTGCAGGATGAGCTCAGCAGCACCTGCCGCTGCAAGCGCCCGCGCGTTTGCTGTCTGATGATCTGCAGCGGCCGTCGGCAGTGGAACCACTATCGGAGGTATTCCCCATGCGCAAAGCTCGGCCGTGGCAATAGCACCGCCACGGGACAGCGCAAAATCCGTCGCTGCGTAAGCGTCGGAAACCGGCGACAGATACGCACGGACTCTTACACGGGAGTCCTCCAGGTGCGCATAGTTTGCGTGTGTACCACGACCGGTTGCCCAGATGACAAACAGGTTATCGGGGATACCAAGTTTCAGCCACGCGGCGACCGTGTCGTTGATCGCCTTCGAGCCCTGGCTGCCGCCGTAGACCAGCATCACGCGACCGCCGGACGAAGGGAATTCCCAGATGGCTCTTGCCGCATCCGTCGAAGGGCGTGGCGCGGGAGGCGGCTCGATCGGGTTGCCTGAGTCGAATACGTCTGTAGCGCTGCCCTGCTTCAACACATCCCGAGCCTCGGGAAAGCCGATGTGTACCTGCGCCGCGCGCTTGCTGAACAGCCGGGTAGTGAGCCCGGGAAAGCTGTTCTGCTCCTGAAGTATATATGGGATATTATGCATCCTTGCGTATGCCAGAGCGATTCCGGATGCGTACCCTCCGGTACCTACCACGCAGGATGGACGCTGCTCGCGCACGACCTCACTGAGCCGGCGCCACGCAGTCACTGCGCCGCGAAGCGTCTTCCAGTTTTCCCATGGTCTCGACCGATAGAGCGGGTGAAGATCCAGCAGCTCGAACGGAAATCCCGTTGTGGGAAGCACAGTCTTCTCGATACCGCGGTGAGCGCCGATAAAAAACGGCTCTACCTCCGAATCGATGCGCTGCATCGCGCGGGCAATCGCAAGGCCAGGGTACAGGTGGCCGCCGGTTCCACCTCCGGCAAATAGTATCCTCACTTCAGGCCCGTGCCAGCGCGAATGACGGGTCAGTAGCTCGCGCTCCGACAACCTTCTCGCGAGTGCTCCCGATGTTGACGAGAATGCCAGTCATCAGCAGCGAGAGAACGAGGTTCGACCGGCCAAATGAGATGAATGGCAGCGTGAGGCCCGTCGTCGGAAGCAGCCCGATCGCCACGCCTATGTGAAGGAATGCGGTGATTACGATGGTTGCTGTAATCCCGACCGCAGTGAGCTGCAGGAACTGAGACCGCGCTTTGCGCGCGATTCTGAACCCGAGAAATCCGTACGCGGTGAACGCAAGAATAACCGTGAGCAATCCGGCAAAGCCCCACTCTTCGCCAATCGATCCCGCAATAAAATCATCATAAGCGAGCGGGAGGAATCCGAGCTGCTGTCTGCCCTGCCCCAGCCCAACGCCGAATGCCTGCCCCGAACCCACCGCGATGAGCGACTGCCTAAGCTGATCGCTCACATGAGTGGGCGCGCTGCCGGGGTCGAAAAACGCGGTCATCCGCAGGAGGGCGTAGTTGAGTCGTTGCAACTGGCCCCACAAAACAGGGATTGCGATGATGCCAAGCACGACGAAATGCCCGATGCGAACGCCACCGGCAAAAAGAATGATTGCCATGATCAGCGTGTACATCATCGCGACGGAGAGGTCAGGCTCGAGCGCGACGAGAAGATCGAGCACCCCAATGACGACAAGGAATGGCAGCAACCCTTTCGTCAGCCTTCGAAGCGTCTCACCTTTTTTTACGATCAGCATCGACGTCCAGACGATGACCGCAATTTTCCCAAGCTCGGACGGCTGCAGTGACGATCCAACCAGAAACCGCCGCGAGCCGCGAAGACGCGGGGCTATGGATTCGGTGAACGGAAGAATGATTACGAGCAGCAGCACCATCGAGAGCAGCATCAGCGGCCATGCGTATTTGCTCCACAACTCAGCGTCGACCTTCGCAAATAGCGCAAGCGCGACAAGGCCTGCGACAATCCCGATCAGCTGTCGGAAGAAGAAATAGCTGCTTCCAAGATTCTTGCTTTGCGCAAGAATAGCGCTCGCGCTGAAAACGGTCACCAACCCGAATGCCAGCAGGCATGCCGTGATCACGAGCAGCAGTCGCGCCTCAGGCCCCATGTACCAGCGATAGCGTACGTCAGCGACTGTAGTCGCCATTTATCGGCTTAATGCGAGTTGCCTGAAGCGCTCGCCACGCTCCTCGTAGTTACGGAACATGTCGTAGCTCGAGCATGCCGGTGACATCAGGACTACGTCGCCGGCGACTGCAAGCTCGCGCGCCTTCGCCATCACTTCCTCGAAGTCGTCACCCAGCGACTCGACCGGAACGACACCGTCGAGGTCCTTCTCTATCTCGTCTGCGGCCTCGCCGTAAGCGATAACCGTCTTTACTGACTTGCGAATTGCGTCGGACAGCGATGCGTATGGCTCACCTTTGTGACGACCTCCGAGCAGGAGCACAGTCGGCCTCCGCATACCGGCAATGGCTACCATTGCGGAGCTGACATTCGTTGCCTTCGAGTCGTTAATCCATTGGACACCGTCAACTTCTCCGACGACCTCGAGGCGGTGCGCCAGGGCATTGAACGATTTCAGCGTTTCCCCCATCTGCGAGATCGCATCAGGAGTTGCGAAACGCTCGCTCGCCACGCCAACAGCAAGTGCAGCTGCGAGTGCGTTTGCTACGTTATGATCTCCCAGCAGGTTGAGCTCGCTTCGCGACATCAACTGCGACCCGAACAGATGCAGCGTGCCCGAAGCATCATCGAACGACGCGTCAGCTTTTTCCTTCAGCGAGAAATAAAGCTTACGCCCGACGAGACCTGAGGTCATTTCCCGCACGCGCGCATCGTCGCCATTCAACACCCAGCGCGAGTGCTCGAGGGCATTCGCAAACAGCAGCATCTTGTCAGCGTAATACTCATCTTCCGTCAGATACCGGTCGAGATGATCGGGCGCGAGGTTGGTCAACACGCCGACATCCGGCGACAAGCTCGGCGTGTCATGCAGCTGAAACGATGACATCTCGAGCGCAATCCAGTCGGGGCGGTTGTCTCTCCGCGCGAGATCCGATAGTGGTGTCCCGATGTTTCCCGCGTCCACCGCATTCTCGCCGAGACCGCGCAGCAGGTGCCCGATCAATGACGTAGTAGTTGTTTTCCCGTTGGTGCCGGTTACCGCAATGATCCCGGTCCCGGTCAGATATCCGAGCGCGAGTTCGATCTCGCTTATGAGCGGACGGCCGGATTCTCGCGCCGCAATAATGGCCTCGGAAGTCGGCGGGATGCCCGGACTTGCAACGATTCTTTCCGCGCGCTTAATGCGACCGAGATCGTGGGCGCCAACGTCAACAGAAGCGCCAAGATCGCTCAGCTGGCGCGCCATGTCGCTCACGCCGATCGCGGAGCCGGAATCTGAAACGTAAACGCGACTTCCATCGGCCAGCAGAAGTTTTGCCGCGGCAACGCCGCTCTTGCCGAGGCCCAGGATGGCCACCTCGCCATCGGGTCTCTCCGCCTGGGTCATCTTAGCTTGAGTGTGCTTAGTGCGAGAAATGCGCAGAGTATCCCGAGAATCCAGAACCTCACGACGACCTGGCTCTCGTCCCACCCGCCCTTCTCAAAATGGTGGTGAAGCGGCGCGAGCCTGAAGACGCGGTGCGATTGAGCATATTCGAGGCCCTTCGATCGCTTCAGGACCTTGAACCACACGCGCTGCACGATCACCGAAAGCATTTCCGCTACGAACACGCCGCCGACAAGCAGAAGCACAAACTCCGACTTGAGCAGAATTGCGATTGCGCCAAGCGCGCCGCCAAGCGCCAGTGATCCAGTGTCGCCCATAAAAACCTGCGCAGGGTGAGTGTTGTACCATAGAAATCCTATACAAGCACCCATGATTGCCGCGCAGAATACAGTGAGCTCTCCTGCCCCCCTGAGATAGAACACCTGCAGGTAAGCTGAGGCATCGATGCGCCCGATCACGTAGGCGAACAAAGCGAGTGTCAGCACGGCGATTGCCGTCAGTCCCGCGGCCAGACCGTCGAGGCCGTCGGTGATGTTTACCGCGTTGCTCGTCCCAGTCAGAACAAAAGTGACGAAGAGGACATAGAGCCATCCCACCGTCGGCACGATCAGTATGTACTTGTAGAAAGGCAGCGTCGTTGACGCGCCAGGCAGAGTCGACAGCGGAAACTTCCACAAGTACCAGCCAAGTACGAACCCGATCGAGATCTGCCCCAGCAACTTGTATCCCTCGATCAACCCGGTGTTCTTCTTCCCAGCCTGTCGCTGTTTGAGCTTGAGAAAATCGTCAGTGAAACCGATGAACCCCATCCACAGCATCACGAACATCGCGATCAGGACATACCGGTTATTCAGCTTCGCCCAGAGGATTGTCGGAAGCAGCGTGGCCGCCAGAATGATGAGGCCGCCCATCGTAGGCGTGCGACGTTTCTCCTGATGGCTGTCCGGCGTGCCCTCGCGAATTACCTGATGCAGTCGCATTCGTCGGAGCCTGTCAATTATCATCGGGCCCACGATGAACGAGACAATGAGCGCCGTGAGCGCGGCTCCGGCAGCGCGGAACGAGATGTAGTTGAAAATCCTCAGGAATCCGAAGTCCTTGACCAGCGGAACCAGCAGGAAGTTGAGCACTAGGAGTTTGCCCAGGTTGTGATTTGGGGGATGATCTGCTCGAGCCTGACGCCACGCGACGCCTTCAATAGAATAACCGCGTCGGGCTTGATCCGTGGAGACAGCAGCGGCCAGAGGTCGCTCACTTTCGCGGACACGACAATCCTCGGATCGTTGCCGGCAACCCGCACCAGGGAGTCAGCGAAGTCCCCGACACCCGCGATTATATCAGCACCGGATTCGAGCGCGACCTTGCTGATGTCATCGTGACATCTGGCCGCGGCGTCGCCCAGCTCACGCATGGTGCCCAGCACTATCACGCGTTGCCTGTCGCTATCGAGACTCCTGACGATCTCGATCGCGGCACGTGCTGAGCCGGGATTCGAATTATACGCGTCGTTAATCAGGGTCGCGCTGCCGATAGTTTCCCAGGTGACTCGCATCCGGGGAACGGGCATGGCCTGAATTCCCGCTGCTGCGACGTCGTCGCTTACCCCGCATGATCTCGCAACGCCGATCGCGAGCATCGTATTCCGGAGATTGTGGATTCCGCGCAGTGGCGGAGTAATCGACACGCTACCAAACGTTACCGTACCGACCCCGTGAGCCGAGATCTGCCATGAGTCAGGATGGATATCACCATCGTCGAGACCCGCCGTGATCAATTCCGCGGCTTTCCCTCTGGCAGCGGCGGCGATCTCCGGCTGAGACGAGGGAGCAATCGCGATCTTCACCCCGGCGAAGGCTGCTGCTTCTTCCTCGAGGACGCCTGCCAGATCATGCAGTCCCTCGAGATGCTCTTCACCGATCGAGGTGATCACCGAGATATCCGGATCCATGATGTCGCGCAGTGTAGCGACTTCTCCGGGGAGGTTCGTTCCGGCTTCCACGACCGCGACCTCGGCACCGTTCGGTATTGCGAGCAGTGTCAGTGGAACGCCGATCCGATTGTTGAGATTGCCTGTCGTAGCGTGAACAACCATCGCCTTGGAAAGCGCCGCGCGAATTAGATCCTTGGTAGTTGTCTTCCCATTGCTGCCGGCAACCATTACAACAGGCCCGCCCCATGCGCGGCGATAGTAGCTGGCGAGCTTTCCCAGGGCGATCAGCGTGTCGGGAACGATGAACGCAGGCACCGACAGGCCATCGATCCGGCGGGAGACAACGACTGCAGCCGCTCCCTGCTCCACAGCACTTTCGATGTAATCGTGGCCATCGAACTGCTCGCCCTGTAACGCGACGAACAGCTGACCCGCGACGATATTGCGCGAATCGGTGGTTACGCCGCTCAGCTCCGTCGTACCTCTTGGATGTTTGTTTGCCGCGCTGTCGCCAAGTGCCATGGCGACGCGATCGAGAGTCCAGAAGGTCAAGCCGCAGTTCCCGTCAGCAGCTCGTGCACAATCAGCTTCTCGTCAAACGGAAGCTTGGTGGTACCAATGATCTGGTAAGTCTCGTGCCCCTTCCCTGCCAGGACCACTACATCGCCCAGCTGCGCATCCCTCAGAGCGAACGCAATCGCAGATTTTCGTTTCGTGATACGCATGTGCCTGCCGGCCCGCATGCCTTGCTCGATCTCATCGAGGATTCGCTCGGGATCTTCAGTCCGCGGATTGTCATTGGTGATTATGACCAGATCCGCACCGGCCTCGGCAGCGGCGCCCATCTCCACGCGCTTGCCACGATCCCTGTCTCCGCCGCACCCGAAAACAAGGATGATCCTGCCTGTGGTAAACGGCCGGATTGCGGCGAGGGTGCGACCGATTGCATCAGGCGTGTGTGCGTAGTCACGCAGCACTGTCGGATCGTGGGATATCACCTCGAGCCGACCTGGGACCTGAGGCAGATTCGCCAGCCCGCGCGCGAGCTCTTCGAGCGGCAGACCAATAGTCAATCCGACAGCAACAGCCCCGAGTGCATTGTGCACGTTCACATCACCAAT
Source organism: Gemmatimonadaceae bacterium (assembly GCA_031426255.1). Lineage (GTDB taxonomy): Bacteria > Gemmatimonadota > Gemmatimonadetes > Gemmatimonadales > Gemmatimonadaceae > UBA4720. The sequence goes on along the minus strand of JANPKW010000061.1, from coordinate 63,249 downwards.
CAGCGGCAAGTGGACGGGTAGCGCCTTACCGCCGAAGTTCAGCGTCCAATCGCTTCCGGCGGGCGAGAACTTCACATCGGTTGCACGAACGTGCGCGCGCGCACCTTCCCCGAAAAGAATTTTCTTGCGGCTCTCGGGCAGCGAGCCCCAGTTGGAATCGTCCACGTTGATTGCAGCGGAGCCATCGGGCTTCAGGTAGTCCATGAGCCGCGCCTTCGCCTGGAAGTACGCTTCCATCGTGTGGTGATAATCGAGATGATCGCGCGTGAGATTCGTAAAGACGGCGGCGTCGAACGCAAGACCATCGATGCGGCGCTGATCTAGACTGTGTGACGACACCTCCATGGCGACGGTCGACACACCTCGATTTACAAGCTCGCGAAGGACTCGCTGCAGCTCGACCGGCCCTGGCGTCGTTAGCTCAGCCCCGCCCGGTACCACTTCAGCTTCGGTTCCGAATAGAACGCCGAGCGTACCGATGGACGCGCTGCGCGCACCTGGCTTGTCGAGCAGATGCCTCAGAATTCCGGCAGTCGTACTCTTCCCGTTAGTGCCAGTGATTCCAATCATGCGGAGCTCGCGCGACGGGTCGCCAAATGCTGCGCCAGCTGCCACTGCAGCTGCCTTGCGCCCTTCGCGAACAATGACTGTCGGGAGAGTCGTTCGATCCGGGTCTTCCGCCATCGCGACAGTTGCGCCCTTTGTTACGGCCGCATCGAGGTAGTCGTGCCCGTCTCGTATCGATCCGCGCACGGCAATGAAAAGCGACCCCGCAGTAACATTTCTGCTGTCGTCAGAGATTCCGGATACAGTTGGAGGCAGCTTCCCGCGGGTGCCAACGAAGAGATTCGCGGCATCGAGTGCTTCAATCAGGCGGGCGAGCTCAAATTGCATCACGGAATATGTCGAAGTTTTACTATGCTGCCCGGTAGCAGAAGCGTCCCCGCCGCCGGCAGTGTCGGAAGGGGTTGCGCCAGGCTGAGCGTGACCCTGAATCCGGCTTTATGCAAAGCCCGAACCGCGTTTCGCGTGGGAAGACCCGCGACGTCGGGTACGGCCCTGAGGTGGGTGTCCCTGACGCTCCGTTTTGTTTGATGCGGTAGCGTAATGAGTCGCGCAGGTTCGGGCGTTTTCTCGGAATAGGGGACCGGATCGACCCCATAGGCTTGCCCAGTCGTCTGGGAATCGTGCGCAGCGTCGGCGGGAAGTGAAGGGGGAAGAGCGCTATCGACACTTGCCGCGGTAGACTCGCTTGCAAGCGGCACCTGCCGGCCCTCGCTGGCAAGCTCACCGCGATCCAGCGCGGCATCGCGCGCGGCGAGCGCAGCACGAAGTACTACGGCGCTCACGGGGGCAGCCACCTCGCCTCCATAATACGCGCCCTTTGGTGAATCGAGCTTCACGAGAACGACGTACTGCGGCTTCTCTACAGGAAATATCCCGACAAATGAAGCGGTGTAGTTCCCTTCCACATATCGCCCCTGAACAGTTCGCCTCGCGGTTCCACTTTTCCCTGCAAAACGAAAGGTCGCCAGATCCGCTTTGACTGCAGTACCGCTGTCGACGACACTCGCCAGCAGGCCTCTGACCTCACGCGCTACCTGAGCGCTGAACACACGGCGTACCGGCCGCGGCTTGGCTTGATACAGGAGGTCCCCACTCGCAGAACGCACCTCGCGAACAATGTGCGGCTGCATCACGTTGCCACCGTTCGCAACGGCTGCATACGCGCTCACAAGTTGAATCGGTGTGACGGCAATTTCGTAGCCCATCACGAGCGACGCTGCCGAGGGAGCCTGCCACTTGGCGGGCTCCCTCAAAGTCCCCGCGGCTTCGCCGGGGATCGGAATCCCCGTCGGAGTGCCGAAACCAAGATTGCGAAGAGTCTCAAATGTCTCGCGCGGTGTCAGCCTCGCCCCGAACTGCACGATGCCGATATTGCTGGAGTACCTTATCACGTCTGCAAGCGTCAATTCTTTCGCGCGGTGCAGATCCGTGATTGTGCGCTCCCCGATTTTCATTTCGCCGCCGAACGTGTTGACTATCTCGTCGGTCCGCGCACGATTCATTTCGAGAAGTGCCGCTGCGATAAACGGCTTCAGCGTCGACCCTGGCTCGAAGGGTTCGGTCACTCCTGTGTTGGACATCGAAAGTTTGCCGGTCCGGCGGCTCGCCATCGCCAGAATCTCCCCCGTCGCCGGATTTAGAACGACGATGTCGCCCCCGCTCGCTTCAAGACTGTCAGTTGCCTGGGCGAGAGCCCGCTCGCAGATCTCCTGTAGGTCGCGATTGATCGTCAGGGTGATATTGTTGCCGGCGGCCGGTGCGGTCACCCAGCTTTCGGGAGAGTCCAGGCGCCGTCCGCGAACATCTCTCGCGAAAGAAGTGCGCGTGGAATCGCCCGCAAGAATGCTGTCGAGTGCAAGCTCGATCCCCGCAATCGCCTTCCCCGACGCATCGACGCTCCCGACAACGCGGCGGATGCCGCCAGCGCTCACATACTCCCGACTCACGACAGTTTGCGGGTGAACGCCGCGCACGGCAGTAAGCGCGGCAACTTCTGTCGAGACGTGAAGGCCGGGCAATGTCACCCACTTCCTCGCACGATTCGTTGCATCGCGAATCACCGAAGCTTCGAAGCCAGCCTTGTTCATGAGTGCAGCCAGAGTAGCCAGATCCTGAACTTCGGTCGGAGCAACGCTCAGGCGCAGAAGCTCCCTGCTCTCGGCCAGGACGTTGCCCGATGCATCCAGAATTCTCCCACGCGGCGCAACCGTGGGACCGGTGCGGAACTGTTGCCCGCGCGCACGCTCAGCCCACTTTTCACCTTCTACCAGCTGAACACGTGCCGCCTGCGCAATCAGCAGGAGCGCGAATACGATCAGCGTCCCGTGAACTATCGTGATCCGGCTAGGGCGTGTCACTGTTCCTCGGCGGTCTCTTCAGAACCACAATCTGCGACTCCGCTGGCATGTGCATTCCGAGCCGCTCGGCTAGAGGCAGGAGACGCGCGCGTGAAGATGCATTACGGATTTCCTGCGCGAGGCGCACGCGCTCACTCTCCAGGCTGGCCTTCCGGCGCTGAAGCGCTGTCAGCTCCAGCCCCTCACGGTGGCCGTAGCTTCTTCGCGTAACGACAGCGGCAGAGACGACAACGAATCCAATGAGCACGCCGGCTACAATCCACCGGCCGCGCTTCAGCCCTCGCTTCGCCATGCGCGAAGCCGCGCGCTGCGTGCGCGCGGGTTGCGGGATGTCTCGGCGCTGCCTGCAGTGACCGACTTTCTGCTGATGAGCTCACCAAGCGCGCGACCACGGCATTTGCACTCGAGCTGGCGCGGGGGACAGACGCATTGGCGTGACCACTCGCGCAGCTGGTGCTTGGTGACGCGGTCTTCACCAGAGTGATATGAGATCACGGCAAGCACGCCGCCCGGCGACAACCTGTCACGCAATAACGGAAGCGCTCGCTCCAGTGAGCCTATCTCGTCGTTCACCGCGATTCGCAACGCCTGAAACAGGCGCGCGAATTCTCCCGGACCCGAGCGTGGGCCGAGCACTGCGCGGATAGCCCCTACGAAATCATCACTCGTGAGGAGTGCCCGGTTTCCCCGCCGCCGCACCACCTCTCGCGCGAGACGTCGCGCTTTCGGCTCATCTCCGTAGTCCCGAAAAATCCTCGCGAGCTCTTCCTCGGCTTCACCGGCAAGGAGATCAGCTGCCGATGCATCGGCGAGCGAGTTCATCCGCATATCAAGTGGGGCACCTTCACGAAACGAAAACCCGCGCTCCGCATCGTCGATCTGGTGTGATGAAACGCCGAGGTCAGCGAGGATGCCGTCGAATTTCTGGGACTTATCGGGGAGCAACGTGTCAATCTCGGCGAAGTTGCCCAATATAACGCGAAAGCGGCCTGCCGATTCATGCTCGGCAAGCCGGTTTGTCGCTTCGCTCACAGCGTCCGGGTCGCGATCGATTGCCGTGACGTGAGCTCCCAAAGAAAGGAGGGCGGCAGTGTGTCCGCCGCCCCCCAGAGTGCAATCGAGTACTGACTTCGAATTCCTGAAAAGTTCGACAATCTCACCAGCGAGCACCGGTGCGTGGTAAGTGCTGTCCCACGCACCCGGTTCCCTGCCTGGACTCACCTGCAGAAGCGCCGTATCTGATCGTCCACTGCGGGGGTGAACTGTGGAATCGCAGTAAGCAGCTGCTGAGCGGGTTCAGCGTATGACTGCAGACCTGCCGGCACGTTTTCCTGCGCCGTTGTGAACGACTGCTTCGCAAGACGCGCGAGCTCACAGCTCTTGGACTCCTGTGCTTCTGTCACTGCGCTCTGGCCTATCAGGAATGCAGACGCACCCGCGAGGAACTTCGCATCTGCCGAAGGATCGAGCTGATCGGAGAGAAGCAGGAACGCAACAGCGCGCTGCAGCTCCGGCCGGTTCTTCGAAACGTTGCCAGCCTTGTATGCATCATTGCCAAACTTGAGCGCGACCTGCGCCAGCGTCTTCTTGTCGCCACCACTGGTGGACGCGGTACGAATGACTGTCAGCACGCTATCGGGCTGGTTCATCGCACCAAGGATGAGAGCCTTCTGCGCATAACCGCCATCGACAGACGGGTTGACCGCCAGTGCACGGTTGACGGCCTGAAGCGCCTGCGCATTCTGCCCTGCCTTGCTGAGGGCATTCGCTTGCACGAGGAGGAGCGACGAGTTGGTTGGGAACTTCGCAATTCCCTCTGCAGCAACCTGAGCGGCACGAGCCGGGTTTGATGCTGATGCCGCGGCGGCAGTACGAATGAAGTAGGCGCTATCGGCCAGGGCCGTATCCGCCCTGATCATCTCACTGCCAGTCTGGACAGCCTTGTCCAGTTGATTGGCGGCGAGATACACGCGCCAGGCCATGTTGAGCGTTTGCGGGGCGCCGGGGTTCGTACGGAGTGCCTCTTCAATGTAAGGCACCGCCATTGCTGCCTGCCCGCTCTGAACCAGTGATGCGATGACCTGCTCGCGCAGGCGATCGTTGCTGGGGTCAGCGGCCATGAGGCGCGTAAGAGCCTCTAGAGCCTTCGGGGTGTTGTTCCGTGTCTGATAGATCTCGGCCTGGAATCGAAGAGCCGGGATGTTCCGTGGATCCACGGCGGTGATGCGCTCAGAGATAGCGAGAACCGAGTCGGCCTGGTTGAGCCCCTGATACGCATTCGCAAGACAAACCATTGCGATCGTACCGGTCGGGTACTTCGAAAGGGCCGAGCGTCCCATGAGGATTGCTTCGGCGTGCTTGTTCTCACGGAAGAGCGTGTAGCAGTTCTTCTCGTTCTGAAGCTGCTCGCGAGCCTGCTGATACGATTTCGAGATCGCCGCGGCAGCCTGCCCAACGTTGCCGCCTTCGGCCGCCGGCAGTGGCTGCTGGAGGGTCTGGTCGCGGGCGAGAATCATCCGCGGCTCGATCCGCACGCCCGTTGGCGTACGTGTGACCGTGCCTTCGATGTATTCATCGGCGCGCAGGAGAACGGCCAGCGCACGCGCGTCATTCGCAGCGAGCGACTCCGTCGTTGAATATCCCGATGCGGTCAACGTATTGTTGATGTCGTTCTTCGGGATGACTACGAGTTTCCGCGCATCGGCATCGCGGGTAATACGCGCGCGAATTGCCTCCGCCGCCTGGAGCCCGAGATCCTTGTCGGTACTCGCAAACGTCGCGACCATGACGCGAGGTGTCGGCTCGGGTGGACGGCGCTGTGCCGACGCCACGAGTGGCGAGATCACGAGGGCAGCGAGCGCAGCAGTTGCGCGCTTGCCGTAAATGCGATGGTAACGCAAAGTCAGACTCCTTGCACTCAATGTCCTAACCTCCACACGTTGAACATTTGATACACCGGCGCTTACGAGCGGGTCCAGAAAAAAACATGAGCGAGGAGGGACTCGAACCCCCGACATCCTGCGTGTAAGGCAGGCGCTCTAACCAACTGAGCTACTCGCCCGGTCGAGACCGGTTCCCGCGCTTACTTCAGAATGGCGATTGGCACTAGAACGCAGTACCCCAGCACGAGAAGTACAGGCGCAATCGCAGTGCCGCCGCGCGCGAGATCGGCGAATCCCAGCACTATTGCCGCAAGAGCGGCTACCCAGAGCAGGATCGAGCGCGTTCGCGGATTCAACCGCGAAACCGCCGACAATTGATTTCCCACTCCGGATTCAGGCATAGCGCGGTAGTGTAGAGATGCATCAAAACCGTGTCAAGCGCATGAGCGCGAAGTCGCTCATGTCTCACCGTATCTTAATGTAGGGCTAATCGAGATTGGCAGGAAATCGCGATCCAGGTGGAATTTGCCTTCTAGGAGTGACTTCTGGGCTCCTGCCCATCGGCGGACAGCCTTAAAGCCTCGCCGCAGCGCTTGCCCCACTCACTGAAACGATTCGCGGAATTGCCCGCCTTCCACACGCGGTCCGCCTCCGCAAGCTCACCCGAAACCCAGAAAGTGCGGCCCAACTCGTAGTAAGCTTCGATGAAGTTCGGCGCGAGCGACAGCGTGCGATTGAAATACCTCTCAGCCTCCACTACGTCGCGCTGCTGGCCGTATAGCAGGCCAAGATAGAAACAGCCATACAGCGCGGCTTTTGGATCCCGCATCTGGGCCGCTGCGACGCTCATGTGCTCGTGCGCTTCTCGGAGCAGGCCTTTGCGCATGCAGACATACCCCAGGCTGGCTCTCGCGAGGGCATTAGTGGCGTCTTCGCCAAGCACCTGATCGAGTATCTCGAGTGCTTCGTCATAGCGGCCCTGCCTCATGATCGCCCATCCAAGGAGCGAGCGAGTCCGATGTTCACTCGGCGCAAGATTCAGTGCGGTAATCAGAGCGGCTTCCGCTCCCGCATAGTCGCCATGCGCAATAAGGTGCCAGCCCTTTTCTACGAAGGTCGATGCGCCAAGATGATCTTCACGGACCGGACGCACGAGAGACAGAGCGCGAGCAGGCGTCATGCTACGGCCCTTCGTGACGTCAACAGGTCAGCGATCGCGATTCCCACGATTCGCGGGGCGACAACGCGATCGGCGCCGGCCGTGACGAGTGCTGCGCGGGGCATCCCGTAAATGATCGAGCTGGCCCGGTCCTGCACGATCGCACCACCGCCCGCATTCCTGATCGCCAGCAGTCCATCGGCGCCGTCACGGCCCATGCCGGTGAGCACCACGCCAATCACATTCTCGCCGAAATGCTGGGCAGCGCTGGCGAAAAGTGGATCTGCTGAGGGTCTTACACCGCACACCGACGGGCCATCGTCGAGCCGGAGCACCGGCAGCCCGTTCTGCATGCCAACCGCCATATGGCGTCCTCCGGGCGCGATATAGACGTGCCCTCCCATGACGGTCTCACCGGCTGCACCGACGGAGACGGGGAGCACATTCACCTGTGAAAGGCGACGCGCGAAGGAATGGAGAAATTCGGCAGGCATGTGTTGCACGATGAGAACTGCAGCGGACAGCGCCGCAGGCAGATGTGCGATCATTTCTGAAAGTGCCTTCGGTCCACCAGTCGAAGCCGCAACGGCCACGAGCGCGCGCGCGGGCTCCGGGCGTGCATTCTCGATTCGCGTCCGTGGCTCCGGCAATCCGCTGTCGGCCCGCGAAGGTCTGAGGGCAGGCATTGCGTGTGGAACACGCACCATTGCCGCCGCGGCCATGGCCCGCAGAAGCTCAGTCCTCACAGTCACGAGGTCGATGCTGACGGGACCCGAAGGTTTGCGAACGAAGTCGACCGCGCCAAGCTCGAGCGCCTTGATAGTCGCCGAGTTGTCGGAATCGGATCCCACTGCGCTCAGCATCACGACCGGGCGCGGCATTTCGCGCATGATCTGCCCAAGCGCCTGGAGCCCATCGACGCCCGGCATTTCGATATCGAGGGTCACGATGTCTGGTCTGAGCTGCCTGATTTTTCCAAGTGCGTCCGCGCCGTCGCGAGCCGTGCCCACGACGAGAAACTCCGGGCGCGACTCCACAATTTCGGTGATGAGCCGGCGCATGAATGCGCTGTCATCCACTACCAGGACTCTCTTTGGCTGACGCACTGAGGTTCAGGAGATTCGTGTTGCTACAAGCGGCGAAATACCCGCTCGCGGGAGCTCACCGGCGCGAACAACTCGCGCGATTTTCCAAGCAGTGTCTCCACTTTACCAAGGACGAGGAAACCGCCCGGCAGCAACAGTTCATAGAAGTGCTCGAACAGGCGCTCCTGAGTTTCACGGGTGAAGTAGATAATCACGTTCCGGCAGATGATCATCTGCAGCCTGCCACCCGGGCCCGCGCCACCCAGCAGATCGCGTTGCTCGAACGCCACCAGGTTTCGAATCTCCGGCACGACCGTATGGAGTCCATTCTCCACCGGGAAGTATCGCTGCCTGACAGCCGGCGAAGTGTCAGTGAACGCAGCTTCGTTGTATTGGCCACGGCTTGCCGCGGCCAACGCCTCACGATCGATATCGCTGGCAATGATACGCAGGCGGTCGAGCGACGCCTCATCACCGGCTGTGACAGCGTGCTCCCGGAAAAGGACCGCGAGCGAATAAGGCTCCTCTCCTGTCGCGCAGCCAGCACTCCATACGCGAACAAGCTGCGACTTTAGATCGAACAACTCCGGTATCACCTTCGTCGCCACGCACGCGAACGTCTCGGGATTCCTGAAGAACTTCGACACGTTGATCGTCAGCGTCTGAATCAGCCGATCGTACTCGGCCGCATCGGTGTCGAGAAGGCCCGCGTAGTCGGCAAACGTCGCTGCCGATCTTGCCCGCATCCTGACGGCTATTCGCCGGCGAAGGCACGTATCCTTGTAACTGCTGCAACGAAAGCCGCGATCGCGCTCGATCTTCTTCAGAAGGGCGACGAAGCCCGGCTGGTCAGCGTCCTGCTGCTGCACTGGCTGCTGCCGCGCGCTGATATGCTGCCTGGGCTTCTTCAGCGCGACCCTGCCGCCCTAGTGAATCGCCAAGATTTCTGAACAGCTGCGGCATGGCGCAATCGGTCTGCACCGCACGGTCGAGAGCTGCACGCGCATCCGCGAAATTTCCGCATCCCTCCTGTGCAACAGCCAGATTGTTGAGAAGTACCGCGGAAGCCGGATACCGCGCTACGCCTTCAGCGAGTATGTCCACCGCGCGACGAGAATCGCCCCGCATCGTTGCCTCGAGGCCGGCATAGTGAAACCAGGACGCCGGCGGGGTACTGCCACCCCAGGCTCCACGCGCAGATGCAAGCGCTGACGCAGCAGCCTCTAGATCGCTTCGCTGGATTGCGACTGCGGCCAGCCCAAGATGCGCAAGCGGCTCAGGCCGCGACGCGCGTGCAACAACCTGCTCCAACGCCATCTTCGCTTTCTCGACCTGCCCGAGACGCTCGTATGCATATGCGAGATTCACGAACACCGCAGCCGAGCGTGGAGATGAAACCGCCGCGCGCTGAAATGCCATGGCGGCGTCGTTCCACCTTCCCTCCTTCAGCGCGATCAGTCCAAGGTAGAACGCCGCAGAAGCGTCGCTCGCGCGCAGCTCAGCAATGCGCCGGAACTCGCGCGCGGCATCGCTGTACATCCGCGCGCGATAGAACGCGATCCCGAGATTTCGATGCTCGGCAATCACGTTCTCCGGAACGACAGCCTGCTCCCCATCGCCCTGACCCACGCGAACAAGGAACGCCCCGGAGAGAAGGCCAAACAACGCTTTGCCGACATCGAACTCGCTCATCATCGACACACGCATCAGCTCGTCGACGTCGCGGTAACCGTCAATGAGCGGAAGCAGTTTCTGTTGCTCACTCGACAGGACAATGCTGTTGCGCAGGAGCTGTTGCCGATCCAGCGCGAAAACCACGTCGAAGTTTGGAAGCTTCTTCTCGATCAGCGACCATTCGTCGACACGCCGCGCGCCCTCGAGCAGCAGAACCTGAGGATCGAGCGATTGCAGCCTGGCACCCTCCGGTGGGCGCACACCTGGTTCAAAGCTGAACGTGCCGTCGTTCCACTTGAACATCGCAAACACGGATTCTTCGGTGCCGAGAGTGCGATCGATAACCGATGCATGGCAGATCCTGCCATTCTCGAAGCAGATCGTGCCGCCGGCGTTGCCCACCGCGATGGTCAACGCGCCGGTTTTGCTCCCCATTGCGAGAAGCTGCAGCACGTCGGGAAGACTTGCCTCGCTGAGATTCCCACGAATTGCCACTAACGCAGTTCCTCGACGATCCTGTCGGCAACATCAGGCCACGCAAAGATCAGCTTTTCCGGGTCGACTTCGGGCGTTCTCGAGCCTAGTGCACCGGCTACGCCAAGGCGTCCGACGCTGTGTTCAAGCGTAGGCGCTATTTCCGCCAGGAACGATTCGAACTCGCCGTCGTTCCATTCACCCTTCTGAGGTCTCCCTGATCTTTCCTGGAACATATCTGCCTCAAAGATACGACTCGTGCCTGCTACTGCGCTTTCAGTATCAGTTGAGCGGCCCGAACAGAGCGTCGAGACTGGTGTTCAGGTCCGTCTCCAGGTCGCGCGGCAACCTTTCGGTCGGTGTGCCGTTGTCCAACCCGCTCACCGCTTCCCGGAATTCGGCGAAGTACAGCCGAACGAGACCGAGGGTGCTGTCGCGATCGAACGCCGCGAGGAGCAGACACTCCTTGCCGGCAGCCGAGCACGCCGCCATGAAGACTCCCTGGCGCCGTCCTCCCTGATGCAGGCCGAGGAACGGTCTCCCGCCCATCTGCCTTCCGAGCTCGCGCCCCGAAGCGTTGATCGCTGCGGCAAGTGCGCAGGCAGTCATCACCTCCGATGCACTGGAGAAGCCAAACTGGCCCAGTACCTTTCCGTCGGGGTGCAGCACCACTGCGCGCTGGACGCGTGAATCCTGTACGAATCTACGTAGTGGCGCGTCGAGCCACGGTGCACTCACAGCTCCTGCTATCATAACATCTCCTTTGCGCCCATCATCTCGAGCCGCAGCTTCCCAAGGTTGACTCCACTCGCCGTCATCGCGACGACGACGACATCATCGAGCGCCGTTGCGCACATGTGCCCGCGCTCAGCTTCCAGTCTGACGAAGGTGGCGTCACCAAGAAGGGCATCGGCAGCGGCCACCCTCGTGCGCCTGAACAGCGAGGCAGCAAGTGCGGCTGCCGTGTCGGAATCCCGTCCCGGCCCCGCGTCACCGGCTATTACCATTCCATCATCGATTCCGACCAGCATGACGCCGACTACACCCGCGTGCCGTTCAATCCGTGTTACGATGTCGTCGAATTTCGTAATCATGCGACCTCCCTCCGCCACGCGAGCGCACGTGAGGAAGCCATATCGAGCAACCGGCGAACGAACCCGTGAGGGACGCCGGGTGAGGCGGCCACGAGCACAACATCTCCTTCATCGGCTGGAGCAAGCGCCAGGTTAGCGTGTGTGCACTCGCACACGATTGCGCGCCATTCGCCAAGTCCGAGATGCCTCATCGCGCGCGTCGCTTCCGCACCAACACCTCCGAGCGCTGCGCCGATCTCCCTGCCGACGTCGTCACCTCGACTGTCCAGATAAACTCCGGCGCGTATCGCTCCGCGGTGGTCGAGCAGAAGAACTGTCTGTTCGCCGTCTCCGATAACGTCAGCGAACGCGAGCTCCGAATCGTTCATCATGCGGCTGCCTCCACCTGCGGTTCGACAATTTCGATGAGCTCTGTGCTCAGCATTCCGTATACGGTCTTCGCGACTTCAAATTCCGCCGCGCCCAATTCCTCTGCGATGTCGCGGAGCGAATGCGCACCATCGACGAGGGCGAGCACTTCCCATTCGCCGGGCCGAAGGTCGATGTAGCCGTCGGTCTCGCGAGGCTGCGCGAGACGGGGTACGACCTGGGCATTCGGAATGCGATCGCCCATTCTTGACCACTCGTCGATGCGACGCGCGCCCTCCATCAGCAATGACTCGGTCGAGACGCGAACCGCCGCATCTATCACTACTGTTTCATCCCGCTCATCAGCGAAGCTGAACGTGCCTTCCTTCCAGGAGAAGATGTCAAACACGACCGTCTCGATCTGCTGGCGCATGAAGCGGTCAACATCCCGTCGGGTGACAGCCCCCTGGGCGGTAAGTATTTCCCCGAGGAGCCGCGTGTCGCCGACTTGCTGTGCGCGCGAGGCGCGATCGAGCTCGCGGTCAGTGACTTTTCCCGCGGCCTTGAGCAACGCTCCGAGCGTATGCGGATTTTCGGTCATCGTCGCGTGGACGACTGCACCTTTGTCGAAGTACACTTTGCCTTCATTGCCGCGCACGGCTGACCTGACAGTGAGCCTACCGCTCTTTCTTGCCAGATCGAGCAGCTGGAATACGTCGTGGATTCCGATGTCCTGAAGCGGGCCTTCGATCGCCATCAGCGGCTCTCCATTGACACAAGCTTGCTGTATTTTCGGGCTACCATGTGATTCGGATCGAACTTGAGAATCCTCGCGAACGCTCTTCCGGCATCGCGTGAGCGCTTCATGTCGAGCAACGATTCTCCAAGCAGAACAAGGGCAGCGAAGTGATAGACATTCTGCCTCAGCAGGCCGACTGCGCGGCGTAGCGCATCTGCGGGCCTGCCCATTGCGCGATAGACTCCGGCGAGCTCGAGTGCAGCGGTGTCGTCACCGGGAAGGGCGCCAAGAACGGCGACAAATTCCTTTTCCGCGACCTCGTAGTCACCGCGCGCAGCAAAACATTTTCCGAGGAGAAGCATCCCCTCTTTCTCGTCTGCGCCACGTGCCATCGCACGCCGGATCTCCCCAAGCGCCCTGTCGTAGAGACCCTTCGAGATGTAATCGGCCGCGAGTGTGTAGTCCGGAATCGCCGCAGCAGCGATACTGATGTCGGGAATCGCCGACGAGGATACTTCGGCATCCATCTCCAGCACCATCGTCTGCGGAGTTTCGCGCGGGTCCAGTCGGGCCGCGTGCACTCGACACTCTTCGGCGGCTTCGGCTTCGCCGAGTCCCGCGAATGCAAAGCCAAGGTTGCGGTGCGCCCACGCGAAGTTGGGATCCGACTGGATTGCGCGCAGGCAGGCATCGCGCGCATCGGCGTACTCCCCAAACTCCAGCAGCGCACGAGCAACGCCGTTCCACGCAACAGGATTCTCACTCTCATCGCGAAGCACGGTCCGATACGCGTCGAGTGCGAGCTGAAAGTGACCCTGGCGAAACAGAGCAAGCGCTAGATTCAAGCGGGCGTTCAACGCCGGCGCATTTCCGCGCGCCGCACGGCGGAATGAGTTGGTGGCCTCACGAACTTCACCGGCATCCCATAAAAGCGCACCAAGATTATTGTGCGCCGCTGGATATGACTTCCCGATTGACAGGCATCTGCGAAAGCTCACCTCAGCTTCTTCGGCGCGGGAAAGCAGGTACAACGCAACACCGCGCTGGTTCCAGACGCGCTGACTGTCCTCCGTTATGGCAATGCAGCGCTCATACGCGTCAAGAGCCTTTTCGGGCTGCGACAGCATGAGATGGATGCTTCCGAGCGCTTCGAATGCCGCATGCGGATCCTCGCCACCGTCAAGAGCCGCGCGGCATTCGCGCAACGCCTCTTCGTAATAGCCCTTCAGTCGAAGCGCGAGAGCGAGCGTCAAATGAGGACTCCCTGAGCGCGCTGCAGCAGACGAATCCGTCACCGGCGCTTCCGTTTCGGCAGATATGCGTGTCTCGAGAGAGAGATTGGCCTGCGCCCGCGTCAGCGAGGGGTTCAGCGCAACAGCGCGACGGTTTGCCTCCCGCGCTTCCTCTACTCGCCCGAGATCGCCGAGGATGAACCCAGCGAGGTAGTGCGCATCCGGGTTCGCCGGGTTGAGATCGATCGACCGCCGTAGAAAGCGCAATGCCTCTTCACCAAGACCGCGGTTGTAGGAGATCTCGGCAAGAAAGAAATGAAGAACAGAGCTATCAGGGTCATGAGCTATCGCCCGCCTGAACCGGCGCTCTGCAAGGTCCAGATTACCAGCGGTTTTTTCAGCGATCCCGCTTTCAACTAGCAGTCCGAGGTCATCCGGTGACTCGGCGAGCCGCGTCGCGAGCTCGGCAACGCGCCGCTCGAGCAAACCCGCTTCACCGTAGGCAATCTCGAGGTTGCGTCTCGCAACGCGCATGCGCTCATCGAGCGAGAGCGCACGCGAGAAGGATGCGATCGCCTCGTCGAACAGTCCGCGGCGGTAATACAACACGCCGAGGTTGTTCTGCGAGCCAGGGTCCGAGGGATCCACGCGCCGAGCGAGGGAACGGAGAATCTCCGTTTCCCTCGGACTCGGCAATGGTCGGGCAGCGACAGTCATTACTTCACGTTGACGGCGTGGAAAATCGCGTCGAACGACTTCGTATCTGGCAGCAGCAGGAAGAATCCGCGAAAGCGCTCGCCGATTTCCTCGAACGAAAATTCCGTCTCGACACAATACGCGGCTGCTGCTTCCGATGCCTGCGCTTTATGTGCAGCCATGACGACATCCGTGGTTCCTACCATCAGACGTGGCGGCGAAGGCATGAGGGACATGCCGAGAAACTCGCTGAGTGCCGTCATGTACGCGCCGCCAAGTATGTTGCCGGCCTCCTTCAACGCAGACTCTTCCAGCAGATCGAGCGTTCCTCCGGGCCGGCGCTCGCGGCGCAGCATCAGATCGGCAAGCCGGCGCCCTGTTGCCAGCGGTAACGCAAGCAGGGTGTGTCCCTGCAAAGAGCCGGACATGTCCATCACGACGCTGACAATCTGCGAATCGCCGTCTGCGATGCCGGGGATCAACTCGTCGAGCGGCGCCACATTGACTGTTGGAACGTCGATCATGATTCGCGCACCGGTCATGAGCGAGAGCGCCGTTGCGGCGTGACCGGCGCCGATGTTCGCCACTTCCTTGAGCGCATCCATCCGCTCAGCGCTCAGCGGAGGTGTGACTGTCGGCGATACGATTGCCTGCGAGGTTTCCATGCTCTGCATTGTCACGTTGGCTAAAGAATTCCCTGCGCGTCGAGAATGAGCGCAGGGGAACCGTTGGTGAGGATCGTGGCGCCGTTGAACAGATGCGGCATGCCACGCGCCGCGTCGAAATTCTTCACTACTACTTCCTGTTGACCAATGAACTCATCGACGAGAAGGCTCACCCGCCCATCAGGCAGATCGAGAACTACCGCGTGTCCCCGCGTACGCGGGCAGCGCGGATGACCGACACGGTCGCGCAATCTCACTGCGGGAATCGTCACTCCCCGAACGAGCAGCACTTCCCTGTCGTCCTCGAACCGGACCATATCAGGCTCGAGTACCAAGGTCTCCACTACATGTGTGATCGGGAGCGCGTAGATCTCATCTTCGCTACGCGCAAGCAAGGCGTGTATGATCGCGAGCGTCATGGGGAGCTCGAGGCGAATCTCCGTTCCGGCACCGGCATCGGTAGACAACTCGACCGATCCGCCGAGGGACCTCACCTTGGTTGCAACGACGTCGAGACCAACTCCGCGACCGGAGATGTCCGAGACCTTCGATTTCGTCGAGAAACCGGGACGCGCAATCAGCGCAAGAATTTCCGAGTCGCTCAGGTTGCCGCACTCATCTTCTACAAGGCCGTTTGCCCGCGCACGCTCGAGGACGCGCGCCACATCGATACCCCGGCCGTCGTCGCTCACGCGCACTACGACCGATGACCGTTCGCGTGACGCAGACAGCGTGAGCTTTGCCACTATCGGCTTGCCGCCGGCGCGGCGCTCTGACGGTGATTCCACGCCGTGATCGAGTGAGTTCCTGAGGAGATGCATGACCGGGTCGCCGATCTCGTCGAGCACGGACTTGTCAACTTCGATCTCCGAGCCGAGTATCTCGAAGGAGACTTGCTTACCAAGTGATTGAGCGGTGTCGCGGACCATCCGCTCGAACCGCTCGAAAGCCTGGCCAACCAGCACCATGCGGGCAGTCGTGATCTCTGTCTGCAGGCTCCCGATCAGGCGCGAGGCCTGGAGGACCGCTTCCGACATCGCAGGATTGCCAGCCTTTCTCGCAACTTCCTGAAGGCGGCCCCGCGCTATGACGAGCTCGCCGATGAGATTCATGAGCGTGTCGAGGCGCGCTGCGTCGACGCGAACGAAACGGTGATGCTTTTCAGCTGCACTCATCGCCTGATTGAGCGGCGCCACCGTTACCGCCGCTCTCAGCCGATGGGTGGAACTCCGAGCCTCGCTCGCGAGCTTCGCGGTGGCGTTAGTCGCTTGAGCGTCGCGCATTACCGGCCATTCCATCGTCGGGTTGGTGCCCGGCGATTCAACTGCTGCGGCAGCAGCGCCTTCCAGCAGCTCGATAGCACGGAGCACGTCCACAGGGTCGGGGTTCGGTTGCGACACAGCAACTATCGCTGACTCGAGCGTGTCGACACTGTCGAAAAGCGTCTCGATGATCTGCGGCGTAACATCGAGCGCGCCGCGCCTCAACTGGTCGAGGAGCGCCTCGAGCGAATGCGAAAGGTCACGAACATCCGCGTAGCCCATCGCCGCGGCCATCCCCTTCACTGTATGAACAGCGCGAAACAACTCCGCTACCCGTTCCCCGCCCTCGCCGCGCTCGAGCGCAAGCAGAGAAGTATTCATCTCTGCCAGCCTTTCCCTCGACTCGGCGCGGAAGAGCTCCGCGTAGCGTTTCGTGTTCACTTAGCCAAGTACTCGCTGCACTGCCTCCAGCACCCGACTTGGCTGGAACGGTTTCACGACAAAATCCTTTGCTCCGGCCTGAATCGCCTCCGCAACCAGCGCCTGCTGCCCCATTGCGCTGCACATGAGCACTCGTGCCTGCGGATCGAACTTCGTGATTTCCCGCACCGCTTCGATGCCACCCATTTCCGGCATGATGATGTCCATCGTCACCAGGTCCGGCTTGAGCGACTTGTATTTCTCGACAGCCTGCGCCCCCGAATCGGCTTCACCAACGACCTCGAGCCCGGCCTGCGTCAGAATGTCCCCGATCATCGTGCGCATGAACACTGCGTCGTCGCACACCAGCACTGTGTTGTTCACCCCATGCCTCCTCAGGCGAGAGCCGTTTCTACCATGGCGCGCAGATCGATCAGCGCGCCCCCTTTCAATTCGTCTTCGGCGATCAGCTGCATGTCGAACACATTGTCGACTATCACGCCCGCAACCCGGCCCGCGCGCTCTACGAGCAGGATGCTCGCTTCGGCGCCGATTGCCGGAACTCCGTAAAGACACAGCGCAGCGTCCATCACAGTTACGAGACTTCCGCGCAGGTTGATGAGCCCCCTCACATGATGGGGCGCACCTGGAAGACGAGTGGTAGCCGTAATCGGAACGATTTCGCGAACGTCCGCGATATCGGCGCAGCGCGTGCGGCCGGCAATCGCGAACACGAGCACGCGACGCATCGGCCGCGCAGGCGCGGCTGCGGGTGCAAGCGGGTCTGCTACGAGGGTGAGCGAGTCGCTAGTCATAGAAGCCGAGCGCGGCGAGAGGATCCTCTGCCTGCGCAACGGCTTCACCTTCTCCAATTACCCGGAGAGAGGCTTTCAGGTCGTCGGGCAAGGGTGATCGGATGTCCATCGGCGCGCCAGTGAGTGGATGAGAGAACTGGAGCCACGCCGCGTGGAGAAAATGCCTTTTTGGTGCGAGCCCAGCGATCCGCCTGTTGCCACCGCCGCCGTAGACATCATCACCCATCACAGGGTGGCCCGTCGAGGCAAGGTGAACGCGAATCTGATGAGTTCGACCAGTATGCAAATGCGCACGCAACAGGTCTCCCGGTCCAAAGCGGGCTAGCCGGAAGAAATCCGTCTTCGCCTGCCTGCCGTTACTGACGATTGCAATGCGCTTTCGGTCTCGCGGATCTCTCGCGAGGGGTTTGTCTACAGAAATTTCATCGGCTGCAAGATGCCCCCAGATGACCACTGCATAGCGGCGCTTGACGCGTCGAGCAGCGATTGCGGCGCTGAGGATCCGCTGCGCCCTCTCGGACTTCGCTACTATGAGAAGCCCGGAAGTCTCCTTGTCGAGGCGGTGAACTATCCCTGCCCGATCAGGCGTCGAGCCGGGCGCCAATTCTCCTCCACGCCCAAGTAACGCGTTGACCAAGGTTCCTGACCAGTTCCCGGGGGCGGGGTGAACAACCATTCCAGCGGGCTTGTTCACGACCAGCATGACATCGTCCTCGAAAACTATCTGGACGTCGATCGCCTCACCGCTAATCTCGCGGCCCGTCATCGGCGGCTCGACGACTACGATCCGGTCGCCCTTCAACGGCCTGTAGCTCGCCTTCTCCTTCTTCTCGTTTACCGTGACACTGCCGCCTGCGATCAGTGTTGCCGACTGCGTGCGGGAAAGCGAAATACGGTCGGCTACAAGCAGATCGAGGCGAACGTTGCCGTCCGCCTCGATAAGAAATTCATGCCGCTCGCCGGCGCTCAGATTTCCTGGCTTCCGGTAGTTGCCGGAGCGGGTGCTGCTGCAGCCGCCTTCGCTTCATCCTCTTCCCCCCAAAGCACCCATGCCAGCAGGAACGCGCCGGTGCTCACCGCCATATCCGCGATGTTGAACGTTGGCCACCGCGAATCGCCGATGCCAACGTCGATGAAGTCAACGACTCCGCGGGCCGAACGGACACGGTCAATCAGATTGCCAACCGCTCCCGAACAAACCAGCGCGATCGCCAGCGTCCGAACGAGGTCACCGTCGCGCGTTGCACGGTAGAGCCTGCCGAGTATCACGAGCGCGCCGATCGTGAGTACCATGAAAATCCATCGCGAATACGACCCGAGGTGCAAACCGAAGGCAGCGCCAGGGTTGTAAACGAGGGTGAATCTCAGTGTCTCCCCGATCACCTCGTGCGGAACGCGCTGAGGTACCAGGGAATAGACGGCAATCGCCTTGGTAATTATGTCGGCGAGAACTACCGTCGACAGAACTGACCAGAAAAGCGGAGTATTAGCTCTGCCGCTTCGCATCTTCTTCACGCTGCTTGCAATCGATGCAGTAACGCGCGTGTGGAAGCGCGTCGAGACGCTCGTAGGCTATGTCCATACCGCAGTTGTGACACTTGCCGAACGACTCAGGCGAGCGATACAGCCGTCGCAGTGCTTCATCGAGGTGCCAGAGGAAACGCCCCTCCTGGCTCGCGAAAAGAAACGCCTTCTCGCGCTCCATTGCATCAGTGCCCTGGTCGGCCATGTGGAACGAGTATGAGCTCAGGTTGCCGTCGGCGCCCTGCTGCGTTGACCCGAAGGCCTCGTCATAGTGCCCGAGCTCCTTGACCACACGCCGGCGCTCCTCGAGAAGTCGCTTCTCGAAGTGGTCGAGGTTCTTCTTGGTCATTGACTTCGGCTTCTTCGCGGCTGTTGTCGGTGCCATCTAGACTGCCCTCTCTAATGCGATGCGCGCTTCCCGACCATCGATGTCGGCAGCTGCCATCGCGTTGAATTTTTCAGCCTCATCACCCACCGTTATCTCACGGGCGAGTACTTCGTCCGCGATACGCGCGCTGTGCGTGCGCACCGCTTCTTCCAGCTCCTCCCAGCCTGCGATGGCGACGATTATCCTGTCGCTGACCGCAAACCCTGACTCCTTGCGCATCCGCTGAACGCGGCTGACGACCTCGCGAGCAAGACCCTCCATGCGGAGCTCCGGCGTCACGAGTGGATCTATTGCAGCGAAATACCCCGCATCCTCCTTAACGATCAAATCGCCGGAGGCCCGGCGAATGATCGTGAGATCTTCTGGATCCAGCAGGTGGGATTCGTTGCCCACAGATACGGCAAGTGGCTCCCCCCTCTCGAACGCCATCAATGCTTCATTCCCCATCGCTGCAACGGCCTTCGCCGCGAGCGGTGTCTCCTTACCGAACTTCTTACCCAGAGACCTGAAATTCGGCTTGGCTTCGAGCGAAACCAGGTCGTCCGCGGAAGTGAGGAAGCTAACCTCTTTTACGTTCAATTCACCTGCCAGCAGCGGAACCAGCAAATTTGTATCAGAACCCTTGTGGTTAGCCTGCATATCGGGTACGACGCACACCATTTTCCCGAGCGGCTGGCGCACCTTGACGCCCGCATCCTCGCGTGCCGCCCTGCCGAGATTAGCCAGGGCGCGAATGTGCTCCATGGCCGTCTCGAGTGAGCTGTCCCGCACGCTTCCATCCGCCCTTACGTACGAAGCGAGGTGTACGGATTCACCCGTTATCTCATGGTGGATCCAGTCGCTCAGGAATGGCGCAAACGGAGCGAGAAGCCTGCAGGTGACAACCAGGACTTCCTGAAGAGTAGCGAATGCTGCGCGGTTGTCGTCGGTATCGACATCGTAGAACCGGTGGCGGTTGAGGCGCACATACCAGTTCGATACATCGTCGATGAGGAACGTCATTACGAGCCGCGCGGCGGTAGTCGGATCGTACCGTTCGAGCGCCGCATCGACATCGTGCTCGACCGTCGAGAGGCGTGACAAAATCCAGCGATCTATTGGCGGCCGGGCGCCAACCGCAGGATCGGCATCTGACGGCTCCCAGCCAAAGTTTGCGTAGAGAGCAAAGATCCCGCTGTAGACGTTCTTGAGCGTGAGCAGGAAGCGGCCGGCGCGTTCACGGATCATTGCCTCGTCGAACTTGCGAGGCACCCAGACCTGGCTCGACTCGATGAAGAAGAGGCGCACCGCGTCCGCTCCATACTTTTCCAGGACTGCCCAGGGGTCCACGACATTGCCGCGGCTCTTTGACATCTTCGCACCTTCGGCGTCGAGCACCTGGTCGTTCACCACAACCGATGCGTACGGCGCAGTCTTTACGGCCTCGCCAGTCGACGCTTTATCGGCAAGAGTATTCCGTGGCAATGCGTCCCCGAGGCCGGTCGCGATTGCGAGCAGCGAGTAAAACCACCCCCGCGTCTGATCGACTCCCTCGGCGATAAAATCGGCGGGATAATTTCGCTCGAGCTTGTCCTGGTTTTCGAATGGGTAATGCCACTGCGCAAAAGGCATCGAACCCGAATCGAACCAGGTGTCGATCACTTCCGGAACGCGTCGCATCGTGCCCTCGCACTGCGTGCAACCCCAGGTATGCGCGTCGATGTACGGTTTGTGCGGGTCGAATCCTTCACCTGTGTCCGCGCCGGACCGTGTGGCGAGATCGGCAAAGCTGCCAATCGCATCGACGTGGATATTGTTGCGATCGCATATCCACAGCGGCAGCGGCGTGCCCCAGTATCTGTCGCGCGATATCGCCCAATCAATGTTGTTGACCAGCCACTCGCCGAACCTTCCTTCGCCTATCTCGGGTGGATGCCAGTCGACGCGCGCGTTCCGCGTGAGCATTGCATCCCTGTAGGCAGTCGTGCGGATGAACCACGATGTGCGCGCGTAATAGAGCAGTGGCGTATCACAACGCCAGCAATGCGGATACGAATGCTCGAGCATCGAGCTCTTCCACAGGACCCCACGACGCTTGAGCTCTTCGATGATCTTCTCATCGGCCTTCTTGACGAACATGCCGCCGACGAGAGGCATTTCCGCAGGAAACTCTCCTCGCTGATCGACGGGCTGAAGAAACGCGAGCTTGTGTTTCTGCCCCGCCGCATAGTCGTCGGCACCGAATGCAGGCGCCATGTGCACGACGCCGGTGCCATCGTCGGCCGACACGAATTCCTCACCAACGATGATCTCGTGCGCACCCTTCTCAAATGTCACCCAGTCGAGCGGACGCTTGTACCGACGTCCAACAAGTTCGGCCCCCAACATGGTACCAACTGGCTCCCAGCGATCATCGTAGTCGGCTCCGAGTACAGCAGCAGCGCGAGTTGCCGCGACGATGATGGATTCGGCGCCGTCCCCTTTCCGCTTCGTCAACTCGATGTATTCGAGCTCCGGGTGGACAGCGAGCGCGACGTTTGACACCAGAGTCCACGGCGTCGTAGTCCAGACGAGAATCCTCTGCCGCTTCCCATCGCTACCGGGTTCCAGGTCGAGCGCGAGGTACACACTCGGATCCTTTACGTCCCGATACCCCTGCGCCACCTCGTGACTCGAGAGCGCTGTCCCGCATCGCGCGCAATATGGGAGGATCTTGTGTCCGCGGTACAGCAGATCCTTATCGAAGAGCGTCTTGAGAGCCCACCATACGCTTTCTACATAGTTGTTGCTGTACGTAACGTAGGGTTCGCTGTAGTCGAGCCAGAAGCCGATGCGCTCGCTCATCTTCTCCCAGTCGCTGCGGTACTTCCACACGCTCTCGCGGCAAAGGCGGTTGAACTCCTCGACGCCGATTTCCTCGATCTGCTGCTTCCCGCTTATGCCGAGCTGTTTCTCGACCTCGATTTCAACCGGCAGACCGTGAGTGTCCCAGCCGGCCTTTCGCGCGACGAGGTAGCCCTGCATTGCGCGGTGCCTGCAGAAGAGATCCTTGATCGTGCGCGAGAAAACGTGGTGAATTCCCGGCCGGCCATTCGCGGTGGGAGGACCCTCGAAAAAAACGTAAGCAGGCCGGTCCGCTGCCGCTTCCTGCGCCCGGGCAAAGACCTTCTCCTCATTCCAGCGAGCGAGCACCTCACGCTCCATCTCATCGACAGGTCTCTCAGCTGCGAGAAGTCGAAACTGCCGTGTCCCTTCAGCTTTGGTCACTTCGCCTCGTCTCCTGAAACTGCGCGTGACCTTCCGCTCTCCGAAGCTTCGACTTCTGAAAGCTGGCGTGCCAGGAGGGCACGCATCTGCGCCAGATACGTGCGCCGCGATCGATCCAGCGAGTCGAGCTCCTGCTCCATGCGTCGCACTTCTGACCTCGCAGTCTCCACTATTCGCTCGCTCTCCGCCTGAGCTTCCTTGATCAGAAGCTGAGCCTCACGTTCCGCCTGGTCGCGAACTTCAGCACGGAGCTGCTGGGCCGTGATCAGCGCATCGTTCAAGGCTTTGTCGCGTTCCCTGAATGCACGTAGCTGTTCGTGAAAGCTGCGGGCCTTGGTGTCGAGATCCTGATTGATTCGCCCGAGCCTGTCGAACTCTTCAGCCACCTGTTCGCGAAATGTCTCGACTTTCGTGGGATCATACCCGCGAAGCGAGCGGCCGAAATCGAATCGGCGCACATCGAGCGATGTCAGGTGAAAGCTTTCGTCGATCATTGGTCACGCGCTCCAAACAGAATTGACCCGAGGCGGACCATCGTCGCGCCCTCTTCCACTGCGATCTCGAAATCACCGGACATCCCCATTGATAGCTCAGTAGCTGGATGTCCCGCGTCCGACAGAATTCGCCTTGCTTCCCTGACTGCAGCGAACGTCTCGCGAAGCTCTGCCTCATCAGCCGAGAATCGCGCAACGGTCATGGCTCCGGTTACACGCAAGCCCCGCAGCGCCGCGAGGCGTGATGCCTCCGCCGCAAGGTCATGCATGTCAAAACCGCCCTTGGTCTCCTCTCTTTCAGGGTTCACCTGAACGAGAACATCGACCGCCTGCCCGCGCTCCTGACCAAAGCGATCGATCGCATCGGCAAGCCGCGAGCTGTCGAGGGCATGGAACAGCATGAAGTTTTCGAGAGACCGAACCTTGTTGCGCTGAAGATGGCCGATCAGGTGCCAACGCACAGGCGCCTCGACTTCCGGCATCTTTCGGAGCGCTTCCTGGACCCTGTTCTCTCCCACGTCTCCGATGTCCGCCCCAAACGCGGCGGCTACGGCATCCGGTCCATGTGTCTTCGTGACAGCGACAATCGTCACCGACTGCCCATGCCCTCCCCTGGCCGCAGCCGCTGCGATTTGCTGGCGAATCGCGGCGACCCGATCACTCAGTCCCGGAAAAGGCATAACTATGAAATTTACCGGAAATGCGGGGGTAATTCAATTGCGGACTGCGGACGTATCGGAATACGAATAGCGGACTGAGCTGATTGCGGACTGCGGACGTATTGCGGAATACGGATAGCGGACTGAGCTGTTGTCCCGAGGTCGCATTGCGCAATGCGTCCGCAGTCAGCAATCAGCTCAGTCCACTACCCGAAATCCGCAGCGGCTCACGAGAGCCGCTGAACCACGCTCTCCAGAAGCCGCCGCAAGTCGTTGTACGTCACAAGTGCAAACAAGAGCAGCACCGCAGCGAGGCCCGCTCGCAGTATGTACTCCCTCGTACGGATACTGAACGCCTTTCCCTTGATCCCCTCCAACAACGCAATCACGATCTGCCCGCCATCGAGAATGGGAATCGGCAGCAGGTTGAAAACAGCGAGGTTCGTGCTGATCAGAGCGATCAGAAAGAAAAGTTGCTCCGCTCCACCGCGTGCCGCCTGAACTGAGGCTTGCGCGATCATGATCGGGCCGCCAAGCTCGGATGCGGCAACACGACGCGTTGCAAGTCCCTCGAGCGCGTCGATGACCATCCCCGCCATACGCCACGTCGCCGTCCAGCCGGAAGAAACAGCCTCGATTGGACCTACAGGCCGGGACTGCTGAACTGGTACGATCCCGATTCGCCCAACCCGGTCAACCTTCCCGGTCGATGGATTCGTGATCGTGTCCGCTGTCGGCGTCACGGTTATCTCGCGCGCCTGGCCGCCGCGCAGAATGCCAAACTTCAGTGGCACCCCTGGTGACGCACTCACCCTCGTCACGAGGCCTTCCCAGTCAACAGCAACACCATCTATCGACACGACGCTGTCACCGGTCATCATCCCGGCCTTTGCTCCTGGACGATCCGCTAACAGCGAGTCCGCTTTCGTCGTGAGGTAAGGATTTCCGTAGTGCGCGAACATCCCCGTCATCACGATGAGCGAGAGGATGATGTTCATCGTCACTCCCGCAAGCAGAATCATGAGGCGCGCAGCAAGCGGCTTCGATTCGAACCATCGATCGGGAGGAATCGGCTTTGGGCCAAATGGAATCATCGCATCCGGATCGATCGGCTCACCTTTCGTAGCGAGCTCGGTCACGGCGTTTTCAGATCCGCCCTCCATGAACGCCGTCGCTTCGTCGTCCTTCGACGCCATGCGTACGTAGCCGCCGAGCGGCAGCATTGCGAGGACGTATTCAGTCTCACCGTAGCGTTTTTTCCACAGCGCCTTGCCGAATCCGATTGAAAACCGTGGCGTATAGACGCCCACCGCTTTCGCCGCGAGAAAATGCCCCAGCTCGTGGACGAAGACAACAATTCCAAAAACGAAAATAGGTGCCAGTATTGCCAGCATCAGAAAAGCCTCAGTACGTGCTCTCGCGCGAGGGTGTCTGCGTGGAGCAGCTCATCCCGCGTTGCGCCCGCCATTCCCCCCAACGACTGGAGAGTGCTGTCGATCGCATGTGATATGTCGTCAAACCTTATCGCGCCCGCAAGGAACAGTGCCACTGCCTGTTCATTGGCCGCATTAAAAACAGCCGGCGCCGCTCCGCCACGCTTCCCCGCCTCGACGCCTAGCCTCAGTGCGGGGAACCTCACGTGATCGACAGCTTCGAAAGTGAACGGCGACACCGCGACCGGATCGAAGGGTGGTACACCATCGTCAGCCACCCGTTCAGGATGCGTCAGCGCATACAGAACCGGAAGCTCCATGCTCGGGACGCTCATCTGGGCGACCACGCTTCCATCTACAAATTCGACGAATGAGTGCACGATGCTCTGGGGATGCACGACGACGTCGATCCTGTCGTACGGTAGGCCAAAAAGAAAATGCGCTTCGATTACCTCGAGCGCCTTGTTGGCGAGCGTGGCGCTGTCGATCGTGATCTTACGCCCCATCGTCCAGGTAGGGTGGTTGAGTGCATCCTCCAGGGTTGCGGCGCCGATGCGGTCAGAGCTCCACTCCCGAAAAGGCCCGCCGGACGCAGTGAGAATCACGCGGCGGACCTCGGCCGTCGGGCGACTTGCAATGCACTGCAGGATCGCGCTGTGCTCGCTGTCGACAGGGACGATATGGCCGCCTCCCTCCCTGGCGGCCTGCGCAGCGAGTGCACCGGCTACGACCAGCGTCTCCTTGTTCGCGAGCGCCACACGCTTGCCGGCTCGCAATGCAGCAAGTGTCGCATCGAGGCCCACCGCACCGACCACGGCGTTGATGACGATATCAGTATCATCACGTGTGGACGCGTCGACGAGACATTGAGCGCCGCTATGCCAGCCTTCACGTTTCGACTCGCGACTGTTGACAAGCCCTATGTACTCCGGCGCGAATTGCTCCTGCTGCTCAGCGAGGAGGGCCGCGTTGCTGTGTGCAGTAAGCGCAGTCACCCTGAAGGCGGCGCGATGTCGCGACAAGACCTTGAGCGCAGTTGTGCCTATCGAGCCCGTGGATCCGAGTATGGCAACGCCGCGCGGCGTCATCCTGGTGACGGAACGAGTAAATGTCCGAGAAGGAGATATGCGACCGGAAGAACGAACAGCAGGCTGTCGAACCTGTCCAGAAACCCACCGTGACCGGGAAGCAGCTTCGACGAGTCCTTCACACCGGCATCACGCTTCAGCAGGGACTCGACGAGGTCGCCAAGTTGCGCGGTCGCGGCAATCGTCAATCCGAACACAACAATGCCAAGCGGAAGCACTGACAGCTGGGCAAACGGCTTGAGCAGGAACGTGACATAGAGCCACGCGAACAGGACGGCGACGAGTAATCCACCGAGCGCGCCCTCGAGAGTCTTTGCAGGACTCACCGACGGAATGAGCTTCCGGCGCCCGAACAGTCTGCCGAACATGTACGCGCCGGTATCGGTGGACCACGTGACGAAGATTGGAAACATCACGAGCACCGTACCGGCAAGCGCGCCGATCGCATAGTCGTGATTGCGGAGCGGATACATGTAGGTGACGAGCGACGGATATATCACGCCGACGACAGTGAGTGCAAACGAAACAAGGGGCTTTCGCGTAGGGCCGCGCAGCCAGATGACGCTCGCAAGCAATGCCATGAACACGAGCATGGCCATCGTCAGCGTGAAGTGGAACACCTCGAGATAACTCGCGTGCACGAGCAGCGGAATGCACGCAGCGATGATGATCCCTGCAGTCTCCAGCGGCTCGTGCCCTGCCGCGCGGGCCATGCGGAACAGCTCCCATGCACCGATCGCGGCCACGCCGCCAAGCGCGGCGACGAATATCCATCCGCCTGCGTAGATGAGCCCAAGCGTCAGCGGAATGCCGACGAGGGCGAGCAGGAGACGCCTTGTGAGCTCAGACACGAGCTCAGACTTCCATTATTTCTGCTTCTTTTCCCTTCAGGAGGTCGTCGATCTTCGAGATGAAATCGTCGTGGAGCTTCTGCAGATCCTTTTCCGCATGCTTCACGTCGTCTTCGCTCGTGTGCTCGAGCTTCTTGAGCTTGTCGCGGCCTTCGGTGCGCGCGTGGCGAATCCCGATGCGCGCCTCTTCAGCAAGCTTGTGGACGACCTTGACCAGCTCCTTTCGACGCTCCTCATTGAGCATTGGCAGCGGCACACGAATGATGCCGCTCTGAGTCTGCGGGTTGAGGCCTAGATCCGAGTCGCGAATGGCTTTCTCGATCGCCTGAATCTGACCCTTGTCCCATGGCGTGACGGTCAGCATGCGCGGCTCCGGAACCGAGACGCTCGCCACCTGGTTCAGCAGCATCGTCTGCCCGTAGGCTTCGACTCTGACTGTGTCCAGAAGGCTCGTCGTGGCTTTGCCCGTGCGGATGGACGCGAGCTCACGTTTCGAGCTCTCGAGCGACTTGTCCATCGACGCGCGCGAATCCTTCAGGATCTGCGGAATAGTGCTCATTGAACCAATGTCCCAATGCGCTCACCGCGAACGGCTCGTGCAATGGCTCCAGGTGTGTTGATGTTCAGTACGATGACGGGAAGCTTGTTCTCCCGGCAAAGCGCGATGGCCGTCTGGTCCATTACGCCGAGCTCCTTCAGCATCACGTCGCGATAGCTGATGTCGCTGTAGAGCGTTGCAGTCGGATCCTTCTTGGGATCAGCAGAATACACGCCATCGACGCTCGTCGCCTTGATGATGACCTGCGACTTGGTCTGAATCGCGCGAAGTGCAGCGGCTGTATCTGTAGAGAAGTACGGGTTGCCGGTGCCGGCAGCGAAGATCACGACGCGGCCTTTCTCGAAGTGCCGCAGAGCACGCCGGCGAATGAACGGCTCGGCGATCTGCTCCATGTTGATGGCAGTCATCACGCGAGTCTCGATGCCGTTGCGCTCGAGCACGTCCTGTACGGCGAGCGCATTGATCACCGTACCAAGCATGCCCATGTAGTCACCGCCAACGCGATCCATGCCGTGGTGGGCGAACTGGGCGCCACGCACGATGTTGCCGCCACCGATGACCATTCCGATCTGACCGCCGAGATCGACTACCTGCTTGATCTCACCGGCGATGCGGGCGAGGGTGTCGAAATCGAATCCGACACCCTTGCCGCCGGCGAGCGCCTCGCCGGAAATCTTGAGAAGTACTCTCGAATAAACCGGCTCGGCCAATGTGTTCTACTCCTCGCCCATCTGGTAGCGAACGAAGCGGCGGACCTGAATGTTCTCGCCAACTTTCGCCGATACTTCCTTGATCAGATCACCGATCGTCTTATCGGGTTCGCGTATCCATCCCTGGTACAGCAGACAGCTTTGCTCGAGAAACTTGTCGACTTTACCTTCGACCATTCTCTGCACGATGTTTTCGGGTTTTCCGCTCGCCTTCGCCTGCTCCTCGGCGATGCGACGCTCGCTCGCGACTGCCTCCGCGGGCACTCCGTCCTTGTCGACGGCGACAGGCGCAGCGCTGGCAATGTGCAAGGCGATTTCCTTCGCGAGATTCTTGAAGTCGTCAGTGCGCGCGACGAAGTCAGTCTCGCAATTCACCTCGACGAGAACGCCGACCTTTCCGTTGTGATGGATGTAGCTGCCCATCACACCTTCGGACGTCTGCTTTCCTGAGCGCTTATCTGCCTTTGCGATTCCCTTGACCCTCAGCGCTTCTGCTGCCTTGTCCTGGTCGCCTTTCGCTTCCTCGAGCGCCCGCTTCGCTTCCATCATCCCCGCGCCAGTGCGCTGGCGAAGAGTCATTACATCTTTTGCTGTAAACATCGCTAAGAATCCGTAGTTGTTTAGTTTCGGTTATAAATAGCGCCGCCGACCTGAGGCCGGCGGCGCTTCTGCCCGCGGGCAGCAGGAAGTTAACCTTCCGAGTTCTCGGTGTTTGCTCCCGACTCACCAGCAGCATCTGACGCATCGTCGGCGCCACCTGCCTCATCAGCGCCTCCCTCGGCCTCTGCGCTTCCACCCTCAGCGCTACCGCCTTCTCCACCTTTCAGTCTGGCTGCAATCGCCTCGGGTTTGGCGCGGCGACGCCGTGGCCGACGCTTCCGCTTGCGATCGCCTTCGCCTTCCGGCTCGGCGCCGCGATCTGAGCTGTAAGTATATGATTCGGTCTCGTCCTCTTCCGTGCGAATGGGAGCTTCACGGCGAGCCTCGAGAATTGCTTCGGCGATCGCCCGGGTCACGAGCTCGACCGACTTGATCGCGTCGTCGTTGCCGGCGATTGGAACAGTGATCAGATCAGGATCTGCATTCGTATCGACGAGGGCGATGATCGGAATCCCGAGCTTGTTCGCCTCAGCGACTGCAATGCGCTCCTTCTTCGAATCGATGACGAACATCAGTCCTGGCAAACGGCCGAGGTTCTTGATGCCGCTCAGATTCTTGGAGAGCTTGTCGCGCTGGCGGCTCATCATGAGCTGCTCTTTCTTCGTGTAGTTCTCGAAATCGCCACCCGCTTCGCTGCCGGCCTCGAGCTCCTTGAGCTTGCGAACCTGCTTCTTGACGGTCTGGAAATTCGTGAGAAGGCCACCCAGCCAGCGCTCGGTGATGTGCATCGCGCCTGCGCGGTCAGCCTCATCCTTAACGATGTTGACGAGCTGTCTCTTGGTGCAGACGAACAGGACGTTCTCTCCACGCAGGATGACGTTCCGGGCGAGAGCCTTTGCGACTTCAAGCTGACGGAGCGTTTTCTGGAGATCGATGATGTGGATACCGTTGCGCTCCGCGAAAATGAAACGGCGCATCTTCGGGTTCCAGCGACGGGTCTGGTGGCCGAAGTGGACTCCGGCGGCTAGCAGCTGATCGAGGTTTGGCTCAGACATTCAGTGAGTGATCCTTTAACGCTTGGAGAACTGGAACTTCTTGCGAGCCTTGGGACGGCCTGGCTTCTTGCGCTCGACGGCGCGTGCATCACGCGTGAGCAGTCCCAGATCGCGGAGCTTGCGGCGGTGTGTCTCATCGAGCTTGACGAGTGCGCGGGCAACGGCGAGGCGAAGAGCTCCTGCCTGTCCCGTCAGTCCGCCGCCTTCCACGCGGGCCATGATGTCAAAGCGTCCGAGCGTGTCGGTCGCTGTGAACGGCTGCTGGATCGCGGCGACGTGCGCTGAGCGCGGGAAATAATCGCCGAGCGTGCGGCCATTGACCTGCCACTTGCCCGAGCCGGGCTTGAGGTACAGGCGGCAGCGCGCTTCCTTGCGCCGCCCAATGGTGTGCGTGGTGGGACTTTCAGCCATTACTTCGTCTCGCTCTTCTTGTTGAGGTCGAGCACTTTCGGCTGCTGAGCAGCGTGGGAGTGCTTGTCAGTTGCAAAAACACGGAGCTTCCGGCGCAGCGACTGGCGGCCGAGGGCCGTCTTGGGCAGCATGCCGTATACAGCCTTTTCGATCACGCGCTCGGGATGCTTCTCGAGCATGGCTGAATAGGGTGTGAAGCGCTCATGTCCCATGTAGCCAGTGTGGTGGAAGTAACGCTTCTGCTCTCCCTTCTTGCCGGTCACCTTGACCTTGGAGGCGTTGATGACGATGACGTTGTCGCCCGTATCCATGTGCGGGGTGTACATCGGCTTGTGCTTGCCGCGGATAATCTTCGCGACTTCAGCCGCGAGGCGTCCGAGCACCATGCCATCGGCGTCTACGACGTACCAGTCGTGCTTGATGTCGGCAGGAGTTGCGCTGTAAGTCTTCATAGAGAGAAAAGTCAGTCGTGCATAAAGCCCGCACGCCTCGCCCATGGTTCGATCGAGGGTGCCGGCAACTGCTGATTATTGTCGATTTGGGACAGCCTCTAAACTTACGGATACCAGCGGGTTAAGTCAACGGCACCCGGGGGGTACTGCGGACTGCGGACGTATTGCGGATCGCGAACTGCGGACTGAGTCTATTTCGCACTTCGGACGTATTGCGGACTGCGGCGGGAGGACTGAGCTCATTCCGCACTGCGGACGTATTACGGATCGCGAGCTGCGGACCTGAAGCACTGGTCCGGACTAAGAATTTCCGCAATACGTCCGAAGTCAGCAATCAGCTCAGTCCTCTATCCGCAGTCCGCAATACGTCCGAAATCCGGAATCAGCTTAGTCCTCTATCCGCAGCCCGCAATACGTCCGAAGTCCGCAATGTCTATGTGCACTTTTTCGGAGAGCACCTGATAGTCCGGCTGGCCAGCGAACCGCCCGGCCCGGTAGTCAGCGTCACGTTGTAATTCCGCTTCGGGGCGAAAGCGTGCGAAACGCTTACGCCCGAACCCGTTCCCCCATCGCCGAAATTCCAGGCGTACGACGTCGCCCCTGTCGAGCCGCTCGCGTTGAATGAGCAGTTGAAGGTATTGCACGAATACGTGAATGACGCGACTGAACCCGGCGGCGGCGGCGGCGGCGGCGAAGTCGTGTACACGAGCTTGTAGATCGTATTGCTGTAATCGTCAGAGATGTAGATGCCGCCATCCGGCGCGACCGCGGCGTCCACCGGCCGTCCCCAAGCCGTTCCGCCGCTCAGCCATCCGCTAACGAGATCGATCTGATCGCCCGGCAACTGCGTCGTCGGATCCCACGGATAGTGAATCACCTTGTAACCGGTTTTCGCGGTCCGATTCCACGAGCCATGGAGCGGCACGACTGCCCCGCTCCGATACGCTTCTGGCGCACTCGTCCCCTGCAGGAACGTCAAGCCCAGCGGAGCGGAGTGCCCCTGAATTCCCTTGTTGATGCGGTCCGCAGTTGTACAGTCGAGGCGCGTCCCATCCGCATTCAGCTGGACATCACGATCGAAGGGCATGTTGTTCATTCCCGACGGCGAATCGGGATTGGGATTGCAGAACGGCCAGCCGTAGTTACCGCCATCCCGCACGCGGGTAAATTCGTCGGGCGGGTGATTGTCGACGTACGACTGCATGACCTTCCCATAGTCATCGGTCCCGTCGCCGCTCCAATCGTTGTGAAACGGATATGCGATGTTGTCCCGGTTGTTGATTACAACCCAGAGCTCAGTCGCCCCCGGCACAATCGCGAGACCTTCCGCGTTGCGAATACCCTTTGCGAATAGCCGCCCGCCTGTCCCGTCTGCGTTGTATAGGTAGACCGACGCACGGACCGGGTTGCTCTCGGTATCAGAGACGCAAACGTTGCAGGTGGACGCGATAGAAACGAAAAGTCGGTTACCCTCGAGCGCGATGTTTTTCAGCTCGTGCCCATAGCCGCCCCCCAACTCAGGGCTGCTCGCACTCGGAAGCCCGGAGATAATGACCTGCCGTCCCTGCCCCGAGGTTGACCCGGCCGCGTAAGTGTAGCGTGCGACCTTATCGCCTTCGGCAACGTAGACGTAGGTAGTCCCCGCAATAGTATGGAAGACGATGTCGTGGGGCTTGTAGAGACCGGACGCCCATGTGAACTGAGTCGGATCAGTACCGTTGACGCCCGGCCGCACGAGTGTGATGGATCCGCTTCCCGGTCGTGACACGAGCAAGTCACCGTTTGGCGCAACCGCCATGAACCGCGCCGCGTCGACCCGCGCAAAAACTGACACCGAGAAGTTGGGTGGAACGGTAAGGAAACGCTCGACATTGAACGGGGAGGTTCGCATGCCGACCGGTACCTGCACGGGTACGGTAAGCGATGCCCCGGGAGGCGAAACCACTGCCGCCCGCGGAGTCAGTGAAACGCCCTGGGCCGGTGACAATACCGCGTTCTCCGAGCACGCTATCACTCCGGCTGTAATACCCAGTGTGATTCCGACAAATGCCGTGGCAATTCGAGCGCGCTTCATACTGAGACTCCGCAACCTTGTTTGAATAGAGCCGACTCGTAAAAAAAAAGGGCGCAACAAATGCGCCGGAACTCAGCTTTCCAACGGCTCGAGCTCCACGAGGACTGTACCCTTCTCCACTGGCGTTCCAGGCAGCGCAGTCACCGACTTCACCCGCCCTGCCGACGATGCGCGCAATTCATTTTCCATCTTCATGGCTTCCATGACGACTACTCCCTGACCAGCCTGCACGATGTCCCCGACTGCGACGCTGACTCGAACGATCAACCCTGGCATCGGCGCAACAACCGGGGCGGGACCTTTAGGGCCGGACACCGCCGCGGTCACAGCGCGTATCGCCCGCGTGCGCTCGTCGAGCGCGTCACCCTCGAATCGCCAGCCGTCAACCCACAGGGTGTACTCCCCGCGTGACGCACCCCGACGCACCACTACCCGGTGAACCTCATTCCCGATCGTTACCAGTCGCACAGGCGCGCCTGACACATCCTCGAGATGGGCGGTCGTTACCTCACCATCCAGCGTGACCGACTCGCCGTCTACATCGACCTCGCACCGCTCGCCGTTCAGCTCGACGATATACTTCACGCAGCCTCCGGGACCAGCTCGCAAACGGTCTCGACATGTGCGGTTTGCGGGAACATGTCGAAGGGGACTATCGATTTGATCCTGTAACCGGGCAGCCTTGAGATATCCCGGGCGAGCGTTGCGGGATTGCAGCTGACATACGCGATAACGCTCGGTTTGACCGGGGCATTCTGAAGAACCTCGGTCACCATTGCGTCGGCCCCGGCCCGCGGCGGATTGAGCACCACCGCGTCGGCCGGCAAAGCATTTGGCAAAGCCTGCTCGACCCGCCCGCGAATGGACACTGACCCCTCCGGAAGGTGAAGCGCACACCACCTCGCGGCGTCGCTGTCGAGCTCGATCGCGGTCACCTTCGCGCCCATCCTGGCGAAAGCAATCGCAGTTTCCCCCGAGCCCGAGTAAGCATCAACCATCGTCTTAGGTGAATACGCCGAAACCACTGTCATTAAATGACTTCGGAGATTCACCGCAAGTGATGGATTGACTTGCGCAAAGGAGGCTGAGGGTGGCTGCAGGGATCGGGACGGACGCCTGTCACCAATGATCCTCCGCGCCCCCTCATCATTCTCCCACCACATCGCGGCCAATGATGCAACAGCCTCGAACAAGGCCACCGGATTGCCCCATCGCATCGCGCCGCTCATCACAAATACTGGACCGTCAGCAGTCAACCTCACACTGCCACGCAGCGCCTGCACTGGCGGAAAAAGCGAGCTAGCCCCAAGGATTTCCTTCCACGTCGCGACCACCTCCCGATCGGTGATCGGACAGTCGGCAAGGGCAAAGATCCGGGCAGGGCTGTCATACGGATGGAGACCAGCAATCCATTCTCCCGTACTCAATCTCTGCATCGCAAGCGTCAGCTTCGACCTGTACCTCCATTCCGATGGGCTCTCGACAACGTCCGAAATGGCAACCTGCCGCTTCCCTATCCGTTCGATCGCGTCGCGAACTATCCGCTGCTTTGACCGGAGCTGCGACGAGTAACTCATGTGCTGGATCTGACATCCGCCGCACTTGTCCCGGGTGTAATGAATGCACGGGGGCTCGATGCGTTCATCCGACGGCCGCGTTACGGTCCTGAGTGCGCCGCGAGCGAATGTCCCCCGCCCGCTTACGCGCGCCGTTACCAGTTCCCCAGGAGCCGTCCTCGGCACAAACACAACAAGGCCGCCATCCCTTGCAACCCCGTCGCCGCCCGCGGCAATCGACTCTATCTCCAGCGAAACCATCTGTGGCATCAGCGTAAGCCTTCTCTTCGCGCCGCCTGCTTCCAGCCGTCGGCAGCCATGCCGGGTGTTTCAGGATGGCTGGCACCCGGGCTCGACGAGGCGCCCCGGTGTCTGTCGCGGTCTGCGAACAGCGCCGCAGCGATTGCGGCGGCGCGAGCAGAAGT
Organism: Gemmatimonadaceae bacterium; assembly: GCA_031426255.1. Taxonomy (GTDB): domain Bacteria; phylum Gemmatimonadota; class Gemmatimonadetes; order Gemmatimonadales; family Gemmatimonadaceae; genus UBA4720. Next base: position 28,255 of record JANPKW010000061.1, on the reverse strand, counting down.
AGCGGGCGGCTTGACCGCCATCAGTGATGGAAGCCTTCGCTCGAGCCACTGAATCTCGATGTCACCGCGACGAAACTCTTCGTCCTCCATCAACCTCAGATGGAAGTCGCGCGAGGTTTCAACTCCGTCAATGGTCAGCTCCTCGAGCGCGCGACGCATCCGCTCAATTGCCAAAGGCCTCGTCGGCGCCCACACTATGAGCTTCGCCAGCATCGGGTCGTAGTGAAGCCCAACCTCGGTGCCGGTCTCCACTCCGCCATCCCACCGGACACCCGGCCCGCTTGGCAGATGCAGATAGTTTATCCGGCCAGTCGACGGCAGAAATCCGTTAGCGGTATCCTCGCTCGTTATGCGACATTCGATCGCCCACCCGCGCGGCACGATCTCGCTCTGCTGGAACGGCAACTTCTCTCCGGCCGCTATTCTCAGCTGCCACTGAACGAGGTCGATACCGGTGACCAGCTCGGTCACAGGATGTTCGACCTGAAGCCGGGTGTTCATCTCCAGAAAGTAAAATCGGCCGTCACGATCCAGCAGGAACTCGCACGTGCCTGCATTCACGTACCCAGCTGCACGCGCGGCACGGACCGCCGTCTCGCCCATCTCTTTGCGGAGCTCCGGCGAAACTGCGACGCTTGGCGCCTCCTCCACCATCTTCTGGTGTCGCCTCTGTACCGAACACTCGCGCTCCCCGAGCGACAACACGTTGCCATGTTTGTCGGCCAGAATCTGTATCTCGACATGGCGCGGACCAGCGATGTATTTCTCGACATAGACTGCATCATCGCCGAACGCATTCTTTGCTTCGCGGCGCGCAGCGTCCAGCGACGATTCGAGCTCCGACTCTTCGTGCACCACACGCATTCCTTTCCCGCCCCCGCCCGCCGCAGCCTTGAGAAGGACAGGATACCCGAATTCAGCGGCCACTACGCGCGCAGCGCTTGCGTCTTGCAACGCTTCGGTAGTCCCTGGGACAACAGGAACCCCGTGGCTGACCGCAAGGGTTCGAGCTGCGGTCTTGCTGCCCATCGCAGCGATTGCTTCGGCCGGCGGACCAATCCATTCGAGTCCGGAATCCCGAACGGCGCGTGCAAACCACTCGCGCTCGGAGAGAAAACCATATCCGGGATGAATCGCCTCGGCGCCGACACGTTGCGCAGCGTCGATGATCACATCGCCGAGCAGGTAGCTCTGAGCTGAGGGCGCCGGTCCGATGTTGATCGCCTCATCCGCTGCTCTGACGTGCGGCGCTCGCGAATCGGCATCGCTGTAAACTGCAACGCTCGCCACACCTAGCTCCCGGCATGCGCGAATAATGCGGAGCGCGATCTCGCCTCGGTTTGCGATCAGAACTTTCGAGAACACCGACGTCCGCCTATAGAGGAATGTTGCCGTGTTTCTTCGGCGGATTGCGGTCCCGTTTTCCCTTCAGCGTTTCGAGCGCCTCTATCAGGCGAAGCCGGGTGTCGCGCGGATCTATGATATCGTCGAGATATCCCCGCCCGGCGGCGATATACGGATGCGCGAACTTCTCGCGGTACTCTTCGATTTTCGCGTCCGTTGCCTGCTGTGCATCCGCGCTTTCACCGATTTCCTTCCGGAACAGAATCTCCACTGCGCCCTTGGGGCCCATCACGGCGATTTCCGCCGTCGGCCAGGCGACGTTGTAGTCGCCCCGTATGTGCTTCGAGCTCATGACGTCATATGCGCCGCCGTACGCCTTGCGCGTGATGACGGTGAGCTTTGGTACAGTCGCTTCGCAGTAGGCATACAGAAGCTTGGCGCCATGCTTGATGATGCCGCCGTGCTCCTGCGTCACGCCGGGAAGAAATCCCGGGACGTCCTCGAACGTGACAACAGGAATATTGAATGCATCGCAGAACCGTATGAACCGCGCGGCCTTCACCGACGCATTTATGTCGAGAACGCCGGCAAGCACAGCTGGCTGATTCGCGACTATCCCGACGCTGATGTTGCCGAGGTGCGCAAAGCCACAGATGATATTCTGCGCATAGTCCGGCTGGACTTCATAGAAGTGTCCGTCGTCGATGACACGCCTGATGACATCGTGCATGTCATAGGGTTTGTTCGGGTTATCCGGGACGACGTCGAGCAGCGCTTCGTCGCGCCGGTCTTTCGGATCCGTAGATGACCCGCGTGGTGGATCGTCAATGTTGTTTGACGGGACATACCGGAAAAGCTCGCGAATCGCCTCGATGCACGCGGGCTCAGAATCGTGAGCGAAGTGCGCGACTCCCGATATTTCGGAATGAGTCGCCGCCCCGCCGAGCTTTTCCATCGTCACATCTTCGTGCGTGACCGTTTTCACGACGTTCGGCCCCGTCACGAACATGTATGAGCTGCCGCGTACCATGTAGGTGAAATCGGTTATCGCAGGCGAGTAGACCGCGCCTCCGGCGCAGGGCCCGAGAATCGCCGATATCTGCGGAACGACCCCCGAGGCAAGCGTATTCCGGAGAAATATCTCGGCATAGCCGCCAAGTGACACAACGCCTTCCTGGATTCGCGCGCCGCCGGAGTCGTTGAGCCCGATAACCGGCGCCCCGTTTCGGATTGCGAGGTCCATGATCTTGCAGATCTTTTCGGCAAATGATTCCGAGAGCGATCCCCCGAACACGGTAAAATCCTGCGAGAAGACGTATACCAGACGCCCGTCTATCCGGCCATGCCCGGTGATGACACCATCTCCATAGTAGCGTTCCTTCTCCAGGCCGAAATCATTGGACCTGTGCACCACGAACCTGTCGAGCTCGACGAATGTGCCTTCGTCGAGCAGCAGGTCGATCCGCTCGCGCGCTGACAGTTTGCCCTTGGCGTGCTGAGCCTTGACTCGCTTCTCACCTCCGCCCTGCTCCGACTCGGCGCGACGGCGCTCGAGGAGGTCGAGTTTTTCCCGCATGGTCATAGAGCCGAAAAGCTAACCCGGCCAACGGGGGGCAACTAGCGTAAAATTCCATTCATGCCAATTCGCATCGACGGTCAATGATGGCCGGGCCACTCGACCGCCTGAGAAAACTGTGCCTGGCCCTTCCCGAGGCTCACGAGGTCGAAGCATGGGGCGAGCCAACATTTCGGGTGCGCAACAAGCTCTTCGCGATGTTCGCATCGTCGAACAACCATCATGGTGGCGGGAGGCCCGGGGTGTGGATCAAGTCTACGCACGTCAACCAGGACCTCATGCTTCAGAGCGACGCCGACCGATTTTTCTCGCCGCCTTACGTTGGTCCGTCGGGCTGGATCGGTGTGTATCTCGATCAATCACCCGATTGGGATGTAATCAGGGAAATACTGCGCGACGGTTACGTGTTGATCGCGCCCAAACGTGTTGCGGCTTTGCTGGACTCCGCTGTGCCCCAGGCGGCGAGAACCACCACAACTAAGCGCGCCGCGACGAAAAAGAAGAACAGCGTGCCGAAGAAACGGCGATAGCGCTCTCGCCAGAGGAAACCGTTTCATCCCTTCCGGGGTAATCAAGAAGGGAGGAAACACCAATGAACAAACTCGCTCTCCTCCGCGCCGCTTCCATGGCAGTGATAGCGGCAGCGGGAATTTCCGGGATGGAATCCGGCGCTTCGGAAATCGCTTACTACGCATCCGCAACCGAGAGCATCGAGGTCACTGCTGGCGATGTAAGGGCATCGAACGAAAAAGTCGCGATGGCACACAGTGCGCTTCGCTCGATGTGGACGGCGGAGTTCCGGGGTGTCGGGACTCGGTTTGCGGTTCCTGGCCTGGTTCGCTACCGCGGCGGCGCACCCTCCGCCTGCGGCTACATGCGACCAGACAACGCAGGCTACTGCCCTGCTGATAACACGATCTATTTCGACGAGATCTTCGTCGCGGCACAAGCAAAGAGAGCATCCCGCGAGCTCGGAACGGACGGGGATATGGCCGCAATTGGCATCGTTGCGCACGAAATGGGTCACGCGGTCGCCATCCAGCTGGGATACGCGTCGAGATATACGTATCAGAATGAGTCAGTTGCCGATTGCCTTGCTGGCGCATTCGCCGAGCACGCCGGACGCGATGGGTCACTTGAAGAGGGCGACCTGGAAGAGGCTTTCTACGGGATGGCCACGGCTGCAGATCCAACGCCGCGTCTGACAGGGGACGCGCGTCGCGATAGCCGCATACTTCGGGCGGCAGCCCTCATGGGTCACGGAACACGCCAGCAACGGACTTCGAACTTCCGCCGCGGGCTCGAGGGCGGTGCCGGAGCCTGCCTGGATGACTTCCAGCAGATGACCTAGTGTTCTCCAACCTCACCGCCTAGACTCGAAACGCAGCGAGGGAGTCAGAATACTCAGCGCGAGTATTCAGATTACAACTGAGCGGCTCTCAGGGCTGGCCAATGGAGATGAAGGCGTGACAAAGTTTCGTGTGCTTGTAACCGATGAGATCGACGCCGAGGGTGTCGCTCTGCTGAAAGCTGATTCTTCGCTCGACGTAAACGAGATCCCGACGACGCCCCCGGGTCAGCTCGCGGAAATAATCGGCGACTACGATGCGTTCGTTGGCCGAAGCGCGACGCGACTCGATGCAGGCATACTCGATCGCGCCACGAAACTCCGCATAATCGGACGTGCTGGAGTCGGCACAGACAACATCGACATCCCGCGGGCAACGACGCTTGGTATCGCGATAATAAATGCGCCCGCGGGAAATACCGTCGCCGTCGCAGAGCTTTTCTTCGGCGCCCTCCTCTCGCTCGTGAGGCATTTGCCCCGAGCCGTCTCATCGATGCAGGACGGTCGATGGGACCGTAGCGCACTGCTCGGCACTGAGCTGCGAGGCCGGTCACTTGGAATCGTAGGGCTGGGGCGAATCGGCGCCGAAGTAGCAACGCGGGCGCGTGCATTCGGAATGACGGTAAGCGCTTTCGATCCATATGTGACGGATGAAAGATTCGAAGTCCTCCGCGCAGCACGGGCAACGTCTCTCGAAGATCTCATGAAATCCTGCGACGTCATTTCCGTGCACACGCCGCTTACGCCGGAGACGACGGGGATGATCGACGAGGCTGAGCTGGCGCTTCTGCCGGAAGGTGCGATCGTGGCAAATCTCGCGCGCGGTGGAATAGTCGCTGAGCCTGCCCTCGAAGCAGCGCTTGCGTCGGGACGCCTTGGCGGGGCGTTGCTCGATGTGTACACCCAGGAACCACTGCCGGCAGCAAGTCCGCTTCGTGTCATGCCCAACGTGATTCTCACACCACACCTGGGTGCATCAACGGCTGAAGGACAGCGCAATGTCGCCGTAGACGTCTGCGCGGCTGTTCGGGATGCGCTGCTCAACGGCGAGCTGTCGCGCGCGATCAACGTGGTCGGCGGGCTCGACGGAAAGTGGGAAGAGATCAGGCCCGCACTTGTCCTTGTGCGACGCATGGCGGCGATCGCGCGCGCAATTCTTGCTGATCGCGGGGCCCGCGCGGTCGATCAGATCTCGCTGAAGCTCGGTCGCGATTTGTCGGAGGCCGGTAATCTTCTAGCGGCAAGTGCGGCAGCCGGAGCATTGGATTCAGTCATCGATGGCGTACGGCTCAACCTGGTCAATGCGCGTGCTCTTGCCGAGAATCGCGGTATCGGGCTGAGCTTAACCACCGCACTGGGGGACGACCATGCCAGCAGCGCCCAGGTTTCGGTGCGCTGTGGCAGCAGGGAGATTATTGTCGCCGGAGTTGCGCAGCCTGGCTCCGGGCCTCGGCTAACGCGGATCGACAACTTCAGCGTTGACGTGACACCGCGGCGTACGCTGCTGGTCCTGACCAACGCGGACGTCCCCGGTGTCATTGGCCGCGTGGGGACGCTTCTCGGAGACGCTCGCGTCAATATCGCCGAGTATCACCAGGCCCGTCTCACCGAAGGCGGCGAAGCGCTTGCAACCATTTCAGTCGACGGCGCGATTAACGAAGGTGTCCGGCAGAAGTTGCTGAACCTGCCCGATGTGAAATCTGCGACGGTGGTCAACTTCGCAATCCTCGACCCGGCTGGGGAGCAAGCTTGGTCCTGACGAAGGATGACGATGTGCGCATCGCGCATTCGCGCGACGCATCAGGCCTGGAAATGCTTCCTGACAGCGTTGCGCGCGCATCGAGCTCTGATGACGTAATGACTGTTGTTCAGGATGCCATAGCTACAGGCACTCCTGTCACTCCTGCAGGGTCACAAACGAGCATGACCGGCGCATCGATCACCGATCGCGGCACGCTGCTATCACTCTCCGCGATGAAGCGGATCATTGACATCGACCCGATGCAACGAATCGCGCGTGTTGAGCCCGGATTGACTATAGGCGATCTCAACCGCGTGCTCGCGGAAACCGGACTTCATTTCGCGCCGGACCCGACGAGTGAGAACGACGCGACAATCGGTGGTGCCGTTGCGTGCAATGCATCGGGTGCGCGCACCCTCAGGCATGGTCCGACGCGAGCGCACGTCGTCGGCCTCGAGGTAGTTCACGCTGACGGAGTGAAGTCGCGCTACACCCGACCCGGCCTGGAGAAAAACACCGTCGGCTACGCAATAGGGCAGGACCCAGTCGACTGGTTCATTGGGAGCGAAGGCACCCTTGGGATTGTAGTTGGGGCCGATCTCAGGCTCACGCCGCTTCCGCTTCAGCCAGTTGGTCTTGCGATTCCGTTCGACACTACGAGCTCCGCCCTCGCGTTTGTGGTTTCAGCAAGGCAGCAGCTAGACGACGGTACGGGAAGACAGCCACGCTGTCTCGAGTATTTCGATCATCACGCACTCGACATTGCCGGTCGCGCGTCTTCCCGCCCCTGGCCCGGCGCGGAAGCGATGGTCTATGTCGAGGATGATGCGGGCCATGGGACTCTGGACGACGTCCTGGATGAATGGCTCGCGTTGGCCGAGCGACATGAAGCGCTGGCTGCTGATATCCGCGTTTACGATGGTGCACAGGCTCTCCGAGACGCGCGCGTCATGCGACACGCGGTACCCGCAGAAATGAACGAGCGGGGAGACAAGTTTCGCGTCAACGGGGGTCGTAAGGTGTCGACAGACTGGGCGGTCCCCTACCGGCTTCTTGGGGATGCGCTCGACGCTTCAGCCGCGGCGTGCCGCACCTTCGGCGCGCCGGAGCCGGTGACCTATGGACATGCCGGGAACGGTCACCCTCACCAGAATTTCATCGCCGAGGACGCCTCGGCATTACGTAAGATTTACGACGCGGTGGAGGATACGCTCAACCGGGTCATCGCCCTCGGCGGGACGGTCTCTGCTGAACACGGACTCGGAAAGCTGAAACGGGATTGGCTGATGCTCCAGGTCCCGCCCAGGCAAGTGGAGGCGATGCGCGCGCTCAAGCACTCGCTCGATCCGCGCGGGCTTCTCTCGCCCGGCAACATTCTGTGACGCAGAACTTCGCGTCGGTCGTGCTCGATGTCGATTCGACGTTGTGCGGCATCGAGGGAATCGACTGGCTTGCCGAAAGGGCTGGTGACGTTATCGCCCGTGAAGTCGCATCGCAGACAGATCGCGCAATGCGCGGCGAGCTCCGGCTCGAAGAGGTTTATGCTGCGAGGCTGGAGCTTGTCAGGCCCGGGGCAAACGATATCGATGAGCTCGCGGCGGCGTACGTCAGCGCGCTTGCGCCAGGAGCCGACAAAGTTGTCGCGTCATGGCATGATCGCGGTCTGAAGGTGGTGCTGGTAAGTGGAGGAATCAGACAAAGTATTCTTCCAGTCGCCCGCGTACTGGGGATATTGCCGGAGTGCGTTCACGCTGTCGCGGTCAACGTAAATGCTTCTGGATCCTACGCTGGATTCGATGTGACGTCACGGTTGGCTGTCGCGACAGGCAAGCGTGATGTAGTCGCCGCCTTGAACCTGCCCCGGCTGGTATTTGCTGCCGGAGACGGGATCACCGATCTCGCGATGCGCGAGACTGTCGACATGTTCTGCGCGTTTACGGGATTTGCTGCGCGAGCAGCGGTGACGTCACAGGCTGACGCCACCGCTGCCACCTTCGAAGCCCTCGATCACATCATTCGATCCGGTCCCGCCGCGTAGATCTCTTTCCTTTATTGGCCCTGACTGAAGATCAGGTCCACGGGGATGGACTTCGTTCCGAGAGCATCGAGATCCTGCTTGAGGATCGGCGAGATGGTTCCGTACTGTTCCTGGAAAACGCCGACAGCGTCGTAATCGCCGTCACCCTGCATCGTGAGAATCTTCGACGCGAGGTTGTTCATGGCGGTCTGGAACTTCGGGAAGTCCACGCGGAATTTTCCTGACGCCGAGTCGCGAGCGAATGCGCCCTGCTCCAGCAGGTAGTTGAACGCAGCAATATTTGCCCGCCCGTGCGCTGATGCGCCGCCGAATCGAATCGACCGGAAAAGGCTCGCGAGAAAGGTGACGTAGTTGCTCTGCATGTTCGCGCCCTGCAGCTCACCCGTCTCACTCAGCTTTTGAATCATGTAGAGGCCTAGAATATCCGCCTTCCCTTCCTCGAGCGAACCAGCACGCTCCTTGAGTGCGGTTCTGACAGCGCCCTTTCCGTTGACTGTGTTCTTGATTCCCAGCCCGTGCGCTACTTCGTGGAACATCACGTTGTTGAAGAACGCATCGAAGTTGACGAGTGCGAGCTGATCGTCAGCAACCAGTGCCGTCGCTATCGGCATCAGAATCTTGTCGAACTTCGCCTGCATCACGTTCTTGAGCTGCAGCCTGCGCGTTCCCTTCTTTAGTTGCACCTCTTCATCGTTTGGAAGGTTGATCGCGATCGTCTTCGATCCGGCATTTGCCTGCCCCGAATAGAAAATCGCGTCGTAGGCATTGAGGTCGGAATCGGTTCCCGGCGACTCCCGCTTGTATTTGTCGGCGACGGGTATCCCGCGCTGAAGCTGTGGGAGCAGCGCGGCGTATCGTGACAGGCGCTGGCTCCACGCCTTGTCTTTCACGAGTACATACGCCTCGTTCGCGGCCTTGTATCCAAACAGCTCGTCTTCGTAAGTCTCGATGGGACCGATGATGATGTCGATGGCGTTGGTTTTCATGTCCATCCACGCCAGATCACTGGCCTGATAGTCATCAGTCAGCAAAGCTTCCGCACGCAGCTCGAGATAGCGTTTCAGTCCCGGGTCGTCTGCAAGCTTCGCCGCTTCGCGAAGCTTCGCCGATGCGATCTCGTTTTGTTCCTTGTAGGCAACGTGGTAAGGAACTGCGTACAGCTTTCGGTCGGCGTCGCGCCGCACCAGTGTGTACAGGCTCCTGAGCGAATCGGCGCGCGCAGTTGGGCCCTTCGCCAGCTCAGCCTCGAACTCTTCCTTGGTGATGTCCTGAGGGTAGAGGTTCGCGCCTGGTGGCCGCGATCCGACCTCTGGTACAAACGCTGTGTTGTTGTCGAGGCGGTCGTAAGGGCCATAGTTGATATCGATGAACTGCCGCACGGTGGGATCTGTCACCTGCGCAACGAGCGAGTCCCGCGATCCCCACGCCTGAGACCAGTAAATCGGGTCCATTGCGCGCGCTGCTTCTATTAGAAGGGGGATCATCTGGCGTTCGCGTGGCGTGAGCGCTGATGTATCCGCGGTGAGGGTGACTGACGTGTACGTCGCCATGCGACGCTGCATGTCGCTGGAACCGGACGCCGCCACTGTCGAATCCGCCGAACCGGTCGCTGCAGTGTCGCACGCCGCGACCGCGAAAACCAAACCAAGCGACGCTGTTCTTATCAGAGTGTTCGCATTCATTCAATTAGTTCTCCAAAGGGACGCTGCCGATGGCACGTGTTGAAACCGGCCGCTGAGGAAGGACTTTATTGACGCATGGATGAAGCCGCCAGCCTTCTGCCACTTGCTTACAAACACCCCGGACCTCAGCAGGCTCAGGGAAGGTCCCGAACATTGTGGGCCCGGTGTACCGCACATACGTTGGCTGATGGCACACTCCACCGCCCGCGGGCGGACCACCTGTACCGAATCCCGGGAGACGTGAATGACCCACAACTTGTCAGTCGGCTGGACCCTGTCGATCGCCGCCGCATGTTCCGTTTTCATGTCGTCAGCGGCGGGCGGCCAGAAGCCGCAGACAGGCGGCGTCGCGGGCGTGGTTGTCAGTGAGGCGGGAGTATCAGTTGGGGAAGCGACCATCGTCATCAGCCGGCCTGATGGCACGCAGCCGCAAACAGCGACCAGTGGAGCCAATGGCGCATTTCAGGTGCTGTCACTCGATCCCGGCATGTATCGAATTGTGGCGAGGAGAATCGGATTTCGCGAGGCAACGCTTCAATCGCTTCGGGTAACAGCGGGCCGAACTTCTGAGGTCCGCGTCACCCTTACCGCATCGCCGACTCAACTTTCCACAGTTGAAGTGCGCGTCACGCCGACGACGATCGACGCAACTACGAACGAGCTCGCTCAGCGAATCGAGGTCAGAGACGTGGCACTGGTCCCAATGGGTCGAGATGCAGCGTCACTCGTCGATCTCGTTCCCGGATCCAGGAAAGGGTTTCTCTGGGGAGGTGCAGGTGACGCCGCCAACAACTATCAGATAGACGGCGTTTCCGTCAATCATCCCGGTACAGGTGGAGAATTTCTTTCGCCGAGTATCGACTGGATCGAGGCACTGGAGGTACGTGGGCTGGGCTCTGGCGCGGAGTACGGGGGATTTCAGGGCGGCATCGTCAACGCGGTTACCAGGACGGGGACGAACGCGTGGAAAGCCGCTGTGCGAACCAATCTCATCGCGCCGTCAACGACAGCAAGCAACATATCGCCGAACGAAGAAGGGGCCGAGCAATCGCTCCGGCGCGAGTTCAGCACGGACATGGCTGGCCCGATCATTCGTGACCGGCTTTTCTACTTTCTCGGCGGCGCCGTAATCGACCGCCGCGTTCAGGTGCCGGATCTTTTTACCCCGGAAGTCGACGACGTGCGGGGATTCGAGCAGGAGTTTCGCGACCTGCGCGGTATTGGAAAACTCACGCTGCGTCCGGGGCCGATGGATCGTATCGATGCGCTCGTCGGACATACTGACAGCCGAATCGAGAATGCTGAGCTGAACGGGCTGAACGATCCTGCGTCAGCGCTCGCTGTTCGTTCGCCGACGACGTTCTACGAACTTGGCTGGTCGCGGTCCGGCGTAGCGTCAACGTTCGATGCGCGGCTCGTCGGTTTTAAATCGAGGGAGACGCGTCTCGGCTACGAGGGCGACAATGTCCCCGGGGTTCAGATATTCACGCCTGGACGTCAGCCCGTATTTCAGAACGCCGTCTTCAATGATCGCGTAAAACCCACCAGCATTGGTGGTAACGTGTCGTGGTCGCGACAGGACAATCTTCCGGGCGGCTCGAATCGTCTCGTGATTGGTGCCGAGCTTACCCGCGGAACGTGGCAGAAAGACCGCACGCGAAACGGCGGGCTGACGTGGCAACCGTATCTGGACCCAACTACCCGTGCCGTTGATCCAGCTCGCGCCGATACTTGGCTGGACGTTGCCAGCGAGTGGGGCGGCAGTATCCACATCGATGCAGAAGTCGAAGACGTTGCCATCTATGTCCAGGACTACCTGAATTTTCTGCCGAACCTCACGTTTACGCCGGGGCTGCGGTATGGAAGGTGGAGTGGATGGCTGACACCTGCAGCCGGAAACGCGGAGCGGTTCCTTGCCGCGCGGCATCAGGCCGTCGACCCGCGAATCGGCATGATCTGGGATGTAACCGGGAAAAACGATTTTGTGCTGAAGGCTCATTGGGGCTGGTATCATCAGGCAATGAGTGCGCTCTTTTTCGATCGTGCCGAGGGTGCAGATGCGTACGAGAATGAGCGCTTCTATTTCCAGGGACCGCCGCTTAATGACCCGCGCAGGGTCTATACTCCTGCGGAACGTGACGCGAACATCGGCACCTTTACGGGATTCTCTCCGACTTTTGTCGAGACGATTGTGAATGAGGCAGGGGCCGTCGAGAACTACCGTCAGCCCTACGTCGAGCAGGCCGTGCTTTCACTCGAAAAGCGATTTGGTCCGAGGTGGAAGGCAGAGATTTCCTTCACGAACAGGGTGAACAAGGACATCGTCGGACTAGTCGACAGAAATCGCGATCAGAACTACAGCCCGATCACCGGTATTACGATCAAGGATCGCATCTTCTTTTCCGACGTTCTGAACAGCGATGCGCGGCCGCTGGTGCTCGACACCGTGTGGGTATCCAACTTCTTCCTGCGACAGGATCTGATTTCCCGACGGGCCAACATGTTCCCGTTGCCCCCCACGAAGGGCTACACGTACGCAGACATCGACAGGCTTACGTTCAATCCGGATATCGCGTTGACAACGGTTCCCGGGGCCCGGCGGAAAATGAACCAGCTCACCGCGTCGGTGCGGACGGAGCAGGAGAGCTACAGCTGGTTCGGATCGGCCAGCTACACGAACCTGCAGGGCAACGTTGCGGGGTTGACGGGATTTGGAACTGTTGGAGCAGACTTTACGGCGGGTCCCGGAGTGCGCCGGAATGAGAGAACGAATTTCGAAGGGCGGCTACCGAACATCCCGGCGTTTGATTTCAAGAGCTGGATGACAGGAAGGTTACCTGGCGGTCTTACCGGAGGTGTGTTCGCAGCGATGACGCTTGGCGAGTACTTCGCACCCTCGTTCAAGATTACGCCGCGGTTCCGGTTTTACGACTCGGACAAGAGGATTCTCGCCGACTCGCTGTTCCTCGGCGTCATCGGCCAAACCATTCTGGTCGAGGAACGCGGCAGCCGGAAATATCCGGCAAACCTCAATGTCGATCTGCGACTGGAGAAGCGGGTCACTGCCGGCAGTTTCAATGCTGTCGTGAGCGGGGATCTGTTCAACGCTACCGGATCGGCTGCCATCGTCGAAAGGAATCTGACGTTCAACGATGCCTCGACGAAGGATCCCACGTCAGTGTTCGGGGCGCCAAGGCGAAGAGTTTCACCAATGCGCCTGCAGATAGGACTAAGAATTGAGCATTGAAGCAGTGCGAATCATGCCGGCGTGTAGCTGGCATGATTCGAAAAATGCCCGTTTGTATTGACAGCGTACCGTCCCACTCCATACCCTAAGTTGTCTCCCACAAAACGGTCATGCCCACAAATCGTCGCGACTTCGTTAAAGCCTCGGCCGCAATCGCTGCTGTTACCGGAGCGAGAGCTGCATTTGGCCAGCCCATGTCGGGCTATCTGCCCAATCCTCCGTCTGACGCCATAGTCGATGACCTCGCCCTCGAAGCTCTGAACGCGGCGCAGGCGGCAGGGGCGTCCTATGCCGATGCGCGCATCGGGCGGTATCGCCGCCAGTCAGTCAATACACGTGAACGCAATGTCAGCGGCGTCAGCGACAGCGAGTCGTTTGGTATCGGGATTCGCGCGATAGTTGGCGGATCCTGGGGTTTTGCTTCGACGAGCTCCATGACGAAGGAGAGCATCGGCCGTGCTGCACAGGAAGCGGTGCGCCTGGCAAAAGCCGCTCGCGCTGTGCAAAAACGTCCGGTGGTTCTTGCACCTGTCGCAGCTGTGAAGGGCACGTGGCGGACTCCGATTCGCCGCGACCCCGTGGATGTGCCTATCGAAGAAAAAGTCGCGCTGCTTCTCGCTGCCAACGAGGCAGCGCTCAAGGTTCCCAAGATTCGTTTCGTGAACTCGGGACTTCAGCTGCTTCGTGAGGAAAAAACACTTGCGACGACTGATGGCACGCTGGTCACGCAGACCTACGTGCGAGTCGGGCCGCAGTTCTCCGCGACGGCAATCGGCGACGGCGACTTCCAGTCATATACCGAGGAGCTGGCGCCGCGCGGCTCCGGGTGGGAGTACATCGAGTCGCTCAACATGCCGGGCAACGCCGAGAAGTGGGCGGCACTCGCTGCGGAGAAACTCACGGCGAAGTCAGTTGAAGTCGGCCGCTACGACCTGATTCTCGACCCGACGAATCTATGGCTTACGATCCACGAGTCGATCGGCCATCCAACTGAGCTCGATCGCGCAATGGGGTATGAGGCCAACTACGCCGGCACATCGTTCATCGCGCCGCCGGAGAAGTTCCTCAACAAGTTCCGCTATGGCCGCGACTTCATGAATGTACAGGCCGACCGCACGCAGGAAGACTCGCTCTCGCGCACGATGTGGGACGATGAGGGAGTGCCTGCCGAAAAATGGATGATCGTCGACAAGGGAATCTTCAAGGACTATCAGACTACGCGCGAACAGGCGGCATGGATTGCTCCGCTTACCGGCGTGAACAAGTCGCATGGCTGCTCGTTCGCAGACTCGTGGGCATCAGTGCAGTTCCAGCGCATGCCGAACATCTCGCTCATGCCGGGTGAACAGGACATCGACATCGATGATATTGTCGCGGCGACCGAAAAAGGAATCGTCGTCAAGAATCGTGGCTCGTGGTCGATCGATCACCAGCGGTTCAACTTCCAGTTCTCGGGCCAGGCGTATTACGAAGTGAAAAACGGAAAGATCACTGGAATGCTGAAGGACGTCGCGTACCAGAGCCGCACGCCCGACTTCTGGAACTCGATGGACATGATTGGCGGCCAGAAGAGTTACTGGCTAGGTGGCTCATTTGGTGACGGCAAGGGTCAACCCGGTCAGTCGAACTCCGTTAGTCATGGCTGCGTTCCCGCCCGCTTCAAGGAATGCAACATCGTCAACACCGGGAGAACCGCATGAGGCCCCGCTCACTTTTCAGCGCGACAGCCGCCGCGGAAAACCTCATGACCACGGAGCAGGCGCGCACGCTTGCAGACCGCGTACTCGGAATGGCGAAGGCCGACGAGACACGCGTGAGCATCAACAACGACTGGCAGGGCAATACTCGTTTTGCCGGCGGTGAGATCACGACGTCGGGCGAAAGTACTGACACGACGATCACAGTGGTCAGCACGATCGGGAAGCGCCGCGCTTCGGCGTCGACGAACGTACTCGAAGACGCGTCACTCAGACGCACAGTAGATCTGGCTGAGCGCCTGGCGCGACTTTCCCCCGAGGATCCAGAGATAATGCCCGAGCTCGGCGCGCAGACTTATTCGCCGGTCCGCGGGTTTATCGACAGCACGGCAAATCTCGGCGGCGACGCGCGAGCTGTTGCATCGAAACGGGTCATCGATCGCGCGATCGAGACGGGCCGGCCAGCGGGCGAAGTATTCGTCGCGGGATACCTGGAGGCCAATGCCTCCGCGCGCGCACTAGCCAACAATCGGGGCATGTTCGCGTATCATCGCTCAACCGACGCTGAGCTTTCGAACACTGTGCGAACCCCGGACGGCACAGGGTCAGGATGGGCATCGGCGGGTGCGCGCAACTGGTCCGCGATCGATCCGGGAGCGCTCGGTAATCGCGCGGCACAAAAAGCCGTGGCATCGCGGAACCCCACTGCGATCGAGCCGGGGATGTACACGGTAGTCCTCGAGCCACAGGCGGTCGCCGATCTCGTCCCTCAGCTCGGGGGCGCGTTCAACGGCCGAGCGGCAAATGAGGGGCGCAGTCCATTTTCACAGCGTGGCGGTGGTACCAAAGTCGGCGAGAAGATCGCCGATGAGAGAGTGACGATTTATTCGGACCCTGCAGACAGTGATCTATTGATGTCACCGTTCGACGGGGAAGGCTTTCCGCTGCAGCGGCGTGTCTGGATTGAAAAGGGTGTGCTGAAGCAACTCACCTACTCGAGATTCTGGGCGCAGAAACAGGGAGTCCAGCCAACTGGTGGTGGCGGCGGCGGCTTCGGCGGAGGCGGACTTCCCGGTGGCCTCAAGATGGCCGGTGGAACCAAGTCCGTTGATGATCTCATCGCCGGCACGCAGCGCGGAATTCTTGTGACGCATTTTTTCTACATTCGCTCGCTCGACAACCGTACAGTGATGCTCACGGGTCTCACACGCGACGGAACGTTCCTCATCGAGAACGGCAAGGTTACACGAAGCCTGAAGAATTTCAGGTGGAATGAGAGCCCGCTCTTCATGCTGAACAAGATCGAGGAAATTGGCCGGGCGGAACCGACATCTGCCGGTCAGGTAATGCCATCGCTCCGCGTGCGGGACTTCAACTTCACGTCACTATCGGACGCCGTCTAGCCTCACGCGTATTCCCGGCGGTCAGGAAAGGAACGTCCGCGCCGCCCCGGGGATACAAATCCATAGAGGATCGGCCCGCGTATATATAGAAGTACCCGCAACGGAGCAGGACATGAGTTCTTTGACGAAGGTTATGGCGGCAATTGCAGTGATGGCTGGTGCCGCGCTGCTTCTTGGCAGCGGATCAGGATCGGCGCTCGCAGCTGCTCCGTCCGCGGTTCCCGCGCCAGTCCTCGATAATCCGCTTTCGCCTAAGTCAGGCGAAGAAGTAGCCGTGTTTGCCGGAGGATGCTTCTGGGGGATTCAGGCGGTTTACCAGCACGTTGTCGGAGTGAAATCGGCCGTTTCGGGCTACACCGGTGGCACCGAACGCTCGCCCGATTATGGCGACGTGAGTTCCGGCAGAACCGGGCATGCCGAGTCGGTGCGAATTGTTTTTGATCCGTCCAGAGTTTCTTACGGAACGCTTCTGCGTGTTCTCTTCGCAGTTGCTCACGATCCCACTCAGCTCAACCGCCAGGGACCCGACGTAGGCAAACACTATCGCTCCGAAATTTTCTTCACCAATGCGGCGCAAAAGAAAATTGCGGCGGCGTATATCGATCAGCTCGGGAAAGCCAAGGTGTTCAATCGTCCCATTGTGACGAAACTGTCGTCGCTGGGCGCGTTTACGGTGGCGGAGGACTACCATCAGAATTACGCCAACGAACATCCCAACGAGCCGTATATTCGTTTCCACGATGCCCCGAAGGTCGCGGCGCTCAAGGCCGACTTCCCGGCCATCTACAAGGAACAACTGTCAGCCTGGAAGTAGGTAGCCGGAAAACCCCGATCGACAATTATCCCCGAGGATCCGACAGCATGGCTCGCGATATCATCCGCCCGACGATCATCGCAGTCGGACTGGCGCTCGCTGGATTGTTTGTCGGTGGTGGCTTCGCGCGCGGGAGGGCTGCCGATCGGTATGTCACGGTAAAGGGCATATCCGAGCGTGAGGTGCAGGCCGATCTGGCGATCTGGCCGCTGCGAATCGTGTCGGCGAGCGACGATCTTGCCACCGCCAATTCGCAGCTTCAGCAAAGCCTGCAGAAGATCAGGGCCTTCCTCACCGCTCAGCAGATCGACGCGTCGCAGGCAACGCTTCAGGACTTTTCGGTGATGGACGCGCAGACAAATCAGTATTCCGGGGGAGCGACCGCCGGGTCCCGCTTCGTTATCCGGCAGACAGTTGTCGTACGGTCGACGAAGCCGGCTTTGATCAGCGCGGCGAGCCAGCGTGTGTCCGAACTGGTCAACGCCGGCGTCGTCCTCTCCTCGGGCGGTGAGTACGGGAACGGTGGGCCGACGTTCGTGTTCACCGGACTCAACAAGCTGAAGCCTGAGATGATAGGTGAGGCAACCGCCCGCGCACGTGAGTCTGCTGAGCAATTTGCCAGGGACTCCAAGAGTGACCTCGGTGGAATCCGGCGGGCGAGTCAGGGAATCTTCGAGATTCTTCCGCGTGATCAGGCTGACGGCATTACTGAAGCCAGCCAGATTGTCAAAATGGTGCGGGTCGTGTCGACAATCGACTATGCGTTGAGTCGCTAGCGTTTTTCGGTCATTCTCGCGGTCGATGTGCGAAAGCGATTTGGTTCGTTCAAGTACTGTCCGTTCATCACGGAGACAAGGGGGTGACGGAGTTTCACGGAATCGAAACCGGATCGCTCGCGCTCTGGCACGCTGTAGCGATCAACCAATAATCCCGGCCACTGGATGCGCTTTTGTGGTTTTGTACAAGAGCGCAACGACGCGTGCACTTCGGGGAAGCTGGCCGTGGAGCGACCAGTTGCGATCAAAACCTCCAAAACCTCCAAAACCTCCCAAACCTTCCCCAGTGTATTTCTTCGAGGTCCCCGTGGCCCCGTGTCGAACAGAGGGTTCCTGAGAGGCGAAGATCCCTGACCCACGCGAGGAAACCCTCGATCGTACCGTCCGGGTCCAAGAGTGCGGCACCAGGTAAACTCATCCGAGACCCATGAAACTTCGTCGCCTCTTCCTGATAGTGGCCGCAACCGCAGTACTTCCCTGCATCGCTCAGTCACAGGGAGCAGATGTAATCCGCGGCCGGGTAACAGGCCCCGACAGCGCGGGCATCGAAAACGTGACTGTCACTGTCACTTCGATTTCGGGGAACGTCAGCCGCACAGCGCGTACGGACAAGAACGGAAGGTTCACCGTCACCTTCCCGGGCGGAGACGGCGACTACATGGTTTCATTCGCGGCAATGGGTTTCGCCGCCCGCAGGTTCGAAGTAAAGCGAACTGCCGATGAAGAGATTCTTGTCGCTGATACACGCCTCTCCCGCGTTGGGGCAGTCCTCGACCCAGTACGTGTATCGGCGGAACGCCAGAAGGTTGCGCGTAACGATGCGCAGCCTGACATCAGCGGAACGGAACAACCTCTCAGCAATTCGGCGGTTCCCGCGAATCTCATGGGCGATCTTGCCGCGATGGCCGCTTCCCTTCCCGGTGTCCAGTCGGTCCCCGGACAGGACGGCGGCGCTGACGGATACTCAGTGCTCGGCCTGGGCGCCGACCAGAACAACACCACTCTCAACGGCATGCAGTTCGGCGGGTCGAGTCTTCCGCGCGACGCGATGGTGTCGAGCTCGATGTCGACATCACCATATGATGTTTCACGCGGCGGCTTCAGCGGCGCGCAGATGTCACTTCGCTCGCGCTCCGGGTCAAACTTCAAAACGCGCGGAATGAGCCTCAATGTTGACGCGCCGGAGCTCCAGTGGACCGACCGCGCCACGCGCTCACTTGGGCAGGAGTACTCGAACTATTCGCTCGGCGGAACCGTTGCCGGGCCTCTTCAGTTCGACAAGGCGTTCTACAATTTGTCATATCAGCTCGGACACCGATCCAACGATCTGCAAACTCTGCTCAATACCAACTCGCAGGGACTCGCTTCGATTGGCGTCTCATCAGACTCTGTCACGCGACTCCTTTCGATTCTAAACAGCGCGCGGATCCCGCTCACGACGAGCGAGTCGAACGCCGACCGCATCGGCGACCAGGGATCGATCTTCGGAAACCTCGATTTCGCCCCTCCGTCGTCGACGAGTGGGCAGGCCATCAACGTTTCTTTCAATGGCAGTTGGAACAAGCAGAACCCTGCGGGTGGCTCGGCCACCGAAGTGCCCGCTTTCAGCGGAGAGCGCATGAACTGGCGAGGCGGTGTTCAGGCCCGGCAGAACATGTACTTCGGAATCGGCATACTGAGCGAAACATCGCTTGGCTACAGCGCATCACGGGCATGGTCAAACCCATTCCTTCAGATGCCAGCCGGAAATGTTCGCGTGAACTCATTGCTGAGCGATGGAACCAGCGGAGTGCAGGGATTGTCGTTCGGGGGCGGTCAGTTTTTCAACAATACGCAGACGTCGAGCACACTCGGCCTGCTGAATCAGCTCTCATGGTTCAGCGCCAACAACAGGCATCGACTCAAACTTACGACTGAGCTCCGGCGGGACGGGTCCACTCTCGAGCAAAGCAACAATACGCTCGGCACTTTTGCTTTCAACTCTCTTGCCGATCTCGAAGCACGGCGGCCTGCATCATTCAGCAGGCAATTGGGCGCCAGAGAGCGAGACGTCAGCCAGCTCGTCGCCGGATTCTCCCTCGGTGACGCGTGGCGGAAATCTGACAACCTTCAGCTTCAATACGGTATTCGCGTCGATGCAAACCGATTCGCCGACGACCCGGTGCTCAATCCCCTGATCGATTCAATCTTCGGGCAGCGAAATGACCTGATGCCGAACCAGGTTTACGTCTCCCCGCGCGCGGGGTTCAGCTGGTCATACGGGCGCGCACCGCAGATCGCGGGATTCGAAGGAGCAGCACGCGGGCCGCGTGCTGTAGTTCGCGGCGGAATTGGCTTGTTCCAGAACACTCCGAACACGAACCTGGTGGGCACCGCCCTCGACAACACCGGACTTCCCTCGGCCGTCCAGCAGTTGATGTGCATCGGGACCGCAACGCCGATTCCGGCATGGGCGACATATGCAGAAGACGCATCGACCATCCCGACTCGATGCGCGGATGGATCTACGGGCAGTGTCTTCGCCAACTCCGCTCCGAACGTGAGTCTCTTTGCAGATGATTATTCCGCGCCGAAGAGCATCAGGTCGAACCTTCAATGGAGCGGTCCGATACTCAACAACCGCTTCTCCGCGACAATCGAGGGCACTTACTCCGCCAACTACAATCAGTCGAGCATGATCGACCTCAACTTCAACCCGATCGCGCGGTTCGGGTTGGCGTCGGAGGCGGGTCGGCCAGTGTATGTGCAGCCAAGCAGCATTGTGCCGGCAACGGGCTCGATTTCCACGGTTGGGGCGCGTACATCGAACATGTTCTCGCGTGTCACACAGCTCGCGTCTGACCTCGAATCGCGAAGCCGGCAGATGAGCGTGCGACTGTCGCCAGCCACGTTCAGCCCGAGCCTCAGCTGGAGCCTGTCGTACGTCTATTCGAATGTACGTGAGCAGTTTCGCGGATTCTCCAGCACCGTCAGCAACCCGCTCGCTGTCGAATGGGGTCGATCCTCCTTCGACTCCCGACACCAGCTCGTATACAACGTTGGTTACAACTTCTTTGACTTGGTCCGCGTAAACTGGTTCGGCCAGTTCCGGTCGGGATCCCCCTACACGCCAATGGTCGCGGGCGACATCAATGGCGATGGATATCAGAACGACCGCGCATTCATTCCTTCACTCCGTGATGCCGACCCGGCACTTGCAGCATCGGTGAGATCATTGCTCGACAACACGAGTTCCGAAGCTCGCAGCTGTATCGAGCGTCAGCTTGGCAAGCTTGCTGGTCGCAACAGCTGTCAGTCCCCGTGGACATCGTCAGCATCGATGTCCGTGTCGTTCAATCCCGTGAAGGTAAGGATGCCTCAGCGGGCGACGCTCTCGTTCCAGATATCAAACCCGCTCGGCGCTGCCGACCTGCTGTTCAACGGATCAGGCAACCTGAAAGGCTGGGGCCAGCCGTCATTCCCCGATCAACAGCTGCTCTATGTTCGCGGATTCGATCCGCAGACTCAGCGATTCCGCTATGAAGTGAACCAGCGATTCGGATCGGTGAATCAGTCGTCGGGGTTCAGAATTCCGGTCACACTTACGGCGATGATGCGCTTCGACGTCGGGCCAACGCGCGAAAAACAGAACCTCACTCAACAACTCGACCGCGGGCGGCGCACTAACGGGCAGAAGATGCCTGAGGTGATGTTGAAGGCAATGTACGGAAACGGCGGCCTCCCAAATCCCCTCGCGACCATATTGCGGCAGCAGGATACACTCCGGCTTACCGGCGCGCAGGCGGATAGCCTCGCAACCCTCAACAGGTTCTATACGATCAGGAACGATCAGATCTGGTCACCGCTTGCCAGGCAGTTTGCCGAGCTTCCCGACACGTATGAACATGACCTGGCCTATGCGAAGTACATGACGGCACGCAAAGCGACGATCGACTTGCTGATGAAGCTGGCGCCGGATATCAAGAACCTGCTGACCGCGGAACAACGACGGAAGCTTCCACCATTCATATCGAGTTATCTCGAGCCTCGGTACCTCGCGTCGATCCGCGCGGGCACCGCTGGGTTCACCGGTGGCGGCATGTTCGGCGGAGGCGCTCCAGTAACCGTCACCGCCGACATGATGGGCGGCGGTGGCGGGCAAAGAATTATCATCACGCGTTGAACACCTCACACTCAAACGAATACCGATGACAAACCGGAAAACCCTGCTGCTGATCGCCTTGCCGATGTGGATCGGAGTTGCTGCGGATGCACAGCAGCGTCCTCCCGTCCGCCAGATTGGAACCGTAAGCTCGAAGTCGAGCGAGTCATTTCCAACACTTGTTGGAGTTCGCGCGTTGCCGGATGGCAGGGTTCTGGTCAATGACGTTGGGGCGCGACGCGTGTTGCTGTACGATGCCTCGCTGTCGACGTTCACCATAGTCGCCGATTCTACCAGCGATACGGGGAATGCATACGGCGGGAGGGTGGGCAACCTCATCGCGTATCGTGGTGATTCGAGCGTCTTCATCGACCCATCATCGGTGTCGATGCTGGTGATCGACGGTAACGGCAAGGTAGCGCGAGTTATGGCCATTCCGCGTGCGGAAGACGCCAGTGCGATAGGGAGCCCGACGGGCAACGCGACGATCGATGCAAACGGCCGCCTGATATATCGGGCGGTGCCCGGATTCGCGTTCGGTGGAGGCGGTCGTGTGCAAATCCAGGGTACGCCTGGTGCCGCGCGGACGGGCCCGCCGCCGATGCCGGACATTCCGGACTCTGCGTTCATCGTCAGCGTCAACCTCGCCACGCGGAAACTCGACACACTCGGCTACATCAGGACGCCCAAGATCAAGATGGAAGTTCAACAGGTCGACGGTGGAGGCTTCAGGATGCAGTCGATGCTGAATCCCCTTCCCGTTGTCGACGATTGGGCTGTCCTCAACGACGGCACAATCGCACTCGTGCGCGGGCGTGATTACCATGTCGACTATGTGGCGCCGGATGGTGCGTCGCGTTCCGCGGCAAAGATTCCGTTCGACTGGCAGCGAATGACCGATGAAGACAAGGTCGCGTTCATCGATTCAGTGAAAGCAGCACGCGCGCGGCTTGGGGCAAATGCGCCTGTTCCGGTTGCGGGTCAGGCCCCGGGTCAGGCGGCTGCGCCCGGTGCAGGTGCGCCGCAGGTCATGGTCTTCTCGCAGACGGTTACTGGTGGAGGCGGCGGTCCACCGCCGTCGGGCGGCAACCAGGTTCGGCTAGGAGACGGACCTGGTGGCGTAGAGATCTCGTACGTGCCCGCAAACGAATTGCCCGATTACAAACCCCCGTTCTTCGCCGGTTCGATGCGCGCAGATACCGAGGGGAACCTGTGGATACGCACAATCCCGACTGCCCCAATACCTGGTGGCCCGGTATACGATGTCATAAACAAGGAAGGCGCCATCGTCGAACGTGTGCAGATCCCTGAAAACCGGACAATCGCAGGTTTTGGAAAAGGCGGCGTCGTTTACATGGTCCATCGCGACGGAACGAAGCAGACACTCGAGAAGGCCTCAATCCGGTAGCACCCTAAGTATCTTTCAGACAACCGTCTCCCAAGGGCTTCTGAACGATGCTTCGTCGCACCGCCGTGTTGTACATCGCGCTCGCTTTTGTCACCGGGTGTCTGGACAGCTCCGCGCCAGGTGATGCCATTCCAATCGAGGACACGTCGTTTGCATCCGCGCTTGGTGTGAACCTCGCCGCATCGACACGCACTCAGAACGGTATGTATTACCGTGATATTACTGTCGGGACCGGCGCCGTTGCCGCGAACGGCCAGACGCTCGAGGTGAAATACACTGGATGGCTCTCGAGCGGATTTCTGTTCGACAGCAATCGCAATTCAGCAAGCACGTTTCCGTTCGTACTCGGCACCGGGAACGTGATCCAGGGATGGCACGAAGGCCTTCAGGGGATTCGTGTCGGCGGTAGTCGCCAGTTGATCATACCGGCAACCCTCGCATACGGCCCCGGTGGATCGGGGCAGATTCCCGGCAACGCGGTAATCGTCTTCACAGTCGACGTCTTAGCCGTACGCTAGCTGACCGGCGATGATCACCATCGTCGCGCTGAGTAGAAGATTGTTTGCCCGCGTTGCATTCGTGTTCATCGCGGGCTCATTGCCTGCGACTGCACACGCTCAGCTGCGGCCTCTCGAGCCGTCAGACTGGGGTATTGTCAGCGGGCCTCCGTCAGTGTCAGCGCGAATTGGCGGCGCGCGCCTTTTTGACCAGCGTGCATCGCTTGCAGGAACAACGGGCGATCTGTGGGAGCTTGGCACGTTCAGCGTCGCATGGCAGACCGGTCGGGTAGCGATCGAGGCGGGCGGCACAGTGCAGCGGCTCTTCCGCGAGACATCGAGATTCGATGAGCCATACACTGACGTCGAAGCCGACACCGACGGCAACAGACACGACTCTGGCGATTACCACATTTCGACAAGCGTGCGGATTACCCCGAAGGTATGGCCGCTCACGGCAGCGTTGAGGTTCGGTACGAGGCTTCCAACGACCGATAACACCACCGGTCTCGAGCGCGACGCTGTCGACTTCTTCACGACAGTCGGCGCAGCGACGAGATGGAGTGTCGTTGCTATAGGCGGAGAGCTCGGCCTCGGTATTCATACCACCAGAGAACCGAGGTTCGAGCAGGAGGACGTTCTACTCTATTCCGTTCACGCCGAGATCCCGCGGCTGACTGTTGTTCCGTCGGCAACGATTGTGGGCCAGAGGCACGGCACCGGGCACGCGGAGATCCGTGGATCCGAAAATCTGGGGGAAGCGCGGCTCGGTCTTCGGATCGGGCGCCGTCGCTGGTTGAAAATGGAAGTCGTCCGCGGGTTCGAGAGCTTCTCGCCGGCAGCCGGCGTAATCGTTACTGTTGGGACCACGTTGAACCTGGCTCAGCCAGGAGGATGATCGATGCAGGAACCGGCTACAGCCCCAACTCCAGCTCAAGCTGCTCCCGTTCTTTCGCCAACCCAGGTCACGGTTGACGGCCAGGCCATATCCAGTCCTCAGGCGGTCTATCAGGCCTTTCGCGCCGCGCGGCGCGAGCTCGACCGTCAGATGGAAGGGCTTCAGGATTCGCGTCAATCAATTGCCGATCGATTGACGAACCCGGAGATCAGCGCAGCTGACAAATCGGGCCTGGAGGCGCGGCTCAAAGCAGTAGATGAGCGAATTGTGGTAATGGACAAGCAGCTGTCGGATGCTGATGCACAGGTTGCGCGGGCTGCGGCAATTCCCGGCGCGGCCGTTGATCCACCTCCGCCTCCCCGCACAGGCCCACCCGAAGAGGCATGGTTTCTCGGTGGAATGATGATTGTTTTCGTGATGCTTCCAATCTCGATCGCGTACGCGCGGCGAATCTGGAGGCGCAGTGCGAAAATCATCACGACCTTTCCGCAGGAACTTTCAGACAGGCTTCGGAGCGTTGAACAATCTGTCGAGGCAACTGCGCTAGAGGTCGAGCGAATCGGGGAGGGTCAGCGCTTCATGACGAAGCTCTTCACTGAGGGTCCAAGCTCGCACTTGCTTCAGGGCCAATCAAAAATCTCCGCCCCTGCAACTGCGCGCAGCGATACCTGACCTGACCCGAAACTGGCAGGTAAACTCGAGACTTGCAGGCAAACTGTTTGCCTACCAGTTGCCGGTCGCGTTGCCCCCCTATTCCAATCAGCCGCGATCAGCCAGAGAAAGTATCACACACCCGGGGATCACCACTTCCAAGCCCGCGACGAAACCACTCAGCACGCTGAGCGGCTGACCCGTGCGTGAAGCCATCAACGTTGACGCGTTGCCCACTCTGCTCCTGAATCCGATCGTCACCGACCGCGGACGCAGCGGTAAGCGCTTCATCGACATCGCCGTCCTCCAGCTTTCCACGGGCTTGCGTCGAATGCGCCCAGATGCCGGCATAGCAGTCGGCCTGCAGCTCGAGTCTTACTGAGAGCTGGTTAGCCTCACCCGGATTCTGCTGCTGTGCCTGCCGGACCTCGTTTGCGGTGCCGGTGAGATTCTGGACGTGGTGTCCAATCTCATGCGCCAGCACATATGCCTGCGCGAAGTCACCTTTCGCGCCAAACCGCTTCTGGAGATCGTCGTAAAACGCCAGATCAATGTAGACCTTCTGGTCGAGCGGGCAATAGAACGGGCCCATCGCAGACTGCCCCACCCCGCAACCTGACTGGGTCGAGTTTCTGAAAAGAACGAGCCGTGCGGGCTGATATTGCGAGTTGTTTTTCGACATGATGTCGGTCCACGTATTCTGAGCATCGTCCAGCACATATGAAATGAACTGGACCTGTGGCTCCTCACGCGCAGAGTCTTCGGCGCTCATCGGAGCTCCGCCGCCACCGACCCCCGGCTCGACACCGAGATCGTTGAACAGGTTCCGCCCCGTTATCAGGCTCAACGCGAGGACCACGACTGTGCCGCCAATTCCAAGTCCCTTCCCGATGCCGCCTGAAGATCGGCGGTCGTCGAGATTTCCACTGCGCTTTCCAGGTGTCCAACGCATCGCTGATCCTCCGGGATCGGTGCTTGTGTAAAATTGCACCAGAGGCAAGAATCCCGCCCATTCGGCGGGCCCCCGACACTGGCGCTAATCCGGTTTCCCAAACAGCTTCCTGCTTCTCGACCAGCGCGCCGCGCTGGCATCCACACGAATGCTGTTCCCGGCAAATCAGATGAACAAGATCAATATCGCAACTGTTCTCGCGGGTCTCACCCTGTCAGGCGTCGCCGGCGCACAGGATCTGGTGCCCGTCAATCTCTACGCGGCAAACATCACATACGCCAGGGATGGCAGCATCCGTGTCGGCATTCCGCGCAAACTGACTGGCGATCGGGGGGTAAGCAGCCAACCGTCCTTCACGCCCGATGGCAAGTCGCTTCTTTTCATCGGCCGGCGCGACAGTGCGAACGCTCAGTCTGACGTCTATCGTATCGATCTCACGACAGGTGCTGAAACTCGCATCACTTCAACGCCAGAAATGGAGAACAGCCCCACGGTTACTCCCGACGGAAAGCTGATGGTAATCCGCTGGGTCCCGGCGACACTGTTTACTGAATGGGGCCCGTGGATATACGAAATGAATGGCACGCCGCTTCGCGGAGTTCTCCCAGGTCCGGACACCGTCGGGTACTACACAAGGCTCGACTCCACGACTTTTGCGATGGTGCGCCCCAAGACGCGCACTGCGGTTGCAATCTTCGACACGAAATCCAAGACCATGACTGATCGTGACTGGCCGGTAGCCAACCTGCCCCCTCAAATGATCCCGGGGCAGAGGGCAATCAGCTATACGCGCACTGATTCTCTCGGTCGCAATGAAATCCGTCGCCTCGCGATGGGCGCCACCGATGCGACGACTATCGCCCCTTCGGTACCAGGCAGAGTGGCGCATGCGTGGACCCCGCGCGGCCAGCTGCTCATGGGCAAGGGAAACAGGGTCTTCGCACGCGATCCGCGACGCGACACATCGTGGCGCGAGGTTACGGTGTTCAATGATCCGCAGCTGCAGAGCGTCACGACGTATATCGTTTCCCCTAAGGGCGATAAGCTTATCTTGATTTCGCCCTTAAAGGCGCCGCTGCACCAGATCATTCAGGACCGGCTGCAGGAGAGCCGCAGCATCTCATCGGCACTTCTCGAATTCAAGGACATGGGTGCCGATGCCTTGAAGGCGAAGTACGATGTCGCCCGCGGGGGCCTCATTGGACTCTTGAACTCACAGAGGCGCCGGTCAGCGGAAGGTGTCGCCGACCTCGAGGCATTCGTTGTACGGCTTACCGGACCGCTACCAGCAGCGCCGGCACTCTGATGGACCCGACTCGCGATCCTGCTGTATCATTGAACTGTTCCACAAACCACACAAAGGGGGCAAGGTGAGATTTGCTATCGTCGCAGCAGCACTGATTGGGCTGAGCGCGACATCGGTCGCTGCACAAGGTGCAGATCCGGATAAGCTCGTCAGCGACGGTGGAGTAAAGGTGCCAGGATGGACAGGCCGACTCGACCCGCGCCCGGCTTCCCAGGGTCGCAAGATCACAGACGCGAAGTTCCTGCCGATGGGTGGGGGAATTCATGTTACTGCGGGTCCGGCGGCCATCTACTGGAACCCGGCGAACACCGTCACGGGTGGCAATTACTCGGTCGGCGCGACCTTTACCCAGACCAAGGCTTCAGCGCATCCTGAAGCGTACGGAATCTTCATGGGCGGGCAGAATCTCGAGGCGCCCAACCAGAGCTACTTCTATTTCGTAGTTCGTCAGGATGGCAAATATCTGATCAACCACCGCGCCGACGATTCGACAGTTCACAAGATCATCGATTGGACTGCACACGAAGCGGTGAAGGCGATGGACGCAGACGGCAAGGCAACAAACGCGCTTTCCATCGTCGTCGATGCAACCAAGTTGAGCTTTCGTGTCAACGGAACAGAAGTCAATTCTCTGGCTCGCGCAACGGTCGACGGCGGTGGCGCTCACTCGGGCACGAAGGGGATCGCAGGAATCCGCGTCAATCATAACCTCGACGTTCACGTCGACGGATTTGCG
>JANPKW010000060.1:0-53370 GCA_031426255.1 Gemmatimonadaceae bacterium | reverse complement strand
GACGACTGACGGCCCACCCCTGTAACACCGGCGGGTTAACCGCCGCTGGAGGCGCCTGGGTCGCTTATATTTCGGTCTAGGGGCGTTAGCTCAGCTGGGAGAGCGCCTGGTTTGCAACCAGGAGGTCGCAGGTTCGATCCCTGTACGCTCCATTTAAAGAAGGCCTCGCACTGCGGTGCGAGGCCTTCTTTTGTTTCACCTGCGCCAGCCGCGAGCCTCGAAAAGCCCCAGCGTTTCGTACTCGTTGATGCGCCCAGCCGGTGCAAGCGGGACGGGGCGGAGACTAAGCGCGTTCTGGTTCAGAAACCGGCCAAGCATCTGGCCCCATTGTTCATGATAGTGAGGTGATTTCCATCCGTCCTCTGGCAGCTGAGCGGGTGGCAATACGCCTCGACGGGAGGAGGTGTCGAGTCCACCCACGACATAGACTGTGCCGCCCGCCTGGAGTACGCGCGCGGCATCGCGGAGGACCGGCAGAGCGGGGGTGGCCTGGTCAGCGGCCTGCATCGCCTTTCCAAAGAGATCATACCGGTGCACCCGATGGGACTCGAGCGGAGGCATCGTCGTCCATTCGGCTGGCCCGTCATAATACCTGGCGAAGCTGACTGCCGAATACCACGGATTGACTATGACGAGATCATCGCGCGCGCCAATTGCCTCGAGCCGCGCCGCGGCAATGTCCGCGGTAGTCATTCGAGCGAAGGTTGTGCTCCCCGCATAAACCGTGAAGCATGCGACAGTGACTACCCCCATGATCCGGCCAATTCGAGAGCCGTCATTCTTGATGAGGACACCCGCGATCGCGTCAATACATGTTGCGGCAATGGCAAGGAGGGTGAGGTAGTACCATGGCTGAGTGAGGTATGCCAGCGTCTTGAGAAAGAGGAAATAAGTGATTGCGCCAACAGCGAGCGTCACGCACGAATAGCAGAGCACTTGTCGATCTCGCTCCGAGAGCCCCAATCGGTTTCGCACCGATTCACTAACTCCAGCCCAAAGCGACAGAAGAAGCACTCCGAACCACAAAGGCATGGCCCAGTTCCCGGCAGGCTCGAGTGTCTCGCCAAGCTTCAAGAGAAACCAGGGGAAGTCATAGTTGCGGATCTGTACGAGCGAGCTCCACTCGGACAGTCTCCGGATTGTCTGTACGTTTGGAATAAGGGAAACCGCTGCCAGCGCGCCGATTCCGAAAACGGGCAATGCTCGTTTCCATTGCCTCCCCATCGCGCAAACAGCGATACCACCTGCACACGCGGCAAAGAGAACTGTCGCGTTGTAGTACGTGATGTGAACGCTTAGTAGTGCTACGAGAGTAGCCAATACAAACTCAGTCCGACGGCCGGTCGTGGCAAAGCGCCACACACAGACGATTGCGAGAATTGCGAGAACGATCCCTAACCCGTACGCCCGGAACGAGTCTCCCCACCGCACGACGCTCGGACTGAGAGCGAATAACGCGAGCGCTACAAGCGGCAGCCGATGACCGAATGACCTGGCGCTTACCCAAAGCGCCGCCACGCCTCCCACGCCCATGACAAAACCGATGACACGGAATGCCTGGTCGTTCATCGGCCCGAAGATGTTCGCCGCCTGACGAACAAGGAAAATCCACAGAAACGGGAAGGAGTCGTACTGAAGGTTCTCCCAAACCTCCGAGACACTCGGCAGTGTAGCGAGAGCGAGCGTGTTTGCTTCGTCGCGCCAGAGGGGGCCCGCGGCCCGCATCGCGATGATGTGCAACACTATCGCAGCAACCGTCAAAAGCACGGCTACTGTGACCTCCAATTTTCGGACTGAGAGCTTCACTTATTCAGCTGGCGCGAGCCTTCTCGGCCACGACGACAGCCTGCACGAAGAAATCGCGCACTCCAAACTTGTAGTGCACCACATCGAGACCAGCCTCGCGCATCAGCTGCTCAACCCATCCGCGAGATTCGAGAAGCGAGACCTCGGGTGGATGAAGCTGAGTCTCCGAGTCACCCGACTTCTTCATCAACCAGTGCGCGGCCCCGAGGACCGCAACGCTCGTGGCCTTCTGATGGGGCCAGAACACAAGCAGCCTGCCTGACGGCTTGAGGACTCGCCGAAGCTCAGCAAGCACTGCGGAAAGCTCCGCGCGCGTAAAATGCTCGAGTACCCCGAGGTTGTAGATCCCGTCGAAGCTCTCATCGGGGAAGGGAAGATCGAGAATACTGGCGTGGCGGATGTCGTCAGCGCGCGCGTTATGCCGTGCATAGAGATCGAGTGCAGGTGGCGAAATGTCGACCGCGGTGATGGAGAAACGATCGTGTAGTCCTTCGTCCACCTGACCACTCCCGCAACCTGCATGAAGCAACCTCGAGCCGAGAGGAAAAAACTCAGCAACTGCGCGGCGCAACTGCGCGCGGATTACCGACACCCGATAGACACGCGCAATCAGCTCGTAGGCACGCTTCGTCGGCTGCGCCTTCGCCTCCCAATATGAATCCCAGCCCTGTGGATCAGTGAGCGTCGAGTCGATCGATGCACGTGCACGCGGAAGACGGAATCGAGTCTCATCGAGCAGGTCCTCCTTCCACAACGCAAGCAATCTCGATCCGCTTCGGTAGGCCTCCCGAGCAGTCATCTTCGAGCTCCCATACGTCCGCGCCGGCAGCACAATGGGAACTTCCTTCACTCTGAATCCATTCCGTACGAGAACGAACATGCTCTCGAAGAAGAAACCGTAGCCTCGCGCGCGAACAAGGTCGAAGAGCTCCCGTGGAATTGTGCGGAGATCGTAGGTGCGAAGGGCCCCTGTTGCGTCGAACGGGATTCGCAGCAAGCGCTCAGTCAGGATGTGCCCAAAGCCGGTAAGCGAGCGGCGCATGATGTTCCAGCCCGGAAGACTCTCCGGGGCGAGATAGCGCGAGCCCGTCACTATGTCCGCGCCCACAGCACTTTCCAGAAGTCGAAGGACGTCCGTGGGTTTGTGAGTAAAATCACAATCGAGAGTGATCACCCTCTCGTACCCGAGGGCGTATGCGCGCGCAATCCCATCGAGGTGGGCGCTTCCGATCCCGAGTTTTCCGGTACGGTGAATCACCGTCAGTCGGGACTCAGACTCTGCAATTGCATCGAGTATGTCGCCCGTGCCATCCGGCGATGCATCGTCCATGAACAGGACGTCAGCATCGAGCGGCAGTGCAAGCAACTGCCTCGCCATCCGCTCGGCATTCTGAGCCTCATTGTACGTCGGAACGAAGATGAGTGTTCGTTCCGTCATTGGAACGCCGCCGCATCTACGAGTCGCCGCACCATGTCGGCAAATGTCACACTCGGTTTCCATCCGGTGGCATCGCGAAGCCGCCGCGCATCGCCCACGCGGCTATGATACTTGCCGGTTAGAAGGTTGCCGTCCTCAACAACGTGGTCGCGCCACTCCAGGCCGGCATGTGCGAACGCGATGGCTGCAAACTCCTGAACTGTGTGAGCTTTACCCGTTGCGATGACGTAGTCGTCCCCGACCGGCAGTGCCGAGATTCGTACCATTGCATCCACATAGTCAGGTGCATATCCCCAGTCGACTTCGGCTTCCAGATTTCCAAGGACGAGCTGCCGTTGATGGCCTGCCCTTATCGCCGCGACACCACGGGCGATCTTCTGCGAGACAAACGATTGGCCTCGAAGCGGAGACTCGTGGTTGAAGAGAATGCCGCTGGAGGCGCGAACTCGGCGATGCGTGCGGTAGTAGCGGCACAGGTTCATTCCAGCGGCCTTGGTAATTGCGTAGATGTTGCCCGGCCGGATCGGCGTCGCTTCATTCTGCGGGGTCCGGTCCGGGTCGCCAAATACCAGGGAAGAGCTGGCATAGAAGAGGGAGCCGTTACCGGGGTTGGCGATGGCTTCGAGAAAATGGACGAGCCCGCTGACGTGTACTTCCCAGCTGCGCCGTAACAGCGCCGCGTCGTCTTGCGCCTGCGCACCTTCAGATGATTGGTGTACCGCTGGTAGATAAAAGACAGCATCGGGAGAGGCAATCGACACTAAGTCAAAAACCGCCGCCTGATCCCGGATGTCGATGCGCCCTGACTCGCGACCTGACGAGTCTCTTATCGATTGCCGCCCTATTCCGATCACATTCCAATCGTCGCCAACGAGCCGGTCGAACAGGAGCCTGCCGTCCTGTCCTTCACTTCCGACGATGATCGCGTTGCTCAAGCCCCGGGACTCGCGATGATCTCAATCTGTGGGAGAGGGAAGATGAGTCGACCGCCAGACTCAATGAACGGTTGCTCACGTTGTAGCAGATTCGCCCGGAAGTGCCATGGCATAACCAGTAGATAGTCCGGGTGCATTGCCTTCGCTTCATCCTCTGAAACGATGGGGATACCCGAGCCCGGGGTAAGCGCGCCGAACTTATCAGGGTTGACTTCAGCAAAGCACGGTATGAGCGCGGGCCCGATTCCGCAGTACTGAAGGATTACGTTGCCTTTCGTCGACGCGCCGTACCCAAGAACGAGTTGACTGTCGCGTGTCAATCCCTGCAGCAGCCCGAGAAGTTTGTCGCGATGTAATGCAACTCGCTTCGCAAAACGCTCGAACGGCGCGGTAGTGCCGAGACCAAGCTCGTCCTCGTCTGCAAGGACTCGAGCTGCCGTATCGTCTGCCACGTGGACTGCTGATTGTTTACACGTGGTGACGGCGAAACTGCCGCCGTTCACGTCGTTGAGCTTGACGTGCAGGACCCGCATTCCGGCACGCCTGACAATCCACTCGATCTGGCGCAGCGCGTAATACTCTACATGCTCGTGACATATCGTGTCGTATCCGGTCGTCTTGAGGAGCAGCGGCAGGTAGCTCTGTTCGAAGTGCCATATCCCATCTTCACTGAGACACGATTCGATCTGGCGCGCAAACTCCAGCGGTTGTTCCAGGTCGTAAAGCATCGCGATCGATGTGATGATCTTTGCTTTACGGCCGCCGAAAGTTGTATCGAACAACGCCGCGGAAAAGAAATCGGAGATTGCGTGCGCCCCCGCCGGGTAATACTCACGGAACTTCGAGGCAGTCGGATCAATGCCGGCGCGCTCGACGAATTCCGGGTAGAAAGAGAGCGTTGTTCCATCGTTGCTGCCGATATCGAGAACCAGGTCGCCGGCGGTCAGGGTCACTATGCGACGGAGCGCTTCGACCTTGCGCTCGAGGTGATCGACCATCGTTCGGTTGAGTGATGACCTATACCCATAGTTTGCGCCGTACATTTCGGCCGAGCTGTATGTGTGGCGGAGTTGGACGAGACCACATTTGTCCTCGCCCGAGCACTTCACTAGCTCGAGCGGTCCCCGCGTCAGGGTTTCGGTGAGCGTACGGGGAAAGACACCCGTGAGACACTGCTCACCGAGCGACAGGATAGGGGTCAGGTCTTCGGATCCGCAGATGCGGCAGGAAGCAATACTGGTGAACGTTGGCATCGGCGACACCAAAGTGGGATGTCCGAACTTTCTGCGCCACAGCAGAATGGAACGCCGCGGGAAATTTCATGGAGAAGTCTTGTAACGAATTTGATTCTGGCCATCCGGGCAGCTATCGAGCACCTTCCGTCCGCTTATGCAACCGTCATCTCCTGCGCGCGATGCCCGCCGCCTGCTGCTCGTCGGCCTTTGTGCGTCAGTAATAATCCTGCTCCTCGTTTGGCCGCTTGCCGACATCTCCCTTGGCGGGGACCACTACATCCATCTCGCGCGCAGGTTCGCCTCAGGGTTCATTGACGTAGACGACCTTGCTCCGCGCTATCGCGACTACGTGGAGTGGGAAGGTCACAAGTATCTCCCGTTCGGGCCGTTTCCGGCTGTCCTCCTCGCACCTTTCGTAAGAATCCTGGGAACGGGAATTCCGCTCGTCTTCTACGGGTACGCGCTCAGCGTTGCCAATGTGCTTATCTTCAGGCGCGTTTTGGGTCGAATCGGCGTAACGGGTGAGCGCAACGTCTGGCTGGTGCTGCTCTATTTTGGCGGAACGACATACTTGTCTGTGACGCTCGCGGGGATCTCTACATTCTTCGCGCATGTTGTGACGACGACGTTCCTCCTCGCCGCTATTCTTGAGACACTTGGCAAGCGACGGTTCGCACTTGTTGGACTGTATCTCGGCTTGGCGGCAGCATCGAGAATGACGGCCGCGTTTGCATTGCCGTTTTTTGTCTGCTGCTTGCTCCATCCGCCAGCCGGGGCAGCGGCGCTAGTCAAAATCGACCAACGGAAGAAGCTCGTCGACGTTGTGAAGTTGCTGGGCGGCCTCGCGGTTCCTCTCAGCGCCCTCGCCCTGTATAACCAAGCGCGATTCGGGGACCCGACAGAAACGGGATTCGGATTGGCACTTCTGTATAGTCAGGTGCTCGAGTCCGCCCGCGCCCATGGGCTCTTCAATATTGCGCACATACCCAAGAACATCTTCATGCTCTTGTTGGCGGGCCCGCGGCCCGTTGGCGGGGAAGACGCCGCTATACTCGCATTTCCTTATGTCACCCCGTCCCCATGGGGAATGGGGCTCTTCTTCACATCACCGGCACTCTTGTATCTGTTTCGCGCCCCATTGCAAAACCGGCTGGTGCAGGCGGCGTGGTTAGCGATTGCCTTTATGCTGGTCCCGATACTCACGTACTACGGTATTGGCTACGTGCAATTCGGGTATCGATACGCGCTCGATTTCATGCCGTTTTTGATGCTCCTCGTCGCGCTTGGGTTACCGGAGACGATGCCACGGCGCGCGCGCGCGTTAATTGCCGCGAGCGTGATCATCAACATCTGGGGCGCGATCACACTGTCTGTTTGGATATAGCTAACGATCCCCAATCACATTACGTACAGCTCGCGACCCCAAAGATGTTCGCGTTGCACGACCGTGTGGTCAGGCTGTGCACTGCGGTCGCGCTCCATGCGTTCGGCGGTCCCGCGACGGCGGTCGCCGTAACTGTAACGCTCTGGGAAGGACGGAAGCCCTGCGCGAAGCCGCTGCCGGAGAAGTAGCCGCCGAGGCTGTCGGCTGCGTAACTCTCCTGATAGGTCGCCATATTTCTGAGATCCGCCTTCATCGTGGTGACGTAGGTCCTCTCCTTGCTCCTGGCATACTTCGGAATCGAAATCGCACAAAGAATCCCGATAATGACAACGACGATCAGCAGCTCGATAAGCGTGAATCCCTTTTTCGTCCGCTCCATGTCTGTCTCCTTGCCCGGGCAAGCTCGTCCTGGGGCCGATCCACAACTATTGGATGCAGCCATTGTTAGCTGACGAAAATGATGGGTCCCGCGTAACGTCTGGAGAAAACGGGGCAGACAAAGTCGTCATACTGGCCCGGGGGCTCGGAACGAGGATGCGCAAGGAAGACGCGTCGGCGCATCTCGATGCAACACAGCACGCTGCGGCAGAATCGGGAGTAAAGGGAATGATCCCCATTGGGAGGCCCTTTCTGGATTTCGTCCTTACCGCCATCGCCGATGCCGGCTTTCAGCACGTTTGCATTGTTATCGGCCCGGAGCACGACAAGGTGCGGCGCTACTATACGGAGGACTCCCCACCGTCCAGGCTGTCCGTCACGTTTGCCGTTCAGGAAAAGCCACTCGGCACCGCCAATGCCGTCCTGGCGGCGGAATCGTTTGCCGACGGTGATTCCTTTGTCGTCCTCAACTCTGACAACTACTACCCGACTGAGGCGCTCGCGCGGCTTCGGAAAATTACTCCGCCGGGCCTGATCGGATTTGCGCGGTCAGCACTGGTGGAATCGGGGAATGTCGCATCGGATAGAGTCGAGCGATTCGGGGCGCTCGAGTTCGACGATAACGGGATGCTGGAGAGCATTACGCCCCGCAAGCACGCGTCGACAGAGTCGCGGGGCGAGGTCTACGCGAGCATGAACTGCTGGCTTTTCGATTGGCGGATCTTCGATGTCTGTCGAACAGTTCCTGTTTCTTCCCGCGGGGAATTCGAGTTGACGGGCGCCGTCCAGATGGCCGTTGATTCATTGGGAATGAAGTTCACGGTGGTGCCGATGAATGCAGCGGTGCTCGACTTGTCGACGCGCGCGGACATTGCATCAGTGAAGGAGCGGCTTGCCGCCACTGAAGTTTCCTACTGATTCCCCTTGCTCGATATCACTGCGGCCCGATGACTCCGTCGACCATGGATGCGAGCATCTGGTAGGGCATCGCACCTGATCTACGCACGGCTTCCTTCCCCCCGCTGAAGACTATAGTCGTGGGAATGCCTCGGATTCCAAATGGTTGAGTAGCGAGCTGCGAGTGATCGGTGTTCACTTTCGCTATTATCGCGCGCCCGGCATGGCTGGCCGCGAGCTGGTCAACGGCAGGCGCCATCATCTTGCACGGGCCGCACCAGTCAGCATAAAAGTCCACGAGCACAGGAACCGTACTTTCGGCTACCGTCCTCGCAAAGCTTTCGTCATCCAGCAGGAGCGGTCGATCGAGCAGCATAGGCTTGGAACAGCTCCCACATTTCGGCCGGTCAGCGGCTCTCGTTACATCGATACGGTTCCATGTCGAACAGAACTGACAGCGAAGTGTTGCGGTCGCCGCCGGTCCGTTTGTCTCTACATCTGCTTCCATTTGGTGAGTCTCCGTCTCTCGTTAAGTTCCTGAAATGACGATCCCAGAACTGCAAAAAGTGCCGCAGCCGGGCGACCTGGCCCCTGATTTCACCGCTCGCTCAACCTCCGGCGAAAGTTTAACTCTTTCGTCTTTTCGGGGCTCGCGCCACGTGCTCCTTGCATTCTTTCCACTCGCTTTTACCAGCACGTGTACGGAAGAGCTGTGTGAGTTTACAAGAGAGGAGCTCGACTTTGGCCGACTCGACGTTGAGGTAATCCCCATCTCGGTCGATGCCGTTCCGTCACTCAGGGCTTACAAGGCTCACGAAAAAATTTCCCAGGACATGGTCAGTGACTTCAAGCGTGACATATCGCGCAGCTACGGCGTCCTGGATGAAACCAAGTATTACTCGAAGCGCTCTTACTTCCTGATTGACAGGGAGGGGATAGTCCGCTGGTCGTACGTCGAGGAACACAACGGCCTCCGCCGGCCGAACGAGGAAATCCTCGAGCAGGTCGCTCGACTCTAGGCGGTCCCGAATCAACTGTTCCAGTCACCTGGGCCGCTGATCGGCGCCCGGGGCGTGACCCCTCCCTCATACGCTCGTCATTGTGATGAATCGGAAGGCTGAGCCGGATTCCAACCGGACCAGCGGCCGGTGATTATCGGGCAACGAAGACACAGGGAGTTCATGCTGCCGAACCGCGCACGTCCAATCAGCCACCCGCGCCGCTCATCCGCAGGCCGTCTCGGATTTTCAATGCTCGAGATGTTGATGGTGATGATCGTTCTCGCAATCCTCGTCGCGATCGCAATTCCGAAAATGGCGCAGATCATAACCCACGAGCGAGTCAATCGCGCAGCGCAGGTCGTGGTGCAGGATCTACAGAACGGGTTTGCGATGGCAGGACGGCAACGGGCTCCCGTTCGCCTGACTTTCTATCCCAGCACGAAGAAGTACGTCTTTACCGATCGCGCGAGTGGAGTAGTGCTGTCACAACGCCTCTTCAGCCAGGGCACGGACTATTCCCTCAGCTCGTTGACCTCGACAGTAAATCCAGTAGACGTTCTTCCAAACGGGATCGGGTCCGCGTCGTTTGAAGTTACCGTGACAAATGGCGGATACTCCCGCCGCGTTTTCGCCTCCAGCGCCGGCTTCGTGAGGATGACACCACAATGATGCACAACCCGAAAACACGAGCAAAAAAATCGAAGGGCCGGCGAGGTTTCATTTTGATGGAGGTGATCGTCGCGATGACGCTCCTCGCGCTGATCATGACGCCTCTCGCGGCGATGGTATTCAAGATCACAGCGAGAAATCACCGCACGGTGGGCAACACTTATCGCAACGCTGTCGTCATGCATCAGATCAACCTGCTCGAGTCGCTGCCATACGACAGTCTTGCGGCTGGCACTCGAGTCGACTCAGTGACGACACTGCCGTATCCGCACAAGGTTACGGTTACAGTCACCGAGTATTTCGTGAAGTGGCGCCTCAAGGCCAAGCGCGTCGCTCTGGTCATCGCGCCGAAGAACAAGTTGTACAAGCCCGACACGATCAACTTCGTGCGGTCAAGCGCCAACACGCGAACAACCTTCATCAGTGACGGCCAGTGATGAAGCAACTTGTACGCTCCCGCAAGGGAATGAGCATTGCCGAGCTACTAATTGGAATGGTGATTCTTGCCATCGTCGGCATGGGCCTGACGAAGGTGATGAGCTCGCAGGCGCGCTACTTCGACCATCAGAAGACTTCAAATCTGGCGCGAGCCGTTTCGCGTGGTCCACTCAATCGCGTTGTCTCGGATCTGCGAATGGTCGAAGCAGCGGGCGGGGTAATGTCCGCCTCGGCGACCGCGGTAACGATGCGCGTTCCGTACGCCGTCGGTGTCGTCTGCGGCCCGGGACCTACGAACACATACACGCACATCAGTCTTCTGCCAGTCGATTCCGCGATGTACAGCGGCCCGGGATACTCCGGCTACGCATGGCGCGGCGGTGACGGCATTTATCACTACGTCGACGACAATACGACGAAGGAAGTCGGCACGCTGACAGTCTGCAACGCAGCGCAGGTCAAATCACTGACCGCCGAAGGTGCAAGAATCATCAGGATCATGCCGAAGCTCGATTCTGCCGCAACAGTCGGCACTCCTGTGTTTCTCTACCGGAAGATCAGGTACTCGTTCGCAGCGTCGACGTCAGTCCCGGGAACCACCGGACTGTTCCGCACAAGAATCGAGGACAACTTCACTGAAGAGCTCTCTGCCCCATACGACGGGACCGCGAAGTTCAGGTTCTTCGTAGGCAGTAGTCTGACAGCTACAGCCACGCCACCATCAAACCTTGCAACGCTGCGCGGCCTGGAAATGAACATGACCGGGCTGAGCGAGCGCACGCCTACGGGCTCGACACAGAAAAAGAAAGCGCCGTTTGTGACAGCTGTGTTTTTCAAGAACCGTCTCAACTGACCGGAGACTCCATGCACATCTCAGGTAATAGAAGGGGATTCGCGCTTCCGACTGCCATTCTCGTGATAGGCATTCTTTCGATCTCGATCGCCGCTGGTTTTACGCTCCTCAACTCAGAGCGACGCGGTGTCGACGATCAACAGGCCCAGGTGAGCGCATTCGTGCTCGCCGAGCACGGCCTCGAGACATTTTTTGTGAAGCGGGATTCGCTGGGATTCACGTCGAGGCCGCCGGCGAATAAGGAAGGCCCGGTGCGCATCATGCTGAAGGGCGGTTACGCGGACGTTCAGCTAGACCTCGTGCGTCCACCGGTCGGTTCTCTCGCTGGGCTCTATGTCGTACGCTCGCGCGGCACGCAGACCAAGGGTGCAATCAACGGCATTCCCGCAGGTGTGCGAACGGTCGCCCAGTATGCAGCGTGGGAGCCAGCGACGATGGAGGTCATGGCAGGCTGGACCGCGCTTACCGGAATCCGAAAGAACGGAGCGTCAGGATCGTTCCTCGGTGTAGACGCGTGCGGTGACTCGGCGGCGATAGCGGGCGTGGCAGTTCCGGTCATCCCCGGCTTCAACCGGCCGGCCACGGCAGATAGCACTGAATACCTGGGCACGACGGTGAATGACGCAGCTCGCGAAGTCGAAATCGACTGGGCCGGCATCATCGCCGGAACTGCTCTCGATTTCGATTACGTCGTGCCGCCCAATGCGATTCCGTCATTTGCAGACACGACGTTTTATCCGGTGATTTACCTGACATCAACCGGCACGGTTGGAACTTCTGCGCTCAACGGCGGACGCGGACTCCTAATTGTAAGAGGCGACCTGGACACGGGCAGCGGAGCGACCTTCAACTGGAAGGGAATTGTCCTGGTCGGTGGCGATCTAACAGGAAATGGAAACAACAACGTCAACGGAGCGATTGTCAGCGCTCTGAACGCAAAGCTCGGTCAGACGGTTCCAATCAACACCGTAAACGGTACGAAGACCTATCAATACAACTCATGCGAGGTAGCGAAGGCCCTCATGGCCCTCGGCGCACTGGTGCCACTGGAGAATACCTGGGTGGATAACTGGGTCGAGTATTAGAGGGCGCAGAGTGCCCCTTCGGGGCAACGCGGAGGGTGCAGAGACAAGCACACAGAGGCACAGAGGAGAGGGCTCATTCTGACTTAGTCAGGATGAGCCGTTTCACTCCACGTACTAGTATCTCAACGTTGAGGTTGATGATCAGGCCGAGTTCGAGCTTCGACGCCCTCATGTAGGAGAGGACTTGCGATTGGTGGATTGGGCTGATTGCCGAGGCGGCCTTCAGTTCCACCACGACCGCCTCTCCGACGATGAAGTCAGGTCGAAAGCTGCGACCGACAGTTTGCCCGTCGTAGCTAACGGTCACCGACGGTTGGCACCTGTACACGAAGGACCTCTTAGCGAACTCACGGCGAAGACAGTTCTCGTAAACCGATTCCTTAAGTCCCGGCCCGATCGCCTTGTGAACTTCAATCGCGCAACCGATGATAGCGAAGGTTAGCGAGTCATGTTCATGCGGTTCGTCGCGGATGCGGCTAAGGTCCATTGAGCAAAGGAAGCGCGTGCGTTGCTCATCTTCATTACCACTCTCTTCCACTCGCCCTCGAAAGCCCGCATTATGAGACGATGCCCCTTTCTAACGCTCTGCGTCTCTGCGTTCGGTTCTCTGCGCCCTCCGCGTACGGCGTAGCCGTCTCTGTGCCCTCGTCTCAATGAGGATACTCATCATAGAAGACGACCCTACCGTGGGGCCCTTCGTCAAGCGGGGGCTAGAGCAGCAGCGATGGGTGGTCGACCTCGTCGTCAACGGCGATGAAGGCGAGCAGATGGCGGCGGAAGGGAACTACGATCTCATCATCCTCGACATGCGCCTTCCAGGCAAATCGGGGCTCGAGGTACTGCATGGGCTTCGCTCGCGCGGGGTCGAGAAGCCAGTGCTCGTGCTGACGGCACAGGATGCGATCGATGCAAAAGTCGAGACCCTCCGCGCGGGCGCTGATGACTACGTCAC
The DNA here is from genome assembly GCA_031426255.1 of Gemmatimonadaceae bacterium. GTDB lineage: Bacteria > Gemmatimonadota > Gemmatimonadetes > Gemmatimonadales > Gemmatimonadaceae > UBA4720. The sequence continues at coordinate 40,299 of JANPKW010000060.1, read as the reverse complement.
CAAACCGTTTGCGTTCGAGGAGCTCCTCGCGCGCGTGGAAGCGTTGTCGAGAAGACCTCGTGCGATGGTATCGCCCGCACTCAAAGTTGCAGACCTCGAGCTCAACCTCGACACGCGCGAAGTTTCGCGTGGCGGAGACGCAATCGAGCTCACGCCGAAGGAGTACACGGTGCTCGAGTATCTCATGCGGCACGCAGGGCGTGTGATGAGCCGCACGCTCATCACGGAATACGCGTGGGGCTATCACTTCGATCCGGGCACGAACATCGTTGACGTCGTGATAAACCACCTGAGAAAGAAGATCGACGCGTCGCGATCGCCAAAGCTGATTCACACCATACGCGGCGTCGGATACGTGATTCGCACGGACTCGCCAGCAGGCAGGGCGTGAGCTGAGTGGCATCAACCCGCACGAACCTCACGGCGGCGTTCGTCACGGGGCTCGCCATCGCGACGGGTGGACTCGCACTCACGTTCTGGACGGTCCGCAACGCTTCCTTATATGAGGGCATCGCCAGTACGGCGATCACTGAGGCAGATCTCGCGTCAGCGCTGATACTCGAGGCCGGAGAAGGCGCGCAAGGGGTTCTCATCGGACCTGACACGGCGCGCGCAACGATCGTGATCACCCCGCGGCTTGGCGCAATGCTCAACGGGTTTCCTGGCTACCTCGTCGTACTCGATCGCCAGAACACGATCCTGTTCCGATCGTCACGTGTTGAATCCCTCGCAGCAGCAGACCTGGATCTGCTCACTGAGCAGGTCGAAACTCTTCCTGATGGGGGACCCGCCCTTTTGCTGTCGCTCGGAGACGGCACGGGCCAGCTGCTGCTCGTTGCACGTGACATTCGCGGGAGCACAGGCAGTCTCGGGAAGGTGATCGTTGGAACCGAGACGGGTCAGGCCATGCAGCTCCCGCGCGGTTACGTGATCGCGATGTTCGTGTTCGCGCCGTTCGTAATTCTTGCAGCAGCGTGGGGCGCATGGACCATTCTCGGCATTACTTCGAAACGGATCGACAAGCTCACCAACGATGTTGCCGCAATCAGCGACGGCCGAAGTCTGCATCGCCGCCTCAGCATGGAGAACGCCGGCGAGGAGTTCGAGCGCCTGATGTCGACGCTCAATGCGATGATCGAGCGTCTCGAGACTTCGTTCATGGGACTTCGCCGATTCACTGCTGATGCGAGTCATGAGCTCAAGACTCCGCTCGCCGTGTTGCGCGCTGACGTCGAACGGGCGATGAGCGAGCCGCTGCAGTCGGAAAGAATGGTCGCGCTCGAGGAAGCCCTGCATGAAACCACACGAATGGCGGATCTCGTCGACAGCCTGCTCACACTTGCGCGTGCGGATGAAGGCCGCTTTGACATCCATCGCGAACCCGTCGACCTCAAGCCGCTCGTAGAGGACGTATACGAAACCGCGCTGATACTCGGCGAGGCCGCTGGTGTCGCAGTCAACCTTCCATTCACCGCCGAAGCCACTGTGCTCGGCGATCGTATCAGGTTGCGACAGCTTTTCCTCAACTTGATCACCAACGCGATCAAGTACACACCGGCCGGAGGCAAGGTCGACATCGGTCTCGGACTTCACCCCGAGAATGTCACGTTTGCCGTGCGCGATACGGGGATCGGTATCGCAGCGGCAGACGTCCCTTACATTTTCGAGCGCTTCTGGAGAGCGGACCGCGTGCGCTCGCGAATGTCCGAGCGCGGCGGGTTCGGACTGGGATTGGCGATCAGCCAATGGATAGCCCAGGCGCACGGCGGCTCACTTACTGCATCATCACGATTAGGGCGGGGGAGCCTCTTTACAGTGACGCTTCCGCTGCCGAAAGCACCGGTGCTGAACATTAGAGAGGCATAAGCCTGAATTCATTGATTCTTAATCTTGACGGTATTACGTCGATACACGCTGTCGGGTAAGCTTCTTTCACCAATCCTTTTCCCTGGTGATTCAATGTTCAATCAGTTAATCGAGTCAAAGCCGAAGAAGGAAAAGCTTGCTGGCGGTACTCTGTTCAGCATCATTTTCCACGGCGGACTTATCGCTGCGGCAGTCACGGCGACGGCTGGAGCCGGCATCGCCGAGGACAAGTCGAAGGCGGAAAAGATCCAGTTCGTGGAGATGAAGAAAGAGCCGCCTAAGCCGAAGACCCCGGAGCCGCCACCACCGCCGCCGCCGAAAGACGTCGTCGTGAAGGCGCCGCCGCCGAAGGGCTTCCAGGTGCTTCGCGCACCGGTCGACATCCCGATCAAGATTCCTGACATCGATCTCTCGAAGAAAGTCACCAATGAGGATGACTTCAGCGGCAAGGGAGTGAAGGGTGGAGTCGCGAAAGGCGTCGAAGGTGGAACGCCACAGGTGATCGACGCGAACCAGACCTACTTCGAGTTCCAGGTAGAGAAGCCGGTGTCGCAGATCGCGGGAACGGGTTCACCCCGCTACCCCGACGCTCTTCGCTCCTCTGGCGTGGAAGGTGAAGTACAAGCGCAGTTCGTTGTGAGTGAAGAAGGCAAGGCCGACGTCAGCACCTTCAAGGTGCTCAAGGCCACGAACGACCTGTTCGCCAGCGCGGTTCGCACGGCGCTTCCGAACATGCGCTTCTATCCTGCCGAGGTCGGCGGAAAGAAGGTAAAGCAGCTGGTGCAGCAGAGCTTCCAGTTCAGACTCGACAGATAACCCCTCTCGGAGAACATACCAACAATGCAACTCTCGCTACTCGACCTCTGGCACGAGATGACGTGGTTCCCCCGCGGCATCGTGTACACCATGGCCATCATGTCCATCTGGTCACTTTCAGTGACGATCAAGAAGGCGTGGGACCTCCGCAAGGCGCAGGCTGAAACGCGCAAGTTCGCTCCTGAGTTCTCGCAGTTCCTCGAAGAGGACAACCTTGCCGAGGCAGTGACGCTCTCCGAGAAGTACAAGAAGTCGCACGTTGCCCGCGTCCTTGGTGGCGCACTTACCGAAATCAAGCCTCTGATTCAGGACGGCACGGTTTCCGTTGGCGACATCAACTCAGCCGAGCGTGCAATCGAGCGCGAGATGCTGATGACGATCACCGATCTCAAGCGCGGCCTCGCGATTCTCGCGACCGTGGGTGCGACGGCTCCGTTCGTCGGACTGCTCGGAACGACGATGGGTATCGTCAACGCCTTCACCGGCATGGCCTCGTCAGGATCAGGCGGTCTTTCCGCGATCTCGTCAGGTGTGGCCGAGGCGCTCATCACGACGGCATTCGGTCTTCTCGTCGCCATCCCGGCAGTGTGGGCGTACAACTACTTCACCACGAAGATCGACAACCTTACGGCGGAAATGACGTACACGTCGAAGGAAATGATCGATTACATGATCAAGAACGTGAGCGGCGAGTTCGGCCGGTCGCGCTTCACACGCGAATTCAACACGACCGCATCGAGCGGAACCGGCCCAATCGCGCAGTAAGCAGGAGACTATCTAATGGCAATGTCAGTTGGGGGAGGCGGTGGAGCTGTAAAGGCGGAGCCGAACGTGGTGCCGATGATCGACATCATGCTCGTTCTGCTCATCATCTTCATGCTCGTCATCCCCGCTATCAGCGCCGGATTCCAGGCTGTTCCGCCTCAGGGTGTAAACCTCAAGCCACATCCTGAGGAGGAGCGGGACCAGGTGCTCGGCATAGATGCGGATGGACAGTATTACCTGAACAAGGCCCCGATTCCCAACGCGGAGCTCGGCGCGCGTCTGCGCGTGATCTACGAGAACAGGGATGAGGACAAGCTTCTGTACGTGAAGGCTCACAAGGATCTCGAGTACTCGAAGATCATCGATGCACTCGATATCGCGTCACGCAACTTCGTGGCAGTCTCCGGCCTGATCACCGATCAGTCGCCAGGAACGGTCTCGCTCGTTGCTACTGACCGGCTCATGCCGGGCATAGGCGACGCGCCTGCTGCACCTGGCGCGGCGCCAGCAGCGGCTCCGGCCGCAGCACCCCCGGCTGGAGGAGGTCAATAATGGCTGGAATGGCTGCTAGCAGATCAGGACTTCAGAACGAGCCGAACGTCGTACCAATGATCGACATTCTGCTCGTGCTCCTGATCATCTTCATGCTCGTTATTCCGATGTCGCGGAAGGCAATCGACCTTCAGCTTCCGGATCCAACCGAGACGGCGCAGAGCGAAAACCCGCCGCCACAGATCGTTCTCGAAGTAATGCCGGGCGACCGCTTCCTCGTCAACAAGGAAGCTCTCACCAGGCAGACACTTCCAGCGAGGTTGAAGGAGATCTACGACGGGCGCCCTGAAAAGATCATTTTCGTCAAGGGTGATCCGAAGGTCAAGTATTCCGATGTGATCTTCGCGATGGACGTATCGCGCGGAGCTGGCGTAAAAGTTATCGGCATGTCTCCCAAAGAGACCGCGCCGGGAACCCCGGTGGCGCAATAGCCAAGCAGTACAGACCACCGGTCGGAGTACCAAGCAGGAGAGAGGGGCGGTGGAAGGGAATCGCCGCCTCTCTTTTTGCACACGCCCTTGTTGTTTTTCTGATTCTTTATCCCGCCGCGCAGTCAGGCTTCAAGGCTGAGCCGGCGCTTGGGGCCGGTGGGCCTGGACCCGCGGGAGGGGGTGGAGGGGGGAGCGCGGGCAGCGATGTCCCTGCGGGAGATCGGCTGCGTTTCATCCGCCTCAACGCGCCTGCTCCCGACGCGACGGCCGAGGTCGCTCCGCCTGCGCCGATCGAGCCACCAAAGGTTATCCCGACGCCGACACCAACTCCGCCGGTTGCACCTGCGCCTGCCGCGCCTGCTCCGCCTGCGCCGTCGTCAGGTCTCGGTGGAACAGGGACCGGAACAGGGACGACGGGTGGGCCCGGTGCGGGTCCGGGCTCGGGCGGCGGAGTCGGCTCAGGGGTTGGTACAGGCACCGGGAGTGGAACTGGCCCGGGTACCGGTGGTGGTCCGGGTACGAATTATCCGCCCACACCAACGCAGTTTTTTCTTCCTCCGCTTCCTGCTCCGCAATCAATTCGCGGCTATCACCTCATCGCGTATTTCGATGTCGATGAGCGAGGAAACTCGAAGCTGCTCGGTTTCAACGCGTCGCGGGATGGCGGTTACAACAGGAAACTGCGCGATGTGCTGCTGGCGTTGAAGTTTCGCCCCGGCACCCGGCCGGATGGAACGCCTGTCAGGGATACCGTCGACATTCAATTCATTTTCTGACGGGCTGCGGACTCGAGGCATGCGTACGCAGTACGGAGTGCCTCGCGGTGGCACTCACCTCACTGAAGTGCTAAATTCCGCGCGCTCATCCGAAGTGGCATCCTCTGCGTTGAGCCATCAGCAGCACAGTTTCCAAGACTATTTTCAGAGCGGCTCCGGCACTACGCCGGGTCGCAGGTAAACCTCAGGAGAGCTTCAATGAGATTCAGGATTCACCCGTTTCGACGCGCCCTGCCAATCGCCGCAACAGCGTTCCTGATGCTGCTTGGCGCAGGCATGTCAGCGCCGATCGTCCACGCCCAGGCAGTCTCACCTTCGGGGGAGCTGCCGTTGCCGGTCCAGCACCGGCCAGGCGGTGAAGCAAATCTCGTCATCCCGGATCTCTCGCAGGTAGAGTTCCTCGGAATGCCCGGAAGCAGCCTCCTCATGCTTGGACTCATCGTCTGCGCAGGCGGCCTTCTCTTCGGCCTCGTCATCTATTCACAGCTGAAGAAGATGCCGGTGCACAGCTCGATGCTCGCCATCTCGGAGCTGATCTACGAAACCTGCAAGACGTATCTCATAACGCAGGGCAAGTTCATCCTGATCCTCGAATTGTTCATCGGGTTGATCATCCTCCTTTACTTCGGAGTGCTCCTCGACTTCGAGGCAATCAAGGTCGCGACGATCCTCGGGTTCAGCCTCGTCGGTATCGCTGGCAGCTACGGCGTCGCATGGTTCGGAATCCGCGTCAACACTTTCGCGAATTCACGCACCGCGTTTGCCAGCCTCAAGGGCAAGCCATACCCCTGCTACGCGATTCCGCTCAAGGCGGGAATGAGCATCGGCATGCTGCTCATCTCTGTCGAGCTGCTGCTGATGCTTGCGATCCTGCTCTTCGTACCTGGTGACTATGCCGGAGCCTGCTTCATCGGCTTCGCGATTGGTGAGTCACTCGGTGCCGCCGCGCTTCGTATCGCCGGCGGAATCTTCACGAAGATCGCTGATATTGGCGCGGATCTGATGAAGATCGTATTCAACGTGAAGGAAGATGACGCACGCAATCCCGGTGTCATTGCCGACTGCACAGGTGACAACGCCGGCGACTCGGTTGGCCCGAGCGCTGACGGCTTCGAGACCTATGGCGTAACGGGTGTCGCGCTCATCACGTTCATCCTGCTCGCGGTTACCGACACGACTGTCCAGCTGCAGCTGCTCGTCTGGATCTTCGCGATGCGCATCATGATGATCATCGCCAGCGGTGTTTCATATCTCGTCAACGAAGCGATCGCAAAGAGCAAGTATCTCACCGCCGACAACATGAACTACGAGGCTCCGCTGACGAGTCTCGTGTGGCTGACTTCACTCGTCTCCGTCGCGCTGACCTATCTCGTCTCCTGGTTCCTGATCCCCGACCTCGGCGACGGCTCACTCTGGTGGAAGCTTTCAACGGTCATAACCTGCGGAACGCTTGCAGGCGCGATCATCCCGGAGCTGGTCAAGATCTTCACATCGACCGAATCGCGTCACGTGCGCGAGGTTGTCACCTCGTCACGCGAAGGTGGTCCATCGCTCAACATCCTGTCGGGACTCGTCGCTGGCAACTTCAGCGCGTACTGGCTGGGAATGGCGATCATGATTCTGATGGCGGCCGCATATGGAGTGAGCACGCTGGGCATTGGATCGCTGATGATGGCGCCCGCCGTGTTTGCGTTTGGACTCGTTGCCTTTGGATTCCTGGGAATGGGGCCCGTTACCATCGCAGTCGATTCATACGGCCCGGTTACCGACAACGCGCAGTCAGTGTTCGAGCTCTCGACCATCGAGCAGATCCCGAACATCTCCGCGGAAATTCAGCGCGATTACGCGTTCACGCCGAACTTCGAGAGGGCGAAGCATCTCCTCGAGGAGAACGACGGCGCTGGCAACACCTTCAAGGCGACGGCGAAGCCGGTGCTGATCGGAACGGCCGTTGTCGGAGCCACGACACTGATCTTTTCGATCATCATGTCGCTGACCCACGGCTTGCAGCCTGAGCTCGTAGTCAACCTGTCGCTCCTGCACCCGCCATTCCTGCTGGGTCTCATCACCGGTGGCGCTGTGATTCACTGGTTCGTCGGCGCATCGACGCAGGCGGTGACTACTGGTGCGTATCGGGCGGTTGAGTTCATCAAGGCGAACATGAACCTGGAAAGCGCCGCCGCAGCATCGATCGAAGACTCGAAGAAAGTCGTCGAGATCTGCACCAAGTACGCGCAGAAGGGAATGTTCAACATATTCCTCGTCGTATTCTTCTCGACGCTCGCCTTCGCCTTCGTCGAGCCGTACTTCTTCATTGGCTACCTGGTCTCGATCGCGCTGTTCGGCCTGTACCAGGCAATCTTCATGGCTAACGCGGGTGGAGCCTGGGACAACGCGAAGAAGATCGTCGAGGTCGAGCTGAAGGAGAAGGGAACCGATCTCCATGCTGCAACAGTTGTTGGAGATACTGTCGGCGATCCATTCAAGGATACGTCATCGGTCGCACTCAACCCGATCATCAAGTTCACGACGTTGTTCGGATTGCTCGCGGTCGAGCTGGCTGTGTCGATGACAGCGCAGCGTGGCCCAATGCTCAGCCACGTTCTGGCCGCAGTGTTCTTCCTCATCTCGGTGTTCTTCGTATATCGCTCGTTCTACGGGATGCGGATCGAAAAACAGTAGGGAATTCGTTCGGCATTGAAGATCTTCGAATCAGGGTCGACGCCAGCTATGGCGCCGGCCCTGTTTTCAGTTAGTATGGCCGTGGCACTACGCCCACTCTCAGCTAAGGGACCATAGATGAGCGAGTCGATTGGCAATTCAGGCACGGGGATGAAGCTTCACACGAAGATTCTCATCGGACTTCTGATCGGCGCCGTGCTGGGCATCAGCGCCAATACGTTTCTCGGTGGCGACTCGCCCACTGTGGCGGGGATCAACAAATACGTCGCTGGCCCGGCAGGACAGATATTCCTGCGCCTGCTGTTCATGATCGTGATTCCACTCGTGTTCTCGTCCATTTCGCTAGGCGTTGCGGGCCTCGGGGACCTGAAGCGGGTTGGCCGCGTTGGCGGAAAGGCGATCGGCTATTTCCTCCTATCGACCGCTATTGCCGCAACTCTTGGGCTTATTGCCGTTTCGATCATCCGGCCTGGTGAGCGCATTCCCGAGTCTACACGCGTCGAGTTGATGCAGACCTATTCGACGGACGCGTCGTCAAAAGTCGAGGCGGCCGCGACCTCTGATTTCGGGATTCAGACGCTCGTCAACATCGTTCCGCGAAATCCGGTCAAGGCCGCGGCTGATCTCGACATGCTTGGCATCATCTTCTTCGGAATCATCTTCGGCGCTGCGCTGACGATGATCGCGGCGGAGAAGGCGCGGCCGATGCTCGCCGTGCTCGAAGCCATAAATGACGCGGTGATCAAGATCGTCGAGATGGCGATGAAGCTGGCACCATACGGAGTCGCCGCGTTGATTTTCGGCGTCACGTCTCGATTTGGCTTCGACGTTCTCAAGCTCCTTGGCTGGTACGTGGCGGTAGTGCTGGGCGCGCTACTCATCCACGTAACAGTCAACCTGTCGCTGATCATCCGGTTCATGATCGGCATGTCGCCGATAAAGTTTTTCGGGAGGACGCGTTCGGCTCTCGTGACAGCATTCTCGACGAGCTCGAGCAGCGCTACCCTTCCCACCGCACTGGCTACTGCTGAGAACAACCTCGGCATACCGAAGCAAATCGCGGGATTTGTTCTTCCGCTCGGCAGCACGATGTGCATGAACGGGACTGCGCTGTTCGAAGGGATCACCGTCATCACTCTGGCGCAGGCGTTCGGCGTTCAGCTTGGATTCGGCCAGATGGTCGCGGTGATGGTGATGTCAGTGATTACGGCAGTTGGTGCCGCGGGTGTTCCCGGTGGATCGATCCCGCTACTCGTCGGCGTGCTGACGATGTTCGGCGTCCCTGCTGAGGGAATCGCGATCGTACTTGGAGTCGATCGGATTCTCGACATGTCGCGCACGACGGTCAATGTCTGCGGCGATCTTACAGCGACGGCGTGGGTTGCGAAGTCGGAGGGAGTCTGGAATGCGTCGATGGTGCCCTCGCTCGACGGTACCATTGAAGGTGGAGCGAAGCTTGATGACAGTCCGGGCTGGCCAACGCCGAAGGTCTAGGCCTTATTGGCCATCAATCCCTCAGAGGCGTCGCGGGCTCCTAGGCTTCGACCTGCGATGCAAGCTCGGCCGCCCAGCGCATCGCGCCGCGCGCGGGCACTATTTCACCTGATTTCACAACAGCGCCAGGAACCGCCGACTTCAGCCGCTGCTCGAGACGCTTTCGCAGCAGCGAACCTTTCAGCATCAGTCCGCCGGCAAGCGCGACGGGGATGTGAGCTCTATCATCACCGAACAGCTTGATCGCGAGGGTCCGTACGTGGAGCACCAGTTCCTCGACCGAGACGGCAACGAGCGCGTTCGCGCGTGCGTCGCCATTTGCCGCGCAGTTCATCACAACAGGCGCGAGTGCAGCGAGCTCCTTGCCGCTAGCGGCGATTGCCCAGGGTATCAACTCTGACGGATCATTGATCTGAGCGGCCGTGAGGATTGCCCCCGTTAGCTCAGTCGGCGGCTCGCGGCCATCTGATGCGGCGGCAACGACCGCCAGCGCACGCTTGCCGATCCACCGGCCGCTGCCTTCGTCGCCGACGAAGATTCCCCAGCCGCCGCATCGTGCTTCGTGACCCGATGGTCCGCGACCGTGCGCAATCGTGCCCGTGCCCGACACCATGAGCACGCCGGCACCGCGCCCGAACGCGTCGTACATCGCAATCTCGCCGTCACCCACAACGACTATTTCGTCGGCGATCTCCATGTCTTCGAGCGCAGCCCTGAGAGAGTTCTGAACGGCCGCTCTTCCAGCTCCGGAAACGCCGCAAACCACGAGCGAAGGTTTGAACTCGAGCTGCGCGACTTCAGCTACAGCCTCCCGCACGATCTTCCCGATAACCTCGGCAGACTCGTCGGTACGTCCAAGAGCGGTCGCAGACCCTGGACCGGTCAGCTCACTCAGGATCTCACCGCTTCCATTCCCCACGATTACGCGTGTCTTCGAACCGCCGCCGTCAACTCCAACTACGAGATCAGTCATCCGGATGTCTAGCTCGGTCGCCATGCGTAAATGATGATGTAATGCCGACGATCATCGTAATTGAAGTCCCGATGAGCACGAACCACGGCCAGGCTATCTTCGTGAACGGCGTCAGAATTCCCGACATCGAAGGGAGCAAAGGCAGCAGCTGCTTCGAAAACACGATGAAGGTCATCACAGCGATTGCAGTCGCCATCCCCAGGATTGCATCTCTCTGGATTGCCCTTCGCCACAGCATTCCGAGGAAAAATCCGCCCAGCAGGGCGCCGTAGGTGAAGGATGCGATGGAGAGGGCGACGACGACGACCGGCGTGCCTTGCTGCTTGTAGAGCAGCGCGGCAACGAGCAGGATCACGCCCCACATGAGCGAGAACACCCGCGCCAGCTTGAATGTCTTCGCATCGTTGGCGATGCCGCCCTTGAGGGGCAGCCAGATGTCGTGCACAGTCGCAGCAGCGAGCGAGTTGATCGAGCCTGACAACGTGCTCATCGATGCAGCGAGGATGGCTGCTACCACTAGTCCTGTGAGGCCTGATGGCATCACGTCAACGACAAAGGTCGGGAAGATGGAATCTGGCACCGCGAACTTTCGGCCCTGATAGAAGGAGAAGAGTCCAAGTCCGATCATCAGGAATAACACGAATTGCAGGAATACCGCGATTCCGCTGCCGATCAGGGCCTTTCGCGCGTCCTTCAGGTTTCCTGATGCCAGCAATCGCTGGACGATGAGTTGATCAGCACCGTGGGATGCCATCGACAGGAATGCTCCGCCGATCAAGCCGGCAAAGACGGTGTGAGCCCGGTCGAAACCCATGTAGGTGTCAATGACCTGAGTCTTTCCCGCGGCCGAGGCGTTGGCCATGATTGCGCTCCAGCCGCCTTCGACGCCCTGGCCAAGGAGTACGAGGGCCGCCACGCCACCTCCGATGTAAACGGCGGTCTGCACGACATCTGTCCACACCACGGCGCGCATGCCGCCGTGATATGTGTAGAGAAGGGTCAACAGGCCGAGAATCAGAATGGAGGCCGGTGTCACGTACTGCGCAGGAATGATTGGCCCGATGATCAACGCAATCGGAATCGCCGTCGCGAAAACTCGAACCGAGTCGCCGAACGCCCGCGTAAACATGAAGATGACCGACGCGAATCTCCGGGTAGGTAGCCCGAAGCGCGTCTCGAGCAGCGCATATGCCGTGACCAGCTCACCCTTGTAATACCGGGGCAGGAGCGTGTATGCGACGACGATTCTCCCAAGGAGATATCCCATCGCAACTTGCAGAAACCCGAGGTTCGTGACGTAAGCGAGCCCGGGGATGCTGATGAAAGTAAGCGCGCTGGTTTCCGTTGCGACGACGGAGAAAAGAATTGCCCACCAGGGGATTTTCTTGCCTGCGACGAAGTAATCCTTTGCGTCTTTCTGGTCGCGACCAAGCCAGATGCCGAGGACAGTCGTACCCGCCAGGTAGAGCACGAGCACAAAAAAATCGAGGGCGGTGAAATTGGTTCTCATCTCACCACCCCCGAGGAGCGTACAGTGTGAAAGCGCAGGCTACGCAGTGAATGAGCTGCCGCAGCCGCACCCGCCAGTGGCGTTGGGATTCTTGAAGGTGAACCCTGAGCCCTGCATTGACGTGACATAATCGATGGTCACTCCGGAGATGTACTGGGCGGAGAAGGGATCCACGAAAACCTTGAAGCCGTCGTTATCGATAATGAGGTCGTCTTCGGCGCTCTTATCTTCGATCAGCAGGCTGTACTTGAAGCCGCTGCACCCGCCGGGTTGCACGCTGACGCGGAGTCCGCCGCCCTGTTCGCCGGTGACGCCTTCTGCTTCCATGAATTTTCTGACCTCGACGGCCGCGCCTTCGGTGACCGTGAGCTCGATATCAGTTGTCGTCGACATTTTATTTGTCCTCCAGTGTACTCACCAAAGTTACGGTCAGAACAGTAAAAATCAAAGCGGTAAAGGCCCTACGGCGTTTCGGCCATCGGGACTGAGCGCGTATCCGCGCCAGAGCCGGAAGCGGACGACCTGAATGACCGGGAAATCCAGTACAGCGCAAGGCCGGCAAGGGCGAGCATCGAAACGCCGAGCACCGTCTCTCCAAAAATGATCTTACCGATGCCGAACAAGCTCGCATACACCGCGACGATGCCTGCGATCCAGTTGGTCCACGGCAGCATGCCACCTTCAATACCTTCAGCGCCATACCCGGCCTTCTCGGCGATCCTGCGCCATCCTGCGCCACCTGGCCGAACCCGCTTGTAGAACGACAGGAGTATTTCGTCGGGTTCAGGCTTTGTCATGTAGGTGACGGTGAGCCAGACAACTGTGCTGATCGCAACCGTTACCAGCATGATCGTCGCGGTAGCGTTCGGGTCACCCGCGGCAAAACGCTGCGGGATTGTCTGAAATGCGATCGTCGACACGACCAGCGAGGCAATCATCGCGCTGATTTCTGACCACGCGTTGATTCTCCACCAGTACCAGCGGAGAATCAGGACCAGTCCGGTTCCGGCTCCCATCGCAAGCAGGAACGTCCAGGCCCGCTCGACGGATGAAAGTTGTGAAGTGACACCAATCGACGCGACGAAGAGGAGCACTGTCGCAATCCGCGAAACCTTGACGTAGTGCGCCTCGGTTGCCTCGGGTTTCATGAAGCGCTTGTAGAAGTCGTTGACCAGGTAGGAAGCGCCCCAGTTCAGGTGAGTCCCTACGGTCGACATGTAGGCTGCAGCAAACCCGGCCATCATGACTCCCTTCCACGGAGTCGGAAGGTGGTCGACGAAGGCTTGCACGTAACCCGCCTCCTTATCGACGAGGTTCGGGTACAGGATCACGGTTGCGAGGCCTGTCACGATCCATGGCCAAGGTCGAATGGCGTAGTGTGCAACCTGGAACAACAATGTTGCCAGCACGCCATCACGCTCTGTTTTCGCCGAGAAAATGCGTTGGGCGACGTAGCCGCCGCCGCCTGGCTCCGCGCCTGGATACCACGCTGCCCACCACTGCACGGACAGGAATGTCGTCAGTGCCAGCAGCGGCATCCACGGGTATGCCTGGAACCCGCTGTCGGTAAGCGCGACCGGCAGCACTGACAATGCTGCTTCGCTCGAGCCAAAGTGTGCAGCGAGTTTCACCTTCATGACTGCGATGCCCCCGACCGCTTTCACCGAATACACGGCGAGTATTATCACTGCCGCCATCTTCACCACGAACTGGATCAGATCTGTCCACAGAACTGCCCACAATCCCGCTGCCACGGAATAGATGACTGTAATCACGAAGCAGATCCCGACGGCGAGAATTGGTGATATGCCGAGGGAAATGGTGAGGATTTTGATCATCGCTCGTGTTACCCAGCCGAGGATGATGAGGTTGATCGGGATGGCGAGGTAGATGGCTCTGAAGCCGCGGAGGAAGCGCGCGGGGCGACCGCTGTATCGGATTTCTGCGAACTCGACGTCCGTCATCACGTTTGCCCGTCGCCACAGCCTTGCAAAGAAGAACACCGTGAGCATTCCGCTCATGACCATGTTCCACCAGAGCCAGTTTCCGGCAACGCCGTGGGCGGCTACCAGTCCGGTGACGACAAGGGGGGTATCGGCTGCGAAGGTTGTAGCAACCATTGATGCGCCTGCGAGCCACCACGGCACGTTTCGACCGGAGAGGAAATACTCGTCGAGGCTCTCGCCGCCTTTCTTCGTAAAGAGAAGTCCGATCACCGTCGACAGCAGGAAGTACGCTGCTACGATCGCCCAATCAATCGCTGATAGTGTCATGAGGGTCGAGTTGGTATTACGTGTTATGGTTGGGTGGATCCGCGTCCCATCGATCGCTGACCCCGTGGGGTTTTGGCGAGCAGATGTGACCGGTGCCGCGTATGATTATGCAACGTGTTCAACAATACGAGATAAAACGCAATGGCGCGACACTCGATTCCTCTGCTGTCTGTACTTCTAGCCGCGACTGGCTGCACCGTTACCAGCGGACGACTAGATCCGGTTTACGAGCTGGCCGAGGCACGTGTGAGGCCTGGCATCACCGTTCTGCTCAGTGACAGCATGAACCTGATTCGCAAGAAGCGAATCGGGCTGCTCACTAATCAGACTGGTGTCGATGAGAGGGGGAGGTCCGACATCGATCTTCTGCGCGATGCGCGCGCGAAGCGTGAGGGGGTCGAGCTGGTGATGCTGTTTTCGCCCGAGCATGGAATTCGTGGTACTGAAGACAGGGAGGGGCTGGCTGACGGAATAGACGAGAAGTCCGGTCTTCCGATCATCTCGCTTTATGGAAGGCAGACTACAGCGCCGCCGGATACTGCGCTGGCGAAGCTCGATGTGCTGGTGTTCGACCTTCAGGATATTGGCACGCGGACGTGGACGTACGTTGGCGCGATGATCTACTCCATGCGCGCCGCTAAGCGGACGGGCAAGACTATCATTGTGCTGGACAGGCCGAATCCGATCACGGGTTTCTTCGTCGAGGGCCCGATGCTCGACAGCGCGATTGCGAATGCGGATGACCCGACGCCGGCGCGTAACGGCCAGGCTTACGCGCTGTTCTCGTTTCCGCTGCGTCATGGCATGACGATGGGCGAGATGGCGTTGTTCTATAACGAGGTGCTTGGCATCAAGGCGGATCTCAAGGTGGTGCCGATGCGCAACTGGCATCGCGATCTGTGGTTCGATCGGACGGGTTTGCCGTGGGTGAAGCCGTCGCCGAATCTTCCGACTCTTCAGAGCTCGATGGTTTATCCGGCGCTGGTTGCGTTCGAGGCGTCGAACCTTTCCGTTGGGCGTGGCACGCCGTCCGCCTTTCAGCTGATCGGCGCTCCGTGGCTCAAGGCTGAGGAGACCGTGAAGCTGCTTCGCGACAGGGACATTCGTGGATACCGTTTTCTCGTAGAGGAATTCACGCCGGTGAATCCTGGTGACAACAAGTTTCCGAACCAGAAGGTTCAGGGGATCCGGATTCTTGTCACCAATCGCACGTCGATGCAGCCGTCGCGGCTTGGCGCGGCGCTTCTGTGGGCGATCAACAAGACGTCAGGGGCTAATCTCACTCTGAATACGTCAGCGTTCGATCACCGGTTTGGGTCCGCGCCTATTCGCGAGGCGCTGATGAGGGGTGATGATCCCGATGGCGTCATCGATCGTGAGCTTGCTGAGGTTTTCCAGTTTCGTGAGCGTGTCAGAAAGTATCTGTTGTACAGGTAGGGCTTCGAATGCGGAAGAATCGCTTCTTCAACTCAAAACTGGGGAGGCAAACTTGAGTTATACGCCAGTTTCAAGTTTGCTAGCCCAGTGTCCAGTCTTGGACACCGCGCCAAGCACGTGTCTTGCACCCCCTACGGGCAAACCTCAACAGTTGACAAACAATGCGCCTCATCATTGCATCGCTGGCACTCACGCTGGCCGCAACCACGGCATGCGGACCGCGACAGGTCGAAGTGACCACCGGGGCCCAGCCAGCGGCAGAAGTCACTCTCGCCTTCACTAACAATCTGACGCAGGCCGTAAACCTCTACGTCACCACTGCCGGCACTGACGTATTCCTCAAGCAGGTCGCGGCAAGCAGCTCGGAAGTCGTTCCCGTCAGAGGACTTGTCTCAGGCCAGACAGTGACCCTCAAGGCACGGACGGTAGATGGGACCCGCACCTACACGCGACCCAACATCTACCTCGCCCCCAACTACGACTGGCGCGTTCCGTAAAGGCGCGCCAATGGCGCTAAGCTCCCATTCTGGATAGCTTTACGTGTCGAATCGAGGGCCGGTTCGACCCCTTCCTGCTACCGAATCTCACATTGCTGAATCGGTAGCATTTATTTCGCGCCGGTGGGCATGCACAGAATCTGGGACACGATCAAAAAGGGCTACCTCCGGGCAATCGAGCCTGTAGCTGACCTGCTCGTACACTTGCGTGTTTCCCCCAACCTGCTCACCACGGCCGGAACGGTCTGCACGGTTGGTGGAGGCGTTGCATTCGCGACCGGTCACATCATGCTGGCCGGCTGGATCATCGGTATCACAGCAATCTTCGATGTTCTCGACGGCACCGTTGCAAGGCGCACCGGAAAGTCCACGATATTCGGCGCGTTCTACGACTCCACGCTCGATCGCGTAGCGGATGGAGCGCTGCTGGGTGGCATCGCGTGGTTCTTCGCCACTGATGCGACCCACCGCAGCGAGCCGATGCTTGCAGTCTCACTTGCGGCGATCATCGGCACGTTCCTCGTCAGCTACACCCGCGCACGGGCCGAATCGCTCGGCATCGACGCCAAGGTTGGAGTGATGCAGCGTCCGGAGCGCGTCGTACTTCTTGCCGTGCCGCAGGCTTTCTTCGGGCTCGCACTCGACGGCCGCGTGCTCATGTCGATCGTTGTAATCCTGGCAGTGACCGCGTGGATTACGGCGGTTCAGCGAATCCTTTTTGTTCGACGCAGCGCAATTGACGTAGCGGCAACGCCGCTTCGCATTCACAATAAAATTTCAGACTCAGCAGCAACCCGCAAAACGCGGCGCGCGCAGTCCTGATCGATGGAGAAAAACGAATTGCCGTCTTCCGCTGAACCTCGCAAGGCCCCCGCCCCAGCAACGGGCAAGCTCGGCATTCTGACGCCGGGACTCGGCGCGGTTGCTACTACGTTCATGGCCGGCGTCGAGAGTATTCGCCGCGGTCACTCCAAGCCGATCGGGTCGCTCACGCAGATGGCGACAATCCGACTCGGCAAGCGGACCGAGAACCGGTCGCCGCTCATCAGGGATTTCGTGCCCCTCGCTGCGCTTGACGACATCGTGTTCGGAGCGTGGGACCCGATTCCAGACGACGGATATACCGCTGCTAAGAAGGCAGGGGTGCTGGAGGAGAAGGATCTCGACCGCGTCGGTGACTTCATGAAGTCGATCGTGCCGATGCCAGCCGTATTCGATAACCACTACGTAACGCGAATCAACGGCACGAACGTCAAGAAAGGAAAAACGAAACGGGATCTCGCCGAGCAGCTGCGTCAGGACATCCGCGATTTCAAGTCGAAGAACAACCTCGACCGCGTGGTGATCGTCTGGTGCGCTTCGACCGAGATCTTCATCAAGGCCGGTCCGCAGCACGCTACGATCGAGGCGTTCGAAAAGGCAATGGAAGAGAACGATGAGGCAATCGCCCCGTCGATGCTGTACGCGTACGCAGCGATCATGGAGGGCGTGCCCTTCTGCAATGGTGCGCCGAATCTTTGCGTGGACATACCGGCGCTGCTCAAGCTCGCAATCGACCGGGGCATTCCGGTGTCAGGCAAGGACTTCAAGACCGGCCAGACGTGGATGAAGACGGTTATCGCACCAGGATTGAAAGCGCGCATGCTCGGACTTGCAGGCTGGTACAGCACCAACATCCTCGGCAACCGCGACGGTGAGGTCCTCGACGATCCTCAGTCGTTCAAGACGAAGGAAGAGTCGAAGCTTTCTGTGCTGCACACGATTCTCCAGCCCGACAAATATCCGGATCTCTACAAGGATTTTGCGCACGTAGTGCGGATCAACTATTACCCGCCGCGCGGGGACAACAAGGAAGGCTGGGACAACATCGACATCGTCGGGTGGATGAACTACCCGATGCAGATCAAGGTGAACTTCCTCTGCCGTGACTCAATTCTCGCCGCGCCGATCGTGCTTGACCTGGCGCTGTTCTCAGACTTCGCGCACCGCGCGGGGATGAAGGGAATCCAGGAATGGCTTTCTTTCTACTACAAAAGCCCGATGGCCGCTGAAGGCCTGGATCCGGAGCACGATCTTTTCATCCAACAGACGAAATTGAAGAACACGCTGCGCTACCTGATGGGTGAAGATCAGATAACTCACCTGGAGTTCACAGAGTGGCAAAACTGAGCGCGCGGACCAGAGTACACAGAGTGAAACGACCGAGGGCGCAGAGGAAGGCGGTAGGGTTGCTCTTCTTGACGCTATTCGTTGCCGCGTGTCAGGGGGCAGACAGGGATCGCACTGTCGCGAATAGGCAGTGGTCTGACAACTTCGCGTTTCGCATCACCGTCGAGCCGACGCCGCCGAAGGCGGTCGAGGACGCGGTATACAAGATCGTCGTCGAGGACAAGAAGACAGGACAGCCCATCGAGACTGGCGAAGGGAGAATCTTCGCGACCAGCTCCGACGGGGCCAATACCGATGACGGACTTCTCAAGGGTAAGGAAGTCGGCACGTATTATGGGCGCTTGTTCTTTCCGACGACGGGTGACTGGGCAGTCGCTTTGCAGTTCCGTCGCGACTCGACGCAGCGCCTGGAGCGCGTCGACTGGATTCAGGGCGTCGTAGAAGCAGCACCGGGCCAATAACAACACCATGCGCCATTTCTTTCGCACACAGATGACCCCGGCGGACGTGCTTCGTGTCGCCGACGAATTCTTTCCGACGTTGCCGCTGGAGCGTACCGCTCACACCGCGCGCTCGCGCACGTTCTCCGGCCTGCTCGGCACACTCCAGTTGTCGGCCAAGAAGGAAGGCGGGCACTACACCTTCGTCGAGGTCGCAACGGACCAGATGGGCGAGAGTCGCCTCGACAGGAACACAAAACGTTTCTTCGTCGAGCTTCACCGGAAGTCGGATCCATCGCACAGGCTGGAAGCGGCGTACTGAAGGTTCTTCATTTCATCTACGACGACCCCGGCAACCCATGGGTCGGCGGAGGCGGGTCGGTGCGCGCGCAGGAGATATATCGCCGCCTTGTGCCTGGCCTCGATGTCACGGTGGTTACAGGCAACTATCCCGGCGCCCGCAACGAAAAGGTATATGATGTCCCTTATATCCGACTTGGCACGGATCAGCCTTACTGGCTCAGCCGCCTCACGTATGCTCGCGCGGCCAACTCAATGATTCGCAGTGCCAGCTACGATGCAGCGCTGTTCGATTTTTCCGGGTACACACCTCTCTTCCTTCCCGAGGGAAGGCGGACGGGTGTCGTGCTTCACCATCTGACTTCGCCGACCGCACACATGCGCTGGGGAGGAGTTCTGTCGCGGGGCCTCGCGGCGCTCGAGCGAACGATGATCCGCCGGGCCTCGCGGATCAGCGCCACATCGGAATCTTCGCGAGAGGCCGCGCAACTCATCGCGCCAGCTACTCCCGTTGAGATGGTGAGCGCAGGGGTGCCTTCAACTTTGTTCGACATCCAGCGAAGACCGGAATCGTTCCTCCTGTACTTCGGGCGGCTCGACATTTTCCATAAGGGGATCGATACGCTTCTCGAGGCGATTGCGATCCTGGCACGCACGCACCCGGACATCGAGCTTCGAATTGCCGGGCGTGGCTCATCGGGTGACAGAATCACAGCAATGATCAACGGGCTCGGGATCGCGTCGAACGTGCGCCTCCTGGGAGCCGTGTCTGATGCCGAGCGGGACGAGTTGCTGGCTACTGCCGCAGTTCAGCTCATGCCATCGCGCTTCGAGGGATTCGGGTTGGCTGCCGCGGAGGCGATGGCCGCAGGTGTACCGCTGATCGCGGCTGCGGTTGGATCTCTTACTGAGGTCGTAGACGCGCCCAACGGCGGAGTGTTGATTCCCCCATCGGATCCTGACGCGCTTGCCTTAGCGACTGAAAGGCTGCTCAACGACGAAGCCCTGCGTAAATCGTTGTCAGTGTCGGCTCGCGAATCAGCACGACGTTTCAGTTGGGATAAGGTAGCCGATGCACATTTGCAATTCATTCACAACGTTGCCGCAGGACGCGGCGACTCTATCAACGCATCCACTAGATGACACAGCAAGGAACGGCGCGTAAAGCAAGATCGTCGACAAGCGCCGGAATGCCGCATACCGACAGACTTTCGCTCGAGCAGAAGCTCGAGCTCTACTATTACATGCGTCTGACGCGATCGCTCGAAGAGCGACTCGTGAATCTCTACCGTCAGACGAAAGTCGTCGGCGGCCTATTCCGGTCGCTCGGCCAGGAGGCGGATGCGGTTGGAAGCGCCTACGCTCTCGACCGCTCCAAGGGTGACATCCTGTCGCCACTGATTCGGAATCTCGGGTCGATGCTGGTGCAGGGTGCGCTTCCCAACGAAATCCTCAAGCAGTACATGGCAAAGGGAGACTCGCCCACTCGTGGACGTGAGCTCAACATCCACTACGGCGATCTTGTCCGCGGATTCATCGGCCAGATCTCGCAGCTCGGTGACATGGTGCCCGTGATGGCCGGAGTCACGCTCTCATTCAAGATGCGCGGTGAGGACCGTGTCGGAATGGTCTATGTCGGCGATGGAGCTACGTCGACCGGCGCATTTCACGAAGGCATCAACTTCGCCGCCGTGCAGCGATGCCCGCTTGTCGTTGTTGTGGAGAACAATGGTTATGCCTACTCGACGCCATTGTCGAAGCAGACCGCTGCAAGAGAACTGCGTGACAAAGCCGTGGGCTACGGAATCGCATCGGAGCAAGCCGATGGTAACGATGTTCTGGCGACCTACGAAGTAACGAAGCGCGCGGTTGACCGCGCGCGGGCAGGCGAAGGGGTCACGCTGGTCGAGCTTATCACATACCGGCGAAAAGGTCATGCCGAGCACGACAATCAATCGTATGTGCCGCCTGGCGAGATCGAAAAATGGGCAGCGTCGAACGACCCCATCGACCGCTACGTAAAAGTCCTGACGATGGATCTAAAGGTCGACGCTTCCGAGCTGGAAAAAATTGATCACCGCGTAAATGCAGAGATCGATCGCGCAACGGACGAGGCTGATGCGTCACCCATGCCTGAGCCGACGGACGCACTCGTCGGCATCTACGCAGATCCTCCTGTAGAGCAGCCGCTGTGGTTCCGTGAAGGCGTGCGAGCGGCAGTCGAGGTAAATGAGCGGCCGTCGAGCTGGGGGACGCACGATGTCTGAGATCACTTATCTCGAGGCGATTCGTGAAGCCCTCATGGAAGAAATGGAGCGCGACGAAAACGTGTTCTGTCTTGGCGAAGACATCGGCGCTTACGGCGGGGCATTCAAGGTTACGGACGGCCTTCAGGCGAAGTTCGGGGAAAAGCGCGTCATCGATACGCCTATCTCCGAGATCGCAATAATCGGCGCTGCGGCGGGCGCGGCGCACATGGGAATGAAGCCGGTCTGCGAGATGCAGTTCATCGACTTCATCTCGTGCGGCTACGACATGCTCACCAACTACGTCGCAACGGCTCGTTATCGCGCAATGCTCCCATGCCCGATGGTGGTCCGCGGGCCGAGCGGTGGTTATGTGCGTGGGGGCCCCTTCCACTCGCAGAACCCGGAGGCTGCGTTCATGCACACGCCGGGTCTGAAGATGGTCTACCCCGCCACGGCGAGTGACGCGAAAGGCCTGATGAAGGCAGCGATCAGGGATGAGGATTGTGTGCTTTTCTTCGAGCACAAGTATCTCTATCGGCGCATCAAGGAGACGATGCCTGCGGGTGACCACGTTGTGCCGATCGGGAAAGCTCGTGTCGCGCGCGAAGGGTCGGACGTATCCATAATCACCTATGCGGCGACAGTATGGAAATCGCTCGAGGCGGCAGAGGAGCTCGAGAAGGAGGGAATCTCAGTCGAGGTGATTGATCTCAGGTCGCTCGCGCCGCTCGACGACGAGGCGATCGTTGCAACCGTCAAGAAGACGAACCGGGTCCTGGTCGTGCATGAAGACACGCGGACCGGTGGTATTGCCGGTGAGATTACTGCGCGTATCAATGAGACCTGCTTCGAGTGGCTCGATGCGCCGGTGCTTCGGGTTACGGCGGCTGACGTTCCGCTGCCGTATTCGCCTCCACTCGAGGATTACGTGCTTCCGCAGACTGCCGACATCGTGAAAGCGGTACGACGGCTGGCGGCTTACTGATGAGCGAGCCGGTCGACGAGTACCGTGGGTCGAGGTTCTTCGGCGTCGGGTGTGTCACAGCAATCGCCGGGTTCTTCAGTGGCGGGATGATCGGCGTGCTCGTTGCAAAAATTATTGGTGGCGTGCAGCGGTGCGAGCCGGCCACGGGACTGCCTGCTTGCAATTGGCACGTGTATGCCGGGATTGGTATGTTGATTGGGGTCATTACGCTGCCGGTGCTCGCGTTAAACCGTCTGCGGCGGAACGAGCAGGCAACAAGCGAAAAGGATTGAGGAGAGAAAGGTGGCGTTAGTAGACATCATCATGCCCCAGATGGGCGAATCGATAGCCGAAGGCACCCTGTCGAAATGGCTGAAGAAAGTCGGCGACGAGGTTAAGCGCGACGAGCCGATATTCGAGATATCGACGGACAAGGTCGACGCGGAGATTCCGTCGGCGTCCGCTGGTGTCATCACGGAGATAATGGTCAAGGAAGGCGAGACCGTTGCGGTCCAGACGGTCGTCGCGCGGTTGAACACCGATGTGACGGCGAAAGTCGAGGCGGGCGTGTCGGCCCCCGCTCCTGTCGCCGCCGCAACGGCTGCGGCCCCGGTATCCGCTGGGGGCCCCCCCCCGAAGAGCGAATCTAAAGCGCCAACGGCCCCGGCTGGTGACCGATCCGCCGCACCAGCCAACGGATCCACGCGAGCCAACGGGAATTCGTTCGAGGACCGCGTTCGCACGCGGTCTTCACCACTGGTTCGCAAGATTGCCGCTGAGCACGGTATCGACATCGTCGCAATGCAGGGCTCCGGGATCGCCGGACGCGTAACACGTCGCGACATACTGGGCTTCATCGAATCGGGCGCCGCGAAGACCACGCCTCGGTCACCGTCGATGCACGCTCCAGGTGGAGTAGCTGACCCGCATGCACCGATGCCGCAGGCCTGGCCGGGCGACCGGGTCGAGCCTATGTCAAAAATGCGGGCGATCATCAGCGATCACATGATCGCCTCGCGCCGTACCTCAGCGCACGTCACATCATGGATGGAGATCGATCTGACGCGCGTCGGGCGAGTACGCGCCGCGAAGCGCGCCGCTTTCGAGGCTCAGACAGGGCAGAAGCTTACCTACCTTCCCTTCATTATCTCGAGCGTCGTCAAGGGAATCCAGAAGTACCCGATCATGAATTCATCGGTTGCGGGACGTGACATCATCTACCGCAAACCGATCAACATCGGGGTCGCAGTCGCTGTGGATTGGGGGCTGCTCGTCCCGGTTATCAAGAATGCGCAGGACCTGTCGATCGGTGGAATCACCAAGAGCCTCAACGACCTCGCGGCGCGCGCGCGCGCGAAACGACTGTCACCGGAGGAAGTGCAGGACGGCACCTTCACCATCACGAACCCTGGCGTGTTTGGCTCACTCATGGGCGCGCCGATCATCAACCAGCCTCAGGTCGCCATCCTTGGCGTTGGCGCGATCGAGAAGCGCCCCAAGGTCATCACCGGCGTCGACGGGGAAGACACGATCGCGATTCGCACCTGCTGCTATTTCTCGATCTCATTCGACCATCGCATCATCGACGGTGCCGTTGCAGATCAGTTCCTCGCGTACGTGAAGCAGACGATCGAGGAGTTCCCGGAGAGCGCTGTCTGAACATGCCGCGTGCACTCACGATCCAGCGGACGACAGTCACGGCGTCGGAGCGTGATCGCTATTTCGAGCGCCTGCGCGCGTGCAGCAGTCACTACAAGGCGGCGAACTGCCGCTTCTGGGTTTGTGAAGAGCGGGCGCTGACCGGCGCCTTCATTGAATTCACCGAAGCCGACGATGAGGCGACATTGACGGTCGCGCACGCCAGTGCGCCGCACCGCATTCTCGATCCGTCGCGCATCTATCAAGAAAGGGAGATCGGCTGACATGCCGGCGAGAACGATTGCAGTGAACGGCGAGGAATGGAACGTCTTTCCGTCGGGTTACATCACTCAGTACGACCAGGACGAATTCGCATTGTTCTTCGTCCGCGGGACGGGCGAATCACGCGAGATTCGGGTGAGCCGGTATTCGCCGCAGGGCTCACGCTCGCGCGAGCAGTCTTTCGCAGAACTCAGCAGCGACAGGCTTCTGACACTTTTTGAACAGTCGCAGCCAAGCTTCACGTCGCCCGAGGCCGGCTACAGGCAGTGACGCTGCCTCACCCGGCACACATGAAGTCGGGAGAGGTCGATTTGCACATGCACTCGACCGCGTCCGACGGGGCGCTCGCTCCCGCGCAGGTTGTTGCAGCCGCGGCGGCAGCAGGACTCTCCGCAATCGCGCTCACCGATCATGACACGATGTCCGGCGTCGAGGAAGCAACCTCGGCCGGGATCAGCGCTGGGGTCCGCGTCGTGCGCGGAGTCGAGCTGAGCGCGCATGACGGCCCGAATGAAATACATATCCTTGCATTGCACGTATCGCGATTCGGACCGATCGAGCAGAAGCTCACGACGTTTCGCGGTTCACGCGAAGTCCGGGCGGTTGCTATTGTCGGGCACCTGAACCGGCTGGGCGTCGACGTCTCGATCGAGTCAGTAATGTCGGAGGCTGCGGGCGGGTCCGTCGGACGGCCGCACATCGCGCGTTCCATGATAAGAGCAGGGGCGGTTCGCGATCTCAGGGAAGCGTTCGATAAATATCTTGCTGCTGGACGCCCCGCGTACGTAGCCAAGGATCGCCTCGAGATTCGCGATGCGATCGCACTTACGCATGCAGCTGGGGCGCTCGCCTTCTGGGCGCATCCGGGTCAGGAATGCCGCCGCGAAAAGCTCGAGCCACTGGTCGAGATGGGACTGGATGGTGTGGAGCTTCGGCATCCAAGTCACAACTCCGAAGACGTGAAACGGCTAACCGCACTCAGCGATTTCTTTGGGCTTCTTCCAAGTGGAGGATCCGACTGGCATGGCGCACCCGAGGGACCGAGGTGCATCGGAAGCATGCACATTCCCCGTGAGTGGCTCGACCGTCAGGATGAAGCTGTAACGCGCAGGGCCGCCGTAGCGTGACGGAGCCGAAAGGTGTTGCGCTAGTCACTGGCGCGGGGCACAGGCTTGGTCGCGCATTCGCAATAGCACTTGCCGAACGTGGATACGAAGTCGCCGTTCACTACAACACATCTGGTGATGCAGCGCGCGAGACGGTCGAAATTATCTCGGGCACCGGCGGGACTGCGCTTGCGTTTCAAAGCGACCTGACGAAAGCGGATGGCCCGCAGATGCTGGTCGACGCCGTCATCCGCGACATGGGCTCCCTCGGCGTTCTGATAAACTCGGCCGCAGTAATGGAGCGCACGCCGCTTGGAGACGTCAGTGTCGAGGACTGGGACAGGATTTTCGCGCTGAACCTTCGTGCGCCGTTTTTTCTGGCGCAGGCCGCGTCCGGGGTAATGAGAGACGGCTCGACAATCATCAACATCTCTGATCTCGCCGCGTTCGAAACGTGGCCGACGTACATCCCGCACGCGATTTCAAAAGCCGGAATAGTTCGCATGACCGAATCGCTCGCCCGCGTGCTCGGACCCGCGGTTCGTGTCAACGCGATTGCTCCGGGGGCGGTACTAGTGCCCGATGACTGGGATGAGGAGCAGTCAGTGCGCTTTGCCGAGAGCACGCCGCTAAAGCGGAACGGTGATGCCGCAGATGCGGTCGGCGCGATGCTTTATCTCCTCGACGCGCAATTCGTCACCGGCGAGACGATAATCGTCGACGGCGGCCGACGAATACGGAAATGAAAGTAAAAAAATCGCTCGCCGCCCGCGTCTATCGTGCGACTGCGAATGCGGTCGAGCCTGTTCTACCTCGAGGTCTTCGAACACCCGCGCACTACCTGTCGCGCCGGCTCACGCGTCGCCTCGAGGCTGAGTACGACGCAGCGATGGCAATGGTTACGCCGGGAGTGACGGCCGTGGATGTGGGCGCAAACATTGGCGTATTCACGTTTGGTTTTCTTGCGCGAGGCGCGAACGTAACAGCGATCGAGCCACAGCCGGGATGCGCCGCGCAGATCACCGCCTTCTATGAAATGGGACTGCCGCGAGGCAACCCACGCCGCGGTACGCTCGATCTGCACATCGAAGCCCTCGGCGACGAGTCGGGTTCGGCCACCCTCTATGTACCGGTGAAAGACGGGCGTGTCGACGACGAGTCAGCGAGCCTCAAGCCCGGCGATGGCGAGATGATGCGCATCGATGTTCCCGTCCGGCGACTCGATGACTACGCTCTCGACAACGTGAAGGTCATCAAGATGGATGTCGAGGGACGCGAGCTTCCCGCGCTCGAAGGGGCCCGTGCAACGATCAGGCGGTGGCGGCCATCGCTGCTCGTCGAGATCGAGCAACGGCATCATGACGAGAATATATCCGATGTCTTCGGCCGCATAGACGAGATCGTTGGCCCCGGCTACACGACATCTTTTCTTGGGCGAGGTGATCGATTTCGGCCTCTGAGGGAATTCGATGTTGAGCGGGATCAACTGGCCTTGAGCGACAACCCCCTTTCACGGGCCTACGTACGGAACTTTTTCTTCCTCCCGGGCTGACGCGGGGCAGGTTGGTGTGAGAGAAAGGGTTTCTGCCTTCGGGACGATAGTAATCGTAGGCGGCGGTTGTTACGGGTCGTATTACCTGCGACAGCTTGGGCGCGCGTATCATGCGAGAGCCGTCACATGGCAACGGATCGTAGTGGTCGACAGAAACGTCGCCTGTCTGACCGCCGCCGCGCCGGAGATGAACGACCCGGCACTTCCCCCAATTGAATCAGTGACCGCTGACTGGGGAGAATTCTTTCACGGTTACTTGTCGCGATGGGAAACTGAAGGAGGTTCCGATGATGCGGTTGTGCCGTCCCCGCTGATGCCTCACCTGATGTACGAGTGGCTCCGGGATAGGGCAGCGGCGCGCTGGCCGCAGCGGACTATATCGACGAGACCGCTGAATGCCACCGCGGGAACTCCCTGGGAGAGGGTGGCACCGGACGGTTCGCACTATGTCAGTTTCGCAGATTGGATGTGTCCGGTAAACTGCATCGAGCCGGAGCGTTGCCCGCACACGCGAGGCCCGCGGACCTGGACGATGCCTGCTGCCGTGAAGGCGCTGGTCGAACGGCGGCGTGAAGCAGGGGATGTCATCCAGGGCCCGATAGTGTTTCACTGTACTCACCGCGCTTACGGTGTCGGAATGATCGATACGAGAGATGTCGTGGCCGCTGACCGGCAGGTTGCGGAGTCAGCCATTGACGGACCTGCCACCTTTCTGGTTGGAACCGTCTCGCATTGCCATGGCGCGCTGAACCTTCTGTCTGTCGTGTGACTGGAATGAGCCACCCCGCAAGGGTTAGCATTCAGCAGTTCTGCGGGACACATAAATGAGAAAAGACTTGTCTGAAAGCCGTGACTACGACCTGATAATTGTTGGCGCCGGACCTGCCGGTATGACCTCCGCCCTTTACGCCGGAAGGTCGATGCTGAAGACCGTTGTGCTCGAGCGTGGCGCCTCCGGTGGAGAGCTCCTGAATACGGAAGTCATCGAGGACTATCCGGGATTCGAGCACATCAAGGGTTGGGAGCTTGCCGAGAAATTCGAGAGCCATGCCAAGAAGTTCGGCGCTGAATTCGTCCAGGAGACCGTCGTAACTCTGAAGAAGCTGGATGACGGCGCGTTCGAGGCTACGACCGATAGCGGGGCTGTATTTCGCGCCAGAACGGCCATCATCACGTCGGGTGGAACGCCCATCAAGCTTGGAGTTCCCGGCGAGATCGAGTATGCGGGGAAGGGTGTCAGCTACTGCGCAATCTGTGACGGTCACTTCTTCCGCGGCCACGTGCTGGCCGTTGTTGGCGGCGGCGATGCGGCAGTTGAAGAGAGTGACTTCCTGACGCGTTACGCCGAGAAGGTCTATCTGATTCATCGCCGTGATGAGCTGCGGGCATCGAAGATTCTCCAGAAGCGACTCTTCGAGAATCCCAAGATCGAAGTCATCTGGAACACCATCGTCGACGAGATAAAGGCCGACGATCAGGGACTCGTCAACAGGATTGCCTTGCGTGATGTGAATACTCACGAGACGCGCGAGCTCGCGGCGAGCGGCATTTTTGTTTTCGTTGGCTTCAGGCCAAACACGGGCATCATCGAGGGTCACGTCGATCACGACGAGATGGGGTATCTCCGGACCGACATGAACATGGAGACCTCCATCAAGGGGCTCTTCGCAGCGGGCGATGTCCGTGTGCAGCTTACGCGACAGGTTACAACCGCTGCAGGCGACGGCACGACCGCCGCGATTGCCGCCGAGAAGTACCTGACTGCGATGAAGTCGCCAAAGGATGAGCCGGTGATTGTTGGAAGTGGGGGATACTCGTGATCGTCACCCAGATCACTGTTGGTGCGTTTCAGGAGAACTGTTATCTCGTCGCCGATCCCGACAGCGAGTCACTCGCAGTCGTAGATCCTGGTAGCGAGCCCGATGTCATCATTGCTGAGATCGAGAGGACCGGGCGGACCCCCGAAGCGATCTGGGTTACGCACGCTCACGTTGATCACATCGGCGCAATTGCTCCGCTCAAGCGCAGGTGGGACATCCCGGTGTGGCTTCATCCATTGGATGAGCCGCTCTACAGGGTCGGCGGACGGCAGGCACAGCTGTACGGTATTCCATATGAGGAGCCGCCAACGCCAGACAGGGAATTTGCGGAGGGCGTGCGCATCACACTTGGCTCGCTCGAGCTTGATGTCATGCACGCGCCAGGTCACGCGCCCGGACACGTTGTGCTGCATGGCCACGGCAATGCCCTCGTAGGCGATTGTCTGTTTGCGGGATCGATTGGCCGAACAGACCTTCCGTTCTCGAACCCGGCGCACTTAGAGGCGTCGCTGGCGCGAATTGCCGGTCTTCCTGCGGGAACAGTCGTGCACCCTGGTCATGGCGACATCACGACAATCGGCGAAGAAAGAATCTCAAATCCATTTCTCAACGGGACCGCGCGCATCGTGCGCGCAACGTGAGCGACATCAAAGCGAAATGACTGAAGCCACAAGAGTAGAAAAGGATCCACTGGGCGAGCTGCCTGTTCCCGCCAGCGCGTTATACGGAGTGCAGACGCTGCGCGCGGTGCAGAACTTCCCCATCAGCGGACTGAAGCCGACTGCCGCGTTCGTCGAAGCCACTGTGCGTATCAAGCGGGCGGCGGCGATTACGCATCGGGAAACCGGTCGTCTCGATGCGAAATTAGCGGACGCAATCATCGCGGCGGCAGATGAGATACTGGATGGGCAGCATCGGGAGCACTTTGTTGTCGACCCGTATCAGGCTGGGGCCGGCACATCGCACAACATGAACATCAACGAGGTCCTGGCGAACCGCGCAAACGAGATACTGGGTGAGTCGCGTGGCGGTTACAAACCGGTTCATCCGAACGATCACGTCAACATGGCGCAGTCGACCAACGATGTGATTCCAACTGCGATCAGGCTCGCATCGGTGACCGAGTTGCCGCGCCTGGTTGCCGCATTCACCGGGCTGATCGAAGCCTTCGAGAAGAAGGGACACGAGTTTGACGGCGTGATGAAGTCGGGTCGAACTCACCTTCAGGATGCGATGCCGATCCGGCTCGGACAGGAATTCACTGCGTATGGCGGCACGCTTCGACGTGGACTCAAGCGGGTGGAGCAGGCGGCGGACTACCTGCGTGACCTGGGAATCGGTGGTAGCGCAGTCGGGACTGGAGTGAATGTCGAGCCCGAGTATCCGGCGATCATGATCCGCGAGCTGGCAAAGTCCGCTGGGATCGAAGTGCGCGAGGGTGCAGATCGCATTCAGCTGATGCAGAGCATGGGTGACGCTGCCGCATTCAGCGCATCGCTGCGTGTTCTTGCGCTCGACCTCAGCAAAATCGCTAGTGACCTGCGTCTGCTCGCGAGCGGTCCGAGAACCGGTCTCGATGAGATCCGGCTTCCCGCCGTTCAGCCGGGCTCGTCGATCATGCCGGGCAAGATCAATCCTTCGATTCCCGAGATGGTGAATCAGGTTTGCTTCCAGGTGGTCGGCAACGACGCGTGCGTATCGGTGTCCGCTGAGCACGGTCAGCTCGAGCTCAACGTGATGATGCCGGTGATTGCGCACAACATCCTGATGTCGATGCGGATTCTCACCAATACCGCCGCGACTTTATCTGAGCGTTGTATCAAGGGCATCGAGGCGAATGAAGAAATGTGCGCGTACTGGGTGGAGCGGTCGGCCGCGCTAGCGACAGCGCTTGCTCCTCAGATCGGGTACGCGCGCGCCGCGGAGCTCAGCAAGCAGTCGGTGAAGGAAAATGTGCTGATCCGTGAGCTCGTTCATCGTGAGAAGGTTCTTCCGGAGAGTGAGATCGACGACGTTCTGGATCTGCGGAAGATGACCGAGATCGGGGTCCCGGGTGGGAAGCATGGTGGGGTTTCGGCGGGCTAACTTCTTGTTGCGACCGTCTGTTCCTTACGGGGATCACGGAAAGCACGAAAAAGGCACGGAAGCGCACGGAAGTCGGGCAAGGGGCCCGCAATTCGAGAATTGCTCCGCATTCGAGCGTTAGTCACTTGGGGTTACGACGCAACAGCACCGCGGGGGCTGCGTAGTTACCAACAAATGAAAATGCATTGTGCCCGGGACCTTGGCTTAGTGCGGGCGGCCACTCACGTAACTCGGCAGTTCTCACGCAACTCCCCCTTTTAGTTCCGTTTTTGACATTCAGCACAGGG
This sequence comes from Gemmatimonadaceae bacterium, assembly GCA_031426255.1. Lineage (GTDB taxonomy): Bacteria > Gemmatimonadota > Gemmatimonadetes > Gemmatimonadales > Gemmatimonadaceae > UBA4720. The sequence continues at coordinate 9,335 of JANPKW010000060.1, read as the reverse complement.
AAGCCGTTGGTCATCGGGCCGGCAATGCGTATCTTCATTGTATGCGGATAACCACCTGGGCAGAGTACGGAGTCATCTGCGCGCTTCACCTGGCGAAGCGGGTCGATGAGGGTCCCGTGACGGGACGACAGATCGCTGCGCTGGAGAAGCTTCCCGCCGATTATGTCGAGCAGATACTGCTGCGACTGAGACGCGCGGGGGTCGTGAAGAGCACTCGCGGTGCGCGAGGGGGCTACATCCTCGCGAAGTCGCCGGCCGAGACGTCGATTCGTTCGGTGATCCATGCTTCGGAGCTCGAGACGTTTGCACTCCACTGCGTGAGCCACCCCGTCGAGACCGACCGCTGCTCGGCGTCACATCTCTGCAGCATCAGGCCTGTGTGGATGCTCCTGCAGAAAAAGATCGACGACGTGCTCGAGGGCGTCTGCCTGGCGGATCTGATGCACGATGAGCCGGTTGTGCGCGAGAAGGTGGGTTTGCCCAACAATCCCCGCGCTCGTCAGCGCGGACTTCCGATCCTGATCGAAGCGGGTTCCTGAACCTCATCCCTGAACAAAAAAAAACGGCGCAAGCTTTTCGCTCTGCGCCGTTTTCTTTTTTCTCCGTACCTCTGTGCGCCCGTCTCTGCGCCCTCAGGTTGGGCTTTTTCTCTGCGTACTCTTGTATGCCGAAGGGGGGACTCGAACCCCCACGGGCTTGCACCCACTGGCTCCTGAAGCCAGCGCGTCTACCAGTTCCACCACTTCGGCAGTAGTCATCGCAACTTAGGCACCGCCAAAAGGCAAGTCAACGAGACACGCTCGTCGAGGCGAACGATTGAGGATTGAGGACTTTTCCATTGCTGTTGGTCCTGGATCCGCAATCTCAGAAAAGGCTTTCTGATTCTGCGTGCGACTTCTAGTTTGGAGAGCAGGCATGGCAGACACCAAAGAGATACCTGAGCGCGAAACAATTGCGCGGAACAAACGCGCGAGACACGACTACCACATTGTTGACACGTGGGAAGCGGGTATCGTACTGACGGGCAGCGAAGTGAAATCCCTGCGCAACGGGAAAGCGAACATTTCCGATGCTTACGGCATCGTAAAGGATGGCGAGGTTCACCTGCTGAACCTTCACATTTCGCCATATGAGCAAGCCAGCTTCTTCAATCACGAGCCGACGCGCACGCGCAAGCTTCTGCTGCACAAGCGCGAGATCAAGAAGATGATCGGCTCAGTCGAGCGACAGGGTCTCACTCTCGTGCCCCTCGAGCTCTACTTCAAGAAAGGGAAGGCAAAAGTCGCAATCGGACTAGGCAAGGGAAAGAAGCTCTTCGACAAGCGCGCTGACGAAAAGCTTCGCGATGATCAGCGTGAAATGCAGCGGGCGTTGAGAACCCGATGATTGCCGGGCTTGTCTTCGCCCTCCAGGTAGCGGCCGCGTCACCTGCCAATCTCGTGGTCCGCAACGCTGACAACCTGCGCACCGTGCCGTCAGTGGCGACTCTCAACGGGCGATACATTCGCGCGGATCTTCTTGCCACGGCACTGGGTGGATCATCGGGGTCGATCCCCGGCGGCCGTTTCCGAGTCTCGCTTGGTGATTCGCGAATCGACCTGATCGAAGGAGTGCCATTCGTTCGCATTGGCGCTGAAGTTGTCCCTCTGAATCATCCGCCGCTCCGATCGGGAACGACGTTCCTCGTCCCGTTTCAGCTCGTGACCTCAGTCATTCCACGCTATACGACTGGGTTCAACTACGATGCTTCGGTGGCGGAGCTCAAGATCTTCAACACCGCCGCACGTCGCGTGGTCGACGCGCCGCAACCGTCGCCGTCATTGGCTGAGCCCATCGCCGGACCGTCGTTGCCGCAACCAGGCGGGACGACAACGAGTCGTCCGCGACGCGCGCAACGCAGGCTGGTCGTGGTCGACGCGGGACACGGGGGACCCGACAATGGAATGAGTGGTCCCATCGGTGCGGGTCCGAAGATTGTCGAGAAGCACGTGACTCTGTCAGTTGCTCGCATGCTGGAGGAGGAACTACGCAAGCTGGGCGTCGAAGTGCTCATGACGCGCACACGAGACACACTGATTGCGCTGTCGGATCGCGGGCGGATCGCAAACCGCAACAAGGGTGACCTGTTTGTATCGGTGCACGTGAATGCGAGCGGCAATCGCAGCGCAGTCGCTGCGCGGCAAAGGGGATACGAGACTTACTTTCTCGCTGAAGCGAAGACGGAAGAAGCGAGCCGGGTCGAGCGCATGGAAAACGAAGCGGTGAAGTTCGAGACTGGCGCCAATGCACCAAAGGGAGATCCGTTGAGCTTCATCATCAACGATATGGCGCAGAACGAGCATCTGAGAGAGTCAAACGACCTTGCAGAAACCATACAGAATGGGATGCGACGATTCCATCCGGGGAGAGACCGGGGAGTTCAGCAGGCAAACTTCGCAGTGCTCCGCGGATCCTACATGCCCGCGGTGCTGGTCGAGATCGGCTTTGGTACTAATCCTGACGAGGCTGCATATCTCATCGACCGCTCGAATCAGCGGCAGATAGCTTCGAGTCTCGCGCAGTCGATCATCGAGTATCTCGATCACTACGATGCACGCATAGGAGCGGGCGGGCGTTGAGCCCCGCCGCGGCGGCTGTACTCAGAGTCAACGCGGCGTCCCTCGAATTTCAGAATCCAGTAATCCTTGCAGCTGGAACCGCCGCCTACGGCCGCGAGCTGTCCGGCGTGATGGACCTCGAGCGCCTCGGCGGAATCGTGACGAAGGCGGTAAGCCCCGAGCCTCGAAAGGGCGCGGCTGCCCCCCGGGTGGCGGAGTTCGCGGGTGGAATGATCAACGCCATCGGCCTGGCAAACCCTGGACTCGATGCGGTAAAGACTGATGATCTTCCATGGCTCGCAAAAAATTTTCGTGCGGGCCGTGTGCTGGTGAATGTCGTCGGCAACGCGGTAGAGGATTTTGCAACCGTTGTGGAAGGGTTGACTGGTCTTGCGAGGGTCGACGGATTCGAGTTGAACGTCAGTTGTCCGAATGTGAAAGCGGGCGGAATGGAATTCGGCGCCGACCTGGCCACTCTCACCTCGCTCGTCAGTCGCGCGCGTGCGGCGACGAACAAGCCGCTCTTCGTCAAGCTGTCACCCACGCTTCCGTCGATTGCTGACACTGCGCGTGCGGCGGCGTTCGCTGGTGCGAGTGGGATCACGCTGGTGAATACCATTCCCGGATTGGTCGTCGACATCGATAAGCGCCGTCCCGCGCTCGGATTTGGAAGTGGGGGAGTCAGCGGGGCCGGACTCCTTCCCGTCGGCGTTCTCGCTGTGTGGAAGGTCAGCAGGGCAGTCGATGTTCCGTTGATCGGGACGGGTGGCGTTAGCCGTGGAAGTGACGTGATCCAATACCTGATGGCCGGCGCGACGCTGGTCGGCATCGGGACCGCGGCCCTTCGCGACCCCCGCGCGCCGGAACGTGTGATCGCGGAAGTCGCCGAATGGTGCGATACGCACGGCATTAAATCGGTGACCGAACTCACTGGAACCCTGGAGTGGCCATCGTGACAGCGATTCCTATCGTCGCCCTCGATTTTCCTGACGCCGAACGGGCGATGACCCTGGTGCAGACGCTCGATGAGAAGTGCAGGTTCTACAAGGTTGGGAGTGAGCTGTTCACAGCGGCCGGGCCGGATGTGATTCAGTGGTTGCGTGATACCGGGTGCGATGTGTTTCTCGACCTGAAGTTCCACGATATTCCGAATACCGTCGCCGGCGCGATGCGTCGCGTGGCCGACATGGGCGTTCGCCTGACGACGGTTCATGCGTCAGGGGGATCGAAGATGATGGCAGCTGCCGTGGAGGCTGCCGGTCCGTCGTGTGGCGTGCTTGCGGTGACGATTCTCACGTCGCTCGATGACGCGATGCTTGGCGAGGCGTGGGGGCGGGAGCGGGTTGATGTAGAAAACGAGGTGCTGCGGCTGGCGGAGCTGGCGCGATCGGTTGGCATCCATGGTGTGGTCTGCAGCGGCCACGAAGCCGAAGCTGTTTACCGCCGCCACGGCACAGCGTTGAAGCTGCTGGTGCCCGGAATTCGCCAGCCTGAGGATTCAGCCGACGATCAGAGCCGAACGGTCACCCCGGCGCAGGCGCAGGAGTCGGGCGCGAGCTACATTGTGATCGGCCGGACGTTGACAACAGCTCGCGACCCCAGGCGGGCCATGGAAGCCATGACCAAGGATTTACTGGGATAACTGACTATTGACAGCTCTTCCAGCTCAAGGCAGACTATCCGGTCGTTTGTAAACGAAAGGTTACAGACTGCAATAAATGTGATGCGTGTGTAAGCCGTCGAGCGCCACGCGAGTCTCTCTATCTACTACCTCCCCACACGCAATGATAAGTGAGTTTCGGGCTGGGATCGCACCTGTCCCGACCGTGTACACGCCACTGAGGTATGAAGCTGTCCGGCAGTCAAAGCCTGCACAGTCGTCACGCCCCGTGGCGCGTGGAAAATTTCTTTACGTCGACGGCAGGAAATTCTTTCTCCGTGGCGTCACCTATGGTCCATTCCGGCCGGACGCCGAAGGCTGCGAGTACAAGACTCCAAGCATTGTGGCGCGCGATTTCGCCGCGATGGCCGCCGCCGGCGTTAACACAGTCAGAACCTATACGGCCGTCCCGACGTGGCTGCTCGACTGCGCGGCTGAACACGGTCTGAAAGTTCTCGTCGGTATCGCCTGGGCCCAGCACATTGCGTTTCTCGATTCTCGTGAGATCTCTCGTGGCATCGAGTCGACCGTCAGGGAAACTGTCCGGAATGCCGCCGGCCACCCCGCTGTCCTCGGCTTCACGATCGGCAATGAGATACCGGCTCCCATTGTCAGGTGGTTCGGCGCGAGAAAAGTGGAGCGTTTCCTGCGCGGGCTCACGGACATCGCGAAGAGCGAGGATCCCGGCGCACTTGTCACGTACGTCAACTATCCGACAACGGAATATCTAAGACTTCCGTTCCTCGACTTCTTCTGCTTCAACGTATACCTCGAAGCCGCGAAGGATCTTACCGCGTATGTTGCGCGGCTTCAGAATCTTGCGGAAGAAAGGCCGGTGGTTCTCGGAGAGCTCGGCCTGGACAGTGAGAGAAACGGCGCCCAGCAGCAGGCGACCACGCTCGAGTGGCAGATCAAGATTGCCTTCGCCGGCGGCTGCGCCGGCGTTTGCGTTTTTGCCTGGACGGACGAATGGTTCCGCGGCGGTCACGATATCGAAGGCTGGGCATTCGGGCTTACGGACAGGGAGCGCTGCCCGAAGCCAGCTCTTGCCACTGTCGCCGGCGCATTCCGTGCGCTGCCGTTTCCGGACGATGTGCAGTGGCCGAGAATCAGCGTCGTAGTGTGCACGTACAATGGAGCGCGCCACATACGCCAGACGTGCGAAGCGCTCGAGAAACTCGACTACCCGAATCACGAAGTACTGATCGTCTGCGATGGATCCACCGACGCTACGCTTGCAATTCTCGCCGACTTCAGCTTCAAGGTTGTTGCTGTCCAGAACGGTGGACTGAGTCGCGCTCGCAACCTCGGCCTGCAAACGGCAACGGGCGAGATCGTCGCGTATCTCGACGATGATGCGTATCCCGACGAACACTGGCTCAAGTACCTGGCGTGGTCGTTTCGGACGACGACGCATGACGGGATCGGCGGACCGAATTTTCCGCCACCCGAGGATGATTTTTGGGCGATGTGCGTCGCGCACTCGCCTGGCGGTCCGAACCATGTGCTGCTCGCGGACGATCTCGCGGAGCACATTCCCGGGTGCAACATGGCCTTTCGCAAGTCGGCGCTCGAGCGCGTTGGAGGATTCGACCGCGATTTCCGAATCGCCGGCGACGACGTCGATGTCTGCTGGAAGATCCAGGCGGCGGGCGGAACTCTCGGATTCAGCCCATCTGCGGTAGTCTGGCATCATCGCAGAAACAGCGCGGGAGCATATCTCCGGCAGCAGTACAACTACGGCCGTGCCGAGGCCATGCTTGCGGCGAAATGGCCGGAGAAATTCAACTCCGCCGGGCACATAAGATGGGGTGGCAGGATTTACGGGTCGGGTCGCGCCACTGCACCCTTCAATCCGAAAGTGGCCATTTATCAGGGCACCTGGGGATCGGCACCCTTCCAGTCGATGTACGAGCAACCGCACGGATTGCTTAGCTCACTAACGATGATGCCCGAGTGGCACCTGTTGACGGCACTCCTTGCAGTCATTTCGCTTTTTGGCCTGGTCTATCCGCCGTTGCTGTTTGCACTGGTGATACTCGTTCCTGCACTGGTTGCGCCGATTGCGCAATCGATACGCGGTGCATCGGCGGCGCGACTTCCATCCCATAAGATGCGGACCGGCGAGCGCGAATACGCAAAGATCATGATCGCGGTGCTGCATTACCTTCAGCCGCTCACCCGTCTCCGCGGCAGGATTGCGGAAGACTTGCGCCCGCTCTACTTCAGAAAGTCCAAAGTCGTTCTCGCCGGTTTCGGTACGCGTTCATTCTGGCAGGAAAAGTGGCGTACAAACGAATCGCGGCTCGAGGCAATCGAAAAACTTGTGCAACGCCTCGGCATCAGCGCAGTTCGCGGTGGTGACTTCGATGCATGGGACCTGGAGCTCTGCGGCGGCCGCGCCGGCCGGGCGCGGATCATCATGGCAGTCGAGGAACACGGCTCGGGCCGTCAGCTCGTGAGATACCGCGTTGAGCCACGGTTCTCGCCATTAACGCGGGGTGCAATGGCTGCCACTTCGCTGGGAATGCTGGCGTTTTCCCTTGTTGGAGCTCAAGCGGGGCTGCTCGCACTCTCTTTGATAGGTGTTGTCATCGGGATGAGGGCGATGTTTCAGTCACTCGCCGCCGCTGGCGCATTCCGCCAGGCGGCGGAGACGGCCGGACTCGAGTCGGCGTGATACTGGAACTCCGCGGACTCGGCTGATCCACTCAATAAGACGCCTGCCGTTGGTGGTTCCGTGACAACTGCACAGCCTTCCACGTCGGCCACCCATCTGGTGCGTATGCTCCGTTACGCACTTCCCTACAGGCTGAGGCTTGGCGGTGCCGGTTTGACCGCTATCGCCGGCGCCGCATTCGAGCTCGCTCGACCCTGGCCAACCAAGGCAGTCGTCGACTATGGTCTTGCCGGGCTTGCGATGCCGCAATGGCTCGCTGATGTCGCGCGTACGGTCAACGCGTCCGGCGCTATTGACATAATTCTCTGGTCGGTCGGAGTTGGCGCGTTTCTTATCGTTGCCGCGGCGCTCGCCTCACTGATGACGCAAGTCGTCGTCTTCAACGTCGCGCAGGACATGGTGCTCGACATGTTGCGCCAGGTGTTTGCAAAACTTCAGCGCCTTTCGCTCTCCTTCCATCAGCGACATGAAGTCGGTGACCTGACGCAGCGCGTCGGCGCCGACGTATTCGCGGTACAGGCGGTTATCTCGTCGGTTGCAGTGCCGGGCTTCGCTTCGCTGGTCACGCTTGCGGGCATGTTCTATTTCATGGTTCGCCTCGACCCGTTGCTCGCACTCATCACTGCGGCGATAGTACCGCTGCTTCTCATGACGTGGCTCGCTTTCTATAAGCCGCTCAACGAGGCTGCGCGAGAACAGTGGGAACAGCAGGGCGCGATGATGTCTTTCATCCAACAGAGCCTCACCGGCATCAAGGTGATCCAGGGGTATGCGCGCGAGCCGCACGTGCAGACGCGTCTCGAGGATCATGGCCGCCTTCTTGGTGGCGCATACCGCCGCTCATTGAAGGTCGGCACCACGTACAATCAGATCGCGGCGATCATCACCGGAGTTCTTGCAGTAGCTCTCATTGGCATAGGGGCGACGCGTGTGCTCGCCGGAGCCCTAACGCTGGGCGACCTCCTGGTTTTCATCGGGTACGTAGCGGCGATCAACGGTCCACTAACGGGTGTCGCCGCCGCGGTGGGAACTGCTGTTGCGCTTGCGCCGAAAGGCGAGCGCGTTCTCGCGATCCTCGATTCGGATGACGAAGTGGCGGAGATTTCGCATCCGGTCGTTCCTTCCTCCACTCGCGGCGAAGTCCAGTTTGAAGGAGTAAGCTTTGCTTATCCCGGAGGAGCCGAACAGAATCGGCTCGTCTTTCGGGACGTCTCATTCCGAGCTGGGCCGGGCACCGTCACGGCTATCATCGGGATTACCGGGGCGGGCAAGTCGTCGCTCGTCGGACTGCTTTCGCGGTTCTACGACCCGATGGCCGGAACCGTGCGGATCGACGGTTATGACCTCCGCGAACTGCCCCTTCGATGGGTGCGCGAAAACGTTTCGGTGGTCCTTCAGGATCCGATTCTGTTTCCGGCAACGATCGGCGAGAACATCGCGTTCGGAAAGCCGGGCGCGAGTCACGAGGAAATTGTGGCGGCGGCTAGAATTGCGCGTGCGCACGATTTCATCGAGCGGTTGCCCGCAGCCTATGATACACTGATTGCCGAAAGGGGCGTATCGCTCTCGGGTGGGGAGCGCCAGCGAATTGCCCTCGCCCGTGCTGTCATCAAGGATGCCCCGATACTGATTCTCGACGAGCCCACATCATCGCTCGATGCTCACACCGAGAGCCAGATCTTCGAGGGCCTAACCCAATACATGCTCGGCAAGACTACGTTCATCGTTTCACATCGCCTCACAACAATCCGCCGCGCAGACCAGATACTTGCTCTCGAGAACGGCCGCATCGTAGAGAGCGGTACGCACGACAGCCTTCTCCGTGGCCGCGGCGTGTACGCGCGACTGTACAGAAGCCAGAACATCGCCGCGCTCTGACATCGATGCGAATCATCGTCGGTGGATTTCTGGGGCTGCATCCCGCCGGCGGCGTCACGTGGGACTATATCCAGTATGTTCTCGGATTTCGTGCGCTCGGACACGACGTGTGGTACATCGAGGACACTGGCCTCTGGCCGGTATTCCAGGAGATACCGCCAACCGGAGTTAGCTGCGCGTCGAATGTTGCGTATCTCGCACGCACAATGGAGGACTTCGGACTGGCCGACCGATGGGCGTATCGCGATGAAGTGACCTCGCAGTGGTTCGGTGCCTCGAAGGCCAGGGTAGCGGAGATAATTCGCTCGGCCGACATGTTCGTCAACGTTTCCTGCGCGACTGTCACGCGCGACGAGTACCAGGCGATTCCGTCGCGTGTTCTGATCGACTCCGATCCGATGTTCACACAAATACAGCACCGCGATTCGATGGCGTTCTCTCCCGGCACGCCGGGTATGCGCGACACGATTGCCGCGCATACCCGACACTTTTCGTTCGGAGAACGAATCAACGAGGCGGA
>JANPKW010000059.1:0-18943 GCA_031426255.1 Gemmatimonadaceae bacterium | reverse complement strand
CCTGTCGAGGATGTGCTCCGGGTTTTCTAATCCGCTAGCGCGGCTTGACCGTCGTCACATCACTCATCGGAGCATTCGGCTTCACTCGAACGCTCTTCGCCGGGATTCCCACATTCACGTGATACGGCCGCACATCCTTCGTGGCCACTGCGACCGCCCCTACCATCCCTTCCTCGCGCACGTGCACACCAGCGAGCACAGTCGCGTGATATGTAATTCGCACACCTTCATCGAGTCGCGTCACGGCGTTGGTAACGTCCTTCTGGTCGACAATGCTGTGCGTATGGCTATAGATGTTGGCGTAATCACTGATCGAAACGTTATTCCCTAACACGATCCCACCGCGGTCGTCGAGAAGCACGTGGCGGTGAACTACGACATTGTCGCCCACCTCCATGTTGTAGCCGAACGAAAATTCGACCTTGTGAAACGCCTTGAAATTCTCCCCGCATCGCTTGAAAATGTGCGGCGCGAGAATTCTCCTCAGGCCAACACCAAGATAGACGTTCTGTTCAGCCGCGACAGTGCGGTCGAATGAATACCACAGCCATAGTAACGGCTTCACGCGCTGGAATTTTTCATCATCGCATTCGCCGTAGTATTCGGGCTCGAGAGTGATGTTGCGCGGGTCGAGCGATGCAAGCGCGAGGCGAGTGCCGGAAGGAAGCTTGATATCGGCGACTGCCGTCTCCCAGTTCGCCGAGTACTGCGGGAACGTCATGTCGCACAACAGCTGGCGGCATAGATCGAACCGATCGATGGCGGTGTCTGCAAGTGCAGACTCGATTTCCTTCAGCCAGGAGGTGGCAACCGATGCCACGGGGACGTCAGGGAGTTTGCGCAATGGAAGGAGTGGCATCTCAGTTCTTGTCAGTTGTTATTTGAGATCAGCTCGAGACGATCATCTGCCGGACCCGGTCGCCCTCGCGCGCACCAGAGCCCGCTCGCGCTCGATCCTTTGAAGCAGCTGTTCCCAGACCACACTTTGCTCGCCCTGAAATCTTACAGTCAGAGGGTGATCCACGTCTATGTCACCGGGATAGATGTAAACGGCTGCCTGTGTTTCACGCTGGCGAAGGCGCTGTTCCCCAAATCCAGTCGTCAGAGGAATTACGTCCACGGGGCGAAAATCCTGGCCCCCGCTCGTGATGACCAGATCCATCGGGGTAAAGCGCGCGTTCTCCTCAATACCATAAAACGAGACGTACCAGAGATCGGGCAGCCGTCCACCTGAGCGTCTGGTGATGTTTTCGATCATCCGGCGATTGCTGTCCTGAAGATCGCGAAGCGCCCGATACGAATCAGGAGTGAGAAGCCTGATCACTTTTTCATCGAGTGGAATCGCCCTGACGATCAGTCCGGGGGGCTCGAGTCTTATTGCGATGTCGTCCTGCCGGAGCGATCCGTATCCCGGCGGAATTCCGGCCGTACCAGTTGTGTCGTCGACTATGGGCACTGGCGACTCAACAGTTGCGGCGCTGGGGGGCAGGCAGGCCTGTGCAGCGATCGCTATCACAAGCAGCGCTCCCCGCGCCAGCTTCACTCTTTTTCCGCCGTCACCAGAGACATGAGCGCCTCAGCAAGCTCGTCCCGGCCCTCGCCTGTCGTCGCACTGAACGGAATCGTCTGCTCGCGGCTCAATGCCAGAGCGGACATTATCTCGTTCGCGCGCGCCGGGCCCGCTGCCTTCGACAGCTTGTCAACCTTTGTCAGAACGACCACGGTGGGGACCCCGATCTCCGAAAGAAAGTCGAGCATTGCAATATCATCATCACTCGGCTCACGCCTGATGTCCAGAAGCTGAACGACTCCAACAAGTGTTGGAGTTTGCTTCAGGTACCCTTCGATCAGCGGCTTCCAGTCTGCCTTCCTTTCCTTGGAAACCTTCGCGTAGCCATAACCGGGCAGATCTGTAAGAATGAAGCTGTCATTGACGCGAAAGAAGTTGATCTCGCGGGTGCGACCGGGTGTCCGGCTGACGCGCGCGAACGCCTTCCGGCGAACGAGCTTGTTGAGCAGCGACGACTTGCCAACGTTGGACCGGCCTGCAAACGCGACCTCAGGGAGCTGCTCAACGGGGCGCCAGCCGCTGGCGGAAGCCATCCCCCCGATGAATTCGAGCTTCCGGATTACAAGCGGATCAGGCTCTTTGTCATCGGCCATCAGTGGGCCGCGATGCTGTCCTGCGTACCAGCGGCGGCTGAACGTGCACGGCGAACGCGAGCCTCGCGGCGCTCCGCAGCCTGCTTCAGGGAATCCCCGCGCATGGCAATCGCGAGCACTTCGTCCATCGTCTTCACTGGATGAAAACGCACCGCTGCGCGCACTTCCTCTGGCAGCTCGTCGAGATCGCGCGCGTTGCCATAGGGGATTATCACGTCCGAAACCTTGTTGCGGTGGGCAGCTACGGACTTTTCCTTCAGCCCACCAATCGGAAGCACCCGCCCGCGCAGCGTGATTTCACCGGTCATCGCGATGTCGCCGCGGATCGGAACTCCGGTAAGCGCGCTGATGACGCTCGTCGCAATCGCGATTCCCGCAGACGGACCATCCTTTGGAGTAGCGCCTGCCGGCATGTGAATGTGGATGTCACGGTTGCGATAGAAATCCGGATCGAGGCCGAGCTCCTTTACCCGCGTCCGCGCATAACTCAACGCGGCGCTTGCTGATTCCTTCATGACATCACCAAGCGTGCCGGTGAGCTGCACTTTGCCCCGGCCCTTCACAACGGTGACTTCTATCTCCAGTACCTCACCGCCGACACTTGTATACGCGAGTCCTGCCGCGACTCCAACCTTGTCCTCGAGCGACGTATCGTCGGGATCGAACGGCGGCGTTCCAAGCAGCTCCTGCAAGTCTACCAGTGCAACGTGCTGCTTTGACTCTACCGCCGGACGCTCAGCCTGCTTGCGCGCAAGTTTCCGGGCAAGCTTTGCAATTCTTCGCTCTAGCTCGCGCACGCCTGCCTCTCGCGTGTACCCACGCATGATTCCCGGGAGAACATCTGCGTCGAGCGACACGTTTGCCGGATCGATTCCGTGCGTCTTCAGTTGCCGCGGCAGCAGGTACTGTCTGGCGATCGCCATCTTCTCGTGATCGAGATACCCGGCGAGCCTGATGATCTCCATCCTGTCGCGCAGCGCTTCCGGAATTCCGCTCAATGAATTTGCCGTCGTCACGAACAACACCTGTGACAGATCGTAATCGACCTCGAGGTAGTTGTCGTTGAACGCGGTGTTCTGTTCAGGGTCGAGCACTTCGAGCAACGCCGATGCCGGATCGCCGCGATAGTCCTGCCCGAGCTTGTCGACTTCGTCAAGCAGAATGACGGGATTCACGACTTCCGCACGCCGCATCGCCTGTATTATGCGCCCAGGCATCGATCCGATGTACGTGCGCCGGTGTCCACGGATTTCAGCTTCGTCGCGGACTCCGCCGAGTGCCATGCGGATGAACTTCCTTCCCATCGCGCGCGCGACGGAGCGGCCGAGTGATGTCTTTCCAACGCCGGGTGGTCCGACGAGGCAGAGAATCTGACCTTCGATGCGGCCGACGAGTGAAAGCACCGCAATGAAGTCGAGGATGCGCTCCTTTACTTCCTCCAGGCCATAATGATCCTCGTCGAGAATTCGCCGTGCATGTGCAACGTCGAGTACCTCATCGGTTCTCTCCTCCCATGGAAGCGCGAGAATCCAGTCGACGAAATTGCGCGACACGGTAAACTCAGGCGACATCGGCGACATGCGGCGCAGCTTGCGCAGCTCGCGGAATGCGCGTGTCTTCACGATTTCGGGAAGCGCCTTCTTGTTGACCAGCGCTTCCAGGTCTGCGAAGTCGTCACCGTCCTCTTCGCCCAGTTCCTTGTGGATCGCGCGAAGCTGCTCCTGGAGGTAGAACTCGCGCTGATTCTGAAAGAGTGCGCCACGCACGTCGTCGTCGATCTTACGCTCGAGGCGCAACAACTCACTTTCTGCACCAAGCGATCGGGACAGCGTTTCCAGCAGGTCCTTGAGAGTCTGCGACTCGAGCATCTTCTGCCGGGCGTCAAACTTCACAGCCATGTGAGCAGCCACTCCCCATGCCTGGCGCTCTTCCGATTCGGTGCTCTGGATCAATCCGACGACTTCCGGCGGAATGCGCCGATGAAGCGCGACGTATTCCTCGAACAGCGATATCACGCGATTCGCGAGCGCTCTGACTTCGGATTCTTCGCCCTGTTCCTTCCAGTCGAGCGGCGCAGCAACGGCGCGCATGAACGGTCCGCCGGAGACATATCGCGTCACCTTCGCGCGAGCGAAACCCTCGACGAGGACGCGTGTGCTGCCATTCGGAAGTCGAGCGACCTGAAGCACTCTGCCGAGTACCCCGGTGCGATGCAGATCGGGGGCGCCGGGTTCCTGTGTTTCCCCATCTTTCTGGGCAACCAGGAGAATCAGCTTGTCGGTTTCCACGGCTGCATCGATTGCGGCAAGCGAAGGCTGCCGGCCTACGAGCAGGGGAATGACTACGTAGGGAAAGATTACGACGTCGCGGAGCGGCAGGACGGGAATGCGGGCTTCGGCCTGCACCTTCTCGCCGTCACGTGTGAATTCGTTGGTCACGTGTCAGTCTGGTTTGTGAAGGCCCGCGCGAGTGCTGCGGGCCTTTTTGCGGGAAGCGGTTACGCTTCCTTCTTGCGCCTTAGCGGCGAGATTTCGAGCAGCGGCTGAGTGCCGTTGGTGATGCAGGATTCGGTCACCTTCACCTCGACGACGTCCTCGCGGCTTGGAAGATCGAACATCACTTCCATGAGTACTTCCTCGAGAATCGCGCGAAGTCCGCGTGCACCCGTGCCTCTCTTGAGCGCCTTCTGCGCAATCGCCGCGAGCGCACCTTCCTCGAAAGTGATCTTGACCTCTTCAAGCCCGAAGAGCTTGGTGTACTGCTTCGTGAGCGCGTTCTTGGGCTCCTTGAGGATGCGCACGAGGGACTTCTCGTCGAGCGACTCGAGGGCGACGGTTACGGGGAGTCGGCCAACGAGCTCCGGGATCATTCCGTAGCGGAGAAGATCGTCAGGCTCCACTTCGGCAAACATCTGTGTCGATGCCGCAGTAAGCTCCTTCTTTCCCGTCAGGTTATTGAACCCGATCTGCCGACGGCCGGTGCGGGCCTCGATGATCTTCTCGAGACCGTCGAAGGCGCCGCCGCAGATAAAGAGGATGTCCTTGGTGTTGAGCTGGATATACTCCTGCTGCGGGTGCTTCCGGCCGCCCTGAGGCGGTACCGAGGCGACGGTGCCCTCGATGATCTTCAGCAGCGCCTGCTGGACACCCTCGCCGGAAACGTCGCGGGTAATGCTCGGGTTTTCGGACTTGCGAGCGATCTTGTCGATCTCGTCGATATAGACGATGCCACGCTCACACTCGGCGATGTTGAAATCGCCAGCCTGAAGAAGGCGGACCAGGATGTTCTCGACATCCTCGCCAACGTAGCCAGCCTCCGTGAGGGTGGTCGCGTCGGCGATGGTGAAGGGAACATCGAGGATTCTGGCAAGCGTGCGCGCCAGAAGCGTCTTACCAACGCCTGTCGGGCCGATGAGCAGAATATTCGACTTGTCGAGCTCCACGTCATCGTCCTTCAGGGACGTGGAGTTGATCCGCTTATAGTGGTTGTAGACCGAGACCGAGAGCGCTTTCTTCGCCTGCTCCTGGCCAATTACGTACTGGTCGAGAACGTCCTTGATCTCCTGAGGCGACGGTACCTGCGTTATCGCCTCGGATACCTCCCGCTCTTCATCCTCCGCCAGGATTTCATTGCAGAGCGCGATGCACTCATTGCAGATGTAAACGGACGGCCCGGAAATGAATTTCCGGACAGAGTCTTTTGATTTTCCGCAGAAAGAGCAGCGGAGGTGTTTGTCCTGCGACATAGGCCTGAGGGTGCGGGAGACGCGTACTAGCTATCTGAACAACTAACAGCCGTTTCGGATGTGGTCAAGCATAAATCCCCGGGGTCACTACTTCTTGGAAATTGCCTCCTCCATCTGGCCCCGATAGGAGATCACATTGTCGATAAGTCCATATGCCTTAGCCTCTTCCGCCGACATGAACCGGTCCCGATCCATGTCCCGTTCGATCTGCTCTACAGGCCGGCCAGTGTGCTTCGCCATGAGCTCATTCATCTTGGCCCGGAGGTATAGAATTTCGCGAGCCTGGATCTCTATGTCTGACGCGGTACCCTGCGTTCCGCCACTGGGCTGGTGGATCATGATGCGCGAGTGGGGAAGGGCCGAGCGCTTTCCGGGCCTGCCCGCTGCAAGAAGGAACGAGCCCATGCTGGCTGCGAGTCCCATGCAGTTCGTGTTAACCGGCGACTTCAGGAACTGCATTGTATCGTAAATCGCCATGCCCGCCGAAACGCTTCCGCCCGGGGAGTTGATGTAGACGTGAATGTCGCGCTCGGGGTTATCGGCCTCCAGAAACAGAAGCTGGGCAATGACAACGTTGGCGACATCGTCATTGATCGGGGTTCCGAGGAAGATGATGCGGTCCATGAGCAGCCGCGAAAAGACGTCGTAGGTCCTCTCGCCGCGGCTGGAGCGCTCGATCACATATGGTGTGTACAGGGTCGGCATTGTCGTCTCAGCTCTCGGTTTGAACTTCGTTCTTTTCCAGCAGCCACTGGAAAACCTTGTCTTCGGTGAGGCTGCGCTCGATTTCCTTGAGGCGTCCGCCTTTTTCGAGCTGCGTGTAAAGCTGTGCAGGATTTACCCCGCGTTTCTCGGCCTGTTCGGTGATCCGGTCATCGAGATCCTTCTCGCTCGCGGCGAGCGACTCGCGCTCGGCAAGTGTCTCGATGACGAGATCGCGACGGATCTGACGCTCGGCCATAGCGCGGAACTCAGTCGCAAAACGCTCGCGATCCTCCGTAGGAATCTGGTACGCTTCGGCGTAGTTGTCAGCGAACTGCCTGACCCAGCTTCCAGGCACGTCGAACGGATTCGCGCCAATGATCTCGTCGACGAGCTTTTGCCGTACTTCCGCATCGGCGTCGCGTTTCGAGTGTTCGGTGAGGTCCGTGCGCACCGCGTCGGTCAGTGCACCCAGCGAGTCGAAATCTCCGACTTCTCTCGCAAATGCATCGTCGAGATCGGGGGGAGACTTTCGCTTGACGTCCTGTAACCGGACTTTCACGGTCTTGGTCTGTCCGCGCTGCGCTTCATCGGGGAAATCATCGGGCCACTTCACGGGGCGCTCGACCGTTTCACCGGGCGTGGCCTCCATGATCAGCTCCTCGATTCCTTCGATTGCCTGGCCTGTCCCGAGGACGAGCGGATATGACCGGGCTTCTCCTGAGGTTGCCTCATCGCCGGTCGATATCTCCACGTTGACCATGTCGCCGGGGAGTGGCTTGCCGTCGATCGGAGTCCACGTTGCGCGTTGGTCGCGAATCGTCTCGATTTGCTCGCGAACGTTCTCGTCGGTGATGGTCGTGTTGCGGCGCGTTACGCGGAATCCGGAGGTCCGGGTCAGGTCGACAGTCGGGCGCAGCTCAAAGTGAAGCTCGAAAGTGAGGGGCTTACCCTCCTCGAATTTCACGTCGTGAACATGGGGCTGTGATGCGACCTTGAGGTCCTGTTTCTCGACCACTTCCTGGTAGGCATCGCGTACGAGGCTCTCGAGCGCTTCCTGGCGAATGGCATCGGCGAACTTCTTCCGGACCATGGTTGCCGGCGCCTTTCCGGGCCTGAAACCGGGAAGTCTCACGCTCGACGCATAGCGCCTGGCTGCCTTGTCCTCGGCGTCCTTTACTGTCTCGGGGGGAACCGAGATCTGCACGTGGCGGTCGACGCCCGTGCCTTCGTTCTTTGTTATCTCGATGGGCATCCCCAAATATAAGCGACGAGAGCTACGGAGTCGCACCACAGGCAAGTGAGCTCACTCATGTGAGCACTCAGGCGTCAGTCCTCAAACCTTACCGAAAAACAACATAGGCTTCGGACCTCAGTCGACCCAGGCCGCAGGCACGGGTCCGGTCTGAGCCTCGTGCCTGACGACTCCGCAGGCTGAGGCCTGAAGCCTATGTCGTTCTTCTTCAAGATTTAATGACTGATGCCTGAGGCCCGAGCACAGCTAACTTTGGGGAATGTGTGGACGATCCTCCCTCCATGACGCACCGGTAAGCGTCCTCGAGAAATTCAGTCTCCCGCCAGTGCTTCCCGGGTTCTCGCCCCGCTACAACATTGCGCCGACCCAGCAGCAGTGGACTCTTGCCCTCGATCCCGACGGGAACCCGGCAGCGACCCCCAGACGTTGGGGGCTGATCCCCTCCTGGGCCAATGATCCATCGATTGGAAATCGCATGATCAACGCCCGCGCTGACTCGCTTGCCGAGAAGCCAGCGTTTCGTGATGCGGTGCGCGATCGGCGTTGCCTGATCCTCGCGGACGGCTATTACGAATGGACCGGCACCGGAAAGTCGCGCGTTCCGTTGTTCTTTCACATGAAAGGGCACGAGCCGTTCGTGATGGCAGGATTATGGGAGCGGTGGGGGCGGGGCGATCAAATGGTCGAGACCTGCACCGTAATCACGACTGATGCGGGGGAGCGGATTTCGCGGTTTCATCATCGGATGCCTGCGCTTCTGCCGATCGAACATGCAATGACCTGGCTGGATAAGGCCACTCCCCTACGATCGGCTCTTTCGCTCCTCGCGCCGTATGAGTCCGGCGACCTCGAGAGTTATGAGGTCAGCAAGTTCGTGAATAGCCCGGCTAACGATTCTCCGGAATGTCTCAAGCCCGTCTGATTTATAGGAAAACAAGAAGGCCGGTATTACCCGGCCTTCCATACTAGCTAGTAGCGAGCGATCAGTCGGCTCGCTCTGCTTCGATATTGATTGACGTCTCGGCAATCTGCGTGAGCAGTTTGTCAGTGCTGCCTTCTTCATCGAGAGTCGTCTGGAGAAGGTCTGCCTGCTCGTCGAAGCCAAGCTGTCTCGCATATGTGCGCGCACAGCCGTATCCCGCCATCTCGTAATGCTCGACGTGCTGGGCAGCGGCGATCAGGCCAGCGTCGAGAACGTCAGGATCGGGCTTCTCGCCGATGAGCTCCTTTGCTTCATCGATGAGCCCTTCCATGCCCACGCACTTCTTTCCGCGGGGGCTTACCTCGAGGTCGGCGCAGATTTTCTCGAGGCGCTCGACATGCTTTTCGGTCATCGTCGCGTGGTTTTCGAACGCCTTCTTCAGCTCCGGATGCGAGGCGGCCTTGCTCATTCTCTCGAGGCCCTTGATGATCTGCTTCTCGGCGCTCCACAGGTCCTTCAGCCCCTCAACGTAAAGGTCTTTCAGGGTTTCCATTTCCATTGTTATTCTCCGCTGGGTTGTCTGACTCGTACGAAGGCAAGCGCGATGCCATCGGCCCGGACCGGGCCTCAGGTCTGCTGGTGCTTTTTCGCGTGCCGCATGGGCCGGCATCGATGGACGGGTGGCCGCGTAACTCGTGTAGTCATTCCCCGGAGACGATTTCCGGTCTTCCCTGACGCGTAAGATCGTGGCGTCAGTGTATCCTCTCCTCCAGAACACTGCTCACTCAGGAGACACGCATGTTCCGCGTTCGCGACATAATGACCCGGGAAGTAGTCAGTCTCACCCCCTGTGCGACGATTCGGGAGGCAATGGAGACGCTCTCTACCAACCACCTTGGTGGCGCCCCCGTTGTAGTTGAAGATTCCGTCGTCGGTGTGATTTCGATGACCGACATGGTCGGACTAATGGTCTCCGGACCCAAGGTTGAGCCACACGACACAGTGGAGTCGATCGGCGAGCTGTGGGATTCAATCGATGCCGCCCACGGTGACGATTGGATGCATGACATTGGCGCCAATATCAACGCTGCATCGCTCGTGAGGGATAGACTGCTCGATCAATGCACCGTCCGTGATGCGATGACCGAGGAAGTATTCAGCGTGCTGCCAGAGGCTTCAGTGAGAGCAGCCGCAACCATGATGCGCGACAACGGCATACACCGCGTCCTGGTGATGGAGGGGGGAGCCCTCCTCGGAATTGTTTCGTCCCTGGACATTGCCCGTGCAGTGAGCGACAGGGGCACCTCGTCGGGCGATGACGCCTTGAGGCGCAGGCTGACATGCGACGAGCCTCTCTGCATTGTCAGCTGAATCACTCCCGGCGACGAACGAGCACCACAAAAAGGTGGTGCCTGTGCAAGTTCAGGCCGTCGTTGCGACTGCCCAGTCGATTGCCCGGCGAAGCTCAGCGCCGATCGCATCCTCGCTGTAACGCTGCGCGCGGGCAAAACCGCTCTCCCGCGCATTTCGCCAGGCATCGGCATCGTCCAGCAGTTCGGCTGCCGCATCAGCGAATCGCCCAGCGTCCTCGGCAGGAACGAGGGAAACTGCATCGCCGCACATGATTTCACTCGAGGGAATTCGTGAACCCACTGCGGCAACCTTGGAAGCCATCGCCTCGAGCAGAGGAAGGCCAAACCCTTCATCGTCTCGTGACGGAAAAAGAAGCAGGTCGGCGCGGCGCAACTTTCTGGCAAAGCGTGCGGGTGAAATGGCGAACAGGTACTGGTCCGACTTCAGCAGCGCTTGTTCCTCTTTGCCGGGTGGAAATGAAGAAATTCGCAGCACGCTGCATGGTAAGCCCATTTCATTCAGCAGGATCACCGCCTGCAACGCAGTCCGTACGTTTTTGACAGGTGCGTCGAAATTTCCAGTGATGACGATGAGCGGTCGTTTTCGCGGACGTAATCGGAATGCAGGCCGGAAGAGTGGATCCAGAGGCGGCCCGGCTACAACGCACTCACGTCCGAATTCTGACTCCAGCCGATCCGCGAGGTGTGGTGAGACGACGAAGGTCGGTATCGGGCGCTCGTAGACTTCCCGAATCGCGTCGTGATCGACAGCAAGGTGCTCGAAGTCTCCTTCGTACTCGCGGCACAAATGGGCAACCGGTCCGACCTCCATCTGCTGCGCGACGCTGACCGTGGTCCATCCTGTCGCAACGACGAGATCCTGCGACTCGAGTGAGTCGGAGGATTCCCTGTCATGGTAGTGAGGGCCGCGCTGCATCCACTCGGCGGGCGGGCCCTTGGCTGAAATAGTTACATCGTGCCCCATTCCTGCGAGCAGACTCGCATGCTGAACAGCTACCTTGTGCGCCCCATTGAGCTCACTGCTCGCCAGCACGTAGGTGATTCGCATGCGGTTACAATAATCAGATGCGAAAGGGGGGACTCGAACCCCCACGGATTGCTCCACTGGATCCTAAGTCCAGCGCGTCTACCAGTTCCGCCACTCTCGCGTTTAGTGCAACCTATTAACTGAGTAGCGTTTGCGCGATTAGCGACGGGCTCGACGTAGGGGTCGAAACAGTGGCGGTCGCAGCAGGAGCTCGCACCCCGCCTCATGCCGGCGCATTTTGCCGCCGGATGCGGACGGCACCATAAAGGAATATGAACGTCAGAGCGAGTCCGATCCACAATTGCGGATTTGCGAACAGAACACCGGGCTCGACGTGGCCCACGCGGTCATCCGAACCAATAAAGCTTTCCGGGCCGCCGACGAAGCGGTACTTGAGCAGATCGAAAAAGCGCGAGGTGGCAAATACGAGATTTTCGACGACCACTATCGCCAGGATCGGGATGCCCGCCCACAGGAAAGGAGCGCGCCGGGCCCAAGCCGATGCGAGAAGAAGCCATGCGAATATCGGTGCGTACCAGAGAATGTGTATGCCCGACATGTGATACAGCAGCTCGAGCGAGAGGCGGAGTGGCGCGACTTCCTGCCATAACTGATCAACCCCCTGGCCGCGCACAAGCAGCGCTGCGCTCTCTATCATCAGCATCACGATGTGCACGACGCTCGTGATCGCGGTCGTCAGCAGCGGAAGAACCAGCAGTGGGATAGCCGCCTTGGCCAGAACGGTTGCCCAGTCTGAAACTGGCAGCGACTTCCAGAACAGAATACTTCGATCGCGCCGCTCGGCATACAGAGCGTCGAGGCAATAGAAGATTGCCACTACGACGCCGGTCCCCATGAGTGCCAGCGTCGCGAACGCGTACGGCCCTAGAGCGGGTGCGGGCGATGGTGCTGTAAAGGCCAGCCGCATCGCGAAGCCTGCGACGAAGATCGCTGCCGCAGCGAGCGGTGCAATGTAGACGGACCGGTTTTCCCAGAGCTCCCGGCGTACAGACCAGAGAAAAGCATTCATCATCGGATCGATCCTGCCGGTCCGGTCCGCCTGCTCTCCATGACGGCAATGAACAGGTCGGGAATGCCCGGGCTTCGCACGTCACCGAGGTTCGCGAGGTGTTGCGGCTCGACACTGTCGAACATCAGGATAGAATGGCCAATACCCTGTTTTTCGTGCATCGGGCCCAGTGCCCTGGCCGAAGCAAGCTCTTCAGGACGGACCAGAACCTCCGCGAAACGAGCCTCAGCTTCTTCGACACTGCACGCAAGCGCGACGCTTCCCTCGTCGATGAAGACGATGTCGGTCAGAATGTGCTGCATTTCCTCCAGCTGGTGAGTCGCCACGACAATCGTGCGGTCCCCATCGCAAAAATCGTTGAGGAGGAGGTCGTAAAACTGCTTGCGAAAGAGCGGATCGAGACCCAGAGTCGGCTCGTCGAGAACGAGCAGCCGCGCGTCGACTGACATAGCGAGCACGAGATGCAGCTGAGTCACCATTCCCTTCGACAGCTGGTGAACCTTGCTGTCGCGTGAAATCCCGGTCTTGGCGAGAAGCTGTTCCGCTTTCGTCCGGTTAAAGCGTGCATGGACTCCGGCGACGTAATCCACAGCCTGCCAGGTCCGCATCCAGCGAGGAAGAACGGCGACGTCCGCGATATAAGAGACCTCCCGCATGAGGTTATCGCGATCGCGCCACGGATCGAGGCCCATCACGCGGAGATCGCCTTCGTACGGCGTAAGGCCTACAATCGCGTTCAGAGCGGTTGTCTTTCCCGCCCCGTTCGGACCAATGAGTCCGACGATGCGCCCCTCCTCGACATGAAGGTCGATTCCGTCGAGCACAACCTTCCCGCCGAACGCCTTCCGTAGTCCGCGCGCCTCTATGGTAGCCATGGCCTCAGCGTCCTCCCTTCGCCTTCGAGCGCGGGCGATGGGCCGCGGCGCGCTCGAGCAATTCTTCCGCGGAAAGCCCCAGCCGCTTGATTGACTCGAGTATCCCCGGCCAGTCCTCGGCGAGAAACTTGTCGCGCTCCGATCGCAATGCAGCGTTGCGCGCACCGGTCATGACGAACATGCCGATGCCGCGCCTCTTCTCAACAAGTACTTCGTCCACGAGCTGCTGGTAGCTTTTAAGCACAGTGATTGGATTGACGCGATACCCAGCCGCTACCTGCCGCACCGATGGCAGTGCATCGCCTTCGCTCAGCGTGCCGTCGATGATCATGGCGACTATCATGTCGCGCAGCTGGCGGTAGATCGGCTGGTTCTCACTCCATTCACCTTCCATGACTCTCCTGGACTTCTCTACTCCGATGGCACCTTGACGCGCCTGAGATCGAAGCGCGCCTGCATCTTCCGGTCACCCGGCAGGATATATGTCCACTCTTCGATATGGTGATTCTCGTCCACGAACGTAAACACGGCACGGTTCATGTGACCGTACTTTGTCGGTCCGACGAGATCAATGAAGTCGAACGTGACGGTCTTTCCGTCGGGCGATATCTTTCCCTCCATTCGGGGGCGATTTCCAGCGTCACAATAATGCGTCAACAGGAGCCGGTCGTTTTCGAGGTAGAGCATCGTAATCGGATCGTCCGGACGGCGCGGGCTCGTCATGTTGTGCATGATCGCATTGCCGAGCGACGTTACGCGCAGCACGACCCTCATCGTGTCGCCGGCCGTTTCTGGTATGGCCGGGCTGCTTGATATGGCACCCTTCCAGGTGCCGCCCAGGCTCTTCAGCCTATCGAACCACTGTTTTGCGTTCGAGGCAGTGACCCCGGGCGCGGACGCTGATGGTTCGTGGCTGTGTATCGGCTGGCCGGATGGCTGGGCAATACCGAGTGCCGGGATCAGCAGAAGGGTGATCGGGGAGAGGGTGTGAATTTTCATTGTCAGCGCTCCATGGTGATCGTTGGTGTTATACTTAACTATATCACCAATACGCATGCAACTCCGGATGGTTTCATCCGGAAGGTTTCGCATCATACGGCCATGCCTGGCAGGGAAACCCGCTCGCGACGTATGCCGCTATGCGCGATCTCGAGCCGTATTACGCTTCGTCCCCGGTTTTCCGCAGTGTCTACCCAGAAATACGGCTGAACTTCGAGCAGTTCCTCGGATTTCCGTGCGCCGGCGTGCAGGCTATGGCCTATCTCGGGATCCGTGGCACCACAGATAACGCCATGGGATCAGGGATTCCGGGATTCGGTCCAGGCGCGAAATATTTACGATCGTGTGTTCGCACGCGATCCCGGCGCGCGGGTACTGGTGCTCGCGGGTCGCTCACATGCGGCGGAAGTCTCGGGAGTCGACGGATGGACCCCGATGGCGCTACACCTCAAGGGTATCACGGGGATCGATCCGCTCACATTATACGCCCCGATGATGACTGAGCGGCTGAACCGCGAAGACGAAGATCCGCTGTACCGTCACGCACTTCAGCGCGGGCTGATTTCCCAGCCTACGATATTCGAGCACGCGCGAGAGGGGGGCTTGCTTGGCGCGGAAGCATTCGACGCGTATGTGTTTTTTCCACGCACGCGGCTCATCAGAGGCCGTCCCGACTGGATGGTGGGCACCTCGGGCGACGGCCGACGCCCATTCCCGAAGGTCTGCTGAGGGGCCGAGGCTTGCGGCTGGTCCAAGCGTTTCCGGCGAGGGGCCCCTGCTACCAGCACGCCGCAGGATCAAGTGACTATAGACGGTAAAGCGGCGCCCGTATTCATGCTGCCTCCAGGCCGGTACTGGGCCCGCAGCATAGATGCCCGAGGCACAGTCCTCGCGCAGGTGGATCTCCGAGTAAAATAAGCCGACCGCGAGAGGTCGCACCATTGGGATTCCAACCCGGCGCTGGCACCCGGTGCGCGATTATTGCGGACATTTTTCATAGAGATCCGCGATGCATCTTACTCACCCACTATCAAGACCAAAATGACTTCTGTCGCCGTCGCCTCGACCGGTCTCAAGGATCGCGAGGCTGGAACCGATCTCGCCGCTCAGATCCATATCGGTCTTGGCGGAGAATCCCCCGATGCCCTACTGGTGTTCGCTTCGTCGCAGAACGACTACACACTGTTGCTCGAGGCGCTCGAGGCTGGGTGCAAACCCGGCGCCCTGATCGGATGCTCCTCGGCAGGCGAATTCACCGAGGCCACCGACGGCGTGGGCAGAAGCTCAGCCATCGCCTTGCGAGCGTCGGACATGCGTTTTACCGCGGTGTCTGCCCAAGGATTGGCCCGCGACCATGCCGGCGCGGCACGCGAGGTCGTGCGCGGTTTCCATGGTTTGAGTTCGGCTGAGTATCGATACCGCACCGCGATCATCCTTGTCGACGCCCTGGCGGGACATGCCGAAGAGATCGTGGACGAGATGACTCAGGCGACCGGGGGCATGTACCGTTTCGCGGGCGGTGGCGCCGGAGATGACGGCAAGTTTTCGAAGACTCATGTCTTCCATGGTCTCCATGCTCACACCGACGCGATGGTCGCGCTGGAGATTCTCTCCAACAAGCCCATTGGCATCGGATCGAAACACGGGTGGGAGCCCTCCAGTGACGCGCTTCGGGTGACCGAATCAGCGCAGACGTGTGTCGTGAGCTTCGATGTTGCGCCGGCAGTGGAGGCCTTCGAAGACCATGCGAGTGTCACGGGACAGACGTTCGATCATGCCGATCCTTTGCCATTCTTTCTCCACAACATAGTTGGCGTAAAGACCGAGCAGGGCCACAAGCTGCGCGTGCCGCTTGGCCTCGCACCCGGGGGCGGAATCGTGCACGCGGCGGAAATCCCGATCGGTACAACGGCGCACATCATGTCCATTCCGGCGACGGCTGCCGTTGAGGCGGCAGCGACTGCGACGCATGATGCGATCGATCAGGTAACCGAAGGAGGGCATAGGCCAGTCGGTGCGCTTTTCCTGGATTGCGTCGCTACGCGGCTCCGTCTGGGACACGGTTTCAACGACGAGCTTGCGGCGGTTTCCGACGCACTGGGAAATACTTCGTTTGCTGGATTTAACTCGTATGGGCAAATCGTGCGCGCGGAAGGGCAGTTCAGCGGGTTCCACAACTGTACGGCCGTCGTGGTCGTGTTCCCAGAGTGAAAACGACACACTCCGGCCGCTAAGCGAACGCGATGTCAGACGATCACAGCGAGACGTTTTTCACGCGCGTTGCTGCGCTTGCCGACCCAGTGAGACGACTTGACGCTGCTGCGGCGCTTGCCGGGGCCATGGGTGCTGATGACCTCCTGATATTCCTTCGGGACGAGGACACCGGTCGGATGGTTACGGCTCCCGGATTCGTTCAGACCCTGCCTGATGGTCGGCGGTGGCGTGCATTCCTGGCGAACTGCCTGGCGAAAGGAGAGGAGACCGGGCGGTTGCCGCTTCGCGCTGAAGAGCCCGATGTCGGCGTGATGGGGTACGGGGTTGGAGCAAATCACGTGATCGTTATAGTTGGGCGGGCGGAGCAGCGTGCCTTGGCATCGCTAGTTGCACTATACCCTCTGCTCGCAGCGTTGTTTCGCGGGGAGCGCGCCGCAGCATTCGCCGAGTTGAAGGTCATCCGGTTAGGTGCAGCGGCCACGAGGGCCGAAACGCTCGCAGGCACTCTCGACCTCGCGCGTCTACAACTTGAGGCGGCCCTTGCAAGAGCGCGCGAAGCGCGTACCGAACTAGAATCGAGCAACTTGATTTTACATGATCAGGCGATGGAGCTCGAAGCCCAGGCCGAGGAGCTTCAAGCCACTGCTGCGCAACTCGAGGAGCGGACCGAAGAGGCGGAAAGTGCGCGCCGAAGCGCGGAGCTCGTTGAAGAGCGTCTCCAGATGATCTTTGCGCAATCGCCCGCCGCCATAGCTGTCACAACGGGTGCGGATCATTGCTTCCTGCTTGCGAATGCGAACTACCAGTCGCTCGTGGGTCGGCCAGTCAGGCTAGGCAGCACGTTCCGTGCGACGCTCCCGGAAATCGCTGCGCAGGGCTATGAGGCTATGCTCGACGAAGTGTGGGTTACAGGTCACGCGCGGGTCGAGCATGAATCGCTCGCTAAGCTCGACAAGGGGGGCGCCGCTCTCGAAGATGGCTGGTATGACTTCGTATACCAGCCTCTGTTCGGCGATGGCGGGCAGGTGATGGGCATTATGCAACACGCCATTGAGGTTACCGACCGCGTTCGTAATCGATTGGAGGTGGAGCGACTCTTCCACGAAAGCGAGCGCGAGCGACAGGCCACCGACGTTGCGCGAACGGAGGCGGTTGCTGCCAGACTTCATGCCGAGGAGACTCAGGCACAGTTCCGCGCTCTTGTAGATGCGATTCCGACACTGGCTTGGACCGCCGACCGGGACGGCTACATCGATTGGTACAATGCGCGCTGGTACGAATACACTGGCACTGTAGCGGCCGACATGGAGGGTTGGGGGTGGAAAGCCGTGCACGCTCCAGAAGTCCTCCCCATCGTGCTCGAACGCTGGAACAGATCAATCACCACAGGTGAGGCGTTTGAGATGACCTTTCCCCTGCGGGGCCACGATGGTGTATTCCGCCAGTTTCTCACCCGAGTGGTGCCTACATACGATTCCGAGGGTAGCGTTGTCCGCTGGTTCGGCACAAACACTGATGTCGAGGACAAAGAGCGGTTACGCGTCGCTGCAGA
This sequence comes from Gemmatimonadaceae bacterium, assembly GCA_031426255.1. Taxonomy (GTDB): domain Bacteria; phylum Gemmatimonadota; class Gemmatimonadetes; order Gemmatimonadales; family Gemmatimonadaceae; genus UBA4720. The sequence continues at coordinate 1,086 of JANPKW010000059.1, read as the reverse complement.
GGATGCCAATCGTGCAAAGAGCGAGTTTCTGGCGATCATGAGCCATGAACTTCGGACGCCGTTGAACGCCATAGGCGGCTACGCGGAGTTGCTCGAGCTGGGAATTCCGGGTGCGCTCTCGCCGGCGCAGCGGGACTACCTTGCCAAGATTCGGAAGAGCCAGCGTCATCTGCTCGGGCTCATAAATGGGGTTCTCAACTATACCAAGATTGAAGCCGGAGGAGTGCAGTTTGCGCGTGAGAGAGTCCCCGTCCAGGAAACGCTCCTGACATGTGAGGCCCTGATTGCGCCTCAGGCGCTCGCGAAGGGGATCGGCATCACGGTCGAACCTGGTGATGACCGACTTGAGATTGACGCGGACGGTGAGAAGCTGCAGCAAATTCTTCTCAACCTGCTTACCAACGCGACAAAGTTCACAGAGCCTGGGGGCCACATCGGTTTGTCCTGCCGTGCTGCCGAGAAGGAAGTTCTCATCTCAGTGAGTGATACAGGCCGGGGGATTGCGCCCGATCAACTAGCGCGCGTATTCGAGCCATTCGTGCAACTCGATGCCCAGCTAACTCGCACGAACGATGGAGTGGGGCTGGGACTCGCCATTAGCCGCGACTTGGCGCGGGGGATGGGTGGTGATCTCACGGTGAAGAGTGAAGTTGGCGCGGGATCGCTGTTCACTCTCACGCTCCCCCGGACGTAGGCTGGCGCTTGACGCCGACCGTGAATTAGGGTACGCGAGGATCTCACAATTTTTGGAGCAGGAGAGTGTATGGGTTCGATCGCAACCTGGACTGTACCCATAACACGGCGATCGTGGATGACGCGTGGTCCATTCTTCGCGCGCCGCGTGCCAAGCCTCGGGTTGTTGATGCTCGCCACGGCATCAGGTTGCGCGACGCCTCGGTCGCCCAGCGATTCGCTGGGCAATGGAACTGTAGTCATCGCCAACGTGACCGTGATCTCAATGCGCGACAGCGTGGCGAAGCACGCACAAACTGTCGTCATCCGCGACGGGCGAATTTCCGAGATCGGATCCTTCGCACGAACACGTGTGCCGCCTGATGCAACGGTCGTCGATGGCGCCGGGAAGTT
>JANPKW010000058.1:0-59720 GCA_031426255.1 Gemmatimonadaceae bacterium | reverse complement strand
CGAGGAGCTCAAGAGCGTCACACCAGAGGCTGTGCGGCGGGTTGCCCGGACCTACATGAAAGGAATCCGCTTTGCTTATGTGGGTGATCCACGCAAACTTCGCCGGGATCGTATTACCCGTTTCTAGGGGCTCGGAATCGATGCCTCGAGAGGGGTGTCGCGTTGCATTAAGGGGGGCTTGTGAATAAGTTCACAATGTCTCGCGAGGGCCCTCGCGAGAGGACTTTTTATAACCCAAGTTGTATCTAGTACGGCACTGGAGGCCTCTAGAAAATGCGTTTATACGGAATTACGCTCGCTGCGAGCGCGATCGTTTTCAGCGCTTGCGCTGGCGGAGACAAGACTGCGGCTGACACGTCAGCAGTGGCGATCGACACCGCGATGGCAGCGACACCCGCGGCCGCCCCGGCGGCAGCTGGCGGCACTGCTACGGCTGCCCCGATCACGGGCACCACGCACGAAGTGAAGATGCTGGGCGATGCACAGGGCTATCGCTTCGAGCCAGCTAACATCACGCTCAAGGCCGGAGACGGCATCCGCTTCACGATGGTCAGCGGCGGACCGCACAACGTTGCTTTCGATCCCGCAACGATTCCCGCAGACGTTCAGGGTCAGCTCGACGCCAACATCTCGGAGAAGATGGGACAGCTCTCGAGCACGATGAAGATGAACGCCGGTGAGACGATCACGGTTTCGTTTGCCAACATCAAGCCGGGCAAGTACCCGTTCAACTGCACGCCACACCTTGCCCTTGGAATGAAGGGAGAGGTCACGGTTCAGTAGTTTTCAGGCTGAGCAAGTAAGAACGGGGGCATCGAAAGGTGCCCCCGTTTTCTTTGCCTCGTGTCGCTGGGCGCTCACCTTGCATATTTGAAGTGATATGAGCCGTCATTTCGGAAGCGCGAGCTATTGGTGGATGTCAGCCCGCTCGAAAAATGCCTCCCGGCGATTTGCGGTAATGGGAATTGTCGGCGGGCTGGTATTCATCGCCGCGCTGATGGCGTTTGTGCTCGTGCCCAGGCAGGCGACCAGAGCAGCCGTACAGGTTTCGGCAATTCTCGAGGAGAGGCCGGACTCGGGACGGGTGATCCTCGAGCGCAATCGTGCGGCTGCCCAGATCGCATCGGTTGATTCAGCACTGCAGATCGCGAGGACCGTTGTCGCACAGGCGCCTGTTCAGGTCGTCGATACGTTTCCGCCCGAAGCGATCGCAAGAAGGCAGGCGCTGTCGCGGGATGTGACGACTCTCAACAGGCTCGTAGATCGCGCGAACAACGCGCCACTTCCCTCTTCATATCGGGCGCTCGCAACATCGGCCCCGCTCGCGAGTGATCCGCAGGTTCAACCGCTCCTCGACCAGTTGTCGGAAATCGAGCGCGAGCGCGACGCCTTCGGCGCAGTAGGCGGAGTAGACCCGGTTTATGTCGCGCTCACATCACGTGCGACGGCGGTTGGACGTTCGATTCAGGCTATTGCAGAAGTCCGCCGCTCCGCTCTAAGACAGGAGCTTGCAACACTACGTCCGCCGCCACCCCCGCCGGCACCGCGAATCAACGTAGATACTGCAGCATATCTAGCGCGCAAGGCCGATGCGCAACGCGCATATGCCGGCGCGTCCGCAACGCTTGCTCAGGTCAGGGCAACGAACGAACGCATCGATCGCGAAACTGCGCGTGCCCGCAATCTGGCGAATGTCGGTGCTCCACCACTTGCGATGCTGGCTGCCGCTCTTGTGCTCGCGCTGACGGCGGGATTCGCCGCAGCGTTGTTCGTCGAGCTCAAGAATCCCAGCGTGGCCGACCTGAGAGAAGCGGAAAATGTCACGGGGGTCAGGGTTCTCACTGTGATCGAGCCCTCGGAAGTTCTTGCGGAACGGAGTCGCCGTCAGGCGGATGCATCTGATCCACCGTTGATCGATGTCGTGTCCGAGAGCTATCGCCGTCTCTACCTTCATCTCGCTGCAACCGAGGCGAACGTTCCAATCGTTACGGTTGCAGGCGATGACGCGGCAATCGTTGCAACAGTCGCAGCGAACATCGCAGCAGCTGCAGCGTATGAAGCGCGCAGTACGCTGCTCGTCGATGTAGACCCTGGAAGCTCAACGATCGCCGCCGTTTTCAGGATTCCCTCGAACCCGGGACTCGCTGGAATCATGGCTGGTACGTCTGACTGGCCTGAAGCAATCGTGCCGACGATTATCGGTCGCGATCGCACGCTCGACATACTGCCAAGCGGCTCGACCAGGTCAAGCACGGCAGGAGCCGATGTCGCTCAGCGAATCAGGGGAGATTTCGCGAGAATGGAACGCAGGTACGACCTCGTTGTCATCGCCGCACCGACCGCATATCTGCTCCGCGGATTGGACAGCATTATCCCGGGCCCTGACGTAGTATTGTGTGCGCGGGTCACTCGTACCAGAATCGGTCGACTGAAACAAACCGTGGAGAAGCTTCGCGCTCTGGACTTGCGTATTCACGGGCTCGTGCTGTGGAACGACGACCCGCCGGTAATCGAAGCTCTTGATGAACCAAAGGAGCCACGGCGGCGCCCCAGGACACCCGGCACTTCAACACTCGTAGGAGCACGTTAGACCCGATGGCCGAAACAACGCTGGACCTCAGTGCCCTGCCGCGCAGCGAGGCATACGACGAGCTGCTGACGCAAGTCGATGCGGTGCTCGAGGGGATTCACGATGATGTTGCAGCGATGGCGACAATCAGCGCGCTCATACATCACGCTTTCGGGCATCTATGGACCGGGTTCTATCGCGTCGTAGAACCCGGACAGCTACTCCGCATCGGGCCCTACCAGGGTACGCTCGGCTGTCTGGAAATCCGGTTCGGGCGAGGAGTGTGCGGTACGTCGGCGGCTGAGAAGCGCACCGTAATCGTCGAGGACGTGATGGCCTTCGATGGACACATCACCTGCGATCCACGCTCGCGGTCGGAAATCGTCGTCCCCGTACTCAATGGAGCCGGTGAGCTGATCGCAGTTCTGGACATCGACTCTGACACGGTTGGATCCTTCGACGAGCAGGATCGGGAAGGGCTCGAAAAAATAGTGAAGTGGTTCTCGAGACAGTCATGACGACGAAAGGATATTCAGACGCGATCAATCATGCTTTCGCTTTTGCCGCCAAGCATCACGACCGCCAGGTAAGAAAAGGGACGAAGCTTCCCTACCTTACGCACCCAGCTAATGTTGCCGTGATACTGACGCGATACGGACGGGACGAGCGCACCGTCGTCGCGGGTGTGCTGCACGACGTCGTCGAGGATTGCATGAAGGACGGATATACTCGACAGATGCTCGAGCAGAGGATTGGCGAGAAGTTTGGTGCAGATGTTCTCGAGACAGTTCTTGGCGTAACCCACCGGCATCTCGATGACGATGGTGTCGAGCTTTCGACCGAGGAGCGGAAGGAAGACTACCTCGCGAGGCTGAGTGATGCGAATGAGTCGGCGCTATGGGTGTGTGCTGCTGACAAGGTGCACAATTCGAACTCGATTCTCTCGGACCTGCGTCGTACAGAGGATCCGGATTCAGTGTGGTCGAGATTCAAGGCGGGCAAGGCCGGCACGATAAAATGGTATCGCGACGTGCTCAACCGACTGGTTGAAATCGGATTTGACGAACCGATAGTTGGAGAGCTGCGTGCTTCGGTCGCGGCTCTGGAGTCTGCCTAGACCGAGAGGCCCGACTCGAGAAGCGTGGGTGAATAAGTTCGCTCCACATAATCCTCGAGGATACGCAGGAATTCGGGAACGATGTTGTCGCCCTTGAGGGTGACCATGAGCTTGCCGTCCACGTACACTGGGGCCTTCGGGTCTTCGAACGTGCCTGGCAGCGAGATCCCGATGTTCGCGTGCTTCGACTCGCCCGGTCCGTTAACCACGCAGCCCATCACAGCTACCTTGAGATCTGTGACTCCGGGGTAGCGTTCCCTCCAGACTGGCATCTGCTCGCGAAGATACGTCTGGATGTCCTCAGCCATGTGTTGGAAGAAAGTCGACGTCGTCCTGCCACACCCGGGGCACGCGGTCACCTGGGGATTGAAGCGGCGCAGCTCGAGCGATTGAAGAATCTGCTGAGCGATCTGCACCTCTTCGGTGCGATCGCCTCCCGGCCGGGGTGTCAGCGACACGCGGATCGTATCACCGATGCCTTCAGAGAGAAGGATTGCAAGCGCTGCTGCGCTCGAGATGATCCCTTTCGATCCCATCCCGGCCTCGGTCAGCCCGAGATGCAGGGGGTAGTCGCAGCGTGAGGCCAGACGGCGATAGACCTCGACGAGGTCGGGGACGCCGGAGACCTTGGCCGAGATAATAATTGCCTCGTGCGGGATTCCGGATTCCTCAGCCAGCTCGGCCGACCGCAGTGCGCTTTCGAGCATGGCCTCGATGTAGACGTCCTTTGCGTCGAGGGGCACCGCGCTGATGGCGTTGGCATCCATCATCTGTGTGAGCAGATCCTGGTCGAGCGAGCCCCAGTTGACCCCGATACGGATTGCCTTGCGGTTTTCGGCGGCAATGCGTGCGATGATGCTGAAGTTCTCATCGCGACGCTTGGTCCCCACGTTACCCGGGTTGATCCTGTACTTCGCCAGCGCGCGTGCGGTTTCCGGGTATCGGGCGAGAAGGAGATGGCCATTGTAATGGAAATCGCCGACAAGCGGGACATTGACACCGATGTCTGCGAGTCGGCTTGCGATCTCGGGAACTGCGGCCGCGGCTTCGTCGTTGTTGACAGTGATCCGGACAAGCTGAGAGCCCGCTGCAGCGAGATCGGCTACCTGTGCGGCAGTGCCTGCGGCGTCGGCAGTATCGGTGTTCGTCATCGACTGGACGACGACCGGGTGGGATGACCCAACCGGGATTCCGCCCACGATGGCGGTGACGGATTTTCTGCGCGGCTTGAATGTCACTGATAGTTTTGACGGGCTACTCATAAAGCTAATTCCTGAATGGAGCTCGAGCATGACTGATAAACCCGTATCGACGGCGACTTCGTGGAAAGCGCGCCATTGGCGAAAGCTGATCGTGACAATAGTTCTGCTTGGTCCGCTCCTGCTGTTCGCGGGATGGACTGCGCTGACAATGAGCTACGCTTTTTCGACGGGGGAGAGAGCGGGTTACGCGCAGAAACTTTCAAAGCGTGGATGGTTGTGCAAGACGTGGGAAGGCGAGCTCGCGATGGTGAATCTTCCAGGCGCGATGCCGGAAATTTTCAAGTTCAGCGTGAGGGGTGATTCGGTTGCGCACCTTCTCGAGCGAAACCTTGGAAAGCGTGTGTCGCTCTCATATTCGCAACACCGCGGCGTGCCGACGTCGTGCTTCGGGGAAACCCAGTATTACATCACAAATGTGCGCTTGCTTGAACCTTAAACAATTTTCTATTGACCGTATTTCCTGACCGTTGTATGCTTTCGCGAAGTAACCCGGCCTTGGGAGCCCTGTCAGGGATCCTCGAGTGCTTCATCGGCGAAGTTCATGGTGAACCAAGCCACCAAGTTGTCTCGAGACGGAGTACGTAGCCGTAATCGGGATTTTCTACCAGGAGCAGGAATGCGTACGACCGGCAAGGTAAAATGGTTCAACGATGCGAAGGGCTTTGGCTTCATCACCCCTGACAACGGGCAGAAAGACTGTTTCGTGCATTACAGCGCGATCTCCGGCAACGGATTCAAGTCTCTCGCCGAAGGTGACACGGTGGAGTTCGACATCGTCGAGGGGCAGAAGGGCCCTGCTGCCGAGAACGTCACGAAGAGCGGCTGAGGCGGGTTCCGCAGGAATGAATTGAATGGGGCGCTCAAAAGGCGCCCCATTCTTTTTTACCGGGTTTTCGGCGGCCGTCCCCGGCGAGGCACAGGCGAGATTTCAACCGCGTATGCCAGACGTGCCGAGACGGCGGTCCTGATGTCGTCGAGATCGAGACGCACTTCGCATAGGCCGATGGAATAGCGCGGCTCCCTGGTGGCCGTGAGCTCCTGCGCTATGAGAAGGGCCCGTGCGGTTGGCATCTCCAGGGATCGGATGAGATGCAGTGCCGTTTCAAGGACAACTACTGCCTCGGAAGTGAGACGCCTGGCGATTCCCTGCCTCGCCTGAACCACACCCGGCACGGTGTGGTGGGATAAGGTGTTGTCTATCCACTTGATTGGGATGTCAAGCGCAAGTGCAACAGTGGCAACGGTGTACCCTCGCATACTGAAATATCCTATTTGTATAGGATAATAACAAGCCGCATGAGGTTTCCCCCCAGGTGCAACAATTGCCATAGATGCCAGGACTCATGAACAACTCCATGAGCGCTGTCAGGAAATCTCGATAACCACAGTTCATGCACGGAGCAAGACAACTATGAAAGGCTTCTCATTGGCGATCGCCGCGTTGGCAGTAGCAGCAGTCAGCAGCACAGCCGCAGCGCAGTCGACCAAGCCCATCAGTCTCGGGGTCTCTCTGGGTGCGTCAATCCCCACGGGCGACTTTGGCGACGTTTACCAGACCGGCTACAACGGCACGGTGTCACTTGGATTTAACTCTGTCGGAACACCTCTTGGACTCCGCATCGACGGAATGTTCAACAGCTTCCCAGACAGAAGCGATCTCGTAATCCCCCGCCCCGACTACCGGATCCTCGGCGCAAACGCGAATCTCGTGTACGCGCTGCCTGGCGTCGGCATTCGCCCGTACCTCATTGGCGGCGGCGGTATCTACGGTCAGAAGCCGGACGTTGATAACGCGGAAACGACGACTAATTTCGGCCTCAATGGCGGACTGGGCGCATCGTTCCAGCTGAGCGGGTTCAGAACGTTCATCGAAGCGCGCTATCACCACATCATGTCTGATAACGCGACCCAGTTCGTTCCGGTCACCTTCGGCATCAGCTTCTAAGCTTGGCAAACGACGTTAACAAAGAAGCCGGGCAGAATATCTGCCCGGCTTCTTGTTTGTCTCAGTTAGCTATCAATCTAACAGTGCTACTCATGTAGTGCTCGGGTCGCTGCCTCAATCTGATTCTTAACCGCCTCGGGGCCGGTTCCTCCCGGAACGCCACGACGGGCCACCGACTGCGCGGGATCCAGAGCGTTCATCACGTCATCGCCGAAGAGGGCATTCTTCGAGCTGAAACTGGTCAGCGGAAGCGCAGTGAGCTCACATCCTTCCGTCTCCGCCTGCCGGATCAAGGATCCGACGGCCTCGTGAGCGTCGCGGAACGTAGCTCCCTTCCCCACCAGGTAATCCGCCAGGTCGGTCGCCATCATTGTGCTCGACAACGCGTCACTCATTCGCTTCCTGTCGAATTTGATTTCGCCAACCGCGCCGGCAACCGCAGGAAGAACGAGTAGCATCAGATCGACCGCGCCAAAGAGCGCGCGCTTGTCGTCCTGAAGGTCCTTGTTGTAGCCACTTGGCAAACCCTTGAGGGTTGCAAGAAGTGTCGTGAGGTCGCCGAGAGTGCGCGCTCCAGACCCGCGTGCAAGCTCCAGCGCGTCAGGGTTTCGTTTCTGCGGCATCATGCTCGAGCCCGTCGTGAACGCTTCCCCGAATTTCACGAACCCGAACTCGCTCGATCCATAGAGAATGAGATCTTCGGAAAGGCGCGAGAGGTGTGCACCGATCAATGCGACGGCAAAGAGCATCTCAGCGACAAAATCTCTATCGCCCACAGCGTCGATGCTGTTCTGCGAAAGAGATGTGAAGCCAAGCTTCTCCCTGAGGAGATCACGCGAGATCGGATATGCAGATCCCGCAATGGCGCCGGAGCCGAGGGGCAGGATCGATGTCGAGCGTGCAACGGATGCGATGCGTGCGCGATCCCGATGAAGAGGCCAGAAATGCGACAGCATCCAGTGTGCACCGGCTACCGGCTGTGCACGCTGCAGATGGGTGTACGACGGCATCATGTCGCTCTCGAGCGTCTTCGCCTGATCGATCATCGTCTGCTGCAGCCCGCGGACGGCATCATCGAGCGCGGATGACGCAGCGATCGTCCAGAGCCTGGTAGCAGTGGCGACCTGATCGTTGCGACTGCGACCGGTGTGAAGCTTCGACGCCACATCACCAACTTCGTCGTGCAACATCCGGTCGATCATCGTGTGAACGTCTTCATCAGACGCCTGGGGCAGGGCACCATCAGCAATTTTTTCCCCGACCGCGCTCAGACCTCTTTGAATCCGCGTGCTCTCGTCGACAGTAAGAACACCGGCATCATGCAGCGCAGATGCCCACGCCTGTGAAAGCCTGATATCATGGGGCCATAGCCGGAAATCGATGCCAATCGACCGATTGAGTGCATCGAGCGCTTCTGCGGTCGGCACCGAAAACCGGCCACCCCATAACTTGTGAGACTTCTTCGGTTCCGTCACCGCGTCAGTCTTGCCACGTGCCGGCGAGCACCGGCGGTTCCTCCGCAGAGGTAACCGGCGCAACCGCTTTGGCCGCAAGTTCCTGATCCCGCAGCGCGCGAACGCGGTCGGGCAGGGAATAGAGGCGGATGAATCCCGCAGCATCGCTCTGCTGGTAGACATCATCCTCGCCGAACGTCACGAAGCGCTCATCATAAAGCGCATACTCGCTGGCGCGACTGACCACGGATACGGTTCCCTTGTAGAGCTTGAGCGTAACGCCACCGGTGACGCGCTCCTGCGTAACGTTGACGAACGCATCATAAGCCTCGCGCTCAGTCGTCCACCAGCGGCCCTCGTATACGAGGTCAGCGTACCGTGGAGCAATCTGGTCCTTTGCGGCAAGCGTCCGTCTGTCGAGGATGAGCTGTTCGAGCTCGCTGTGCGCTGTGTAGAGGAGCGTACCGCCCGGCGTCTCGTAGACGCCGCGCGATTTCATGCCCACAAGCCTGTCTTCGACGAGATCTATGCGGCCAACGCCGTGTCTACCGGCGATCCGGTTCAGTGTGGTGAGAATCGCGACCGGATCGAGGAAAACCCCGTTAACGGCGACCGGAGTGCCCTCGTTGAAACCGATTGACACCTGCTCAGGCTCGTCGGGAGCAAGCTCCGGCGAGGTAGTAAGCATGAACAAGTCGGCCGGTGGCTCCTGCGACGGATCTTCGAGGACGCCGCCCTCGTGGGAGATGTGCCAGATGTTGCGGTCGCGCGAGTAGATCTTCTCGCGTGATGCGGTGACAGGCACGGAATGTTTTTCGGCGTATTCAATCGCGTCTTCGCGACTGCGAATGTCCCATTCACGCCACGGCGCGATGACAGGGAGGTCGGGCGCAAAAGCCGCGTAGGTGAGCTCAAAGCGAACCTGATCGTTGCCCTTACCAGTGCATCCATGGGCCAGCGCGTCAGCGCCAACGCGCCGTGCTACCTCAACCTGACGGCGCGCGATGAGCGGTCGTCCCATGGATGTGCCGAGTAGATACTTGCGGCCGTAGATTGCTCCGGCGCGCAATGTCGGCCAGATGAAATTCTGGATGAACTCCTGGCGCAGATCCTCGATGTAGCACTCATCCGCGCCAGAGGCGAGTGCTTTTGCGCGCACGCCCTCGAGCTCGTCGCCCTGTCCGATATCAGCGGCAACACAAATGATACGTGCGCCGTCGTAGTGCTCCTTGAGCCAGGGGACGATGATCGATGTATCAAGTCCGCCAGAATAGGCCAGGGCAATTGTCTTGGTCATTTCGCTCCTAAATATCTATTCATTTCAACCGTATATTTAATCACTACGTTACGGAGGGTCAATACTGAACGGGTGCTGGCCCTCGCGCAGCAGCATCAGAGGTGGTAACGTCTCGCATGGCAAACAAGAGAGAGCGGCAGTCTGCGATTCTGGAGCTCGTTGAGCAGCGGGTAGTCAGCAGCCAGGAAGACCTTCGAAAACTCCTGCTCCATCGCGGCTGGGATGTCACGCAGGCAACGTTGTCGCGTGACCTGCGCGAGCTCCGGCTTGCCCGGGTTCCGACTCCTGAGGGAGCGCGGTACGCAATTACCGACGGCAGCATAGACGAGAGCAGGGCGGCGCTGGAAACCCTTCTCCCGCAGCTTTTCCTGCGCATCGACGGTGTCAGCGAACTGATAGTCCTCCGCACGGTACCAGGGGGCGCACAGCCCATCGCGGCTGCTCTCGACGGAGAGGGATGGCCAGATATACTGGGCACGATCGGTGGCGACGATACCATCCTCGTCGTATGTCGATCAGGGCTCGCTCGCGACCGCGTGGTCCGCCGGCTGAAAGCGCTCGCGGGGGAGCCTCAATAAGAGCCTTGTCCGGCCGAGAATGTAATGTTATGCATTATGAGTGCATAAATTTCCGGTCGGGGTACTTGGTGCCAGCGGCTATGCGGGACGCGAGCTGTGCTTGCTCGTTCACCAGCATCCGCGAATGGAGCTGTTGTTCGCTGCGGCCCACGGCCAGCGCGGCCAGACTGCGCGCGTAGGCCGAAAAGACGTCAAGTTCATCGCGACTGAGGCGGCTCCGATTGGAGAGGCAGCACTGGTTTTCAGTGCGATGCCCCACGGAGCATCCATCGAGTGGGTGGAGCGTTCGCGAAGTGCAGGCGCGAAAGTGGTCGACCTGTCATCCGACTTGCGTCCCGGGCATGCGCGAGCTGACAAGCTGGGAGCAGCCCCCTACGGACTGACGGAGCTGGCACGTGCGGAGGTGAAGGGAGCGGACCTTGTTTCCAATCCGGGCTGTTATCCGACTGCGATTCTTCTGGCTCTCGCGCCGCTCGCAACGGCAGGCCTCCTCGAGAAGGACTCGACTATCGCCGTGACCGCCGCAAGTGGCGTCACAGGCGCCGGCTATTCACCAAAACCGGAGCTGCTGTTCGCGGAGATAAGCGAGGACTTTCGCGCGTACGGAGTCGGCAACAATCACCGGCACATGATCGAGATGCGGTCAGTTCTCGAAGGGCTCGACCGATCGGTGGATCTCGTATTTACACCGCACCTGCTTCCCGTCGCCCGCGGTATTCTTGCCACCATCGTCGTGCGCGTGAATACCGTGCTCGGAGATCCACTCGCTCCCTGGAAGGCGGCGTATGCTAATGAGCCCTTCATCGAGATGAGCGAGACTACGCCTTCGCTTCACGACGTTGTTCGCCGGAACAACCTGATCATCTCTGCAGTCCACGCCGAACACACGAAGTCACCTACGCTGATTGTCACGTCAGCGATCGACAACCTGACCAAGGGAGCAGCTGGACAGGCAGTCCAAAATGCGAACCTGATGCTGGGTCTCGAAGAAACGCTCGGGCTTCCGCGATGACAATCGTTGTGAAGCTGGGTGGGCGAGTTCAGTCAGATCCGCGGCTCGGACCGGCGATTCGCGAGTTATGGGAGTCGAGCGGTAACACCATCTGCATAGTCCATGGCGGTGGGGATGAAGTCACTGCGCTTCAGCGCCAACTTGGGCGCGAGCCAACGTTCATCAATGGGAGACGTGTCACTACCAACGATGATGTCGACCTCGTTCGCATGGTGTTGTCGGGAAGCGCGAACAAGCGTCTTGTCGCGGCACTCACCGCCTCGGGAGTTCCTGCGGTCGGTGTGTCGGGTGAAGACGGCGGGCTGTTGCCGGCCGAGGCGATCGATCCGGCCACGTTTGGAAGGGCGGGGAAGCCAGGGACTCCGCAAACGCGGATCATCGAGGTGTTGCTCTCCGGCGGGTTTCTGCCTGTGATCTCGCCCGTTGCCATCGATGCATCATCGTCGAGTGGTGGGGCCCTCAATGTGAATGGTGACGATGCTGCGGCTGCAATTGCGGCAGCGCTCAAGGGCGAGCTGTGGATGATTTCCGACGTGCAGGGGGTCCTGGATGACAACGGGACGTTGATCCCGCAGCTCGATGATTCACAACTGCAGGCCCTTGTCGACGCTGGCACCGTCAACAAGGGAATGTTTGCAAAACTGGAGGCAGGCTTTACTGCGCTGCAGCAAGGGGCGCCGACAGTACGCATAGCATCAATCGATGCGTTTTCGCGCGACAGCAGCGGGACATTTCTTTCATTGACTTCGAGCTTGAAATGACGAACACACTTATCGAGGCCCCAATGAGCGGCAACACTGAAATTCTTGGGACCTACAAGCGTGCACCGATGCGCTTTGTGAGGGGTGAGGGCGTCAACCTGTTCGACGAGGAAGGCAAGTCTTATCTCGATTTCGCTTCAGGCATCGCCGTAAACGCGCTTGGTTACGGCGATCAAGGGATGCACGAAGTCATGAACAAGGTGATGGACTCGGGAATCGTCCACGTCTCCAATCTCTACAGGACGGAAGCTGGTGAGCGTCTCGCCCACTTTCTTGTCGAGAATTCTTTTGCGTCGAACGTCTTCTTTTGCAATTCCGGCGCGGAAGCAAACGAGGGAGCGTTCAAGTTTGCGCGGAGATGGGGAAGGGCGGTGGGAAGTGATGCGAAGACTGGTATCGTCGCGCTGCGTGGTGGATTTCATGGCAGGTTGTTCGCTTCACTGGCAGCGACTGATAGACCATCGTACCGGGCGCCGTTTCGTCCGCTTGCGGGCGGTGTCAGCATTTGCGAAAGGGAACAAGTAGAGCTCGATGCGGCGCTCGATGGAGACACTGTAGCGGCCGTTATCGTTGAGCCGGTCCAGGGAGAAGGTGGGGTTCGAGTCGTCGAGCCCGAATTGCTTCGGTACCTTCGGAAAATCACATCGGAGCGTGGAATTGCTCTCATCTTCGACGAGATCCAGTGCGGTCTGGGGCGACTCGGAACATTCATGGCGTACGAAAAGGTCGGGGTGACGCCGGATATGGTAACGCTTGCAAAGCCGCTGGCGGGCGGGCTCCCGATGGGCGCCGTTCTGGTCACTGAAGAAATTGCCGCTACGATAAAGCCGGGCGACCACGGAACCACGTTTGGCGGCGGGCCGATGGTAGCAGCTGTCGCTGATTACGTCGTGCGCAGGCTTGCGGACCCGGCCCTTCTCGCGTCAGTGACTGAAAACGGAGAGTGGCTGGGCCAACAGCTGTCGGCGATTGCCAGGGGTAATGGGAAAGTGCGTGCAGTCCGTGGTGCCGGTTACATGTGGGGCGTCGATGTTGTGGAGCCGGCGCCCGCGGTGATCGAGCGTGGATGGAACGCCGGGATTCTCATTATCGCCGCTGGCGACCACACGCTGCGATTGCTGCCACCGCTCATCGCGACACGTGAGGATCTGCAGCGCGGTGTCGGGATCCTGAACGGAATTCTTTCCTGATTCTTCGCACGGTCTTGCGCGTTGCGGTGCATGAAGTCCTTTTGAGAACTGATGAAGAAGCGACGCGAGACTGGATCGAAGCCGCAGTTGAAGGCGCTCTGGCAGGCAATGGACGAAGCCGTGTTCGGCGCGGAGCGAACACTCAATCTCCGGGAGCTGCTGCCGTCGGCCGCTGAAGCGCGCGCCCGCGCTGACGTGTGGCTGAGAGCGCGTCAGGTAACCCGGACCGAGGAGGTTCTCATCATCACCGGCCGAGGCAACCAGAGCATTGGTGGAACGGGAATCATCCGGCAGGAAATTCTCGAGATGATGCCGTCACTGCGGCGAAAGGGAATTGTCGAGAGCTGGCGGGAGCATTCTCCCGGCTCACTCATCGTTCAGCTTGCTCCGGTAAGCGCACTGCTCGGCGCAGGAAAGAGACGCCGCGACAACAAGGATTCGGCTGCAGCTCAGCCAACTCAGGAATCTCTGAGTGGACTCGAGGCTGAAACGCGCGAGCTGCTGAGACAACTGGCAATCAGAAATCTGGATGCGTTGAGTATCGACGCTGACGAACAGTTCGTTCGACAGGAAATGGTGAGGTCGTTTTCCACGCTCTTGTCTTCGATACCCGATGGGCCCTCACGCGAAGCGCTCCTGAGGGCAGCCATTCTCTCGGCACTGGAGGAAGATCCCTGAGGATTAATCCAGGGGAACTAATGAATCTCAGGCCCGGACATTGCGAAGCAGGTGATTGGATTCCACCGCAGTGAGTTTATGCAGAACCCATCAAATGGAAAGCGCGCGAGGCTGAGCGCGGAAGCGGCAACGGCATTATCGGTTTATGGCGCGCGAACGACGTGGCCGCCTGCGTTTCTGATATATCAGAAGGGGACGGCTGCTGACGGATTATCAGTGGTGCTTCGCGGACATGTCATCCTGCGAAACCGGGTAAGGTCAGGTCGGGGGTTTGTGCCTGCTATCGTTACTCCGGGTGAGATGTTCGGAGTCGAGGGAATAACCGCGAGCGGCACTTACGTCACCGACGCGTGCGCGTCTGACGAAACGGAAACTCTCTATGTCAGCGGCGCGCAGTTTCGCGCTTTCGTTCGGGAGAATCCGGGTCAGGCTCTCGAAGTCATCGGCCAGCTGATGAGTGAGCGCGCAATGCTTCTTGAAAAGCTGCACGCAATGGCCTCCCAGAATGTCGAGCAGCGATTGGCCTCCGCGCTGAGACGCCTTGCCACCGACAGGTCTTTCCTGACGCAACAGGGAAAGCTCACTCTGGAGCTCAAGCATCATCGTCTGCTTTGCGAGATGGTCGGAGCCACCCGCGAGTCGATAGCTCTCGCGCTGGGACGCCTGGCTGCAACCGGCGCTGCAGAGCGAAAGGGGCTGAGCTTTATTATCGCGCCGTCGCGCCTGCCAACTCATATTACCGCTGACGGTATCGACATGGAGAGCCACATTCCTGTCGCACAGGAGTCCATGACCACCTAGCCAAGTGGATGATTGCTGAAAGCGTAGTTGAAGCGGGAACGATCACCGGCGCAGAAACGATCGACATGCAGGAGGGGAGCCCCGATGGGATTCTCCTCCTGCACGGTTTTGGCGACACTCCTCAGACACTGCGATTGCTTGCCGCTCATCTGCGCACTTCAGGCTACGATGTGCTCGCGCCGCTCCTTCCCGGACACGGCAGAAATGTTCGCGCCTTCCTGGAATCGCGGCGAAGCGAATGGCTAGCGTGCGCACGAGCTTCATATGCGCAGATGAGCGCGACGCACTCCACCGTTTCGATCGTTGGCCTTTCGATGGGCGGGGCTCTTGCCGCGATCCTTGCCGCGGAAAACAAAGCGAAATCCCTGACGCTGATTGCGCCATATCTCGAAATGCCCGTAGCAGGGCGGGTTGCATCGGCTTCGCACTGGTTGTGGGGGAGCGCTGTCGGCCCGAGAAAATCTTCGAGTCCCAGGTCAATCCTTAATCCTGAGGAGCGCGCGAAAAATCTCGGGTATGGAGTTTATTCGGGCAGGTTGCTTTTCGAGCTTTGGCGGCTCGCCAATCACGCTCGCAGCGTTCTGCCGCGAATCACGGTACCGACGCTACTGATTCAGTCGCGCGCGGACCCACGTATTGCACCCGGCGTTGCAACCCGCGCAATCGAGCGAGTGGGTACATCAGAGAAGCGCCTTCTCTGGGTAGAAGGCGGTGGCCATATCATCACAGTGGACTACGGCCGTGAGCGCGTCTTCGAAGCCGTGGCGTTGTGGATAGGCGCGCACACTAATACAACGTGATGACGGCCCGATACCGGGCCGTCATCACCGAGAGCTTCAGGTTCCGGGAACCATTTCCTTAGCGGACTCGACTGCGTGCTCGACTCCGGACTTCGCCTGTTGAACGACTTCGCTGGTAACGCGGCTCACTCTCTCGGCCACCGACTTTGCGCCTTTGGTGATCCGGTTTACAGCCTTGCGCGCCGGGGTTGTGCGCTTGCGGCTGCTCGCGCGCTTCGGAGCGCTCTTGCGGCTGGACTTCCCGGCTGACTTGCGAGCTGAAGACTTCTTCGCCGCTGACTTCCTTGACGACTTCTTCGCAGAAGATTTCTTCGCTGAAGATCTCTTCGCTGAGGATCTCTTTGCAGAAGACTTACGGGCGGGGCCTCTGGAGCTCGACTTCCGTGCGCCTCCGGCCTTCCTGGCGGCTTTCTTTCCGCGCGACGAACTCTTGCGCGCCGGGGCTGACTTACGGCCACCGCCACTCTTCTTTCCGCTCTTCGAGCCACCGCGTGACGACTTTCTGGCTGCCATTTTCTCGAGCTCCAATGTTGGGGTTCTATTGCGACACTATAGCAACTTCCGCGCACAAAAAACAACAGGAGTTTTGAAACAGCGACGACGCGACTGTCAATAATTGCTCGTGAAGGGAGCCGAAAACTTGCGTCAGGCCTTCGCGGCCAAAGCGCCAGCGAGGAGATTTTCGCTCAAGTGGCCGGTGCTTCGCATTCCGACGAGGGCGGATGCAACAGGCAGTGATCGCACGAAGGCAATCGCCCGCTGGGCATCGGTCTCGAACGACGGATAGAGCTTTCGAACAGTAGGTGGAAGGTCTCGCGTCAACTGCGCCTGCATCAGCGATGCACTCCCAAAAACAGACACTCCGAGCTCCTGTGCCAAGTCGAGGATGGTCAGGTTCTTTCCGTTGTCGCTCTGGGTAGGCGCCCTTACAGCCTCAGTCATCGCGAGGTTAACGGGGAGCTGAATCGCCTTGAAGTGGTGGTTTTCACCTCCGGCTTCCAGGGCACAGCTGACCATCTCGGTAAGTGACAGGTGGTTCCTGGCGGCCGCGAACATACGGAACCCGTTCCATGTCGCGCATCCGTATGAGGTGATAGTTCCATTTGCTACCTGTGACTCCAGCTCAGCGAACGCCGCGGTGATTATTTCCAGAAATCGCTTGCGGTCGCTCTTGTCGAGTTGCTGCTCCGGGTTATGGAGATAAAAAATGTCTATGCACTCGACGCCGAGGTTGGTTCGGCTTCGCTCGATCTGGTTCGACAGGAATTGCGGAGACAGGCAATGTCCACCAACGACGACGTCGCCGCGCGTCATCACTCCGGTCGCGAAATATTCCTTCTCGAGGTAGCTGTCGTATTCCTCGCGCGATGCCGGCGGAGCGCCGTCGAGTGGCACGTAGCCCGCCTTGGTACAGACGACCACTTCATCACGCGCAGCGTTTCCCGTGGCAATAGCGTTACTCAGCGCTGCGCCAACAGCTCTCTCCGAGCGCTGACACCTGTAGTTGATTGCCGTGTCTAGCACGTTGAGGCCGTTCGCTATCCCTTCGCCGAGCACCTGGGTGTAGCGGTCATCTTCGGCATCATCACATTCGCCGAGGTATGTGCCCATCCCGATCGATGAAACCAGAAGCTCTGCTGATTCGCGATAGAAGTCAGGAGAAAACGACCCGGCAAAGCGCGATGCAAACGCTCGAGTGCCGGCGGCTGTTGCACGTCCGGGCAGAAGTGTCATATCGGCGGGATGCTAGACCGCATGTGGCTTCACCGCAAGTGCAATCGAGTAGCCGCACATGCGGTGCCCGGATAGATTGCAAGGTCAGGCCAACGCATACGCATCACACAATGGAGTCGTCGTAAATGCCGGATTTTGGAAGCTGGGCGGCGGACTGGTGGAAGCCGGTTCTCTTCATCGTTATTGCCGGTCACCTGACCAACGTTTGCGTCACACTGTTTCTTCACCGCGCTCAGACTCACCGGAGCGTGCAGCTTCATTATCTCGCGGCGTTGCCGATGCGGCTCTGGCTGTGGCTCTCGACCGCGATCGTGACCAAGGAATGGGTCGCCTGCCATCGAAAGCATCACGCCTTTGCCGATCGCGACGGGGATCCGCACAGTCCGCTGCTCGAAGGGCTGCGCAATATCGTCCTCAAGGGCGCGTTCTATTATAGGAAGGCAGTGACACAGCCCGGCGTTCTCGACAAGTACGGCAAGGGAACCCCGAACGACTGGCTCGAGCGACACATCCTCTCGCGGCGCAGCTCGCTCGGAATCGTCCTGATGTTAGGCGTCGACATCTGGCTGTTCGGATTTTTTATCGGACCGCTGGTGTGGGGAATCCAGATGTTATGGATACCGTTCTGGGCTGCCGGAATCATCAATGGAGTTGGCCATGCAGTCGGCTACAGGAACTTCGGCGTAAAAGATGAGAGCCGGAACATCCTGCCGATTGCCATCTGGCTCGGCGGGGAAGAGCTACACAACAACCACCATGCAGATCCCCGCTCGGCCAAGTTCAAGGCGAAGTGGTACGAGCTCGACATCGGCTGGGTCTATCTTCGACTGCTCTCGTTTGTCGGGCTTGCGAAGATCGAGTACGCCAGGTCATAGCGATGGCTGACGTAAGCTGCATTCGCTGTGGCCAGACTCGTGAGGGTTTCGAGCGACCGCCGTTTCCGGGAGAGATCGGTAAGCGGGTCGTGGCTGAGATCTGCCGGCAGTGCTGGGCGGATTGGGGCAGGCAGCAGACTATGCTCATCAATCATTACGGGCTCGACGTGATGGATCCGCAGGCCCGTCAGTTCCTGATGCGGAACATGTCCGCGTTCCTGTTTAAGGCAGGGGCCGAGGCGGATATCGACACGAGTAAGCAGGGCACAATTTCCCACTGAAGGTCATGCGCACAAAAAATCTGATTGCAGTTGCCGCAGTTGCCGCATTCGCGGCGGCCTGCGCCTCGCCCGCGATGCAGCCAGCGTCAACAACTCCAAATCCGAGCCGGGAAGTAGCCTGGGTCGATTCTGTCCAGGCTGCTATTGCCGGGATGACGCTGCGCGAGAAGGCGGCTCAGATGGTCTGGCCCACGGTGCTGGGGGATTACACACCGGGTGATTCTCCGCAGTGGCAGCGGATCAGGAACGAGATAGAAGTGGAGAAGGTCGGGGGTTATACGATTTCAGTCGGGTCCCCGATCGAGCTTGCTGCAAAGCTCAACGCGATGCAGGCGATGGCGAAGATTCCGCTCATTTTCGGGGCAGATCTCGAAGCGGGGGCAGGGTTTCGGGCGCGGGGCGGGTATTTCATCCCGAACGCGATCGATCTTGGTGGCGCCGTGCTGTTTCCTCCGGATATGGCTGTTGGTGCGACCGGCGACACGCTGTTGGCTTATGAGCAGGGTCGCCTAACGGCAGTCGAGGGGCGGGCGCTTGGCATTCACATAGCGTATGCACCGGTGCTCGACGTGAACAACAACCCTGCGAATCCGGTCATCAACACGCGTTCGTTCGGTGAGGATCCTGCCATGGTGGCGCGGCTTGGCGCGGCGTTCATACGAGGGGTTCAGGATTACGGAATGATTGCGACCGGGAAGCATTTCCCGGGTCATGGTGATACCGGTACAAACTCGCACCTTGCACTTCCTGTCGTGTCTGTGAGTCGAAGCAGGCTTGATAGTGTCGAACTGGTACCATTTCGCGAAGCGATCAAGAGTGATGTCGGCGCGATAATGACATTTCATGGCGCCATGCCCGCGCTGGATTCCTCAGGCGTCCCCGGAACCCTTTCGGGGCAGGTGATGACGGGACTTCTGAGAAACGAGTTGGACTTTCGCGGCATCATTATCTCGGATGCGATGGATATGCGGGGGGTGCTCGATCAGTACGGTGCCGTAGAGGCTGTTAAGAGAGCAGTTGCTGCTGGAGTCGATGTCCTGATCCAGCCGCTCGACGTCAAGGAGACGATCGATGCAGTCGTGGCCGGTGTTGCAGAGGGTCGTTATACGGAAGCGCGGCTCAACGAGTCTGTGCGTCGAATTCTCGAAGCGAAGCGAAAGATGGAGCTTCCCGAGCAGAAGCTCGTAAGTCTCGATTCGCTCAGGTATGTGGTTGGCGACAGCTCGCATGTCAGTATGGCGCGAAGGATCGCGGAGAGATCGATAACCCTGGTCAAGGATTCACTCTCGCAGATTCCTCTCGTCACTCCTCAAAATGGCAAAATCCTCTCGGTAACGGTGGCGCGGCGCAACGATCTGTCGGCTGGTATCGCCTTCAATGCAGGGCTGCGTGAGCGAACGCCATCACTACGCGCGGAATTTCTTGGTGCGGAAGATCCTGCTGCCGATTACGCGCGTCTGGAGCGGCTTGCCGATTCTGCGACTACCGTGATCGTCAGCTCATACGTCGGTCAGAATTGGGATGCTGTGTCTGCGAGCGCTCCACAGGCATTTGCTTCTTTTGTCCAGAGGCTCGGGGCGAAGGGCAAGCGTCCGATTGTCGTAACGTTCGGCAACCCTTACCTGCTCCAGCAGATTCCCGGCGTGAGCACGTATGTCGTGGCCTGGGGCGGGTTTCCGTTGTCACAGTCGGCTGCTGCGCGAGCTTTGACAGGAGTCCGGCCAATCACCGGCAAACTTCCGATTTCGATACCACTTGGGGATCGGCTCGTCCCACGCGGAACGGGCCTGGCGCGAGGCGCTGCGAAATAATCGAGAAGCTCTGTTGACTGGCGGGTTCAAAGGTCGTATATACTCTGAACCCGCCTTGAGCTGCTATTAATTAGCGACTCGATACCAAAACAAAAAGCTGGCCTTGACATTAGTCACTAGTAGTGACTAATTCGGTGACGATGTCCGACCGCCGTGCTCGGAAGCCCCCATATTCAGTAGACCTCATACTGCTTACCGCCGTCGGCGGTCAGCTTGCTGTGATGCTCGCTCGCTCCTCTGAAGGGCGCGAGAAATGGATGCTTCCATGGGATGTTCCGCGAGCTGGCGAGACAATGGAAGCATCAGCGCTCCGGATCACGAAGACAGTCGGCGTCGGCGAACCCGCGTGGATCGAGCAGGCCGGGGCATATGGCGATGCCAAGCGCCATCCTTCGGATTCTGACGTCTCGGTGGCCTACGCAGCCTTGGTCGCAATGGGAACCCAGTCCCCCGTTGGCGGTGTTTACGCATGGTTCCCGCTAGCCGATGTTCCCCTCCTACCCCCTCGTCAGAAACAGACACTGGATGGGGCGATCACGGTCGTCAGAGGCCGGATGGATCAGTCGCCTGTCGCCTTCAAGCTGCTGCCACAAATGTTTACGCTCACCGAGCTACAGCAGATGTACGAGCTGCTACTTGGGAAGCGCCTCCACAAGGCGAGCTTCAGGCGTGCCCTTCAGTCCGCCTGGCTCGTCGAACCTACGGATGAATGGAGAAGCGAGGGCAGGGGTCGGCCGGCGCAGCTCTACCGGTATTCTCCGAGGAAACGAAGACCCGCCCAGCGGGGTATTCGGTTGGACCTCCTGAACTAGAGGGCGCAGAGGGCGCCTTTCGAGGGAGGGGGTGCTAGCGCAGAGGAGGGCGCCGAGAAGGGGCGCGCAGAGGCGCAGAGGCGCAGAGGCGCAGCGCACGGCGCAAAACAGGGGTCCAGACCGTCGGAGCTGTAACGGCACAAAAGCCGCAATCCTGCGGTAAAGGGATTGTATCGGAAACGGAAAAGTACTGGCACCTATTGAATTCTGAGTGTATTAGTTGCAATGTGTCATTAAGGTTTAATTAGCAACACGCCGGCCGGAGACCAATGCTCGCATACCTGGACAGCCTGTGCGCTGCACTGTTGGCGAGAGACACATCGGAAATTCGCAGGCTCCTGGCTCATCCCATGGCTCAGGACCTGCCGCGTCGCGTCCGTGAGGAAGCAGTTGCAATCTCACGCGCGGGACGGCGCAGCTTCATTGCGCCAGTCAATGCACTTCATCTCTACTACAAGCTCACTCACATGGTAGACGAGTCGAGCGATACGACTTTCTCTCCCTCAGTAAGACGAGAAGAAGGCGATAAAGCCGACCAACTGGACCTGCCCCTCAGGAAAGTCAGCTCCCGCTGACGATGGTCCGCGCTTAGACTAACGCGCGCAGCGAGTTTTTCTTCTTCATCTGCGCTGTCCAGATATCACCAACTTCCGCGAAACGTACGGGCGCAGTCTCGATCGTGAATTCACGCGGATCCAGATCTTCAGTCAGCTCATCCCAGTTGAGCGGCGTCGATACCATTGCATCAGGATTAGCGCGGGCTGAGTAGGCGGCTGCTACGGTCTTGCCGATGATGTTCTGCAGGTAGTCGACGTAGATCGCAGTTGCCGCGCGCGACTTCACCCAGCGCTCGATCGTCGCCTCTTTCGGATGCTCCTCACTAACGCGTGTCGCGACGATCTGCGCCACGAGAGTCGCAGCCTCGTTAGGCGTATTCGGCGGAAGCGGAAGGTAGATATGAAGGCCGGACGATCCTGAGGTTTTGATTGCACCGTGCAGGCCGAGGCTGTCCATTGCTTCCTTGCACCATCTCGCAACCTCGACGACACGCTTGAACGTCGCGCGCGGCCCGGGGTCGAGATCGATGATGCTGTAGTCGGCAAAATCGAGTGACTGAACCCGCGCGTGCCACGGATCGACCGACACTGCGCCGAGCTGCACGAGATAAAGCAGCGTCGCGAGATCGCCCCCGACGATGCGCAGGTTGGTCGAGCCGCCTTGAGTATGAATGGTCTCAGTGCGCACAACTTCGGGAGGCTCCCCGGCGTTCTGCTGGAAGAACGATTGTCCGGTAACACCATTCGGGAATCGCTTGAGCACCAGCGGCCGGTCCATCATTACCGGCAGCACGAATGGCGCGACCTCGACGTAATAGCGCATGAGATCGCCTTTCGTGAGCTTCTTCGCTGGAAAGAAAATCTTGCCGAGGTTCGTGACTTCCAGATTGACTTCTTTCGCAATCTCGAGAGTGCCTCCGGCACCTGCGCTTTCAGTCTCATCGATCTGCGCGATGATCTTTGCTCCGGGCAAGGCCTTGTTGCGCGCCTTTTTTGGCTTGACGGTATCTGATTCGCCGGCGAGCGAGCGCTGTGCATAGATGCGCTTGCGGGCAGTCGACTTCGAAGCTTTACGCCCTGTCGATTTCGCCGCCGCGCCGTCAGCTGTCTTCGCGGCTTTTCTTGCTGCCACTTTCGATGCGGATTTTTTCGCGCTCACGGTCTCATCCTGTTGCAGGCTTATACCTTCGCGTCCCACCTCTGTCGCTTGCTTATCGTCACGGGTGCCCAGATAGATGGGCTGGCGCAGTTTTCCGTCGCCGGTCCACTGGTTGAACTTCACTTCGACGACAATCTTCGGCTTCACCCAATGAGCGCGCTCGTTTGTCTTTAGCGTTTCAGAGAATGGGGAATCCGACTGCTCGAGCGGACGGAGCTTGCGATACATCTCGACCAACCCCTCTCCGGTAAACCCCCCACCGGTGTGCCCCACGTAAATGAATCGATCCTGGTCGTAGTATCCCAATAGCAGCGCGCCGATATGCTGACGGGAATTGCGCGGCTCAGTATATCCGCCAACAACGAACTCCTGGCGAAATTCGATCTTCAGTTTCAGCCACGACCGCGACCGCGTGCCCGGCTCGTATACCGAGTCCACTCGCTTGGCGATGATTCCTTCCCAACCCTCTTCTTCCGCGAGCGCCAGCATCTTCGCGCCATCGCCAACCTCGGAGGGAGTGATGCGAATCTCATTGGATACGTGCTTGTCGATCTCCTTTACAAGGCGGGCGCGCCGCTTGTGCCAGGGCTCGCGCACGAGAACGTCGGTGCCTGCGACAAGAATGTCGAAGAGGATGAGCGCTGCGGGACTCGAGCTTCGGTGGCGCTCGATCATCTGCGCTTCCTGCACGTGCATCCGGCTCTGCAATTCCTGGAAGCGGCCGGGTTCTCCCGAAATGAGAGCGACGATCTCACCGTCGAGGACAAAATCCTTCTTTTTCTTTGCAGCCATTACCCGCAACGCGTCGACCACTTCAGGGAACTGCGCAGACTTGTCCTTTCCGTTGCGCGTAACGAGCATCACATCCTGATCGGTAACGAAAGCCAGCACCCGCACGCCGTCGTACTTCGGCTCGAATGTCCAGCCATCGCCCGGCACTGATGTGCCAAGTGACGCATACATGGGCTCGAGCGCGCGCGCGAGCGCCGCTCTTTCTGCTGCTGATGACTTCGAGCCTGCAGACCCTGCCGTTGTCTTCACAGCGCGCTTGGCGGTTGAGGTGTCAGCTTCTTCTTTGCCGTCGGATCTGTTGCTATGCCACACACGACTCTTGCCGGATGCGATTTCCTCCATCGTCCGGCCCGTTGTAACCGACGTCATGTTCCTGGCGACGATATCGTCATCGGCAGCAAACTCATCGCGGTGCTTTATGAAGAGCCACTGGGGTTTCGACGACGAGGAATTGTCGCGAGAATACTTCATCCGCACCAGCGCCCACGAACCGCGCATGCGCTCACCGAAGAATGTGAGCTTGAGATCGCCCTTCTCATACCGGGCCCTGATCTCCTCCTCGGCGGCGTCCGGGTCGACACCGTCAGCGGTGTAGGTCCCGTTGTCCCAGAGCATTACCGTTCCGCCGCCGTACTCACCCTTTGGAATCGTCCCCTCGAACGAGTTGTATTCGATGGGGTGATCTTCGACTTGCATCGCGAGCCGTTTAGCCGATGGATCGATGCTTGGCCCTTTGGGGACGGCCCAGCTTTTCATGACACCATCGAGCTCGAGCCTGAGATCGAAATGCAGGTGGGATGCGGCGTGTTTCTGAATTACAAAACGAAGGGGGCCTTCCTCAGGCGCATCGTCGTCGCCGGAAGGCTCGGCCGTTTTCTTGAAGTCACGCTTCTTTCTGTATTCGGCGAGCTGTTCGCGGGCGCCAGGATGGCGCTGTTTCCCGGTCGCCACAGGTAAGCGCGCCTATGCTGTCTTGCGCTTGGCGCGAGCCCGCTTGGCAGTGCTCTTCTTCGCCCCGGTGGATTTCTTCCCGGATCCCTGATCGAGGCTCGCGCGAAGGCGCGACATGAGGTCGAGCACTCCCGCATCGACTTCTTCTTCGGGCTCTGCAAGCTTCGGTTTCTTACCCTTCATCTTCGCCTTGATGACCTTCATCAGGTTTGACCTGTAGTCATCGGTGTAACGGCTCGGATCGAACGGCTCGGCGAGATTGGCGATCAGCTGTTCGGCCATCTTGAGCTCCTGGGGCCGGACGCTGGCTCGTGCCGGAAACGTGTACTCACCAGCATCGACCAGTTCATTGGCAAAGCGCATGATCTCGAGCACGAGAGCATTGTCGATGACCTTGATACCGGCGAGATGCTGTTTCTGGCGGATGATGACTTTGCCTATGCCGACTGATTCACTTGCGCGAATTGCCTCGCGAAGAAGTGCGTAGGATTTTTCGGCGCCTTTCGACGGCACGAGATAATACGGCGTCTCGAAGTACCGCGGGTCAATTTCCTCTTCCTTGACGAAGTCCATGATGTCGATGGTCTTCGCACCTTCGATTGCAGCGGACTTGAAGTCGTCGTCAGTCATGACGATGAACTTCCCCTTTTCGTATTCGTAGCCCTTGACGATGTCGCTCCACGGGATGGTCTCACCGTCTCCGCTGACACGCTCGTATTTCACGGGTGTGAGGTCTTCCTTGTTCAGGAGCCGGAAGCTGATATGATCGGAACGGACGGCCGTGCGGAGCTCGACCGGAATGTTCACGAGTCCAAACGAGAGTGAGCCTTTCCAGATGGCTGCCATATAAAAAAGAGGACGCAGAGACCCGGCCCCAAAAATGGGGCCGGCTACGCAGAGGGCGCAGATAAGGGAACACAGAGAAACAGAACAGCGAACAGCGAACGGCGAACGGCGAACGGCGAACAGCGAACGGCGAACAGCGAACGGCGAACAGCGAACGGCGAACGGCGAACGGCGAACGGCGAACGGCTGCAATAGCGAACAGCAAACAGCAAGCCGCTGCCGCTGTGGCCGCTCCAGGTAAACCCGCTGAATCAAAAAAATGCCCCCGGGCTCTAAAGGCCGGGGGGCAGGGTTCAAGCATCGTGCGGGAACGTCAGCCGGGCTTTGTTACATCCGCAGCCTGCGGACCCTTTTGGCCCTCAACAATTTCGAACTCAACAACGTCTCCCTCGGCAAGCGATTTGAAGCCCGAGCCGGAGATAGCGCTGAAGTGGACGAACACATCAGGGCCGCCTTCTCTCGTGATGAAGCCGAAGCCTTTCGCGTCGTTGAACCACTTCACTGTGCCGGTGATGCGTGACATGAACCCTTCCTCCATCTATTTTTTCGGCAAGTTTTGTGCACGTGCTAATGGGGTTCGCGGCGAACCCGTCGGTCTCAGACCAAGGGTAGGTTCGTCAGGCGGCTCCTGCTGCTCTGGCCACGTATTTCGCCGTTCGGCCACAGCTTCGACAGCGGAGAGTCACATGCGACATTGGAGCCGGCGGATAATGATCAGGATCTCTCTCGATCTTGCCCGAACAGGAGGGGCAGCTGAGCGGAATACCTGACCTGTCGCTGTTAATCAGATGAAGCACCTGCGCGGGATTGTACGTAACTGGACGCGGCTTGCGCATCGGCCCTCCTGCAGTTCGGCGTCCCCGGCCACACTCGGGAAACCCGAAACCCATGTGGGGGTCGCCCGACTACGGCGAGGCAAAGGGCAGTCTGTACGGACACTAACCGTAGTTCTGCTCATCGCCTTTACCGGATGCGGACCCCGCGCCCGCATCCCTGTGCGACCCGTTGTTTTGCAAGACGCGCTTGCACCGACAAATAGTGCTGCCATCCTGGCACGCAGCCTTGCACCGGTCTTGTACCTGCAGCGTGATGAAAGGTTCCCGCTCTCACGGGCGGTCGCGGTGGTCCACCCTACCCGGCCGATCATTGCGTACCATCTCCTCTGGCGTGACGACGTGAACGGTTCGTGGATTCCTTTCACGATTGCCACAGACCAGGAGATTGTCTGGATCGGCTACGACCCCACTGGCGCACCGGTCGAGGTATGGACCTACTGGCACGGCAAGATCCTGCACACGATGTGGCCGAAGTCGCAGGTTGCGATAAACGTGCAATGGGGAAAACACGGATCGATGCCGCGCGGCATGCTCGAGAGTGACCTTCCGCGCTTTCAGACTCTCAACATGTTCTTTGCATCTACCCGACTGCTGATACCGGACATGTTGCTCTCACGCGCGATGCGCGGCGGCCCTGCATCATTTCCGTATGGGTACGCGCGCTTCCGGGATTTTTCGAGAGAGCTGCCGATCGTCGACCGGCTCGATGCAATCGTGCGCACTGAAGACCCTGACCCACACCTGCGGGCAGTCTTCGGCAAATACTCGAAGAAGCCCGCCTGGCCAGACGAGTAAGGCGTCCCGCAAAGTGATGGGAAGCGCTTTTCAATTAAGAAGTGCTTCCCACGTGAGAAGCCTTACTTCGGGTTGACAACAAGGTCATCGATCAGCGCGGTTCCGGTTCCTGATGCGCTGACGCGTATAACAAAAGGGGGCTGGCTGTGAACGGCCAGTTCCGCAACGCCGGGGGACACCGGGCGCACGTCCATCGTTGTGGCCGACTGTACCACACTCCTGACCTTGCGCAGCGTCTCCATGTGGTGGGCAATCGGGTTCTTCGATAGAAGCGCAGGCGCATAATTGGCAGTGACGAACTTAGAGAGAGCCTCATCGGAATTGGCACGGAAGGCGGCCAGCATGGCGCGAAGCGCTCGCGCCGCTGGGTCGTTAGAGGGCTGACCCTGATTTCGAGGAGGACCAGTGTCAACTGCAATCGAGACGCCGCTGCCTGGTCCCGTTCGGGGGCCAGATCCCGTCAGTTGTGCTAGACGCTGCGCGAGTCCTTCAGGCAGTGGTGCACCGTTGACAGCCTCAGCGAGCGAAATCGCCAACGGCAGCTTTCCCATTCCTGCGTTCGAATGCATGACGAGAAACGAAGCGCCGTTATCCCACTCGAGGATGTCGGTCTCATATCCCATACTGTTCGCACCCGCATAGAATGACCACTCGGCGGAGTTGTAGTGCTTTGCGAGTGCAGCGCTTTTAAGAATGCGCTGGCTTCGCAGCGTGTGAATCCATCGACCGAGATCGTCGGCAGTCGAAATCATCCCACCCGAGCCTCGGAGTACCCAGCTCACATCAGGCCAATCTTCGGGTGCATTGTCCATATATCGCGGGTTTCCCGACGCCCGTGAAACGGAGCCACGCTTCCAGCGTCTGTCGCCATAAAAAGATGTGTTTTTCATGCCCGCCGGCTCGAGCATTCGATCTCGGACAAACTGCTCGAATGACTGGCCCGAGGCGCGCTCAATGATTAGCGCGAGGAGAGTGTATCCGGAATTCGAGTATGCCTGTGCGGTTCCGGGCGCAAAGCGAAGCTGCGGTTCGCCGATTCGGCGAAGAGCTTCCGTCAGGTCCATCTTCTGAAAATCTCCCGGTGTGGGGTCTCCGTCACGATCGTGGTACTCAGAGAGGCCACCGCGCATGTTGATCAGCTGCTGAATCGTGATGCCTCGCTTGTCACCTGGAAGCTCAGGAATCCATTTCCCGATAGAGTCGGAAACTGCGATCCTGTTCTCTTGCTCGAGCAGCAGGATTCCCACGCGAGTGAACTGCTTCGTCACTGAAGAGATCGGGAACGGTGTCGTCGAAGTAAAACTGGGCGGCGCCGTCGGACTCACCTGCCCGACACCCCCTGCCAGTACCGTTGTTCCACGCTTCACACCAAGCGCGAATCCCGAGAAGCCCTCGCGCTGTGCGGCCTGAAGACGGATCGCCGCTGGGCCGTCAATTTGCCGGCTGGCAGGAGATGAGGCTACACATGAAGCAAGGATGCAGAGTGCAGCCAGTGAAAAGAAATACCGGTGCATATGGCGAAAGCGCATGCAGACCTCGAGTGAATGTTGGTATAACAGTACGTTAGACACAGTATGCGTTCGTGAGGTTGCTCATCGGGCCTCCGAAAGGACAGCGTTCGCGGTTGCGCGGTCTTAGGAACTTCCCGATCGTTCAGTTCGGGGTATCGTGGAAACCTTCCCCGATTCGCGCGGGTCCCAAAGACATGTTCCTCAGCCTCCTGCCGACCTTGGAGTCTCAGACACCCGGAAATGCCAGACGTCTCTGAATTCACCGATCTTCAACTTTCGATTCTCGCTGTTCTCTGGTCGAGAAAGCAGGCGTCGATAACCGACCTGCACGCCGAAATTGGCAAGCGCCTCGGAGTGTCACGCGCAACCATCGGGACACTGCTCTGGCGCCTCGAGGAGCGCGGCATCGTTCGACATCGGCCAACTGCACAGGGCAACGTCTATCGAGCGGTGGTCACCAAGCGGCATGTGGTCGCGGCAAGAGTAAGGGCGCTGATCAAGGCTCTCACGGTGCCAGCAAGCCCTTCATCACGTGCAGCTGCTGTTCTGCCAGCAGACGTCGCGAAGGGCGACTCAGTGCGACTGAAGGAGCTGCTTAGTCAGCTTGAAGACGTAACGGCGAAAGGGGACTAGCCTTGGCAGAATTCCGAACCCTTGTAAATCAGGCGTGGCCCCTGGCCTTCTGGCTGCTGACCTACTGGACTCATGTCGCGATCATATTCACTTGCGCCTTCCTGATTCGGCGGTCGCTTCGCCGTCCGGATCTGCGCGATCTTATATGGCGATGCAGTCTCATCCTTCCGCTCATCTCCGCTTCGATAGCTGTCGGTCTGACCTCAGATAACGGCTTCCCGCTTTCAAAGGGAGTTCGTACGGTCATTCCTTTCCCGGTAGAAGCACCGCGGGTCGATGTGAGGAAGATCGTAAGTCGTAACGCACCGCCGATTGAGACATACGCGATCACCGACGACGTTGCGACATTTTCAGTTGCGATGATAGTTGGTCTTGCTGTGATCCTTGCGTGCATTGCGATTATTCAGGTGCTTCGCGACGCTGTTGCGACGAATGGCGTGATCGAACGGGGTCGAGAAATATCGGATCCCGTTGTCGAACAAATTGTGCGGGAGCAAGGGTTCAGGCCACTGCGCCTGGTGGAGTCAACGGAATCGGGCACGCCATTCGCGTGGGGAACCAATACGCTTTGCCTTCCGGCAAAATGCTACCCGCAGCTGCAGGAAAAAGAAAAGCGAGCAGTGATTTCCCACGAGCTCGAGCATCTGCGAAGACGCGATACATTCTGGCTTCCCATCAGCGGGCTGCTATGTACGGTGTTCCCGCTGCGCTTTCTGTCGCAGCGATTGCTCGAGCCGGCTCGACAGGACGTGGAGCTAATATGCGATGGCGCAGCTGTTCGAAGTGCTGGAAGTTGCCGGCCGCTGATAGCATCCTTCGCTGCGTTTGCAAGCGAGCTGGAGTCAACCGCAAATCGTGTCACGATCAGCGCATACGCAGATTCCGGGTTGATGCGGCGCGCGGCATACGCTGCGGCCGGACTACATGTAACCCGCGAGGAAGGGAAGTCGGAATCCTCAACAAGGGTCTTTGCGCTGTCGCTCCTCTTGTGTGTGGTCGCAGCAATGGTCACGCTGATGCCCGCCGTAACCCCGAAAGCCTGGTCCGGGGTGGACACACATTCAAACGGACGCAATGAAGCAAGGCAGATATCGAAGAACGTCACCGGAGAAAGGGCATTTGGAGACCGTTGAGCATGCGCGGAAACTTCGCGTGCATGCTCAACTACACTCCCTACTGTCGAACCTGAATTGACATAATGCGGTGCGGAGGCGCCGGTTCGACTCTGATCGTGAATGTGCGCTCTCCCGCCTGGACGGCGCGCACGACGAAGGAGACGTCGTTCTCGCTCGCCGCCTCGACCTTGAGTAGCGTCATGAAGCCAAGGCTTCCCTGAAGGCCAACGTGAATTTCTGCACGCGCATCTATGGTGCGACTATCTCCAGGATTTGGTGCCAGTGAACTTCGCAGAAACGCGCGGACGGCATCGGGCGTTCCGGTGGACATAGCCCGGGAGTACTGACCCGCGATTCGCCCCGCCGGGGAGTCGGGGAAGCTGGCATTGGGTGAATCTGGACGTGTCATGCCGTGGCCCGTCGGCGGGCCCGGAGCGGGGCGAGTGGGAGGACCGGATGCAACAGTTGCAGGGCCGGCGGCTGGGCGCGAGATCGACATGTCTCGTTCAGCTCGTCCCTGCGGTCTACTCAATCCAAGAACCGGGGCAAGCGCATCCCGAGCACGCGGCCCGCGGAATCCGTTCGAGTTCGTCGCAATGATCATGTCCATCGCGGCAGCAGGATCGCTGTTGTACAGGAAGAAACTCACCCGGTCACTGCCTGCCAGCATCGTTGGTCCCGGCTGGTATCGCGTGTCACGAATCGCACGGCTTAGCAGGCGCTCGGATCTGAACAGCGAACCATAAAAACGATACATGTCGCCCACGGTGCTGACCATTCCACCATTTCCGAGCAGATTCCAGTAGTCGTCGCCGAGTGCTGCGAGCTGCCGGCTTATCGGGCCGATGTCGTCGTCACCAGCATAACCATGTGCGTGGCGCGAGGCCGCTGCGTCACCTCGCACGTACCCCGTCTCCGTCATGCCGGCAGGACGGAAGATGTTTTCGCGTATGTAGTCCTGATACCTCTGTCCGCTGACCTTCTCGATGACGCTTGCGAGGAGTGAATAGCCCGTGTTCGAGTATGATTGCTCCGATCCGGGCGCAAACCTAAGAACCGAAGTCATCGCTTTTGATATTCCTTCTTCCCGGCTGAGCTTCACGAAGTCACCCGAAAGTGCGTGATCGAAACCGGCCCTGTGGTTTACCAGCTGATCGACGGTGATCGCACGTTTGTCTGCCGGGACATTCGAAAAGAACTTCGAAAGGGAATCGCTTAGCGACAGTTTGCGCTTCTCAACGAGCTGCAGAATGGCGACAACTGTAAAATCCTTGACGTTCGACCCGATCTGGATCAGGGATCCGGCAGTAAGCGGGATCCTCTCGGCACGGTTCGCCAAGCCATAACCCTTCCGAAGTACCGGCACTCCGTTCTTGGCTACAAGCACAACACCGGAGAACCCACTGGGCTCCAGTAACCGGAGCACCGAGTCGGTGGAACTACCCATTGGGCCGACTACGACAGTAGAAGTGTCCTGGGCGCTTGCGAGCGAGGGAGTCAGCAGCAGCAAGACAGCAGCGATTTTTCGAGACATCATTGGTTTTGGCAAGTGCGGGTGACGGAAGGGAAGCCTCTAACGCACTGTTAGACTCCAACCCACGCCGTGGGGTTGCCATCCCCTCTGCGATTCGTCACTCAGGCCGCCGCCCCGCTCAAACCATCAGCTTGGGGCTGCTTCTCCGCGGCCTACTCAGGTGGCGTAGACGATCTCCCCGTCTTCGTCGATTCCAACTTCCTGCTCCATACCACAAATCCCGCAAAGCCTGGAGACGTGCCACACCTCTCCCAGCGCCTTGCGGTGTGACTCAGTCGCAGGCTTCACCTTGAGCTTCTTGAAGCTGTATTCGCCGCAATGCTCGCACGCATGTCCTTTTGCAATTCGCTCGGCCCGGTCCTGAGTGATCTTCGCCAAGCTCAGCTACCGTCTCCAACCTTTCGAGGCGCTTCCGCGGCCGCTCGTTCGTGACCCGGCGCCGCAGCACGACTGACGAGCTCCCGCAGCCCACCAATTGCGCCCATCACTCCGGCTGCTTCGGCAGGCAGGAAAATCGTCGACCCCTTACCCTGTGCCAGCGTTGGCAGCGCTTCGAGATACTTCATTCCGAGCAGGTACATCGCTGCCTGACCTTCCGGCAACGCGGACGCGATCTTTTCGATCGCCTCGGCCTCTGCATTCGCCATCGCCAGTCGCGCAGTCGCGAGACCCTGTGCCCTCAGGATTGCAGCGTCCTTCTCACCTTCTGCCCGGCGAACCTGCGACTCACGGACACCCTCGGCTTCGAGAATCGCAGCGCGCTTGCCTGCTTCGGCGTTCGTTACAGCAGCGCGTCGCTCTCGCTCTGCACGCATCTGCAATTCCATCGACTGCTGAATGTCACGCGGCGGCTCGATTGCCTGAAGCTCGACGCGCGTGACGTCGACTCCCCAACCGATAGACGCTTCCTCGATCACCTCGCGCATGCGCTTGTTGATGACATCGCGACTCGTGAGGGTCGTATCGAGCTCCATCTCACCGACGATGTTTCGAAGCGTCGTGCGTGTCAGCGTCTCGAGCGCGTATGGCAGATTCTGCACTGAGTACGTGGCTTTCTGCGGATCGGCTACGCGGTAATAGATGACGGCATCGATGTCGATCGTGACGTTGTCTTTCGTAATCACCGGCTGACTCGGGAAATTCAAGACCTGCTCGCGAAGGTCGATGCGCGCAGTATGCCCCGAGGTAACCCTCTTGATTCCAGTGACGTCGCTATCGAAATAGCGGACGTCGATCGTACGCGGTGCTTCGATGAACGGCAGGAGGATGTTCAGCCCCGACCGCGCAACCCGGTGAAACCTGCCAAGCCGCTCGATGACCATCACCTCGGCCTGCCCGACGATCTTGAAGGACTTGGTGGCCAGAAGCACCACCAGGGCTGCGACAACTCCGAGAAAAATCAGACCACCCATGAGAGCTCCGGTAAGTGTGTTCTCAAGGGGGAATATAAGGGCCATTGCGGACTGCGGACGTATTTCGGATTTCGGAGAGAGGACTGAGCTGATTGCGGACTGCGGACGCACTGCGGAGTGCGGCTTACGGACTAGGCGACCTCAGTCGGCTGTCCGCAGTCCGAAATACGTCCGAAGTCCGCAATCAACTCAGTCCTCTCTCCGAAATCCGCAGCCTCATCGGGCGGCGAGAATAGGCGTTCCAGCTACAGCGAAGAGGTCCTTCTGAGTCCGGCCGCGCTTCAGGAGCTCGAGTGAGCGGCGGAGCTGGGCATCTTCAGAAACGTCGCGACGCTTCGCCGTCGAATCGCCGAACGCGATGCGTGCGATGCTCGAGCCGAGCAGCCGGTCGATTTCCGATCCGCCGGCGTCGAACTGTGCCTTGTCAACCTTCACGCCCTTGGCAACGAGACGATTGTAGAACTCGTCCCTCCATGCC
Organism: Gemmatimonadaceae bacterium; assembly: GCA_031426255.1. GTDB lineage: Bacteria > Gemmatimonadota > Gemmatimonadetes > Gemmatimonadales > Gemmatimonadaceae > UBA4720. Next base: position 26,124 of record JANPKW010000058.1, on the reverse strand, counting down.
CTGGATACTGAAAAGCCCGGGCTGACCTTTCCCTTCTGCTCTACAGCGTAGTCGATCAAAGTGGAGCGAACGATCTGCGCCTTCGGGGCAAGGGCCGTCAACAGTTTCTGCTCCGCAGCTGAAAGGGTGTCCGGCTGAACGATCACATCAGGAGTGACTGCACCACCACCGTAAACGACTCTGCCTGCATCCGACTTGAACTTCGGGCGCGACATGCGAACGGAATCTGTCTCCATCGAATCCGGCAGCACTTCGACGAACGATCCATCAGGAAGCAGCTTGCGATCCTTCTGAATTGAACGACCGCTTGGCGTATACCATTTCGCTGTCGTCATCTTCAGCGCGTAACCGCCGTCGAGTGGATAGACAGTCTGAACAAGACCCTTTCCAAATGAAGTCGTACCGACGATAACTGCGCGATCGTGATCCTGAAGCGCGCCGGCAACGATCTCGGATGCGGATGCGCTTCGGCCATCGGTAAGAACGATTAGCGGAATCTCAGGAGCAATCGGGTTAGCGGTTGCGTACAAAGTTTCCTGGAAGCCGGCACGTCCACGAACGCTGGAGACCTCCATTCCCTTTGACAGGAACAGGTTCGCGACAGTCGCGGACTGTTCGAGATAACCGCCACCATTTCCTCTCAGGTCGAGGATGAGGCCCGTTGCGCCCTCTTTAGAGAGCCGGTTGATCGCTTCCTCGAGCTCGTCAGTCGCGGTCTCGTTGAACTGCTGCAGCGGGATGTATCCGACCTTTCCGTCCAACATGATCGCATACGGGACAGCGGGTATGCGGACGTTCGCGCGCGTGAACGTAATTGGAATCGGCTCGGCAACACCGGTCCGGAGAAACTTCACAGATACCTTGGTTCCCGGGCGTCCCTTGAGAACGTCAGATACCTGCGCCGTGGACCATCCGCGAGTATCTGCCGTATCGATGTGCACGATCCTGTCGCCTTCGATCACACCAGCCTGTTCGGCCGGAGTGTGAGGGAAGACGCGCTGAACCGTCACGACTCCCTGGACTTCGCCGATCTCCATGCCAACGCCGCCATATTTTCCGCCCGTCTGCGCCGTAAAGCTCGCGAGCTCTTTCGGCGAAAGCAGAACCGAGTACGGGTCATTCAGCTCGTGAACGAGACCGCGGGCAGCCTTCTCATAAAGTGCCGCTGCGTCGACACTGTCGACAAAGCGTCCCGACACGATCGTCAGCACCTGATCGAGGAGGCGTGCCCCCTCGGTTGCTGAGCGATCCTGAACGACAAATCCGCCCGCCATCAGCGGGGCAGCGATTATTGCGGCGATTAGAAGCTTGCGATTCGGCATGCGCATCTGCTAGAAAAGGGAGGCCTGTACCTTAAGGTATTAGATACGTCCTGAAGGAGTGAGAGTTCCTTCAGCCCGTCGGAGGTTGGACACATCCAGAGCCTCACACGTTTCGGCTTGCAAGAACATAATCCACAAGCCACTCCCGGCTAACCTGCCGAAACGAGGCGCTGCGAACCACTCCTGCCCCTACAAGCATCTCGTGTGCCGGTTGCAGCACCCGCTGAAGATGGGACGGATAACGCTGCGCCAGAGGCAGCTGCTGTGCGAGGTCCTCGAGAGATACCCGCCAGGTAACGGTGCCCATCTCGCGCGCCACTTCGAGCAGCCTGTAAAGCCTGCGTGCGACGGGATTGGTAAGCGATTGGTATAGCTGAGACGAAAGCATCACTGTGTGCCCCGCGGCGATGTTTTCGCGAATGAGCGGTGAGATAACCACATGCGCGTCCCCGGGCTCAGAGGCAGTCAGAACCGGGAAGAGTGTGAACTGCTCCCTGTCTGCCTGGCGTCGCCGCTCGATTGCCACGGAGCTGAGGATCGTGAAGCGGTTTTCGAGCGGACCATCGCGCCGCGCGCCGACATATACGGCACTCGATTCCAGAACGGTTCTCTCGAGACGATTGAGCGCGGACCGAAGCTGCTCGTACGTACGTCCATCGACTCGCCGCCCTATCGAGCGAAGGAAAGCGTGAAGCGTGAACGAGACGGTTCCATCATCAGGAAATCCGGCTTCGGAATAGCGGTGGAGGATCTCGACATAGACATCCTGGTCGAACGTGCCGGGTACTCTGTCGCCAGGAAGTGGCAACACGCGCCAGCGTCCACCACTCGCGGGAGAGTATGTTATTGCCGACTCGTCGGCGGAGTCGCTGAGCCGGAAGACGGGAAGCGCTTCCAGCGACCGGTCCAGATGTATGGCGCGGTTCGCCGAGCGTCTGCGGGCTGCCGAGGGCATGTGGGGTGAAACTGCCCCAAGTGGAATGGCGCGGCAAGGAGCGGCATTTGCTTATGGTGTCGGCCACTGCGCGAAAACGCACACCCAAAGGGAAGGAAAGTCGATGGGAATCCTGAAATACACGTTGATCACGTTAGCGATACTCATCGTGGTGATGTTCATGCTCGTGGGCATCCTCTCCATGACGCGTGGTGCGACGGTTCGCACTGTCATCGCTGAGGGCGACAAGGGCGGTCCGCCACGGATCAGCGACCCCCTTTTCCCGCGGTCGATCGAACTCTTCACGGGAACGCATATCGAGCCCGGAAACAAGATCGAGATTCTTCTCAACGGTGAAGGCACATACCCCAGGCTCTGGCAGGACATCCAGTCGGCACAGAAAACCCTCACGGTGCAGCTCTACTATTCCCAGCCCGGCGTCGTTGCTGATACGATGGCCAAATACCTCTCGGAAAGGGCTCGCGCGGGAGTCCGTGTGCTCGTGCTGTTCGACGCGTTCGGTTCCGGAACCCTGACCGATGAATGGGTGAAAGGACTCGAGGACGCCGGAGTCGAGATTGCCTGGCTGCGCAAAGTGCGCTGGTACACGCTCCACAAGGCGACGCAGCGCTCACACGTTCGAGTGGTTGTCGTCGATGGCCGCGTCGGGTACACCGGCGGGTTTGGGCTCGCCGATTACTGGCTTGGCGATGGGCGACACAAGGAGCAGTGGCGGGAGACGAGCGTGCGATTCCAGGGGCCGACGGTTGCCGCGCTCCAGGCCGCGTTTGCAGCGGGCTGGGCTGAGACAACCGGTGAGCTTCTGACCGGCGATCTTTTCTTTCCCCCGGTCGCGTTCGAGACTGAAGGAAGCGTTAACGCGGGCCTCATGCACAGCATCCCGACGATCGGAAGCACCCCTGCCGAACGGTTCATTGCTCTCAGCATCGCCGGCGCAAGAAAAACTCTGTACATCTCGAATTCGTACTTCGTCCCTAACGTCGACTTCTGCAAGCTTCTCATTCAAGCAGCGAAGCGGGGTGTCGACGTTCGAATCCTCACTGTCAGCGACGAGACAGACGTCAAGACGACCCTGCACGCAGGCAGGGCGCTCTACGAAGAGCTTCTGGAGGGAGGCGTGAAGATCTACGAGTACCAACCGGCAATGATGCACGCAAAGACCATCGCCGTGGACGGACTCTTCGCCGTGATTGGATCGATGAACTTCGACAATCGATCAATTGCGCTGAACAATGAAGCGCAGATCGTCGCTCTCGATGCCGGCCTTGGGAAGCAGCTCGAAGAGATCTTCCTCGAAGACATCAAGTATTCGGAAGAGATCAAGCTCGAAACATTCAGGCAACGGCCCTGGCACCAAAAGGTGTTGGAGTCAGGAGCCCAGAAGTTGCGCCGCATCCTGTGAGATGAACCGCCGGTTTCACCCACTCATACGCAAATGGTTCGCGGAAACACTCGGCAAACCGAGTGAACCGCAGCGCATGGGGTGGCCGGCGATCGCAAGCGGCAGCCACACGCTCATTCTGGCACCCACAGGAACCGGAAAGACACTAGCCGCATTCCTGTGGGAACTGAACGCGCTGATCGCAATGGGGATGAAGGAGCCGCTTCCCAACGGCGTGCACCTTCTCTACATCTCGCCGCTCAAGGCGCTCAACAACGACATACAACGAAATCTCGAAGCGCCGCTCGCTGAGCTGAAGCGGCGATTCGAAGCCGCGGGCAAAACGTTTCCCGAGATTCGGATCGGGGTTCGCACCGGCGATACGCCGCCGTCAGCACGCGCGCGAATGCTGCGCAAATCACCGCACATTCTCATCACGACGCCGGAATCGCTGAACATCATGCTCACGAGCCTGCGCGGACGCGGAATGTTCCACTCGATCCGCGCAGTGATCGTGGATGAGATCCATGCCATTGCAGGAAGCAAGCGCGGCGCGCATCTCGCGCTGACGCTCGAACGCCTGGAAGCGCTGACCGGCCAGTCACCTCAGCGTATCGGGCTTTCAGCGACCCAGAGACCGCTCGACGAAGTGGCGCGGTACCTGGGAGGTTGTGAACATCCTTCGACAGGCGAGCCGCAGTTCCGACAGGTCACTGTGGTGGATTGTGGTCTCACCAAGAAGATGGAAATCTCGATACAGTCGCCAGTGCCGGACCTCGGCAATGTCGGTGGAAGTGTGTGGCCTTCTGTCGCCCCGCTTGTGCTGGATCACGTCAGAGCATCGAAGACGACACTGGTGTTCGTGAACAACCGGGCTCAAGCCGAAAGAATTTCCGCGCGTGTAAATGTTCTCGCGGAAGAAGAGATCTCGCAGCCTTACCACGGCTCTCTTTCACGCGAGCGCCGGCACATGCTCGAGGAGCGGTTGAAAGCCGGCGCGCTTCGAGCACTGGTTACAACGAGCTCGCTCGAGTTGGGAATCGATATCGGGTCTGTCGATCTCGTGATTCAGCTGCAGTCACCGAAGCGCGTTGCAGCCGGACTCCAGCGGATCGGACGCGCAGGCCACACACTCGGCGTAGCAAGTCGGGGAATTCTCGTTCCGACATTCCGCGATGACGCGATGGAGATAGCAGCCATCGTCGCGGCAATGCGTGCAGGGGAAGTCGAACCGACGAAAGTCGTACAGAATTCTCTCGACGTGCTCGCGCAGGTGATCGTCGCGGCTGCGTCGGTGGATGACTGGAGCGCGAGTGATCTCTTTGATCTCGTAAGACGTGCGTATCCCTATTACCGGCTTTCACGCGGCGCATTCGACGAGACTTTGTCCATGCTCTCCGGCAAGTATCCATCGGATATCGCGGGAGAGCTCGAAGCGCGACTGACATGGGATCGGGTGACTGATCGCGTCACTGGTGACCGCGCAGCGCGAATGACAGCGGTGATATCTGGTGGCACGATTCCGGATCGCGGTCTCTACAGTGTCAATCTTCCAGATCGAACGCGATTAGGTGAGCTCGATGAAGAGTTTGTTCACGAATCACGTGTGGGTGATGTGTTTCAGCTCGGCTCAACTACCTGGCGCATAGCCGCAATCGAGCACGATCGCGTGATCGTAAACCCCGCTCCTGGCATGGCAGCTCGAATGCCCTTCTGGCACGGGGAGTACGGCGCACGATCGCTCGACCTGAGTCATCGTGTGGGTGAACTCAGACGCGAGCTCGCAGATGGCGTGGGTGGAGAGGTGCTTGCAGCGAAATACGGCTGCGACGAAGCGACCTCGCACACACTGACGCAATATGTCGGGGCCCAACGAGCCGCGACCGGCATCGTGCCCGATGACAGGACCGTCGTCATCGAACATTTCCGTGATGAGACCGGGTCAGTTCGCGTCGTCATTCACGCGGCATTCGGTGGTCGCGTGACAGCACCCTGGGGAATGGCTCTCGCACAGCGCGCGCGGGAAAATCTGGGAGGTGTCGACGTCCAGGTGCAGACCACTGACGACGGTATCATGCTCCGTCTTCCGTCGCTGGGTGAGAGCCTGAGTGGAAACGCCGGACAGTCCTTCGTGTCGAGCCTGCTGGGGCTGTCTGCGACGGAAGCAGAACAATTGGTGATGGAAGAGGTTGGATCTACATCACTTTTCGGCGCACGCTTCCGCATGAATGCAGCACGCGCGCTTCTTCTTCCGCGAGGAAACCCGCGACGCCGCATGCCGCTCTGGCTGCAGCGACTGAAATCCCTGGACCTGCTCCAAACGGTCAGGGAGTTTCCGAGTTTCCCGATTCTCGTCGAGACCTATCGGGACGTCCTTCAGGATGCGTTCGACATGAGCGGGCTCCGCCAGGTGCTCGATCAGGTCGAAAGCGGCTCCATCGGTATTCACGTGGTTCAGACCTCTACGCCATCACCATTTGCCGCGAGTCTGCAGTTCGGCTTTGTGATGGATTGGTTGTACGGGGACGATACTCCGCGAGCCGAACAGCGTGCAGCGCTGCTATCACTGGACCGATCACTGCTCGGCGAAGTAATGGGTGAAGAAGCGGGGGATGATCTCACGCTCGACGCGATCAGACAGATTGTTGCCGAGCGTGGCGGTTATGCGGCGGGGCGTCGCGCGAGGAGTGTCGATGAGCTCGCCCACCTGCTGGATCGTGCAGGCGATCTCACACCTGATGAACTTGCTGCCCGCATTGCGCCTGAGGATGAAGGCCTTCGCGGCGATCCGTACAATGAGTTGATATCGAGCAGGCGTGCAGTGCTCATCCAGGTTGGTGAAGGCCTCGAGTGGCGATTCATACTTGCCGAGTCGTATTCGCGATACGTGGCGGCGTTTGGCGATGCAGTGTCGCGGGTGATGGTACCTGCAACCGGGGGAAGCGGTGCCGGCTTCGCTGACAATCAGGTAGAGCTTTCCGCGGATGAAGTCATCCCCGAAGTTCTGCGGCAAGCCGTGATGACGAAGTCGGCTGCAAGACGTGAGATTCTCGCGCGGTTCGTCGCACTGAGCGGCCCGGTAAGTGTATCGGAGATCCGCGACCGTTACGGCATCGATGAAACGTGGATCGAATCGCGCCTCACGGAATGGCAGCGAACGGGCAAACTGATTCGCGGAAAATTCCGTCCCGAGATTGTGGATCCCGAGTGGTGTTCACGGCGGATTGCCGAGGTGGGCCGACGGCGCGCGCTTGCGAAACTAAGGCGGCAAATCGAGGCGGTGGAACTTCCTGTTTTCGCCGAGCTGGTTCAGCGATGGCAGCACCTGGGGGGCCGCGTGCTGAGCGGCTCAGAGGGTGTAGCTACCGCGATCAGGCAATTGTACGGAATTGCCAGGCCGCCCAAAGCATGGGAGCGGGATTATCTCCGTGCACGTGTCGCTGACTATGACCCCACATGGCTGTCTCCACTGCTTTCTACGGGAGAAGCGGTATGGGTGGGTGAATCCAACAAGGATGCGAAAAGCGAATCGACCCTCCTTACGCGCCTGAGATTTTTTCAGCGGGGCACGGGTGCGCTGTGGATCGATGACGATGCTGGCAGAGCGGTGACAGAAAAACTCACCGAGGATGCGCTCGCGGCGTTGAAAGTGATCGAGCACGAGGGAGCGCCGTTTACCTCGGACATCGAAGCGGTGACCGGCTTTACGCGGCTGGCGGTGAAAGAGTCGTTGCGAGAGCTCGTCGCGGCGGGGCTCATTACCAACGATACCGCTGAGGCGATGCGCGAGGTCGTTCGGTGGCGAGCGCTGGTACCCCGGGAGAAGAATGATCCTACCCGTTGGCTTCCCGCGGATTACACACCTTCCTCGAATCGGTACGTGGTGCAGCGGAGGCCGAACGTGAAGCGGCTTCCAAAATGGCGTCGGCCTGATCATGCGGGGGCGGTTCCGTCGAACTGGGGCGGCCGGTGGTCGCCCGTGCAGCGGCTCGGCATACTTGGCAAACAACAGCCGGAAGAAGAGAAAGCCGCCAAAATCGCGCGATACTGGCTCGATAGATACGGCATTGTGTCGCGTGAAATGTGGAGACGAGAGCGGACACTTACTCCTTGGCGCTCGATCTATCGGGAACTCAAGCGACTCGAGTTTCGCGGGGAGGTAAGGCGTGGCTACTTCGTAAAGGGTCTGAGCGGGGCTCAGTTTGCGACAGCGTCCGCTGTTGAAATGCTGCGGGCGATTGCCGCTGAGCCGGGGGCGGAGAAGCCATATGTGGTAATGGCGGCGAGCGATCCCGCGAATGTCTACAACCTCCCGATGGATCTCGCCGATCGTGATCCGCTCTCGAGGCCTCGCGGGGCGGGAGCGTTGATCGTGACTATCGGGGGGCGGGTTGCGCTGTCAGTCGAGGGGCGGGGGAAGCGACTGGTGTCGGCTGAATGGCTCGAGCGTGACGACGTCCAGAAAGCGAAGGAAACCCTTGCCGCGCATCTACGCGGCGAAAAAAATGCGCGCTATCTGATGTTACCTGATATCTGATCTACCAAGTGCTGCGCGCACTGCTTCGCGCATCGCGATGACTGCTTCCTCGCGTGCAGCCGGACTATCCTCGCGAATATGAAGCTCGATGCCGTCAGCAACGGGTGCACGTTTCCAGCTATAGGTGTTGCCGTCTTCGCGAGTTGCAGTTGTATCGGAGCCGGAGAGTAGCGCTGGTGCGAGTGACGTAGCGATGCGGCGCTCGAGCGCATCGCCGGTCATGTCCTTCATCTCTACCTTGATCTTCTCCAGGCCCTGGCCTTCGCGCTGCCTGATCTTGATCGCCAGGAGCTGAAGCAGGTGCCGGTAATTGTAGGTAGCGGCAGTACCGGTACCATCGGGGCGATCCATGAGTCCGTTTGCCACGTAGAACCTGACCGATCGTGCAGACGGTGCCGCTCGCGCTGATGCGTTTGTTGGACGCATCCCTGCAGCATCGACTAGGGCAGTGACGTGGGCGGCGAGACCTCGGGCATTCCAGGGAGCGTGACGGGAGTGTGCGCGGAGGAGAGCGACAGGCGATTCAGCCATGATGATAGGATAACATTAAAGTCATCGGGCCGCTCGTCATGCGGCAGATCGCCGGCAGGTGTCATGACAGCCAGCTCAAGGTCGGGCTTTATTGCGCGAAAGCCCCTGTATTCTTCGATCGGTGCAGCCGATCCTTCTTCTCCCCAGACCACCAGCGCCGGTTGTGTGAGACGCCGTAACGCATGGCGAACGTCGATGTTCAACTGTCCGGACAGGAAAGCAGCTGGCGCATGTCGCGCGCCCTGCTGATGGGACGCCCAATAGTAGATGTCGATCAGCTCGTCGGTGACGATTGTGTTGTCGGAGTAAGTCTTTTCGAGATAGTAGCGGAGGCTTCGCTTTGACACGAGGGCATTGAACATCGCCGTGCCGAGCACGGGGGCTTCAACCGCAAGCCGGCCTGCTTCGTTGGTCATGCCGGCCGTTTTGTTGAGTCTCACAAGTCCCGTTGGAGCAATCAGCGCGAGGGCAGGGAACCGCTCCGGATCGCGGGCACCGAGCACAATTGCGTAGGCGCCGGCGAGTGAAGTCGCAACGAGAACGCAGGGCTCACCAATAACCTGATGAGCAAAATCCGAAATCAGTGATATGTAGAGACGAGCGGAGTAGCGAATAGCAGGGCGGTCTGATCTTCCGAAGCCGAGCAGGTCGATCGTGTAGACGGTGTTGCTCTTTGCCAGGTAGTCAACGTTGTCGTGCCACTCGTACGACCACGCTGCTGCATGAATTCCGTGCACGAGCAGGATTGGCGGCCCGCTGCCGCGCCGCGTAAACGCGATGCGTCGGCCTCTCCACTCAAAACCGCCTTCCTCGCCGCCGATGAGGTTGCTGAGTTTGTCTACGTCCTTACGGGCGAAGGCATTGTAGGCGGCAGCGGCGCCCACGAGAGCGCCGCCGGAGAGAAGGATTTTTCTCCAGCGGGTGTCTTTTTCCATCATCGCAATCGACCTTGCGGTCTAGCGCCTGCGAGCGCTCTTCGAAGCACCCTTTTTGGCACCACTGCTTTTTTTCGCACCACGATTGCCTGACGAGCTCTTGCCTTTTGAAGCGCTCTTATTTGCGGCCGGCTTCTTTGCAGCTGACTTTTTTGCTGCCGGCTTCGACGACTTCTTTGGGGCGCTCTTTCCAGCGGACGGCTTTTTTGCCGGCGACTTCTTCGCAGCCGGTGAAGACTTCTTAGCGGGCGCCTTGGCTGGAGCCTTCTTGGCGGCGCTTTTCGAAGCCGGCTTGTCTCCTCCGGACTTTGCTGCCTTGGCAGCCGGTTTCTCCTCGCTCGATTTCTTCGACGCGCCCTTTTTCCCGGTCGGCGGACCGCTTGGCTCTTCATCGTCGATCGAGTCGTCGTCGGCGTCGAAGAGAAGCGCGTCATCGTCCGGGGTTTCGGCTGCGGGAACTCGCGGCGAGGTGCTGGCGATCAACGCCTTCTCGCGGTTCGCATTGGTAGATCCCTTAGGACGGCCACGGCGGCCGCGCGGAGCCCCACCACCGAAAATATCCTCTTCCTCTTCCTCTTCCTCGGCGTCGTCAGAGTCCGTGGTAGCGGTCTCTTCGTCGTCGTCATCATCCATGTCGTCAGCACTGTCCCAGAGCCGGTCGCTGTGATCTTCGTTTATCGCCCAGCCACCGTTTTCTTCGTCCTCGTCGTCGTCGTACGACCGTTTTCCACGGCCGAACCCCCCGCCGCCGAGATCATCGGAGTCGTCGTCATCTGCGAATCTGTACGTCTCTTTTGTCTCATCCCGGCCTGGCATACCCAATCCCCCTCGCTATTACAGCGTTTCTGTTGTGCAGCGCCGTCGTTTGGCGGGGCACGGTGCACTTCGCGTGCCCTCCCCCATATACCATTGATGCGGACGCTGAGTTACCTGCGAATACTAGGTTGTGTCGCGCGAGTCAAGCCCGATGGCTTTACCGTGTTCCGCCAGCTGAGCGCCGGGCGTCTGCAAGCGCGCTCGTGATGTCGGCTGAGTGTCGGTCATACTCAGGCAAACGCTTTGCCGTTTCTGCTGCATGTGCTGAAATGATGCGATTCTCGAGCAACTTGAGCGCCGCTGCATCCTTCTCCAGCGATGCGACCCTCGCGCCAAGCACCAGACCAAGAAGGTGTGTCGGGTTCAGCGCGAGAATGCTGTCCGACTGAGCTTTCGCCATCGGAAGAACTCCGGCGACTTCGGCTATTCGACCCATATCATAACGCTGGTCTGCGTTGAGCGGGCTCAGCATCTGGTACGCGCTCAGTGCCATCGGTGCAAAGAACATGACGCTGTCTGTCTTGCCCTCGTTGGCGAGGAGCATGATCCGGTTGAACAGGCGGTCGGCCTGCTCCTGGGCCGACAGCCCGGAGATATCGGGTCCGCGGATCACGGCGCCCGGAGCAACGCCGTCAACTCGTCCATCGAGTGGCATCTGCTGCCCAGCAACCGCCGTCGCCGGATTGTTGCGCGCGCTGTTGTAAGCCGCAACGGCGATCAATGCGATCACCGCAACTCCCATAACGGCCCACGTCAGTGAAGAAAGGCCGCCCGTGGATCCCGCTGTCGCTTTCTGTGTCGCCGGTCTGGTGGCATTCCCGACTGCATGACCGCAGGCCGCACAAAATTTTGACCCCGCAGAGACGGTCTTGCCGCAGCTCGCACAATCGGCAGAGCTGAGAGATGCGCCGCAGCCGGCGCAGAAGCGACCCGTACCCGCCGTAGAACAGGCAGGGCAGATGGTTTCCGGTTTCGATGGATCGGGCATGGCCTACAAACTAGTCGATTGTGATGGCGCTACTCACGTGCATGCAATCAAGGTGAAATTGTCCCTGTGAGAGCCGATTGAATCCTGATATGAAGGAGCGCGGGTGAAGGTAGTCCTCAGCAATGCGTCAGTGAAATGGGGCGGCGTGCACGTTTTTACCGAGATGCTGGCCCGGGAGCTCAGCGCACGCGGGCATGATGTCACAGTGTTTGGCGCGCCAGCAAGCATGCTCGAAGCGCGGATGAGAACCGTAGCAGCCTTTGAGCCCATTCTCGGGGGAATGGATCTTCATCCTTTAACGATACTCCGCATCAGGCGCGCGCTTGCCGTCCATCGCTGCCAGGTTGTACTCGCGCTCATGAAAAAGGACGTGCGGCTGACCGTACCGGCGGCGTGGTCAATGGGCATTCCGTCTGTACTCAGACATGCGAACGACCGCGCTCTGACCGGGTGGGTATATGACCGTGCCCTGTTTGGCGCGCTTCCGGTGCTTCACATCGCCAATTCTCAGTCAACACGGGCAACCCTGCTAGAGTCCGCGCCGTGGATAAGCGCCGATAATGTCAGGGTCATATACAACGGCATCGACCCCTCGGAGATCGATACTGCGACGCGCGTAGGTCTTGGGTTGCCACCGGATGCCATCGTCACCGGCTTCATCGGACGCCTCGAGAAACGCAAAGGGCTTCTCGACCTGATGAGAGCGTGGCCTATGGTTGTGGGGGCGAGTGAGAAATCTCATCTGGTGATTGTCGGCAAGGGACCAAACGAAGCTGAGGCGCGACAAATCGCCGGCGATACCCCGCGAATCCATTGGCTTGGCTACAGAAAGGATGTGCCAACAGTCCTCAAGTCGATCGATATATCTGTAGTACCATCACACTGGGAAGGTTTTGGTTTCGTCGCTGCGGAGTCGATGCTTGCCGGGTTGCCCGTCATTGCAGGCAACGCGAGCAGTTTGCCCGAGATAGTGCGCGACGGCGTCGATGGAATACTGGTGCAACCCAGGAATCCTCCCGACCTCGCCAGCGCCATCCTCAGACTGTCGAACGATCCTGGTCTACGCGTGCGGATGGGGGCAGCAGGGCGGGAGCGGGTGCTCCAGCAGTTCAGTGTCACCACGATGGTCGATGCCTATGAACGAGTACTGGCCGCAGCCATCCCTGATTAGGGTCGCGTGCCAGTTTCTGCAAATTTTGCAGATTCGTTGCCACATTTTGCAGAATCTGTCCAAGTTCCGGCCGCTTTCAGCTTCCAATCGTGCAACTCCGTCACACTTTGGTTGACAGTCCCAGTGTGAGACAGTAGCTTCGCACACTCCTCCCGCCACCAAAAATCGCCGCCGAAAGAGGTAACGTGCCGCTCAAACCAAAAGTCTCAAAGACAGACACTGCCGGGGCCAGCAAGAAGGACATCCTTGCCCTCGCTACGAAAGGAAATGTCAGGTTCCTCCGCCTTCAGTTCACCGACATTCTTGGCGTCAACAAGAACGTAGAAATTCCCCGGTCGCAATTCGAAAAGGCTCTCGACGGCGACATCATGTTCGACGGCTCATCAATCGAAGGTTTCGTTCGCATCGAGGAGTCGGACATGCTTCTCGAGCCTGACTTTGACACCTTCCAGATATTCCCGTGGGGCGACCCCGAAAGCCGTGTGGCGCGCCTCATCTGCGACATCAACACACCCGACGGCTCACCGTTCACAGGCGACCCACGCCGCGTTCTCAAGAGGCAGCTGGAAAACGCGCGCCAGCTCGGCTATTCGACGATGAATGCCGGAATGGAAGCGGAATTCTTCATGTTCAAGCCAGGCCCGGATGGCGAAGCAACGACGAAGACGCACGATGTAGGAGCGTACTTCGATCTCGCGCCGGTAGATCTTGGCGAAGACGCACGCCGGGCCATCGTCGATGTTCTGGAGCAGATGGGCTTCGAGGTCGAGGCCGCTCACCACGAAGTGGCGCACGGCCAGCACGAAATCGATTTCCGCTATGCAGACGCACTGAAGACCGCCGACAACATCGCGACTTTCAGATTCATCGTTCGTCACGTGGCCCAGCAGTTCGGGCTCATCGCTTCGTTCATGCCGAAGCCGGTATTCGGACAGAACGGAAGTGGAATGCACACACACCAGTCGCTCTTCCGCGGAAAAGAAAACGCCTTCTGGGATCCGAAGGCGCAGTGGGAGCTGTCGCAGACGGCGCTGCATTACATCGGCGGACTTCTCAATCACGCGCGCGGATTCTGCGCGATTACAAACCCGCTCGTCAACTCATACAAGCGACTGGTGCCGGGATACGAAGCGCCAGTGAACGTTGCGTGGTCGATGCGTAATCGCACACCAATGATCCGCATCCCGGATCGCCGAGGGCTCGGCACCCGCTGTGAGCTAAGAATTCCTGATCCGGCAGCTAACCCATACCTGGCTCTGGCAGTCCAGCTTGCAGCTGGCCTCGATGGCATCACGACCAAGGCTGATGCGCGCGAGCCGGTCAACACCAACATCTGGGAGATGTCGCATCGCGAGAAGCGCCGCCTGAAGATCGACGACCTGCCGCACAATCTCGAGGAAGCGTGCAACGAGCTCGAGAAGGATACTGTGATCAAGGAAGCGCTTGGAGAACACATCACCAATAACTTCCTGACCGCAAAACGACAGGAGTGGGAAGAGTACATCACGCAGGTTTCCCAGTGGGAGCTGGATAACTACCTCGCGAAGTACTAAGCGGCGGAGGTTTTGTTACAGAAGCTTCACGGCTTCGCTATTGATAAAGGTGGCTCGGAACAACAAATCCTTTCGGTTGCCAGCAGAGGCACCCGGAAGGATTTGTTCCTTGATCTCCCCCAGCCGTAAGGATGATTCCACCCGACAGGGATCTCTCGTATTCAGAAGCGAGGTCGAATGCCGACGATGTCGAGCTTCTTCGCCGCATCGGCGACGCCGATGAAGCCGCGCTGGGCGCGCTTTATGACCAGTGGAGTCACGCACTCTATTCACTAGTCCTGAACCTGGTGCGGGATCCCGACGAAGCTGAAGACATAGTCGAGGAAACATTCTGGCAAGCGTGGCGGCATGCGGGCTCCTATGAGCCGTCGAGGGGTGCAGTCTCGACTTGGCTCCTTACCATAGGCCGGAGAAACGCGCTCGACCGGTTACGCGCACGCAAGCGGCATCGCGATCACCCACGTTCACGCGGTACAACGTTCGTGGACACGCCATCCGCGGCCAACGCTCACGACACAGACCTGGCAGAGCGTTACGAACGCGTGAGGTCATCGCTGCGAGGACTTCCTGCCGAGCAGCGTGATTTGCTGGAGATGGGTTACTTCGATGGAATCGGTCAGGCGGAAATTGCCGAAGTGACTGGATTGCCAATGGAGACTGTCAGGACCAGAGTTCGACTTGCGATGCAGAAGTTGCGGGAGCCGCTATCGACACAGCGGCCATGAGCCGCCTTGGCCATGACGAAGCATCGGCGGAGCTCGAGGCAGTTGCGCTCGATTCCGCCGCGCCTGATGTGCGCGACGCCGTCCGCGCTCACGCATCGGCATGCCCCGAATGTGGACCTGAGCTTGCCGCGATGGAGGAAACCGTTGCCACACTCGGTCACCTCGTCGAGATATCGAGACTAAACCGTGGCCGGAGCGCAGGGATCCGCTCGCGTCTCGTCATGCGCGCGCGCGCCGAGCGTGAGACTCGTTCAGCGCCGGGCATTGGCCGTCCTGACCTGACACGTGGAGTAGCCAGCCTGACCGGACTCGGTCACAAGGCCACCCCTTCAGCTCAGCGGGCTGTAACCGGTGAGGTGAAACGTTTTACTCCCGCTCACACAGCGGACGCGGTGGCTGCGCAGACCAACGTTCCATCAAAGGCTCTCAACTGGTACGCGATCGCAGCAACCGTAGCGCTCATCGCAACCGCCGTGCAGCTGGTCCGTGTTTCCGCGGACAAGAGAGAGGTTGCCGGCTGGCTTGCTGCGACCGATACGCTCGCACCGGTAGCCGACAGTCTCGAGGCAACGCTGCGGAGGAAGGAGGCAATCGTCGCCGCGATCTCGGGCCCCGATGTCGTAGTATTGCCACTGACCAATCGAACGGCGCAGCGGCCGCTCGGCCGGGTCATGTGGAATCGAAGCTCAAACGACTGGGTGATGTTGACGTACGGCTTGAGGCAGCCAGGAGAAGGAATGATGTATCAGGTTTGGCTGGTCACCGACAACACGCATATCCCAGCCGGTTCTTTCAGGCCCGACACCAACGGCAATGCTGTGATGCACGTAAAGCACGATCTTCAGCGCGCGGTGCTCAGGGCGATCACAGTGACCGAAGAACCGGAACGCGGAGTGACCTCGCCAACCGGCCCTGTAGTTGCAGGTGGCGCTGCTTAGATCCTTCTCCCCCGGGCCAGGCAGTAGTCGAAATAATCCTGACTTGCATCAGCGCGAATTACGAGACCTTCGGCAATTCCAATTCGCGCTTCCGGGTGCGCGGCGACCTGCGGCTCTATCACATGCTTGAGCCAGCCTTCGGCGTGCCCGATGTCGATGATTGCATGCGCGCCGTAGTACACGACTGATTTCTTATCGATACCAACGCGCTTGGCACCATGCACGACACGTGTGCATCGCTGCGGAGCAAGCAACTCCACTGCGCCAAGCGTGCCCTGAGCACGAAATGCGTTTCGACGTGGAATGCAGCTCCAGAGCATGACGTTCACCCCGGCTAAAACCTGCCATGGCAGATCATCTGCTGCGGGCGCTTCGAGGTTGAGATCTTCGATCAGCTTGTGGAAGAGATGGGTGTGAACGGCGTGCGTTACGCCTTTTCCCATCTCATCCCAGTAGTTCGACGCCATCTCCATCTTCACATCGCCGCGCGTCCCGACTTGGGCCATTGCAACGAGGTCATCGAATGCGGCTTCTCCAGCGCATTCCATGGTGAAGAACCACTCGAGCTGCTCGCGCGTCGCGTCACTCGCTAGAAAGGAGTAGAGCTCGTGCTCGTACAGCGGATGTGAAAACGCCGTGTTGCGATACCACTCGGCAAAGGCGGCTGGATCGCTGGGCAGGACTTCCGGGGATAGATCGTGCGATGCATGCGCGCGGCGAAGCATATCACGCTCCCATGGACGCTCCAGCTCGCGCAACAGCATCACCGAGAACGGGTTGAACTGATTGACGAGAGATGAGGCGATCGGCAGCTGAACGTGGGGCTGATAGAGTGCGAGCAAGGCACGGTGCACTTCAGCGCGTGCTTCGTCGTCGACCTGAACATCAGCCGGCAGAATGAAAGTGGCTTCTCCGGGATACGCGCGACGGACAAGCGTGCGCGCTTCGTGGATGATCTCCTCCTCGAGACCGCGCTCCTCTTCGAGAATGCCGTCGAGATCCGGCTCAGCGAGCAAGGCGCGAAGTTGTTTCGCCAGATTTTCCCTGCCATTGGTCGCGCGTGGTCCAGGGAGCAGGCCGATTGCCGGGAGCTCGATCGTTTTCAACATGCCTGGTTCGTTCGTCATTTCGCGGTGCGCCGTTTGCATTCCAACTCCTCGTCACCGCAGCAAAATGCAAAAGGTGAGCCTTCCAAGCGGGGAACCGCGGTACACGATGCCGTACAGATTCGGACGTCCTTTGACCAGCCACGACCGGCTTCCTTCGCTCCTCGACGAAGCCGGACGAATGCGCGCGTTCGTCCCGCCGTTCAGGTTCACATCATTTTTTTCGCCCGAAGACACTCTACTGTGCGCAATCGCCGCTGAGGCTGCCCTGTCTCATGCGCGAACCGCTCACCGATTCGACGGGAGAAAGATCGATCCGCTCCGGATCGTCGAGCTGACTACGGGCAGCGGTCTAGTGGGACTTCATCTGCTGAGGCTCGAGAACGACAGCCGCCTGCTTGGGCTCGACATTGACGAAGGGGCAGTAAAGACGGCGAACGGGAACGCGAACATTCTCGGACTCTTGTCGCGCTCGAGCTTCTTGTGCGCGGACATGTGGTCAGAGTCAACGAAGCAGAGCCTCGCTGCCTACAAGCCGCATTTGTTGATCTGCAATCCACCGTACATTCCTGAGCCGAAGGGTCTGCCACTGGAGAGAGAGGCGGGCTCTGGTCACGATGGGACTGCGCATCTCATGGAGACAATCGCTCTTGCCGCCAAGGTTCAGCCGCGCGCCATGGCACTATCGTGGTGCAGCCTTTCCGATCCCGCCGCGGTGATCAGGCAAGCTGCTCATGCTGGCTACTCGCTCAACTCGCTGTTCATTGTTGCTATCGCAGACGGGGAATATTCGGGATCAGTTCATTCCTATCTTCGCACGCTTCCGCATGCGTGGCTGAATGAAGAATCTTCAACGCGACAAGCGCTGGCTCCAGACGGAGCAGCGCGCTTCGGATATCTCCTCATGGCCGGAGATTTCTCGCTGCAGGATGACATCGACTCGCGAACAGAGAGCGCGGTCGCGCGAATCTGCGAAGCCTTTGCGGACGATGGACTGAGCGCACTGGAGAACCCGGAAGCACCGATTCCGGTGCGCACGTGGATTCTGGACAGATGGGACGAAGTGCGACTCCGCGCATCTCTTCACGGAGAAATTGGCGGGCAACCGGCGGCGTGAGATTTCTTGGAGTCGGAGAAACGAACGACCTCGGCGACATGTACCTGCGGCTCGCTAAGGCGGGACACGAGGTCCGGGTGTACATGGAAGACCCGGATTCCGCAGGTGTGATGGAAGGAATGCTCGAGTTTACCGACGACTGGCGAGCCGAGCTCGACTGGGTGAGGGGTAACGACGACGAAGGTTTCATCCTCTTCGAGACGGCAACGGCCGGTGAAGATCAGGATGAGCTCCGGCGTAGTGGTTTCAATGTGATCGGCGGAAGCGCGCTGGGCGATCGGCTCGAGACGGATCGCGCGTATGGCCAACAGGTTCTGAGTGACATTGGCCTGGCAACGGCCCCAACGCGCTCACTTCGGGACTTCGACGCGGCTATTGAGTTTGCCGGGAGTCATCCACGCCGGTACGTGATGAAGCTCGATGGGTCCAACTGGCCGTCCACGAGTACTTATGCAGGGCAAACGCAGGATGGAGCGGACGTAGTAGCTCTTCTCACCGCCATGAAACGATCGTGGACGCTTGATGAAATTCCACGCATTGTGTTGATGGACTACGTGTCAGGCGTTGAAGTAGGAGTTGGCGCGTTCTTCAATGGGAGAAAGTTTCTCGGCCCGCCAAATCTGGATTGGGAGCACAAGCGGTTTTTCCCGGGTGACATTGGCGAGATGACGGGGGAGATGGGAACGATCGTCACATACCGGAGCGGTGAGCGTTTGTTCGATGCAACTCTCGCGCGGATCGCGCCCCTGCTCGCTGACTCGGGATACTGTGGCTACATCAATCTCAACACGATCGTGAACGATGAGGGAGTGTGGCCACTGGAGTTCACCTCGCGATTCGGGTATCCCGGTTTTCCGATTCTTTCCGCGCTGCATGATGAGGGATGGGACACGATTTTTTCGGCAATGGCGTATCGAAACCGCGACACCATCAAAACGAAAGACGGAATTGCGACGGGCGTTGTCCTGACCGTTCCCCCGTTTCCTTATCGGGACGGATATGCAGAGCTGGGAAAAGGCATTCCGATATGCCTGCAGGAACCGCTCACCGACGAGGAACGAGACAGCCTGCACTACGGTGAGGTGACGATGGTGAATGGACAGCTCGTGACCGCAGGGATGATCGGCTACATAATGGTAGTAACGGGTGTGGGTGATACCGTGGAATCATCGACGCGGGAATCATATGAGCGGATACGGAAGGTTGTGATTCCCAACATGCGCTATCGAAATGATATCGGCGCGCGATTCAATGACGATTGCGCGGAGCTTCGGCGTCTCGGCTGGCTCAATGACTAGTCCAGCGCATGATGAAACTGCCCCGATTAACCGGCTTGTCGCCGGGGTTGGAACGTCAGCGCACCAGGAGACTCTGAGGCGGTGCCTTTCCGGTGTATCATCACCTGCCGTTGCATTGATGCAGCTCCTGATCGAGACCGAAGATGCTGCGAGCGTGCGGGCAATAGTTGATACAGTGACGAGTCGCGCTGCTACGCTGTCGCGCGCGACCGACAGCCTGCTGCGCGACCGCGTCGATGAGCTCACGCAGCTTCTGGTCGAGAACGAGCCAGGCTGTGAGCGCATCGCCCAGATGCTGCGCGCCAATGTCGACTCGCCGGAGCCAGCCAGGTCTGTAGAGGAAGGAATCGCATTCTGTGAGAAACTGTTCGACTGGTCGGTGCAGCAGTCTGAGGAAGCGAGCGTTGCGCTCTATTCGCTCGGCAACGTAGAACTGCTCGACCGGGCGACGCAGGAGATCATCACACAGTTGGAGCTGTGGAATATCATCTCACCAAAGCAAGTGATTCTGGACATCGGTTGCGGCATTGGACGGATAACATCGGAGCTTGCGCCTCGAGTTCAGCAAGTCCATGGCACCGATGTTTCATCGAAGATGATCGACGTTGCGGGCCGGCGATGTGCGTTGCTTGGGAACGTCACGCTCACGAAAGGGAGTGGCCGTGATCTCAGCCAGTACACCGATGCTTCGATTGATGCTGCAATTGCCGTCGACACGTTTCCATACCTGAACCAGTCTGGCGCCGAGCTGGTCGCTGCCTATTTCCGCGAGGTGAGACGCGTACTGCGGCCGGATGGCGACCTGGTGATTCTCAACTACTCATATAGTGGCGACGATATGGCCGATGCTGCCGATGTGCGGCGTCTCGCCCGCGAACACGGGTTCGTTGTGATGGTATGTGGGACGCGACCGTTCAGCCTATGGGACGGCTCAGCGTTTCACCTGCGTGTGTCATCGTGATTGTCGGCGATCGGTTTCCCGCCTGTCGCCTCCTCTAACGCGAAGCCATCGCATTGTTGCGATGGCAACAATGGCAAGAAGAAGCCAATAGACCAGGCCCGCGACGTCATGCAGGGCCGGCATGGTGCGCTCGGCATAATAGACGAGCGCGGCGAAGATGGCCGAGCTTACCCAGGGTCCCACGAGTGGCGCGAGCCTGCGGCCCTTGAATGCGCTAAATCCGTACTGTCGCCGCGGCCTTTCTGAATCTTCGGGTTCGCTCATCCGGTAATTCTACCGCTGAGACGCGAGGCTCGGGCTATTTCGCTGCCATTGCTTCGAGTGCCTCCCCCGACAACCGGAACGTAGTCCACTCATTCTTCGGTATCGCGCCAATACGCTTGTAGAAGTCGATCGCAAGCTCGTTCCAATCGAGCACTGTCCACTCCAGTCGCTGGTAACCGCGATCGACAGTGATGCGAGCGAGCTCAGTCAGAAGCGCGTAGCCGATGCCTTTGCCTCGCGCTTCAGGAGTGACGAAGAGGTCTTCGAGGTAAAGTCCGCGCTGCGCCAGAAACGTGGAATAGCTGTTGAAGTACACAGCAAACCCGGCCGGCTCATCACCGAGTCGCGCGATCAGAACTTCGGCGTGTGGTTGCTCGCCAAATAGTGAGCGTCGCAGTTTTTCTTCAGTCGCGACGCAGTGGTCGCGAATCCGCTCGTAGTCGGCGAGATCCTGCACGAAGCGCAGGATGATGGGGAGATCAGCTTCGGTGGCCCTCGTAACGCGGAGCGCATCTGGCATGGACGAATCTAATACTCGTCAGACCCCTGAACCCAGATGAACCCCTGAATGTCGATCATGTCGCGCGGACTCAGATCTTTGACATCACGGCGTACAGTGGCTGCGAAATCGAGCAGACTCCTGTAGATGTCCCAACCTGGTCGCGACCTGTATGTGAAGTCGTATCCATACTTTTCAGCAGCGCGCTTCGTAACCATCGGCTTGAGGAAAATGTGGGTCTCGGGCTGAGCGATGAACCCGAATACCGTCGTAACCGGCCACGTGAGCACCCGGGTCTGTTTTCTAGGCAGGGCCGCAACGACTTCGACCCATCGGTCGAATCTGGCCTCGAGATCTCCTTTCCCATGGAGGAAGTCGTAGAGACCCTCGGCGAATGCTTTGGCGCCCGCGTGCGGTTTGACCGCGTCGCGTATCGCCATTTTCTCGAATGAGAAGAGCAGGTTCGTCCGCGATTCTATACTTGTCGCTCGTTTGGCTACCTCGCCAAAGTCTTCATTGCGGATGAGCATGCGCAACTCGGGTTGGGCGAGCTGATCTTGCCAGCGCTCATGGGCTTCCCACTTGTAACCGCGCTCCCAGTCGATGTAGGTCTCATCCCGGAAACCCTCAGGAAAGGACTTGAGGAATTTGCGGCGACACTGGTCAGGTCCTGATCGATGAGGGGCCATGCCGGAGCCAATTGCAAAAGGTGCGCTTGTAGCTGGCAGGGTGGGGGGGATAACTTGCGCTCTCGGCGCCGTGGCCAAGTGGTAAGGCGGCAGACTGCAAATCTGCTATTCGTCGGTTCGATTCCGACCGGCGCCTCTTTTTCAGCCGTTTTATATAGAAATGGCTCAATGACCTGGCTTATCAGCACTCGGGGCACGCTTTGGGACTGACTTCATAGTGGCTGCAGTCTGATTGAGGCGCGAATTCCCCAGGACTTTGGCTGTATACGATACTGCGGCGGCCACGAAGATCAGGCCAACCAGGTACGCGATCACAGGAGGACGGATTTCCACGATCCGAAGCGTGCACTTGGGGCAGAGTGTTAATGCCGGTGACGGCAGCAGCCACAATCGTTGTCGGTTTGGGCATCGGCGGCATTATTCACCTCGGTCGCAAGCTCTGGAGCAGCACGGGGAGATGAGTGCAATGTTATCGCGGGGCCATTCCAAACATGACGATGCGAGTGGCTTCCTCGACGAGCGCGGCTGAATCCTCGACGCCTTCCGTCTGCCCATCGAGCACGAGCAGTACGAGTCCATGAAGCGTCGACCAGAGAGCAACTGACATCAGATGCGGGTCGCCGGGCCCGATGACCCCCGCCTTCTGAAGGTGCGACACTGTTTCGGCAACTCCGCCGAGGACGCCGCGGCCTGTTTCGCGAAGTGATGGAAAGTCTCTGGTATCGGCCATCTCCGGGCCGAACATGACGCGATACTCTGCGGGATTTGCGAGACCGAAGTGGACATAGGCCAGCGCAACCTGCTTGAAGCCCCCGCGGCCCCCCCCTGACTTCATCGCCGCGGTCAACGCCTCCCCCAGCCTCACGAACCCACGCTCAGCTACAGCAGCAACGAGTGCGCGGCGATCTGCAAAATGCCGATATGGAGCGGCAGCGCTCACGCCCGTTCGCCGTGCGACTTCCCTGAGCGTTAAAGCGTCGAGCCCACTTGTACGGACGATGGCGGCGGCGGCTACGACCAATGCCGCCTTCAGATCTCCATGATGATATGTGCGAGCGGACTTCCTGGTGGTGGCCATGAAACAAATCTAATGTTGACATCGTATACTTGGTATGTTAACGTTGTTCACATACTTATTCGAAGAGATTGGACCATGAAGATTCCCATAATTACCGCAGTATCGCTCGCCGTCGTAGCTGCCGGCGCTGGCGCACAGGAAGCTGCACCGGCACCCGGCAACAAAATCGCTGCCATCTCATCGTGCATCTCACTGGCCGGATCCGGGAAACTCGCAGAAGCCGCTGCGGAAGCGCGAGCTGCAGAAGCAGATTTTCGGAGTCGCGTGACCCGCAACCCCCGTGACGTGGAGTCCCGCGTGGGCCTTGCCCAGCTGCTTTCTCAATGCATCCTTCCGTCGGCGGAGATGATGCAGAAGGGGGAGCTGAGCGCAGAAGCCCTGGAGCTACTCGATCAGGCTATCGAGCTGCAGCCCGATCATTGGCTGGCGCGATTCGTATTGGCCAACATCTCGGATCAATCGCCGCCCTTCCTCGGACGGAGGAAGCGGGCGGCGCAGGAGTACGACATCCTGTTGAGGATGCAGGGCGACAGGAACGACAACCCGCTGTTCGCCCGCGTGTTCGTTTCGCGTGGCCGTCAGTTAAGTCGGGAGGGCCAAGTAGACAGCGCGAGGGTCCTATGGTCGCGAGGGCTGACGCTTTTTCCAAATGATACAGAGCTACAAAAGCTGAACGACGGTGCGTCGAGCTCACCACTGGCCGCGCTACCTTCTCCGTCGGCGCCACAAAGTGCGGCTACACCCACACTCAGTGCTGTCGAAATCACTGCGTCAGCAGCACCCCGAGTTGCCTCGCCGTCGATGAAATCAGTGTCGCGCTCCGAGGTTCTTCTCACCGCGGGCGGTGCAGCCGATGTGTTTCAGGCAGTGCAGATGCAGCCTGGGGCGACGCGCGTGAACGAAGGTGGCGATGTGTACACGCGTGGTGGCGACGCAAGCGAGACAGCTCTCGTCGTCAACGGAGGCCGACTCGTTTCGCTCGGGCGGTTCGAAGGTTTGAGCGGGAGCATGTTCGGCGCGCTCGAACCGTTCGTGGTCAGGTCTGTGCGCTATTCGAGCGGTGGCTTCTCGGTGAAGCATGGCAACTCTCTCTCGGGCGTCCTCGAGATCGAGACTGATGGTCGGCCGCGGGAGCAGCAGAAACGATTCGGGTTGAGTCTCGTCCAGGCAAGCGGAACGATTCGCTCGCCGCTTGCTTCAAATGCCGGAGGATGGCTTAGCGCTCGACTCTCGCACACGGGAGCTCTCCTTCGCACCCACGGCCGCACAGGGGAATTCACTGGAGCGCCCCGCTCGGCTGAGATAGTCGGCTCGATAGTGATGAACCCGACTCCACTGACGGAAGTCAGTGCGACCGTCATCGCGGAGAGCGACGAGTCGCGTCGCAACATGTCGGCGGCGGGATGGCGGGGAAGCTTTGACTCGCGTGGGGACAAACAGGCGGTCGTGCTCCGATCCAGGTGGATATCGGAAAGCGTACCACTCGTTGTGCGCGCTAACCTCACCGCGAGCAATCGGACGAGCGACTGGAACTTCGGTGTGCTGTCACGCGAGCGCGATGAAAGAAATGGAGCGCTTAGAGTTGACGCAGAGTGGGAGCCGTCGTCGGGGATGCTCGTGCGCGCAGGTGTCGAGCATGGTAAACACTACAGGGAAGACGCTGGCAGCGTACCGACTGCTGAAAGTGTTGCCCCCGATGCACCTTTTGAGCGGCTAAGTGGTCGCGAGAACACGACCAATGCAGGCAGTTACGTCGAAGGTGAGAGATCGTTTGGCCGGCTGTCGGTTACGACTGGTATCCGAACGGACAGGCTAGCCGGCGAAAGCGAATTGACAGTAGATCCGCGTGTCGCATTCTCCGTTCAGACAGGGAATTGGACGACGCGATTCAGCGGAGGCCTGTTTCATCAGGGCCGGTGGCGCGGCGATACTGCCATTCCCGACGCGGGAACGCCGTCGGGGCTTCCGCGCCTCGCGCGTCACTTGGTGCTCGGAGTAGAGCGCAATAGTGAGGGCTCGCTGGTCAAGGTTGAGACCTTTGTGAAGCAGTACGATGAGTATCGCACGTATGGCTCAGGCCCGGCGATCAATCAGGCGAGTGCACGCGGTATCGAGATTCTCGCGCAGCGCGCGGTCGGCAAACTCAGCGGTTGGGTGGGATACTCTCTCCTCGACGCAACATCGACGCTGGAGAGCGGGGCACGCGTTAGAAGCGCGTTCGACATCACGCACTCAGCGACAGCGTCGTTGACGGCGACCGTGAAGCGCGACTGGAGCATTGGCACGACGGTCCGGTATGGAACAGGCGCGCCTTATTCGCCGGTCGTCGGAAGTCGTACTGGAAGCAGGGGACGCATCGAGCCTATGTATGGAGAGTTGATGAGCCACCGCTTGCCCGCCTATACGCGTATCGATTCGCGACTCATGCGGTATGTGCCTACGCGGGCGTTCATGCTCACGACATTCGCCGAGGTTCTGAATGTTACTGGTCGACGCAATGTTGCTTCGTATACGTGGGACGCTAACTACACACGACGTGAGCCGGTCCCCTCATTTTTCTCACAGCGGACGTTCGTTATCGGCGGCGAGGTCATGTTGAAGTAAGTGGGTTGAACCACCGGGGTGGGTGGCCACGCAGAATCCTGTGCCGCGCGCAGGACACGCAATGACCACCGCAGGTCCAACGGGCGGTGTGTTGATGCTCGGCGGACACATGGACAACACATCACGCCCGGTCGACACGCTTTGGCGCTGGAATGGAAGCAAATGGAGTTCTCTCTCGAACGCAGGTCCGAGCAATCGAGCGTTGCCAGCGGCAGCATTCGATACCCGTAGAAATGTTCTTGTGGTGTACGGTGGTACCGATGTCGCGGGCAACACGACCTATGGTGACACATGGGAATGGGATGGCCGCAGTTGGCGGCACATGAACATTCCAACGCCGGCCTCGCGGGATCACCACGCGATGGTCTACGATGAAGAGCGCCGCGTCGTCGTGATGTATAGCGGCGCAGCAACTACGGATTCGAGATTCCGTAATGACACGTGGACCTACGATAGCAAAGCCTGGACGGTGGTGGATACGACCACTGGTCCCGGCGGACTCGTTCATCACTCGATGGCATATGATGCCCGACGAGGGCGAACGGTTCTCTACGGAGGCATCGGCTACAACAGGATGCCGTCGGAGGAAACGTGGGAATGGGACGGCACACGATGGATGCGCATTGACGTCGCGGGAAGTTCGCCGGGACCGCGTG
>JANPKW010000057.1:0-32887 GCA_031426255.1 Gemmatimonadaceae bacterium | reverse complement strand
TTCGCAGATGGAATGGCGGACGAGCTCACAACTGAGCTGTCAAAAGTGCCAGGGCTGACACTCGCTTCACGAACGGCTGCCTTCCGTTTCCGCGGCGCCGAGATAGACATCAAGCAGGTCGGGAAAGATCTCGATGTCGGCGCCGTTGTCGAAGGAACACTCCGCCGGTCACGCAACCGCATGCGAATTACGGCGCAGCTTACCGATGCAACGACAGGCAGGATGTTGTGGACGGACACCTACGAACAGCAGGTCGACGATGTCTTTGCGATTCAGGACAGCATTACACAGTCGATCGTCCAGGCGCTCAAGGTGAAGCTGGCGGGGACGCCAGGTACGCTCGCGGGTGGCACGACGTCTCAGGGGACACGCAATACGCAGGCGTATGACCTCTACCTTCGCGGACGCCATCTCTTCGGCAAACGCGGTGACAATTCGCTGCGCCAGTCTCTCAGGTACTTCGACAGCGCAATCGTACTCGATCCGAAGTTTGCACGGGCTCATGCGGGCTTCGCCATGTCCGCGAGTGTCCTTCCCGTCTATTCCGTTGCCTCGAGCGACTCAATAATTCCGATGGGCATCGGTGCGGCGAAGCGAGCGATCGAGCTCGACGAACGCCTTGCTGATGGGCACCTCGGCCTCGCCAATAACCTGGCCTTCGACTTTCGGTGGAGCGAAGCCGAATCGCACTTCAAGCGCGCGCTGGTTCTGGATTCGACGAATGCCACTGCGCATCAATGGTATGGCGCCCTGCTTTACATGACCGGACGGCCCCGGGATGCGCTGCCGAACCTCCGCCGGGCGGTAGCGCTGGATCCGAATTCGGCAGTGATGCGTAATGAAACCGGTATGGCGTTGGCAATG
Organism: Gemmatimonadaceae bacterium; assembly: GCA_031426255.1. Lineage (GTDB taxonomy): Bacteria > Gemmatimonadota > Gemmatimonadetes > Gemmatimonadales > Gemmatimonadaceae > UBA4720. The sequence continues at coordinate 32,023 of JANPKW010000057.1, read as the reverse complement.
AGCGGGAAATTCGAGGAAGCACTCGAGGAGCTCGAATATGTACTCGAGCTCGACAGTACCTACACCTTCGGCCGCAGCAACTACGCCTGGTTGCTCGGGCAAACCGGGCGCCTTGACTCGGCCTTCAAGGTTCCACTGGATGGATCGTTCTTCGCACATGTCACTCGTATCACGCTGCTACGACGAGCGAGCCGGACGAATGAAGCTGAAGCCATCTTCAAAAAGGGAATCGCTGCGGCTCCCACCAATTCATCGGGTGCGGCACTTCGAATGTATGTGCACGCGGCGATGCAGAATGCGGACTCGACGATCTACTGGCTGAACAAGGCTATCGACATCCGGTCGGGAGCACTGTTCGCGACGAGCATGCCATGCAATCCCTACCTGTTGTTCCTGCTAGACGACCCGCGATACGTGCAGGCAATGCAGCGAATGAACCTGGGGAAATGCCAGAAGTAGGCCTGGCCGGGGTCGGGCGGAATCGGAGTTCTTGAACCGGGCTTCTTCAGGCCTCAGGCTTCAGTCATTAAATCTTGAAGAAGAACGGCATAGGCTTCAGGCCTCAGACCCGGGAGTCGTCAGGCACGAGTTGAGGCGCGAGCAATAGGCCGGCGCTGCCTGATGCCTCGGTCCTCAGGCGGAGCCGAGATACTTGATCAGGCCGAAGAGCATCTTCCGAACCTCGATCAGCTGCTCCATCAGCGTGGTAAAGTCAGGTGCTTGCACGCACCTCGTATCCCGGACCATGATAAGCTCGCGCCTGTGCTTCAACTCGTGCCTGCCGACTCCCCAGGCTGAGGCCTGAAGCCTATGTAGTTCTTCTTCACGATTTAATGACAGATGCCTGCTGCCTGCTGCCTGGTAACGCCATGCCGAGGCCACAAACCTCCCAATAGATAAGCGGCAAGAGATCCAGTGAGGTGCCTCTTGTCGTAATGAGAGACGATGACACACTCCTCCTTTCCTCTGGAAGCCCGGGAGCAGGATTCGATGCTGGGCCTCCGCGTCCTTCAGGGCGCCGCCTACATCACATTCGCCCTGCTCACGACGGCGATGCTCATCGACATCGCGCAGGGCGCGACCCGCATCGGCCCGATCTGGGCTCTTCCACTGATCGCACTCGCCGCGTGGATCGCCGCAGACTTCGTGTCGGGCTTTGTCCACTTCCTCGCCGATAACTTCGGCTCACCCGACACGCCGATCGTCGGCAAGGCATTCATCCTCACGTTCCGCGAACATCATCGCGATCCGACGGGAATAACGCGGAATCCCTTCCTCATCGCGAATGGCGGAAACTGCCTCGTCACGGTTCCGCCGCTTGCGCTCGTTTGGTTCTTTGTAGACATCGATGACACGCGCGGCGGATATCTCTTCGGCGCGTTCTGGCTCTTCTTTTCGATCGCGATTTTTCTCACGAACCAGTTTCACAAGTACGCGCACCTCGACGAAGTGCCGAGCTGGGTCGCGTGGCTGCAGTCACACCACCTCGTGCTGAGCAAGGAACACCACGACGTCCATCACGTCAGCCCGTTCGATACCTACTACTGCATCACGGTGGGCTGGTGGAATCCGTTCCTCGAGCGCATCAGGTTCTTCGAGCGAACTGAGAAGGCAATCCGACGCCTTCCGTGGGTCTCATCTCACCCGTTGACAGCGACATCAGCCGGTCCTTGCCACGAAGGCAGTTATGGGGAGGATCCGAATGGCGCCACCATTCTTCCCCTCCAGTGAGGGATTCGGTATTTATTCATGTCGCAGAAAAATCGCTTGAACCTAAGGAGGAAGCATGGGCACTACCGCCGCTGATGCACCGACCCGTACGAGCTTCAAGGTCAAGGCGATGAGCCTCGAAGCCTGCAGCTGCGCACACGGCTGCAATTGCCAGTTCGCCGGATTCCCGAATGAGGGATACTGCCACTTCATGATCGGCTACGACGTGACTGATGGAAAGTTCGGCGACGTCGACATGAAGGGCGTGAAGTTCATCGTCGCTGCCAACTATCCGAACGCGATCCACGAAGGGAACGGCCATGTCGCGCTTTTCATCGACGACAAGGCGTCACCAGAGCAGGTAAGTGCGATCGCGACGATCTGCACGGGTGCCATGGGAGGAATGCCGTGGGAAGCCATCGCCGCGACAGTCGTCAAACTCGAGGGGCCAATCCAGAAGCCGATCCGGATGAAGCTTGAAGGACCAGACTCTTTTTTCAGTATCGATGATGTCCTCGAGTGCCAGGCAGAGTCTCTAAAGAATCCGATTACCGGACTCGACAATGAAGTCCACATCACGTATCCGAAAGGCGGCTTCTTCTGGAATGACGGCCGGGCGGTTTCCACCAAGACGATGAAAATCTCCTGGGGGGAGCTCAACTTCGAATACCCCGCGAAGTTTGCCGCGGTTGCCGAGTGTAACTGGACTAACGAGGCCTGAAGCGGTACACGAGGGAGCAGGTCGTAGCGGCGGCGGCGCTGACACTTACCGTCGCTGCCGCCTGGATATACCTGTTTCGCGGTCCGATGCCCGGTTCGATGGGTGGCACCGGAATGAGCGGAATGCCCGGGATGAAGATGGCCGCCTCCGGAGTTGCGGCATGGGGGCCGAGCGATGGTTTTGTTCTCTTCGCAATGTGGGTCGTGATGATGGTAGCGATGATGCTGCCATCTGCCGCTCCTGTGATTCTGCTCTTTTCGCGAATCGGCGCCACGCGGGCATCGAGTGGGCGGGTCAGCACACCCATGTCATTTTTTGCGGCGGGCTATCTCGCGGTATGGATCGCGTTCAGCGCTGTTGCAGCGCTTCTGCAGTTTGGACTGCATTACCTGACCTTGCTGTCGCTGGAAATGCGGAGCGCGAACAGCATCCTGAGCGGCGCAATTCTCATCGCCACAGGTGTCTACCAGTGGCTTCCCGTAAAACAGAGCTGCCTCAGTCACTGTCGCAGCCCGCTGGGATTCCTCACTACCTCATGGAAAGAGGGCAAGCGCGGCGCGATCAGGATGGGCGTAACGCATGGCGCCTTCTGCGTCGGGTGCTGCTGGATGTTGATGCTTCTTCTGTTCGTCGGAGGAGTGATGAACCTGCTCCTTGTTGCCGCGATCTCGGCGATGGTTCTACTCGAGAAAGTTTTTCCGGCCGGGCTCGTGATTGCGAGAGTCAGCGGCGCACTACTCGTCATTGCCGGCGCGGCGGTGTGGCTGGGCCACTGAGTTCCCGGCGGTCAGCGAGGCGGGGGAATTCCGATCTTTCGCATCAGAGCGGCATAGCGCGGGTCATCCTTCAGGCTGCGATTGCCCCCAAGCGCGATCATGATGGGGATCGGCCACTCCTGGACCCGGTCAAAATAGTAAAACGCGGAATCCCTCATCCCGAGCTCGAGATAAAAGAACGCCCGCTCAGCGGTGTAATGCTCGTTGGTCATATCCACGCGGGAGAATATCTCCCTCGCCTTCGTCGTGTCGCCAAGCTTGATGTGAATGTTCGCAAGCGCAGTCAGCGATCGCGGATGCCTCGGATTGATGGCAACGGATCGCTCCGCTGCTTCCAGTGCTTCGCCCATCATTCCGTTTGCGGCGTACACAGCAGCCATGTTCGTGAGAAGCCACGGATTGCGCCGCACCCAGGCTGAATCCGGCTCCTGGCCGATCATCTTCTCGTACTGACGCAACGCGCCAGCCTCATCACCAGATGCGCTGAGGAAAGTCGCATAAGTATTCTGCACCTGGGTCGACAACGGGTCGAGCTCAGCTGCACGCCGCGTCTCAGCAACTGCTTCATCGACGCGGCCGAGTATCCGGAGCAACATGCCGTACCACTGGTGACCCGTCGCATATTGCGGATCGCGTGAGACCGACTTCCTGAATGCAGCCTCGGCTTCGCTGAATCGTTTTTCCCACGTGAGCTCGAGACCCAGCGCCGCATAAGGCGCAGCGAGCGTGCTGTCGAGCTCGATGGCGCGCAATGCAGCGGCCTTGGCCTTCGGAAACATTGCGTTTGCAGGCCGGTATCCGGAGTAACCAAGCAGCACGTACGAATTCGCGAGCCCGCCAAACGCCTCGGCGTATGTAGGCTCCATGTCGATAGCACGGCGAAAGTGAACCACGGCCGAATCGAATCCATCCTTGGTGCGATTCGACCAGGCGTTCAGGCCGCGAAGATAAGAGTCCCTCGCCTCGTCGCTTACTTTCGCCGCGCGCGCAACGGGACTTGCCGGCGCACGTTGCAACGCGATGACCGTTCCGAATGCCACTGCCAGGATCATGACGGCTGCGACGAGTCCCCATCGCGAGAAACGCCGGCGCGTTTGAATCGGCGCGGAAGAGTCACGCAGGTCTCCAATCGATGCCGGTGAATCGGTCTCGACCCCCGATGTCATGTGCAACGGGGATGACGACCCGGAAACCGGGGCCGGGTGCTCGCTATTGATGCGCGAGATATGGGCAGCAAGCGCAGCAATCCGTGGATCGGGCTCGATCTCGAGCTCGGCTCTCACGAGTTGCTGATAGGTCCGCGCGTGCTGTATCGCCGCGGGACGTTCGCCCGCATCGGCAAGCGCCTGAATGACCTCCAGCGCAATTCGCGACGAGAGAGGATCGGATGCCGACAACTTCTTCCACCACTGTACGGCCGTCGCCGGATCGTTACTCGCAGAAGCCGATTTCGCCAGGGTTTCCAGTGCCGACTGATACTCCTGCTCGAGGCGCATGCGCTCCGAGTCGACCCAGCTCTCAAGCTCGCGACTCTCGGATATGTGAAACCCCTCCAGCAGCGGGCCCCCATACACGGTGAGAGCCTCTGCCCATCTTCCAGCCGCTATCGCGCCAGCGAAATCGCTCAGGTCGGATGTGATGAAGGTGCGATCGAGCCTGAGATCTCTCCCCTCAGCCAGCACTGGATCGACGCCGAGTGCCCGGCGGACGGCATAGATAAGCTGATCGAGTGCGTGCCGGGATTTTTCGGCGGAGCTCTCGGGCCAGAGGAATGCCTGAAGGCGGTCACGGGAAATCCCGCGGTCACCCGCGATGGCAAGAAGCGCCAGCAGGGCAAGCCGGCGCTTCTGTTGTGCAGCAGCGGGGACCTGACCCGAATCGGAGCCAAGTGAAAGCGAACCAAGGAGCTTCAGGTGCAACATTTTTTCTGTCGAAGTCGCCTGGTGAGTTTTTTGTGAGATGGCGGTGATAACAGACGTTTATCATGACCGCTCGCTTTCATCCGGTCAACCTCCGGGTTGACGACGTTGCAACCATCAGAGCAGGAGAATCATCAGATGCACCGGAAATCGATCACTTTACTTGCCTTCGTGGTGGCTGCCTGCAGCAGTCAGGCGCCCTCCGAGCCAGCCAGCCACGACAAACATTCCGCAGAATCGCTGCGACTCGTTGCGGCTACGTCGCCTGAAGTTCAATCGGGTCTCGCCGAGATCCGCCGGGCTACCGCGAAGTTCCACGATTACCAGAAGGCAATTGAAGCCGGCTACATGGCGTGGTCACCCAACCCGCTTCTCACGGGATCGACATGCTCGACCAGCGCCGAGGGGAACATGGGCTATCATCTCGTGAATGTTCCGCTTCGGGGCGGCGCGGGAAATCCTGCGGGGGGCAATGCCATTGTCGACCTGCTCCAGCCTGAGATGCTTCTATATGAGAAAAAGGCAAACGGAAAGGTTCGCCTTGTCGGGGTCGAGTACATCGTCTTCAAGGCGGCATGGGAGGCAGCGAACGGAATTGGGGCGGCGCCACCGGAAATCCTGGGACAGCCGCTGCTCGCCAGCAGTCACACTTTCCCCGGCGGTACTGGCAACATCGATCACTATGAATTGCATGTATGGGTGTGGTCGCCGAATCCGCTCGGGATGTTCTACCCGTGGAATCCTGACATCACCTGCTGAGACAGTCGGGCATCAGGTCTCTCGCAGGAGGCCTGATGCCGCGCAACTGCGGTTGTGCAGCGGACAGGGGTTTCATTCCCGACCCCGAAGAGCTAAATCCTGCATACGATGATACGCGCGTCGGTTACCTGCCCCGTCTCTATCGGACGCGAAGCCCCACTTCGCGCTGTGATAGAGCGGCTCGATCGCGCAATGGCAGGTCACGGCACCGTACTGCTCCTTGGCGGAAATGCCGGAGTGGGCAAGAGCCGGTTGCTTCGCGAGCTGAAGAACGAGGTTGCGACACGCGAGGTCCGCGTTATCGAAGGACGCTGCTCGAGCACGGAATCTTCAGTGCCGTACGCGCCGTTGATGAATGCGCTGCGCTTCCGCATCGAGCGCGGCGAAGGAGAGCAGGTAGCCCGCATCCTCGGCCCGCTTCGCACAATTCTGACGCCTAATTTCCCGCAGCTTGCAGCCAACGTTAGCGCGACAGTGCCGGGCAGACGCGCGGGGAAACAGCCTGCCGAGGCGATGCCTGACAAAACCTCGGAGCGACCGTTCGAGCTGATCTTCAGTGTGCTCGAACGCCTGGCACAGGAGGAGCCACTGCTCCTCATTCTCGAGGACATACACTGGGCAGACCAGACATCACTCGAGCTCCTGCATCACATCGCGCACCGCGCGCCTCCAACGCGACTGCTGCTCATCGCGACGTACCGCTCGGACGAACTGTTCGCGACACACCCGCTGCGCCGTCTGCTCGGTGCGCTCGCGCGCGACCGCGTAGGAGATGAGCTGAAGCTCGAACCTCTCTCCCTCGACGACACGACAGATATGTTGCGCCAGATGCTCGGCAAGGAACCGGATGCTGCGTTCGCGACGGCCATCTGGAAACGATCCGAAGGCAATCCGTTTTTTGTCGAGGAGTTGCTGAGCTCTGCTGCCGAGCAGGAAACGCTCGAGCCGACTGCTGAGGCGGCTACGATCATGGATCGCGCGAGGCTTCCGGAAAATGTCAGTGAAGCCATAATGGCTCGCATACGTGCGCTCGGCCCGCGCGCAATCGAGGTTTTGTCGGCAGCGGCGGTGATAGGCCGCACTTTCGAGTTCGACGATCTTCGCTCGGTGGTCGGTGCATCAGAAGAAGAGTTGACCGATGTAATCGAGCTGGCGATGACTCACCAGATCCTTCGCGAGGAAAAGGGAACCGACGGCGAGCGGCTCAGCTTTGCGCACGCGTTGATGCAGGAGACAGTTTACCAGAGCATCATCTCGCGCCGTCGGCGGATTCTTCACCGGCAGACAGCCTCCGCTCTCGCGGCTCGCCCGTCACGGCACACACCCACGAGGCTCGACCAGCTCGCATATCACTTTCGCCTGGGTGGGGATCACGAGCAGGCGCATGAGTATGCCCGCAAGGCGGGCGACGAAGCTGTTCGTCTGCGTGCATGGGATGATGCATCCGAACACTACGAGCACGCGCTTGCGTCGCTCGAGCATGTTGCGGATAATGGCGAACGCTCGGCTGATCTGCTCGAACGCCTGGCAGGAGTCGCATGGAGACAGAGCCGAGCTACTTCGGGTAAACAGTACGCCGAGGAAGCACTACGCCTGCGCCGGAGTCTCGGGCAACCTGAGGATATGGCTCGACTGCTCAGGCGCATCGCATCGCTTCAGGTCACCGAGGGCGATATGGCGAGCGCCGCCGAGACGCTCGATGAAGCGCTTCAACTGCTTGGCAAGATTCCGAATAGTCCGGAGCTCGGGCCTATCTATGACGACCTTGGGCGACTTTCGCTCGCAGCAGGAGATCATACCCGGGCCGAAAGCCTGCTGGTGCAGGGGTTGTCACTGGCATCGCGGGATTCGGAGAGTGGAGAAGAGGTGCTGGCATTCGTGAGCCTGGCGGAGCTGAGCGTGATGAGCGGTCATGTCACGACTGGAGTGACGCAGCTCGACGTCGCGCTCTCGATGCTGCAGGAAGCGCGGCTTCCGTTCGAGAGACTCACACGAGTGTATGTATCCGGTGTCCGCACGCTACTGATTGCCCACGAGTACACGCGCGCGCTTCAATGGGCTGAAGCGGCATCGATGCTTTGCCAGCGTCAGGGTGTAGTTGGCCTTGACGCTTTGTTTCGCGCGTTTCGCGCTGTGACACTGACAATAACAGGTGAACCAGAGGATACCCTTTCCGAGGCATCCGCAGCTGTTGCGGAGTTGCGCGAGGCAGGCCGTGCCGAGCTTCGCGATGCGTTGCGCGTTCTGGGATTCGTGCACCGGGCGAGGGGTGAGCTCGACGCCGCGCGCAGTGCATACGAAGAAGCAATTGTTCCGGGCGAAGGTGGAACCCCTGTCGGCCTCGCGCTCGTCGCGCTCGCTGAAGGTAAGACAAACGAAGCTGCCGCTGATCTCGAGGCAGCGTTGATGGCGGTGTCTCCCGATCAGCCGTTGCTCTACAGACTGCTCCTTCCATATGCGGTCGAAGCACTGATAGCCATCGGCCGCGTTCACGACGCAGCGCAACTCGTTGACAACGCGGCAGAACTTTCAGATTCCCATGCTGGCGCAGCTCAGCTCTTTCATTCCGAGGGGCTCGTTCTGCTGGCGCGAGGGCAATCGTCAAAGGCCATGGACGCACTTTCGAAGGCCGCGCAGATATGGGAAGCACTCGGCAACCGTCTGGAGTTCCGGCGCGTCACCCTGGTACTGCTCGAGGCAAACCTTGCAGCGGGCGACTCGGATGCTGGACTCTCGCTGGGGCGGATGCTTCTGCAGGATTCTGCGCAACCGTTGCTGCCACGTGAAAGGGAGCTCGTGCGAAGATTACTTCGTCGCGCCGGAGTGCGAACACCGGCAGGTGCAAGGCCCAGTCGTGATACGAATGGTGACGAGACTGAAAAATCACCGCTTACCCAGAGGGAACAGGCGGTCCTGGTGGAGGTCGCGAAGGGTCGCACCAACCGGGAAATAGCGGAGGTACTCGGTATCGCTGAGAAAACCGTGAGCGTGCATGTGAGCCACATCCTCGCGAAACTAGGATGCCGAACGCGCACTCAGGCAGCGAGGTTCGCTCCACAATAGACGAAGGGCCTCGTGCGCAGCCAGGCGACGAGGCCCTTCGAATGCGAACCGATAGCCTGCCTGCTATCGCAATCGCACCATCAGCACTCTCCCGCGCGTTGACGGCGCGGTGTACATGGTCTGGTATTTTTCGGCTTCTTTCCGATCATGTCCGCTGGCGCTGCAGCGAGAGTGTAAAGAAGGTGGCTGTTCATCGTGTGGCCACTGTTGAGCGTAACGGGAAGAACGATGTTCTGCGTCGCCTGGCTCACGAGAATGTCACGGACCTGCGCTGGTGTCGCTCCGGGAGCCTGTTGAAGTATCAGGGCGGCGGCGCCTGCAACATGAGGCGCAGCCATCGATGTTCCACTCTTCGTCCCTGAAGAGTTGTCGTTGTCAATCGTCGCGGACATAATCGTCGCCCCCGGGGCGAATATATCTATGCATGCTCCGTAGTTGGACCAGGTAGTGCGAGTGTCAGTCTTCGTGGTTGCTCCAACGGTGATCGCTTCAGGAACGTTGGAGATCGGGAACATGCATGCATCTGCGCCCACTGTTCCGTTGCCCCAGCCATTTCCCGCCGCCACCGCGAGCGTAACTCCTGATGCGACGAGCGCCTTTACCGCATCGTCTACCGGACCGTTGGTTCCCAAAGTCTTCGTCGGGATAACGTCGCCAAGCGACATGTTTGCGCTCGCGGGAAGAGTGGCGTTCTTCGCTACCCAATCCATTCCCGCGATAACGTCTGCATCTGACCCGTAGCCGGCGCAGTTGAGCACTCGCACGCCGTACAATCTCACCTGCTTCGCGACGCCAAATGTCTTCCCACCAACGGTGCCAGCGACGTGAGTCCCATGTCCATCACAATCTCCCGATCCGTCATATCCCAGGATCGGGTCAGTCGGGTCTGCTGCAAAAGCATCGAAGCCTTGCGTTGCACGTCCCTCGAACTCGCTGTGCGAGTACCGGATTCCCGTGTCGATGATGTAAGCGTTGACGCCCGCGCCGGTGAAGTTGTAGCGATACAGAGAATCCATCGGCAGCGCGCGCTGATCGATCCGGTCGAGACCCCACGTCGCGCTGGTTTGTGTCACGGTCTCGACCTTTGAGAACTGGCGCTGAACGCTGATCTTCAGCACGCGTGGATCAGACGCAAGCGCCTGCGCAACGTCGTTCGGAATTGCGGCGGAGAATCCGTTGAGGAGCTCGGTGTATACGTGCTTCGGAGAGAGACCATACTCCGCGACCAGACCAGGAACGTTCGTGCTCCAGTTCGCCACTACTATATAGTTGCCGGGGATCGAGCCATCGTTCGCGATGAGCGCCGTTGCACGAGTTTGTTCCGGCGCCTGCCGCGATGGAGCAACGGGATCAGTTGCATCGCTGCAGGCCGTCAGTGCAGCTATGCCGATCAAAAGTCGAAAGGGTCGCATGGATGCTGGTCCTCGGGGAATCGTGGTGAGCATCGTTACTTGAGGCCGAGGGCTTTCGCGAGATTGATGCGGCCGTAATTCGAGTAGACGTCGCGGCCTCTCACTCCTACATCATCGGCAGTGTTGAGGATCTTCGACCTGAGTCCAGCAACCGAGAGTGTCGGATTCTCCGACTTGATCATTGCCGCAAGGCCGGCCACGTGTGGTGACGCCATGCTCGTTCCTGCTGCGTAAGCGTAGAAATACACGCCGCCGTCGACGTTGCCGCGGCAGACTGCAAGCCCGGGCTCCGATGTGCGTCGTGAGCAGGCACCGATGATCAGGTCCTGGGTCACGTATTCGCCTTCAGTGTCGGTCGCGTTTCCACCGGGGGCCGCGACTTCTACCGCGGTGATTCCAAAGTTTGTGTAGGTCGCGGGCTGGTCGAAGTTCTGCTGAAGGAGCGGGCCTGTGGCGGACACGCAGATGGTGCTCTGCTCGCACGGCGTTGCAATGAGGTTGCCCTGATCGAGATCGAGCGCGCTGTTGCCAGCTGCGGAAATCACGATAGTCCCCTGCTTTTCGGCGTCCTTGATGACGCGTGACATCATCTCGAGAAGCGCAGGGACTCCTTCCTCGTCTGCGGGGATTTCTGCTCCGAGGCTCATATTGATTACGTCGGCGTTTGCCGTGCCTGCCGCGTGACGTATTCCGCTGGCGACTCCCTCGAATGATCCGCTGCCTTGAAAGTTCAGAACCTTTACCGCGATCAGGGTCACGTCAGGCGCAATGCTCGCGACGCTGATGTTGTTCGTGGCTACTGTCGACGCGACATGCGTCCCGTGAAAGTGATTGTCCATGAACGGCTGGTCGCCGGGCACCTGCGGCTCGACCGGTACGCTCGTTTCGAAGCCTGCCTCGCTGACAAGCAGTGAAGTAAAGGAGGCGGAGGCTGCTTCATCTACCAGTGTTCTGATCTCACGGTGACCGTAGTCGATGCCCGTGTCCAGAATGGCTACTCGAGTCGAGGGTCGTCCCTGCTTGCCGGCTGCCCAGGCTTTGTCAGCGCCGATGACGCGCATGTTCCACTGCGTGCCGTCGGCAAAGTATCGAGCCCTCGCAGGATCGTTCTGCGGGAGGGCGAGCGCATCGGCTTGAACCGCCATGACCTTCGTACGTGGCAGCCAGTTGAGGATCCGATCGTTTCCGACTGCGGCAACGAGATCGTTTGTCGCGAGCGATGTAAGTGCGCTTGCCGAGAGGCCGGTTACGAATGCGACTCCGATGTTATCCCATCGTTTGGTGACGGTGCCGCCCAGAGTGTTGAGTAGGGTGAGACCTGTTGCTGGAATGGACGTAGTATCCCTGAAGACAACAACGGTCTTGCCTGTTGGGATTCCGCTCGCCGAGGTGAGCGAAGCTGCTGGTCCTCGGGGTGCTGTCGCGATGGGAGATGGAGAGGTTGGATCGTCCGAGCATGCTGCGACTGCCAGCATCGCGGGAACTACGATGAGGGACAACCGGTTGATTCTCGGTAGCATGGTATCCTCGACTTGCGTTGGCTGCGCGCCGTGGGGGTGAAGTCCTCCGGAGGCCGCGGGCGTTCTATTTTGGTCCTCGCCGGAATACTGGGCGGTCCGGGTTCGCGCGAAAATCGGGCGATAGCCGTAGAGGAAAGAGGCCGTTGCAAGGGGATTTTGTGCCGGCCTAGGTATTTCGCCTTATAGAGCTTGCTAGTGATGCCGAGTCATTCAGAGCCTTCGCATGGCCCGCAGGAGTGCGACATCCTCCCGGTCTTTCGGACGGCCTGCAGCCGACTTCGATCGGATGATATCGTCGAGCGAAGCGGCAAAAAAACGGACACCGAAGGCTTCGAATTCGACAGCCTCCTTCATGAGGTCGTCGTACCCTGCGGTGCCGGCGGGCTTGAACGCGATGTCGATGCGTCCAGCGCTAGTGACGAGATTCCACATCGTGGCACGCGCGAGCATCACGGCGGAGCAGTCGAAGTCGAGTCCCTCGGGAATCGATTCGGTATAAACCCGCGCCTTGAGCTCGCGAAGGGCCTTCGCGAGTCTGGCCAAATTTCCGGCGTCATCGACCGGTGTTATGTCAGCATCGGCGGTGAGCCGCGGAAATCCATAGAGGCGTGCCGCGAGTGCACCGATCAAGACGAAGCGAACGCCGTGTTTGTCGAGTACCCGGATGATCTTTCCCGGGTCGAGCGGCGCTACTTCAGACACGGCGTGCTCCTGCGATGAATCGGCTGACGCTTGCAACCTCCTCGAGTCTCTGCTGCGGTGTCATCCTGAGAATCCGGGGCACATCATCGAGCATCGAACGGTCTACAATCGGAATCCGTTCAAGGGCGGGAACGAGAGTGTGGCCGGCCGCACGAAGGAGGCGCCCGAGGGTTTCCCAGGAAGGGCTGTTTTCCCCGAGCTCGACTCGGGCGACGACTGACTGGGCTGTGCCCGCCTTCCGGGCAAGCTCACGCTGACTGAGTCCCGCGGATTCGCGGGCGGTGCGAAGAATATCTGCGGCAGAAGCGATCCTCATAGATGATAGCAAATTAGCTATCAACCCCCTGGAGGGCAATTAATCGGCGCCAAATCGGAGAAAACCCGCAAACGCTTGTCATTGCGGTAATCCGCCGGGACCGCACATAATGCCAAGCGGTCCCCCACTTATTCCCGAGGTTCTGATGCGCAGAGCAGTCGCCTTCCTGGCACTTCTCACAGCTGGTGTAGTCGCTACCGTTGGTTTCACTTCGGCGAAACCACTCGCGATGAAACCGGCTCGCTACCTATATGTATGGGCCGGCACAGGTCATCACGATGCGAAAGGGCCGGCAATGATAGCGGTGTTCGACGCGGATCCGGCGAGCAACTCGTACGGGAAGCTCGTCAACGTGGTGACAGTCGACTCTGCCGGCGGCATGCCGCATCACACCGAGTTCACGCCGCCAACCAATGCGACGGCATTCTTCGCGAACGATTTCGGTACCGACCGCTCGTACCTGATCGACTTCAGCTCGCCAGAGAATCCGCGCGTCTCAGGCCGGGCGATGGCAGTGCCAGGCGGTCGTTCGATGCATTCATTTGCCCGACTGCCGAATGGGAATGTTCTAGCGTCGGTTCAGTTCGGCGACGGCAAAGCGGAAGGCGATCCGGGAATGCTGGTGGAGCTGGACAAGAACGGCCGCCTCGTGCGCAGCAGCTCATCGGCAGACAAGAACTTTCCCGGCGCGCGGATTCGGACGTACGGCCTGACGGCCCTTCCGCAGATCGACAGGGCGATCACAACGAGCTCGCCGATGGGCAACGAAGTCACCGCACACGTGGTGCAGGTATGGCGCCTGTCGAACCTCGAGCTCCTGAAGACGCTGGCGATCCCGAAGAATGCGGGCGATACCGCGCACATGTACCCCTTCGAGCTGCGCACGATGGCCGATGGAAAAACGGCGATGCTCAACAGCTACATGTGCGGGTTCTATCGAATCGCAAACCTGGAAACGACGCCAACGGTCGAGCGCACCATGATGCTGCCGGGTGTTGGATGCTCTGTTCCTTACGTCTCGGGCAAACTGATGGTGATGCCGATAGCGTATGGTCATCGTTTCGTAACTCTCGATATTTCGAATCCGCGCAAGCCGGTTGAGATCGCATCGATGGCGACGGACACGACATTCTTTCCGCACTGGGTCTCGGGAGATGCGGGGAGTGACCGGCTGGTGATGACTGATCAGGGCGATGGATCGCCTCGCATCATGATCGCGAAGCTGGATTCAAAGACGGGTAAGGTCACGTGGGATGAGAAGTTTCGGGATCCGGGATCTGATCGACCGGGTGTGAGTCTGGAGAATGTTACATGGCCGAACGGAGTGAAGGGAAAGGTGACGGCGCACGGAGCACTATTCATTCGCTGATGCAGTCACGATGAAGTCTCCAACGATTCTCGAGGCAATCGGGAACACTCCAATCGTTGAGCTCGCGCGCGTTGTCCCCTCGGGCAGCGCGAGGATTCTGGTCAAGCTCGAATGGGCTAATCCAACCGGCAGCATGAAGGATCGAATGGCGCGCTCAATGGTCGAGCGCGCCGTCGATGCTGGCCGTTTAATGCCGGGGGGCACGGCAGTCGAGTACACCGCCGGAACAACGGGTATCTCGCTCGCGCTCGTTTGTGCAGCGCTCGGCTACCGCCTGGAGATCGTCACATCAGACGCGTTCAGCGAAGAAAAGCGAAACACGATGCGGGCGTTCGGCGCGGTGGTGACAGAGGTGCCGAGTGACAACGGGCGCATAACGGAGGAGCTGATCAAGCGGATGATCGAGACGTCACGCGTGATCAGCACCCGGCCGGGGCACTGGTGGGCGGACCAGTTGAACAACGAGGATGCCATCATCGGTTACCACGCGCTCGGCGACGAAATCTGGAGTCAAACCGGTGGAAAGGTCGATGCGTTCGTCCAGGCCGTCAGTACCGCTCACTCCATCCACGGAGTTGCTGAATCGCTGCGCGCGCACCGGCCGCGCCTCCACGTAGCAGCGGTGGAACCTGCTGAGTCTGCGGTGCTTTCCGGTGGACCGAGCGGCTCGCACAAGATCGAGGGCATCGGCATCGGTTTCATTCCGCCGCTATGGCGGCCGCATGAGGTCGACGAGATCATCACTGTTGCCACCGATGACTCGAAAGCCATGGCGCGGCGCCTGGCTTGCGAGGAGGGACTGTTTGCGGGAACCTCTTCCGGGGCGAATGTCGTCGCTGCGCTCAAGGTGGCGAAGCGGCTTGGACCTGCGGCAACGGTCGTGACACTAATGGTGGATACAGGGCTCAAGTACCTGAGCACAGACCTCTACGCACCCTCTCAGCGGCGGGACTTATCGTAGAGTCAATTCGGCTTTTGCCGCGATGAGTCCATCCGGAGACGGAGTGCTCTACAAACTGGGCCTGCACCGCCGGGAGGTCCGGATGTGGGCCATGTACGACTGGGCGACATCCGCCGCACAGACAACGATCGGCGTTGCTGTCTTCCCCATCTACTTCACCTCCGTAGCGGGAGCAGGACGCGGAGAGGGTGATGCGGTGGATCAGCAATCCGACTCTCTTCGGGTTGCCCGCCGGGGGAACACTGCCGGCGAGACTCGCATTCGTGTCAGTTGCCATATGGTGGCTTCTCTTCTCGATCCCGTTGCTGCGCGGAGTCCGCGAGCCGGCACTGAAACTAGAGAGCGATGAGAGCCGTGGGCAGAATCCCGTTCTGGTTGCGTTTCGCCGGATGTCAGAGACGTTCCACGATCTGAAACAATACAGACAAGCCGTGGTACTGCTGCTCGCGTACGTGATCTACAGCGACGGGATCGGAACGATCATGCGTATGGCGGCGCCGTACGGGACTGAGCTCGGAATTCCCCAAGCCACCATTATCACGGCGATTCTCATCGTGCAATTCGTCGGCATCTCGTTCTCCTTCCTGTTCGGAATGGTTGCGACAAGGATCGGCGCCAAGAGGGGAATTCTCCTCGGGCTGTTCGTGTATGGCTGCATCAGCATCTTCGGCTACTACATGCACACGGCAACACATTTCTTCATCCTCGCGCTGCTCGTGGGTACAGTCCAGGGTGGGACGCAGGGAATCAGCCGCTCCCTGTCCGCCAGCATCATCCCTCCATATAAGTCAGGAGAGTTCTTCGGCTTCTTCAGCGTGTTCAGCAAGTTCGCAGGACTGCTGGGGTCGGTTCTCGTCACTGCCGTCATCGCGAGTACTGATTCCATAAGGCCCGCGATTCTCGCCCTGATATTGTTCTTCATCGTGGGGGCGATCATTCTTCGATTCGTGGATGTCGAAGAGGGTCAGCGCATTGCAGCCGAGGCTGAGGCAAAAGCTCGTCCTGTTTAGCTAGCGCTACCCGCACGCTTCACTCAGTCACTCTGTTCAGCCTCTCCGCGACCATCCTCCTGAACGTCCCGTCCTCCAGGTACTTGCGCAGGTTGGTCCCCGGGCAGCCCGTATCGGCGTAGTTGTAGTGGCCGCCGATTTTCTCGAGCGGCAGATCAAATTCATCGAGCGCCCACGCCATCATATCCGCAATTGAGTTGAGCAGCTCTGGCGTCGGCTCCTGAACCTGATAATTCCCGATTACGCTGATCAGGAAATGCCCGCCAGGATCGTACGCGGTGTTCGTCTCGCCCATGAACCTGTAGTCACGACCCTCGAAGACCTCACCGTTGAGGCCGAGCAGAAAATGATAGGGCACATCCCACCAGTTCCGATCTGTCGCGCCCCACCGTTGTATCCCGCGCAACCTGAATGCCGCTGAATCCGCGTGCAGCAACGGGCGCGAATCTCCCGTATGGTGAAGCGTGACGTTGGTGATCTTGTGCGGAATCCTGAGCCGCATGTCAGCGCCGCCGGCAATCTCTGAATTTCTTATCGCAGGTGGCAGCGACTCGACTGTCGCAATCTCCAGTGCGACCAGTCCCGCGCCCAGCTCACCCTGACCGTAGATCGCAACGACAGCAACGTGATATCCGTTCCAGTTGAAAGCTGATCCCTCGCGCGCGATTCGCTCTTCCTTTGTGCTGCCGAGATCCATGCGCAGGCGGACGATATCGACGGGCTTCTCGCCGCTCGAATCAACTGCAACACCCAGGACACTGACCTTGATGTCGTGAAAGGTGAGTGAATCACCAGCGCGCTTGTTACGCCGCGCTGCATCGGCTGCGTATCCAAGCGGAGGCTGCACCTCCCACGCGCTGTGAGGAATGATCTTTGGTTTGGGCACTGTGCGGTCTGATCTAGCAGCGCCACAGCCGAGTCCGCCGGCAAGAACGAGCGCGAGAAGTGGGTAGTGTTTGAGGAAAGCGTTGGTCACCGGTCAAAAGTATGGGCCAGACTCGGGGTTCGCGACGCACTCCAGGATATTTTCAGGCCTCAGGCCTCAGGCTTCAGTCATTAAATCTTGAAGAAGAACGACATAGGCTTCAGACCTCAGTCTGGGGAGTCGTCGGGCACGAGACCAGGCGACAGGCGACAGGCGTCAGGCACGGGCCGAGCCGAGATATTTTATCAGGCCGAAGAGCATCTTCCGCACCTCGATCAACTGCTCCGTCAGCGCGGTGAAGTCTGGTGCCTTAACGAACCTCGTGTCGCGGGCCATGATGAGGTGCGATTCGAGTTCATAGCAGGACGCGACCGAAATCCTCAGGAAGCGAATCAGCTCGCGGTCACTACGATGGCCACGGCCCTCGGCGATATTCGCATCGATCGACATGGCGGCGCGGATCATCTGGCTCCGAAGAGCGGAATGCGCGGGACTCCGAGACGCATTGGCAACACGGTTGACTCCCAGCGCGAGTGCGTGCGCCTTCTGCCAGACCTTCAGCTCCTTGAAATCCGACATGCGGCGTAAGCTGACACCAGCCGTCGAAGAACCGTCATCGGAATATGGCAACTCTCACCCTTTGCTTGCGCCTCGACTCATGCCTCGACCCGTGCCTGAGGACTCCCCAGACTGAGGCCCGAAGCCTATGTCGTTCTTCTTCAAGATTTAATGACTGAGGCCTGAGGCTTGAGGCCTGAGTTATCCCTTCGGCTCGAGCAACTCTTTGAGTGGTGGATAATCCTTCATCGCCTGAAATTCCATTTCGCGATGATAATGCGGCTCGAAAGCCCAACCTTCTGCGAAGCCCTGTTGCAGCAAAGGTATTACTGCTTCCTTGTTGCCGAGCCCCGCCGCAATGAGAGCTCGGAAATATGAGTTACCTCTGAAACGCGGCCACGGCGCCAGGTTCCGCAATCGATCAGAATAACTCTTCGCCGCGGCGGTATCTCCCATCTGCGCAGCGATGCGTCCAAGAAGAGCAACGGTCGTCGGCTCATCATTGAGGTTGAAGTCAAACCGCTTCGCCGCAATCTCGAGGTTCGCGCGAGCGTCAGCCCACCTGCCCGCATGGTACAACGCGTTCAACAGGTTGAACTGTCGTTCCTCAGTCATTTCGGCGTCGGGTCTGCTCTCGTACCACGCGACGGCGCGATTGGCCAGCTCGTTCGATTCCTTCACGTAACCGTGCGCGCGGTATTCCCGCGCCGCAAACAACATCAATGCCGCCGGAGTGTCTTCCGCACGCGACGCTCGGCGCATCCGCTCATTGATGAGAGCGTTCATCTCACTGACGCGTCCGAGCGCAGGCAGCACCTGCGCCGCCTCGAATTCGACATCGAGTCCAAGCTTGCGTTGACTCTCGACAGCAGCAAGCTCGCCCTCGAAATCTCCAATCAGGTGCAGAGCGTCGGTCCTGTCACCCCAGCCGATCCTGAGTTTTCCGTCGGGGTTTCCGCGTTGCAGCGCGGCGAGTGCTTCACGAGGACGCCCGGCGAATACGCCGACCTCACCGAGTTTCAGCAGGAAAAGCGGATCGGGCGCGAGCTCCACCACCTGCTTCATGTACTTGTACGATTCGTCAAATTCCTGGCGCGCATCGGCCATCAAATGATCGATGAGCAATCGGTCGAGAGGCGTGAGACGATCCCTGCTTTGATACAGGCGCATCAAGCCGGGATTCACCGAATCATCCCTGATGCTGTTCTCGAGGAAGGGCAGCACAAAAAGCGAGTCGAGCTGTGAGGCCCTCTCGAACTCTTTCCTCGCCGCATCCGCGTTGATTCCCGCGGTAATGCCCGCACGCGGAATGTCCGCATCGAGTCCAGCACGATATGCGCGATAAGCCTCGTACACTGGCGGCTCGGTGGCCTTCCGTGCCCAGTTGCCTATCAGCGGATCGTTCAATGATGCAATCGCGCCGAGGATCCGCGGGCGAAGTTTTTCGAGTGCGATGGCGGGATTCGTGGCGGCGCTCGTCGCGGGACTGAGAGCCCTCACGACTTTCGAGTTGCGCGCATCGAGAATTTCCGCCTGGACCCGGATGCTGTCGCCTTCGCGATAGTATCTGCCGCGGATCATCAGCCCCGGCCGGATCGATTCGCTCTCGCTCGTAGCCGCACCGGCGACTTCTGCCACGCCGGTCTGGGAGATGCCCTGCCTGAACATGTCTGATGCGAGCTTGCCGACAGGATCCAATGCGGGGTCGCGTGTCTGGTTCTCAAAATCGGAGACGATGACCCGTTTGTCATCGTACGTCGCCCCGTCCTTGCCTGCAAACCAGGCAATTCCTCCAAACGCAGCTAAACCGAGAACGAACGCCGCAGCGATCGCAGGCTTTCGCGAGCGATTAGGGGCGACCGCAGGATAAGGAGCCGTTGCAGTTGGAGTCGTCGCGCCCGAAGCAATCGAAACAAGTTGCTGCGCGAGCTCGTCAGCGGTCTGCCATCTGTCCGCAGGTTTCTTCTCGAGGCAACGCATGATTACATTCGCCAATGCCGGCGGCACAGATGCGCGCTGCTTCGTCACATGCTCCGGCGTGCGAGTCACCTGCGCAGCAAGAATCATCTGCGGTGAAGTGCCTGTGAAAGGCGGCGCGCCAGTCAGGAGTTCGTAACCAACAATTCCCAGTGCGTAGATGTCAGCGCGGTGATCTGTATTCGGATCCGCCGAGGCTTGCTCGGGCGCCATGTAGGTTGGTGTGCCGAGTGCGACTCCTGCCGACGTGATGTTGGAGTCGCTCGTTGCTTCGCTGACTGCTTTCGCGACGCCAAAGTCAGCCACGACCGCAAACTTCCCGGTGAGGAGAATGTTGTCAGGCTTGATGTCGCGGTGCACCACACCGTGTGAGTGAGCATACGCGAGGGCCAGCGCGGAATCGCGAAGAATCCATGCGACATCGCTCACCGGAAGTTCACCAGACTTGAGGAGCTTTGCGCGAAGTGATTCGCCCTCGATGAGCGGCATCACGTAGTACAGGAGATCGCCGCGCGAACCTGCGCTCAGGAGAGGGACGATGTGCGGATGCTGGAGCGATGCGGCCAGCTGGATCTCCCGCCGAAACCGAGCGACGTTCACGGCCGCGGCGGTCTCCGGAGGCATCACCTTTATCACTACCTTACGCGCGAGAGCAATCTCCTCCGCAACAAATACACGGGACATACCACCCGGAAGCTCGCGCTCGAGCCGGTAGGTCTCGCCCAGCACTTCCTGCAACTGGTCTCGCAGATCGCTCATCAGGGTTTAGTCACCGAGCCCTAATGTAGTAAAAACCCCGGGTACCGGTGCCCCATCTCCTATAGTAGCTGCGGTTCACTGGCACTCGTTGTTCCGGTTTCCCTTGTCCCTTTGTCTCCGAACCAATGTAGTCGTATGTTTTTTCCAGATCCAAGGCATTATGTAAGTGTCAATTCTTCGTCGGTAAGGGGTAATTGTTCGGTCAGTTATGTTCGAAGGCGTTTCACCTCGAGGGAGACCTGATGCGTTTCAGTTCCATTGCTCGAATCGTTTTTGCCCTTGCGTTAGTGCTGAGCGCCCGCAGTTCTCACGCACAGGGTAGCTGGCTGCCATACGGAACTTTCGGCGCATCTGACATAGCGGTCAGCCCATCCGGGGTAGTGTGGCTCGTTGGCAGGGAACCCCGCTCGATACGATCGACACTCGTACTGGCTGAAACACCCTTTGTAACTCCACGCGGCGCTATGCCGTCGCGCGTCGCCGTGGCCCTCAACGGTTTTCCATGGCTGCTGACGGCCGACGGAAGTGTCTGGCATTGGATAAAGACCAGTGCCGGAAAGGAAGATTGGGTGCAGGTGCCGTTGAAGGCGATCGACATCGCTGTCGGCGCGACCGGAGCGGTATGAGCGATCGACACAGATAAACGAATCGTCAGATTTCGCGACGGCATTTGGGAATCCATCGGCGGAGCGCGAGTGAAGATCGCAGTTGATCCTTCCGGAAACCCGTGGATCGTCACCCCTGCTGGCGAGATCTCCCGCTGGACGGGAGACGGGTGGACCAAAATCCCCGGAAGTGCGACCGATATCACCGTCTCGCCCGATGGCACTGTGTCGGTTGCACCTGGCCTGATGCCTGAGGCCTGACCGACTGAAAGCTGCCTAAGATTCTCACGGAATGTTTCGCACGCTGTTAGTCGGTCAGTCGCCAAGGGCGAATGGACAGCCGGGCCGGCCCAGGTGATATTATGACTACAATACTGGTCATAACATGGGAGGCGGGTCCGTGGCGGGAAAGCAGAAAGGAAGAGTCCGTGTGGTGCGCGAAGAAACGATCGATGCGTATCGAGTTCGCGAAGTCATGAGCGACGTAATCCTCACCGGGAAGGTCGTTTCAGCAGCTGACTTTAAGGCCAACTGCCTCGCACTGATGGACGAAGTCCGCGACAATGGGATAGTGATCGTCATAACAAAGCACAGCCAGCCGGTTGCGCGACTCGTTCCACTTCTCGAGGAAGCAGGAAGCAGGTTCATCGGGCGGGGGGCAGGTGTGATCGCAGTCACTGGAGATCTCGTTGCACCCACTGCTCCGGACTGGGAAATAAGTGCTGACCTCTGACCTCACCGCGCCCGTTCCACTGCTGCTCGACACTCACATCTGGGTGTGGGCAAGCAGCGGGTCCGGCGGCTTCAAGAAGGCCGCTGCGAAAGCAATCGAAGTCGCCGCGGCCGAGCGCAGGTTGTTCGTGTCCGCAGCGTCTGTCTGGGAGATCGCTCTTAAGGTTCAGAGGGGGGACATCCTGGTAGCAGGCGACCTTCGCGCGTGGCTTCGGGATCAGAAGCGCTACCCCGGTGTTCGCGTCATTCCGATTGGAGGCAGTCTCGCACTCGAATCGACTGCATTGCCGGAGTGGACGCGGAAGTCAGACAGGAAACCTCACAAAGATCCCAACGACAGGTTCATCGTAGCCGAGGCGAGGAGGAAAAACGCGGTTCTGATCACGTGTGACAGGCTGATGATCGACTACGCACGAAAAGGGCACGTCGTTGTTTTCGACGCGCGAGTGTATCGCACTTCAAAAGTCCTGCGCAGGTGACTCGCGAGCAGGAATGGATTCTGGAGAAGCTGGGAATCGCAAAGCAATGAAGCTTCATTTGAAGTTCTGCCTGCCTCGGACGCCGGTGCGGTGTCGCGGGTAGGTGAGGAGTTAGCCGGTCCGGTGTCAGGCGCCAGGCCCGGTACCACCGAAAAACTACATAGGCGTTAGGTGTCAGAAGCAGAGGCCACTGGCACGGGGAAACCCACGCATCCAAATGACACGAGCCCGGCGCCTATGCTTCTGACGCCTATGTTGTTTTTCAATGGCAGTTAGCCTGAGGCTTGAGGCCTGACCGACTGAAAGCTGTCTAAAATTTCCGAGGAATGTATTGCAGGCTGTCAGTCGGTCAGTCGCCTGGCGTCAGGCGAGGTGCAACCGAAAAACTACATAGGCCTCAGGCGTGAGAAGCAGAGGCGCCGGGCTCGAGTCAGGCCAAAGTCAGGATCGTGGAGTTGTGTTCTCAAGATATTTGATGAGGCCGAACAACATCTTCCGCACCTCAATCGGTTGTTCGAGGAGCTCGACGACCACGGCCTTGTCGATGAATTCAACGTCTCGCGCCATGATCAGGTGCGACTCCAGCTCGGATGCGGAGCTGGCGGATATTCTGAGATAACGAACCAGTTCCACGCCCCTGCTTCTGGCCTAAGGCCTATGTTGTTTTTCGGTGGTAGTTAGCCTCGAGACTGACGCCTGGAACGACGCTTGGCTAGATCAATCCTCACATCTCAGGCGCAATTTCGCGTAGCCGCTCGACGAACCGCTCGGGATTTTCAGGACTGAGCAACAAGTCGAATCCGGCTGTCGTCGGAACGTGCACGGCCTTGCTGCGATCTGTGAGGTAGACAAGCGCCTCGCGGCCGTTGCGAAGGCGGAACCATCCTGATCGATATCCCGGAACCGCAGTTCCCATGGTTTTGCGTTTAGGCGCAAACGCGGTGTCGACGTCGAGATCGACGATCCGCGCTGACCCACCCTTCAGGGACGCGGTGCGGACCAGTTGCCCATAAAGGTCGCCGTGAATTCTCAAGCCTTCGCTTGAAATCTCGAACCGGCTACCTGTGCTTCCGCGCGCGGACGCGAGCAGGAGGGCCATCACTCCGATGAAGATGATCGCCAGTAGTGCGACGATCCACCAAATCCCCCGCGATGTCGCGGGCACGATAGCAAAACTTTCAACCAGTGTCGGATCTCCCATTAAGTGTATCGAAGCCACGGAATAGCACACGCACCGTCGCCTTCAATCCATGAACCGTGCGAGATCCATTCGCTGCATGATGCGCAGGAAACGCGGACTTTTTCGGATGGGCGCATATAACGGATCGTCGAGCAGAGTGGCGGCAGTCAACAATCCTATGTCGCGCCTCTCCTCCGCCTGCTCCAGAAGGCCGAGAGCCCTGGCCGTGTCTCCGAGCGCAAGGTACGCAATGGCAAATGCCACGGGATGGCTGTCCTCCCCTTTGCTATTCGCCTGCATCCCCTTGAGGACTGATGTCGCCGCGGCGCGATCTCCGGTAGCGCCATAAACGTAGGCAAGCTGCCCCTGCCGCAGCGTCATCTCGGAATCAGCTTTCGCGGCGATCTCGATCCGCCTGCGTGCCTCTGCATTATTGCCAAGTCCAAGGTAAACCTGCGCCGAGACCCATTGCAGGACTCCGAGGTCTGGTGCGAGCTCGAGGCCGCGCTTTGCTTCGACGAGAGCCTCGTCGTAACGTCGCGCGACAATTAGTGAGTAGGTATGTGCGGTGGCGAGAATGGGGGCAAGTGGATCGAGCTGACGTGCGCGTCGCGTTTCAGCAACACTCGAATCCAGTCGGCTGGTATGGTAGAGCAGCTCGCCGTACCACTGGTGTGCGGTTGGGTATTGCGGATCGAGTTTGATGGCTTGCTTGTAAGATCTTTCAGCGGCGTCCCATTCTCTCATATGGACCGAAGCCAGTGCAAGGCCAGTGTGCGCTTCTGCAAGAGTGCTGTCGAGGGCCAGCGCCTTGCGTGCATCAGCGATGGCTTTCTGCAACGATTCACTATGCGATTCGTCGGAATACTCAGGCAGGAGAGCGTATGCGATGGCACGGGCGGCGTAGGCGCGCGCAAAGCCGGAGTCAGCCGCCAGTGCCTCACCAAAGTAGGAAATCGCTCGCCTGATATTTTCACCACCGCGCGCGTTCCAGAAGTAGCGACCGCGCAGATAGTGATCGTATGCTCCGAGGTTTGCGGTTCCGACGCCCGCTGACTGACCGACCACTGTGGGTGACGCGAGTCGGAGCTTGAGCGCATCAGCAATCGAGCGGGCAATGTCGTCCTGAACGGCGAAAACATCGATGGCATCCCTTTCATAGCTATCTGTCCATAACGACAGCCCGTCACGAACGCTCGTGAGCTGGCCGGTTACGCGAAGCTTGCCACCGGCGCGGCGAACAGTTCCCTCCAGCACCGCCTGAACGTTTAACGCGCGCCCGATTTCAGCAACGTTCATGTTGCGTCCCTTGAAGGAATGCGCCGAAGTGCGGGAAGCGACACGGAGTCCGGGAATCTTGCTGAGTACGTTTGCGATCTCGTCGCTCATGCCGTCGCTGAAGTATTCGTCCTCCTGTCTTCCCCCGACGTTGACCAGCGGAAGGACGGCAACGGACTGAATCGTTCCAGACGCAGCTGTCGCCGGCGTCCGGTCGCGGTTCAAGCCGAACGTGAGAATTGCGGCTGAAATCACGAGAAGGGCGGCGATTCCGACCACAAGCGGCAACAGCTTTCGTGGAGGACGACTTGCGGCGCTTGGAGGATTGTCCTTTGTGACGTTCGCTGTTGTCTGGAGCGCGCGCAGTAATTCGGTGGCAGCCTGTGGCCGGTCCGCGGGCCGCTTCTCGAGACAACGCATTACAAGTTCAGCAAGCCAGGAAGGTAGTGCTGGTCTCCGATTCGATATGTGCTCGGGTTTTTCGATTGCCTGCGCTGCCAGAAGCGCCTGCATACTGCGCCCGGCGAACGGAGTCAGGCCGGTTAGAACTTCATACGCGACGACGCCGAAAGCGTAGATATCCGCGCGATGATCAAGCGAGGGGTCAGCCGTCACTTGTTCGGGCGACATGTACGCGGGGGTTCCGATCGTAACTCCCGCCGTGGTGAACCGGGCGCCCGCCGGGTCGACAACGCTGGACGCGCTCAGCGCTTTAGCAATTCCAAAGTCAGTGACGACAGCGTACTCGTCCTCGAGCATTACGTTGTCGGGTTTTATGTCGCGGTGAACGACTCCATTCTTGTGAGCGTAGGCGAGCGCCGACGCAAGATCCCGGAGGAGCCGAACAGCGTCTTCGACCGGCAATTCCCCGTCGCGGGCAATCCGCTGTCGCAGGGATTCACCCTCGATGAACGGCATCGTGAAGTAAGGCTTGCCGTTAACTTCGCCGGCGGACAGAACCGGAACAATGTGCGGATGCTGGAGCTTGGCTGCGAATTGAATCTCGCGCCTGAAGCGGTCAGCGCTGATTCCCGCGGCAACGTCATCTGGTAGCACCTTGATGACGACTCTTCGCTCCAGCTTTTTCTCCAGCGCAACGAACACTCGGCTCATGCCACCACCGCCGAGCTCGCGCTCGACAGCGTAGCAGTCAGAGAGTTGCTGGTTCAGCGTGTCGATTAAGTCAGTCACTACGGGAAAAGATACGACACACTACGAGTTAAGTTGCTTCCAGCCGGCAACGAGTTTTTCCTTCCAGCCCGGACCGACAGGTCCTTTGACAATCACCGAAACGCTGCCAAGGTAGGCGTTGCCGGTGATGCGGAGGGTTGGGGCGTTGGGTGGGGGAGTGGTCTCGCCGATCCGTGTTATCTCGAAGTTCGCGGCAATCCCTTCGCCGTCGCATATCACGCGAATCTCGCGCGGAACCGTGATCTCGATGTTGGCCATGATGCAGCGGACTTCGATTTCCGATTCACCGTCGCCAAGCCGTGCGTTCGTGAGGTCGATCTCGACGTTTCCCATAAACGCAAAAGCACGGAAAATCCGGGGAAGGATCCAATCGCCATCGCGCATGACACTCGACCACCAGACGGTGACACCGGCGCGCTCGGGGACGAGCCCGTCGGCGACAATTCGTCGGGGCACCAGCGCGGCAGGGGTATATGGAGGCGATGGATTGAGCATTGTACAAATCGGGTTGGCCGGGAACCTGCCCCTCAAATATAGGCAGCACACGGGTTCGAGTTTCTCTACGACCGGACCCGGCCGCGAGGTTTCGATTCCGCCCTCCACTATAGTATAGCAATGAGACGCCTGCTGCTTGCGCCTGCTGCTTGCGCCTCTGACTCGTGCCAGTCCACGCAGTCGGCAGTCGCGAGGCGAAAGCTTATTTCGGGCGCTCGAGAATCTCCGCAAGGGCACCGCGATAGGAGCGAGTTGTCGTAATCTTCGCCCCGCTGTGCATCAGCAGCACGTACTCCCCATTAAACCACGGCTGGATCTCTTTCACCCGATCGAGGTTTACGATCGCTGAACGGCTCACGCGTAGGAAACGGGCCGGGTCGAGGCGCGATTCGAGGCTCTGCATCGTCTCGCGCATTGTGTAAGTCCGCTCACCCGCGTGAATGCGTGCGAACTTCGCATCCGCCTCGACCCAGTCGATTCCATCGACCCGCTGAAAATAGGTACGCTCACCCTCCCTTATTACCAGGCGCTGAGACTGCACCGCCTCCATCCGCACTGTCGCCAGGAGTTCGAGCAAACGGGAGCTCTCGGCGTCACGATCGGGCTGCGGGCGCGCTAGAATTTTTCGCACTTTATTCACGGCGGCGCTGAGCCGCTCCTTGTCGTACGGTTTCAACAGGTAGTCGAGCGCGTGGACTTCGAACGCACGAAGCGCGTACTGATCGAACGCAGTGACGAACACGACAGCTGGCATCGTCGCAGGGTCGAGTGCGCGTACGACATCGAACCCAGACGCTTCGGGCATCTGGATGTCGAGGAATACCAGATCGGGTTTCTTTTTCTCGATCTGCGTGATTGCGTCGGCACCGTCGCCTGATTCACCTATGATGTCAACGTCGCCGACCTGCCCCAGCATCGTACGAAGGAGCTCGCGCGCAGGAGGCTCATCGTCCACTATCAAGGCGCGAAGTGACGTCATGATGTTTTCGCCTCGGGTGATACTGCGGCGACCCGTGCAGGAATCTCAATTCGCGCAGTGAGCCCGCGCGGTTGAACGTCGTAGAATGTCATCGACTGGCGCTCGCCGTAGAGCTGCCTGAGGCGGGCGCGTGTGTTCCGGATGCCGATCCCGTTCTCCTTCTCCCGATTGACCATCGCAGCGATGCCGGAACCATTGTCTCTTACCTCGATGATAAGGCGCTCGCCTTCGCAGAACGCAGCAACCTCAATGCGCGCAGTCCCCGCAGACTCGCCGATCCCATGCCGTATCGAGTTCTCAACCAGCGGTTGAAGGATGAGGCGTGGGACCTGGAGGCCAAGGCACGAGTTATCGATCTCGTAGCCAAAATCGAGCCGTTCGCCAAACCGGACGCGCTGAATCTCGACGTACTGGTCGAGAAACTTCACTTCCTCCTCGAGCGTCACTTCGTGACTCGCCGAGCTCTCGAGGGAGAGACGAAGCAGGTCACTCAGCCTGACGATCATCCGCTGAGCACCGGCAAGGTCTTTATACAGGAGAGAGGCAATCGTGTTGAGCGTGTTGAACAGGAAATGTGGCTGCAACTGCATCTTGAGAACATCGAGCTGCGCATTAGCGAGCTGTGACTCGAGAAGGGTTGCGTGCATCTCCCGGCTTTGAAAAGCCCGATAGTAGAGAGCCGCATGCTGAATTCCGACGACTCCGACGTAGAGCATGAGGAATGTGCCGAGGAACCGCAGGTGAACGATCTGCATCAACTCCCACAGTGTGACACCCTCCCACGGAAGCGGAGGTGGACGCAGCAGCACCAATACCAGTGAAAGCATCGTCGTCAGAAGAATCGCAGCCGGCAGATGAATCGCGAGATTCCGGAACTTCCTCGCGCCAACGAGGGGAAACCGTTTCGTGAGCTGAAGGGTTATTGCACCAATGAGGAGCCAGCCTACCCAGCCGATCGCCTCGCTGACCAGTCGACTCGACCATGGCGCGATCGGAGGAGACTGCGCTCCAAAACGGGCCGCAGTCTTTGCCGTTGCGATGTCAGCGAGATAATGCTGCGTCGGCATGAACAGCGTTAGCGCGATCACTGCGCCAAGTGCGAGGAGCCAGCCCACGTGTTGCCGGACCAGCCCCCTGATTCCTCCTTCTGCCTGCAAGCTATTTCTCCAGGAGGTCGATTTCTTTTCCAGAGATATCAATGACCTTGACAGGGGCAATCTTCCTGAGTCCAGCGATGATCTTCGGTGCATCACCGACCACAACCAGCACTCCATTATCGGGCCGGACATACTTGCTCGCAGCCCGCTGTACATCCGCGGCGGTCACCGCCGCGATCTTCGTACGATACGTCGGCAACCATGAATCGGGGAGGCGCTGAAGTTTGATCGACCTCACCTGAACTGCCACCTGCGCCGCAGTCTGCACCTGCAGCGGAAAAATTCCAGTGAGTGCATCCTTCGCCTCATTAAGTTCCTTAGCCGAAACCGGCTCGATCCGTATCCGCCTCAGCTCCGACATCAACATCGCCGCCGCTGAATCTGTAACCTCGGTCCTGACATCTGTCGACGTGCTGGTATATCCGAGCCCGAGGGGCCAGTTGACCTTGGTCTGAACCCCATAGGTCCAGCCGTGTTTCTCTCGAAGCGTATTGAACAATCGCGATGTCGGTCCCCCGCCGATGATACGCTCGAACACAACCGAACCCGCGCGCGAAGGATCGGTGGGAACGGCCGTGACGTTTCCATATAGTAGTGTCGACTGAACAGAGCCCGGTCGATTGATCAGAAGAATCTCGAACTTCGACGGGCCACCGGAAACTGCGGTCACCTCACCAACCGACACCTTACCCTTCCAGTCACTCAACGCCCGCTCGGCCAAAGCCGTTGCGGCTGCGAGCGTGATATCACCCGCCACTACGAGAAGAGCACCGTCCGGTCTGAAGGTTCTGCTGTGAAAGTCGACCAGATCCTTCCGGGTAAGGGATTGAACTGTCGAGGGAAGTGGCGCACGACCATATGGGTGTCCGGGGTAGATCGTCCGGGCAAGCGTGAGCTGCGCCATCGTAGAAGGCTGGTTCATCACCATCTGAAGACCGGCAAGCATGTTGGAGCGCGCCAGCTCCACTTCCTTTTCTGGGAACGCAGGCTTCGCGACGACGTCAGCGAAAATTTGGAACAGCTGCGGGAATGCGGGCGTCAGCGATGTGCCGACTACCGATAGATAGTCGGAGTCAACACCGACGCCGATGCTTGCGCCGAGCCGGTTAAGCGTCGCCGCGACTTCATCTGCAGAACGTGAGCCGGCTCCCTTGTCGAGTACCGCTGATACGAGTTGTGAGAGACCGTTCTTTCCATCGGGGTCGTAGGCCTGGCCTGCAGGAACCGAGAGAGACAGGGAAACGACGGGGGTACCCGGACGCTCGACTACGACGAGGCGAAGTCCATTCTCAAGCCGCGCTTCCTTGAACGGTGGAAAGTTCGCGGGCTTGAGTGGGCCTGCTGCTGGCGCCGTCTTAGGGTAGCCCTGCGCAGCAGCAGGCTTTGGACAGAACGAGACGTGCACGAGAACTGCGCCGGCTAGTGTGAGCCTGATCGATAGCGACATTATTTCTTCCCTGGAATAGCGGTCGTCACGACCGAGTTATCGGTGCGGAGATATTTCGCCGCGACCCGCTTGATGTCTTGAGTTGTTACGCGCATGTGGCGCTGGAGGTCGGTGTTCACAGCCTCGGGCCCGCCGAGGAAACGTTTTGCGAGCTGGAGATCCTCAGCGACGTAGATCGGTTGCTGGCGGTTCGTGATGAACGTCGAGCGATAACCGGCCTTGGCTCCCTCGAGCTCAGCTTCGCTGACACCGTCGGCAGCGAGGAGTTTTACCTGGGCTGCGAGCTTTGCTTCGGCGGTATCGGGGGAGACGGAAGGGTTGATGATTCCGATGAACGTCATCACGCCGAACCCGGCGCGCGGCGATGGGCGATTCGTCGAACCCGAAATCGATGTGTTGAGATTGGTGCCTGCGGCGACTGCGACCTTGGTGTCACGCACGAGTGTGCGGTTAAGGCGCGAGTTCTGGCCGCTGCCCATGATTTCGCCGAGCAGGACGATCGCCGGGTAGTCGGCGTGGTCGGGTGACGGGATGCGGTACATGTGGTAAACGGCTGGCAAAGTTGCGAATGCATCGGGGATGGTGCGCCGTTTTTCACCGGTGTTGAACCGCTGCGTGCAGGTCACGGGTGGTACAGCTTTGCCGCGCTCGATCGATCCGAAATAAGACTCTATGAGTTTCCTGGTTGAGGCTGGATCAAAGTCGCCGGCGACGACGAGTGTTGCGTTGTTAGGCGTATAGTATGAGTTGAAGAATGCCTGCACCTCGGGAAGCTGCGCCGCGTTGAGGTCGGCGATCGAGCCGATTGCAGGATGAGCGTATGCGAAGCAGGTGGCGGGGTCGGCAAGATCGGCGAAGCCGCCGAAGAGTGCGTTCGCGTAAGGGGCGTTATCGACCTTGAGCCTCAATTCCTCTTTGACGGCCTGCTGCTGATTTGCAAAGTTCTCAGCGGTGACGGCGAGTGAGCGCATGCGATCGGCCTCGAGCCAGAGCGCGAGATTGACGCGGTTCGATGGGAGGATGTTGAAGTATTCTGTGCGATCTTCAGTGGTGAAGCCGTTCATGATTCCGCCGGCGTTCACCACCTGCTGGAAGTGACCGCCCTTCACGACATTCTCGGAACCCTGAAACATCATGTGCTCGAAGAGGTGCGCGAATCCGGTGCGGCCTTTCTCTTCGTTGCGACTGCCCGCGCCGTAGACGATGTCGACGGCGACAACCTGCGTGGAATGATCGGGTGCGAGAATTACGTCGAGTCCGTTGGCTAGCTGAAAGGATTCGTAGAGGATCTTCTTTGGTTCCTGCGCGCTGGCCCTGCCGGGGAGCAGGATGGCTGCGGCGAGCAGGGTGAGAAACAATCTCATTTGGGGGTGCTCTCGTGTTGAGGTGGTGAGAGCACGTTATCGGGGGCGTTGGATCCGTTACGGGGTTTGGGAATGAGGTTGGGCTATTCCGGAACGAACGCCTGCTGGGCTGGGATAAACTTTCTCCTCGTGCCTGTCGACTGCGTGGACTGAGGCCTCGAGCCTATGCTTTCTTTCAGTATGTGATTTTGACTGTTGTCTGGGGACAGTCGGCTCAGGACTGATCAGCTCTCAGTCCTGAGTCGTCAGTCATGAGGCAGAAACACATACTGAAAAAAGGCATAGGCTTCAGACGTCAGTCCACGCAGTCGACAGGCACGAGGCAAAGTCAGAGAACGGGAGCCGTCCGTCAGGGATGAGACGCAGAGTCAAGGTCTTGATCAAGCCGAAGAGCATTCGCCCTCGGCCCTCGACGATGTTTGCGTCGATCGACATCGCTGACCGAACCATCTGGCTGCGCAATGCGGAATGCCGGGGGGGGGCGCGAGCTATTGGCAACGCGGTTGATTCCGAACCTAGGTCAACATTCTAATTCCAGGCCCGTTGCCTATGCCTCGTGCCTGTCGACTGCGTGGACTGAGGCCTCGAGCCTATGCTTTCTTTCAGTATGTGATTCTGACTGTTGTCTGGGGACAGTCGGCTCAGGACTGATCAGCTCT
>JANPKW010000056.1:0-10605 GCA_031426255.1 Gemmatimonadaceae bacterium | reverse complement strand
GAGCTTCGCTGGCGATATCTCACCCCAGCCAATCATCCGCTTGCCGTTCGCATTCACTATTCCCTGCATCCGTTCAATGAACTGCAGGTACTGAGGATGGCTAAGCTTCTCAACCTCATCGCCACCAATGTGGAAATATTCGCCGGGTGTCATCGCCGATATCTCGCGAACTATATCCTCGATAATCGGATAGATGCGCGCACTGTCCACGCATAACGCGCTGAAGCCAACACGTATCCCGAAGTAAGGCGGAGGCGGGACGCCGTCGCAGTTGAGCTCCGGTATCGAAGACAATGCCGCGTTGGTGTGGCCCGGCATGTCGATCTCAGGGACAATCGTGATGAACCTGCTCGCTGCATACGCGACGATATCCCTGTATTCAGCCTGCGTGTAAAATCCGCCGGCTCCACCGCCGACCTGCGTGCGACCGCCAAACGCGGTCAGATTCGGCCGGGACTGGATCTCGATCCGCCATCCCTGGTCATCCGACAGATGCAGGTGCAGCCGGTTCATCTTGTACAGCGACATCAGGTCAACGAAGCGCTTCACATCGCGCACGCCAAGAAAATGCCGGGAAACGTCGAGCATCATTCCCCGCCACTCGAAGCGCGGCTGGTCGACTACACTGCCGACCGGAATCGACAGTGCCCTGCGCAACGCAAAGGGATGCTCGACAGACGAGGGAAGGAGCTGACGGACAGTCTGCACGCCATAGAAGAGTCCAGCAGCAGCCCTCGCTCGTATGGTTACCGCGGTGGCTGAAATATCGACTTCATAGCCTTCGGCACCCGAAGCAGTGATCGAAGGATCGAGCTTCAGCCTGAACGACCCCGCAGGCACAACAGCGCCCGGCGCAAGACGCTTGACCTGCGATCTGACCGGGGGCGCCAGCATCGCATGAAGATGTTTCGCAACTCCCTCAACTGAAGCATCGGCCGCTTCGTCGATGTAGACGACCGTCAGCGAATCGACACGAAAGGAAATCGCCGGGTCTAGCTGAACAGAAGTCGGCAGCGGAATGAGGCTATGCTGAGCGACAGGTATCGACGGAACCGGTACCGTAGATGTTGTACCTGCCGAACACGCTGCAAGCAGCACGAGCGGCAAAACGCGCTTTATGATCAAGGTGATATCCTCCGAGAGGAAAACATCACTCGTGTCGTGTTACCCGGCAACCATCAGTCTTTCATTTCCCTTTCCAGTGCGCGCACCGCAACATATTCTGCCTGATCGACGAAGCGATTCACTGTTGCAATCGCGTCGTCGACATTCAGCGCACCGCCAGGCGGAACGGCCGAGCGGACAACGCGTCCAACCTCTTCACGAATGATCATGAACTCCCGGCGTATCGCTGATTCGTTCCAACCGAGTCGCGCGCGCTGCCCGCCGTGACGCTCCGACACCAGGCGCTGGATCTCCATCGCATCGGCCAGCAGTGGAGACGGTTTCCCCAGCGTGTCCTCGACCACCGCGAGAGCACCTGCGATGTCGGCGAGGAAAGTAGAGAGGTGATCCGATACCTGAGACGTACGGAGTCCGGCGGCCATGCTGATATTCGGATCAGTGCGAATCCGTCCAACTATCGCGCTCGTCAATGACTCCACCTGCGAAAGCATGCTCGTCCCAACCTCACACAGGCCCTTGAGCTGCGGTTCCACGGTGCGAGGGGCGTCCGCGCTTACGTGATCGGAGTCAGCTTCCGCTGCGGTGTAAACTGGTTGCTCCGAAACCGCATCCATGTCAGCCGGCAGCCATAGCGCAAACGTCGACCCCTTTCCGACTTCGCTCTGGACTGTCAGGTCGCCACCCATCAGCCTCGCAAGGCGCCGACCGATCGCGAGTCCGAGTCCACTTCCTTCCTGAGATCTGGTTGGACCCGTGTCCCCCTGCACGAATGGCTCGAAGATGGCGCCGAGCTTTTCTTCGGATATTCCGACACCGCTGTCGATGACTTTTATGCACACGTAGGACTTTCGCGGCTGAAGCCGGGCGCGCTGGTCCGGATTGTCGTTGGCACACGCCTCGATCGTGATAATCCCTCCTGGCTCCGTCCACTTCACGGCGTTGGAAAGCAGGTTGACGAGGATCTGCCGGACACGCTCGTCGTCACCTACATATTGAGGAAGTGAGGGTGGAAACTCTTGTGTCACGATATTGAGATTCCGCGCGAGCGCCTGCGGTTGGAGGATCGTTATCGCCGAAGTTATCGCATCCGATACGAGCGCCGGAGCATTTGCCACCGACAACCTGCCCGCCTCCACCTTTGCGAGGTCGAGTATGTCGTTGACGAGGCCGAGGAGGTGTTTTGCGCTGAGCCGAATCCGTCCTACCTGTTTCCGCATGGCGTCGGTCATGTCGCCGGAAATACCGAGCTCCATCAGCTCCGAGTAACCGAGGATCGCGTTCAACGGTGTGCGCAGCTCATGGGACATGATCGCGAGGAAATCAGATTTTGCCTGGCTAGCCGCTTCCGCCTCGAGCCGCGCTTCGCGCTCGTGAGAAAGCTGACGTGCGCGCTCGTCGGCCTGACGGCGGTCCGTTACATCGCGAAGCGAAACAAGCTCTGCCGTTTCGTTTTCCCACTCGGTGTCAACAACCCGAAGCTCGGCGTACACGACGTCGCCGCCGCCGCGGCGAACGATTTCCATCTCAGTCGTTTCGCCGGCGAGGAGAGGAGAGCCAAACGCAGTTCCGATCAGCTCGTCAGCAGACCTGTTGAAGAGTCTCGCGGCGGCGGGATTAGCGAATCTGATGTCCCCACCGCGGTCGACAATCACGATCCCGTCGGCCAGGCTGTCGATTATCGCCCGCAGGCGCTCCCACGAACCTCGTTGCGGAGACTCCGATTCGTCGGCTCTGACATATGTTTCCGGGGTCTCGGTCATTCGATGGGGCTCTTTGTCTGTTCGATTCTGGCTATCAGTGACGGCAGGTCAGCAAAAAGGACGATACTGACCCGTGGCGCATCTAATGCAACCGTCGGGCCTAGCGCAGGGCACTGGCGACCCCCTTAAAGAGGGGGTTACCGTGGGAAAATACGGGTTCACTCAGGGAACACTCAGAGGCGATCTTGTCAAAGTATCTGCTGAGGCTGTTTGTCACAGGAGAGAGCACACGTTCGGGAACTGCCATTGCCAATCTCCGCCGCATCTGCGAGCAGGAACTGGCAGGGGTGTACGACCTCGAGATCATTGACGTTCTCGAGTTTCCCGAACTCGCTGAAGAAGCAAAAATCCTTGCGACACCGACACTCATAAAGTCGCTCCCGCCTCCGTTGCGCAGGGTTATCGGCGACCTGTCCGACAAGGAAAAGGTGCTGCTCGGTCTTCAGGTCCAGCCAAAACAAGACTCAACCGACACCAGTGAAGGTTCGCAATGACCGCGGCAGCGAATTCCAAAGCGATCGAGAAAGTTCCGACGGGAATATCGAGCTTCGACATCATCGCTAAAGGCGGTCTTCCACGAAATCGCACAACCCTGATATCCGGTACCGCCGGAAGCGGGAAGACAATCTTCGCCGTTCAGTTCCTGGCTGCCGGGATCGCCAATGGCGTCCCCGGTGTCTTCGTGACGTTTGAGGAATCCGCCGAGGACATCAAGAAGAACATGTTCAGCTTCGGATGGGACCTCGCGAAATGGGAAGCTGACGGGAAGCTGGCATTCGTTGACGCGTCGCCCGATCCACACATCGAAACAGTCGAAGCAGGTAGTTTCGACCTTAGCGCCCTGCTGGCCCGCGTCCAGAACGCCGTGCGAAAGGTAAAGGCGGAACGGGTCGCCGTGGACTCACTCGGGGCTGTGTTCTCGCAGTTCTCAGATCAGTCAATGGTTCGCAGCGAGCTGTTTAGGATCGCATCGGCTCTCAAGGCAATCGGAGTGACCGCGGTGCTCACCGCCGAACGCGTCGATGACTACGGCCCCATTGCCCGGTTTGGCGTAGAGGAATTCATCGCCGACAACGTGATGATCCTGCGCAACGTTCTTGAAGACGAAAATCGCCGTCGCACCATCGAGATTCTGAAGTTTCGCGGCTGCGATCACCAGAAAGGAGAGTATCCGTTCACCATCGTGCCGGACGGCGGAGTGATCGTAATTCCATTGTCCGCGATGCAGCTCAGCATGAAGTCGTCAACGGTGCGGATATCATCGGGAAACACCGCGCTCGACGAGATGTGCGGTGGCGGACTCTTCCGCGACTCGGTGACGCTGGTTTCGGGAGCGACGGGCACGGGAAAGACACTTACCGTCGCCCAGTTTCTTCACGGGGGGTCGCGAGATGGAGAGCGCTGCCTGCTGCTCGCTTTCGAAGAAAGCCGCGACCAGCTCTTTCGCAACGCCACAGGGTGGGGCTTCGACTTCGAGCAGATGGAGAAGCACGGGTTACTTCGTGTTGTCTGCGACTATCCTGACGTATCAGGTCTGGAGGATTGGCTCGTGACGATTCAGGCGACTATCAACGATTTCAAGCCGCAGCGTGTCGCGCTCGACAGCCTTTCGGCCCTCGAGCATGTAGGAAGCTCGAAAGCTTTCAGGGAGTTCGTCATCGGTCTCACGTCGTTCATCAAGCATGAGGAAATCACCGGCCTCTTCACGTCGACAACGGGGAGCCTCATGGGTGGAGACTCCATTACCGAGAGCCACATCTCGACGTTGACGGACTCGATAATCCTTCTGCGTTACGTCGAGATGTTCGGCGAAATGAAGCGCGGCCTGACGGTGCTCAAGATGCGCGGCTCATGGCACGATAAGGCGATCCGCGAGTTCACGATCGACAAGGGCGGCATGATCATGGGTCGTCCCTTCGCTAACGTGACGGGAATACTTGCGGGCGCGCCCGTTCATGTTTCGCCAGCTGATCTCGAAAGAGTCTGGGGACAGATTGGAGCTTCACACGACGACGCGCCCAAAGCACCAGTAACCTGATTATTCTGCCGGACGCCGTCCCTGTGTATCTCGGACGGCGTCGAGCATTGCCGCCTCCGGACGTCTGGTTCCAGCCGCGGCACTGTCGTCAATCCTTCGCGATGGAAACGTAAAGGCAAAAATGCTCCCGCCTTCCTCAGGGAACTCGGCCCACGCGCGGCCGCCAAGCGATTCGGCAGTCTCTCGAGCGATGCTAAGTCCCAGTCCCGTGCCATCCGCGGTTACGGTGTCGGAGTGTGCGCGATAGAACTGCTGAAACAGGTTGTCGCGTGCCGATGGCGGAATGCCGATACCGTTGTCGCGAACTCTGATGATCAGCTCACCCACGCTATTCTCGGAATAGACGAGCTCACCCGTTATCTCGATCCAGCGATCTGACTTCGCCGGATCAGAATATTTTATCGCGTTGGATATGAAGTTGGTCAGGCACAACTCGACAGCTGCCGCGTCAACTTCAACAGGAGGGAGCTCGGTGAGGTTTACCGCCACTCCCTTGCTCTGCGCAGCGTCCCGCAGCTGCCTTACAGCTTCCCCAGCGGCTTGCGGGAGCAGAATGTTCCTCCTCTGCCGTGCATCGATTTCGAGACGCGATAGCGACTCCAGGTTCGCCAGGACTTTTTGCAGTCCCTCGGAATTTTCAATGATCATCCGCTGAAAGCGCTGGCGCTCCGCGTCGCCCAGCCATGTTTCCTGTAACATGTGGGCGCCGCCGCGCACTGCGCCGATCCGGTTCTTCAATTCGTGAGAGACGAGACGGTTGAACCGGCGGAGCCGTCCTTCACGCTCCGACACTCCCTCTGCTGCGAGGCGAAGGAAGTGTGTCAAGGTTGCCTGCATGATCAGCTCGACCGCCTGCCCAATCTGTTCCCAGCATTGAAGGGCATCCGCTACACCGAACTGGCCCGCACCTCTTTCGACTACGGGGCGCAGGGTCGAGTAGATGATGCCGCCCAGTATCTCGTGCTCCTTGAGGATCTGGTAGGCATCGAATCCCTGGGCGTGGCGAAGCGCTCCTAGCTCCATCGCTTTCGCGGTGACCGGGCCGCCGTCGTCGAGATAGTCCTCCGGGATCTCGAGATAGTCTGCGATTCCGTCGAGCAGGAGGGGGACGTGATTTAGAAGCTGGTCCGTCGGAAATATCTCGTTGTCGCCGAGCGCGACGCGCGCGCTGATGCGCTCGAGCCACCGCTGAACGATGATTTCGCGATTCGCCCGAAGTGCGGCCGCGAGCGTTGACCTAAGCGTGGGTGACTCAGGCGGGAGTGCAGTCATAGTGTCAATCTACGTCTCTGCATCACACAATACTCAGGTTGGTTTATCGACATCGCTACCCGGTCAGGAGTAGAGGAGATAGGGCGCCCGCCTGGCAACAAAGGCCTTCACCTCATTGCTCCATGCATCGAAGATTTCTGCCGGCGTTTTGCCTTCCAGAATCATCACTTTGAGGCGCGGGGTGGCCGTCAACCGGTCGAGCACGGCGTCGTTCCAGATCAGCTTGTCAGGGTGCAGGCGGTGGACCGCCCATAACACCGCGACCCCGGCCCGATAGGGCTCGAAAGCATTCCTGTTCGTGACTCGCACGTAGATGCCATTGAGAGCAACTCCCGTGAGCTTCGGGGGCCTTCCGTGAAACGATTTCTGCTCGGGGGTAAAGCTCATACGCTCAAACACGACCCCAGGCAGCCGGAGATCGTTGAGCAACTTGACTGCGCCCTCGCTGTCCAGCCAGGCCGCGCCGATGTATTCGAAAGGTCTGTCGCTTCCGCGACCTTCGGAGAGGTTCGTCGCCTCCACGAGGCACGTGCCCACGTAGGCAAGCAAGGACTCGAAGGTCAGCAGGTTCGGCGAAGGCTTGCTCCATTCGATACCTGTCTGATCGTACCACATCGATCGCGTCCATCCCTTCATCGGGACCACGCTCAACCTGACCTTTCGGCCGCCGCGAAGCTCACCTTCTTCATTATACAAGCGCGCCAACTCGCCCATCGTCATGCCATGAACGACGGGGACTTTTGCATATGATCCAAACTTGTAGAGAGAAGCCCGGTCTGTCGTGAATCCATCGACTTTGTTGCCGGTGATGGGATTCGGTCTGTCGAGTACGATGACCTCTATCCCGCGCTCCGCAGCGGCTTCCATGACGAAGCCAAGAATGTTGATGTGCTCATAGAACCGCGCGCCGACTTCCTGGATGTCGAACACGATTGCATCGACACCTTCAAGCATCGCAGGCGTTGGCTTGTGGTGCTCGCCGTAAAGATTGTGCTTGGTGAGCCCGGTTTCCGGGTCGACTGCTGATTCTCCATCGCGTGCAGCCGAGTAGTCGTTGGACCTGATGTTGTATTCCATTCCGAACAGGACCTTGAGTCGCGCATCGGGATACTTGCTCAGAACGTCCGCGAGGTGTGTTCCGTCCGCTAATCGCCCGCTGTGGTTCGATACCAGCGCGAGGGATTTTCCACGGACGAGGTGCTGGTATTCGGTGAGGAGCCGGTCCGCGCCGACGGTCACTGCCCGACCGGTGATCGGGGCGGCGACGGGTTGGCGCGAGCTGCATGCAGATAGCAGCACAGCAAACAAGGCAGGAATGAAGTAGGGTTTCATTCCGCAGAATCTACCGCCCGGCAATCCCCGCGGTTTTGTGCCGTCCCGCGCACGCAAGATGACAGACGCCGGAGCGCCGAATTCAGCATTTCATCAGGGCGTTCCAACAGTCGGCCGATCCGCGCTTCACGATGCATGAGCGTTGGCGCTCTGTTGACCGTCAACGCCAAAGCGAGAGACTGTGCGAACACGAACGGCAAGAACAGCGGTAATCGCGGCAATAATCGTTTCGACCCTGGATTTCCACTTCGCGCTCCTGATATACGCGGCGATTCTTGGACTCACGCAGACTGTGCAGACATACAGGGACACGCGAGCACGCGAGCTTCTGCTCGCTCGAGTCGAGGGTCAGCTCGTGCGCGCGCCTCGAGGCACTCAACGCGCAGATACGCCCCCATTTTCTTTCCAACACCTTGCATACGATTGGGCAGCTTTGGCGATCAGGCCGAAGTGATGAGGCTGATGCCGTCCTTGATGGCCTTGGAGCTCTCTTTCACAAAGTTCAGAGCCAAGCGTCGGCTTCGAAGCCACTCCCCGCTGTTGTTTTTATTTCGGGCACTGAAGATGGGCGTGGATGGAAGTGGTACCAGACTTACGGTCGGTTAGCCGCCGTGAAGTCGATGATCGGAATCGTCCCGACCAAGCGGTATCCACGCGGGTTTGATGGATTAGCCTCAGGGTACAGTGATACGGAGGCCGTTCTCAAACACCTGAAAACGAATGCTGCAAGACTGGGCATCGATCCGAGTCGTATATGCGTGTGGGGTTTCTCCGCCGGCGGGCGCCTTATGTCGGTTGCGTCGCGTCCAGTGATCCGGTGATCAGCTGCGTTGTCGGGTATTACCCGGTGGCTGATATGACAACGGAACTCGCGGGCGTCGCTGACACCGCCCGGCGCGATGCACTGCTTGCGAAGTATTCTCCGTCGCATGCGCTGACAGCCCGGGGAGTGTCGGCGCCTCCCGTGTTGATCGTCAGAGCAGGGAAGGACGGTGCTGTCGTCAACACATCGATCGATCGATTCCTCGCAGCGGCCGTTGCGGCTAACGCCGATGTCACGTTCATGAACTATCCCGATGGGCTGCACGGGTTTGATGCGTACAACGATACCGCGCAGTCGCGTCAGATAATTCTCGACACATTCGATTTTATCATCAGAAAGGCGGCGGGGTCCGGTGCGGTGAAGAATTGATCCGGTAGCTGCTGCAAGATTGCACGTTTGCCAGTAAAATGAGTGGAGTGATTCACCTCATTGCCCGGACCCCATGATTTTTCTCCGCCGCACGTTTCTCCTGCTCTCGGTTTTCGCAGCAAGCGCCTGCAGACCGGTTGTTTCGACCCCGACGCCGCAGCCGGTAACCTTTCCGGCGCCGGCGCTAACCGCTGACGAAGCGAGGATCCGCGACGCTGTGCGCGCTAACTTCGACTCCGCAGTCGACCTCCTTCGCCGTTCAGTCAACATTCCAAGCGGCACGGGGAACCTCTCCGGAGTCCGACGCGTTGGTGATCTCTTCGGCGCAGAGCTGACGGCACTCGGATTCGAGTCACGCTGGGTTGGAATGCCCGAATCGATGCGCCGGGCGGGGCATCTTGTCGCGGTGCACCGCGGTGGTACCGGACCACGAATGCTGCTCATCGGCCACCTTGATACCGTCTTCGAGGGCGCCGGGCAGGAGTGGGTGCGCGAGGACACAGTCGCTCGTGGTGCCGGCACGAGTGACATGAAGGGTGGCGATGTTGCGATCATTCTTGCACTCCGGGCGCTTCGTGACGCAGGACGCCTGAAGGATATGAACATCACCGTCATCATGACTGGCGATGAAGAAGCGGCGGGGTCGCCGCTCGAGATTGCGCGCGCAGCCTTGATAGAGGCGGCTCGCGCGAGTGACGTTGCGCTTGCTTTCGAAGGTGGATCAGCAACTCGCGCGGCAATCGGTCGCCGGGGCTCGAGCGGTTGGGAGCTGGTGGTCAAGGCCCGCCAGGCGCACTCGTCAGGGGTCTTCTCCGAGGGCGTTGGATACGGCGCGGCTTACGAAGGTGCACGAATCCTTGACGAATTCCGGCGCAATCTCGTAGGTGAGCGCGGGCTGACATTCAATGTCGGGACCATGGCATCAGGTACGACGGTCGAAGTAGATACAAGCGGTGCAATGACCGCCGCAGGGAAATCCAACATCGTTCCACCGATCTTCCGCGCCACCGGCGACCTCCGATTCCTCACCGAAGCCCAGAAGGACTCGGCCCGATCGAGAATGCGTGCTATCGTCGCTCGCCCGCTCAACGGCGCAGAAGGAACGATCACCTTTGCCGACAGATATCCGGCAATGGCAATTACCTCAGAGGGTCAGCGCCTTCTTCAGATATATGATGGAACGAGCCGGTCGCTTGGATATCCGTCAGTTGGCACGAGCGCACCCGAATCTCGCGGCGCCGGCGACATTTCCTTCATCGCGCCGATCATCCCGGGTATCGACGGGCTCGGCACTGACGGTGCAGGGTCTCATTCACCCAGAGAGCTGGTATACCTCCCCTCGCTCCGCTTGAGCGCTGAGCGCGCCGCCGTGTTCATGAGCCGGCTCGTCGACATCTGGCCGAGGAAGGCTGTGGCGCCTTAAGTCGCTGCGCGGGATCGATACTGTGAGTGCGGGTATGGTGTCGATGTTTCGGTGGTCGCATGTGAGTCTTTGATGCGTGTTCCTGAAAAACAATCACACGCTACCTGGAGGACGATCATGACGAGCCCCACCGCTACAGCTGCAGAGAATGACCTTGATTCGATCATCGACACGCTGGACAGGTATCACCAGCGCGCGACCTACGCTGCGGTTGCAGCCATAGTCAACAAGTCGCCGCGATCCCTGATGAGCGGCCGCGACCGGAGTCCGCGCTCGTCGTGGATTGTGAGCCGGGAGACCTCAGCGCCCACAGGATACTCTCTCGAACAAGTCCATCCCGACCTCGCAGAGCGGGAGAATGTCATCAGCACGCCCGAAGCGCTGAGGGTTTGGTTGGAAAACCCGGCGTAACTGCGGCATTCGCTATTTGCTATTTGCTATTTGCTATTTGCTATTTGCTATT
>JANPKW010000055.1:0-5446 GCA_031426255.1 Gemmatimonadaceae bacterium | reverse complement strand
GAGTGCTGGCCTCGGGCTCGCGATTGTCCGAACCCTGGTTGAGGCGATGGGAAGCACCCTCCAGGTGGATACCGGAGCCGAGGGCACACAGTTCTCCTTCGTCCTCGAGCTGCCACCGACAAATTGATTTGGATGGAGCGTACAGGGATCGAACCTGCGACCTCCTGGTTGCAAACCAGGCGCTCTCCCAGCTGAGCTAACGCCCCGACGCTGCAATATAAACGCCTTTACGCTGATGAAACCAGCGCATCCAGAAGGGCTCGGGCCCCTGATTCGGACGACGCAACACCATTATGGTCGCTGGAAGGTAGCATGCCGCAATCAAGGTGGCGCTCATGACTTCGCGTGTCTCGCTCGAGCGGGTGTTTCCGTCGCCTGCCAAGGCAGCGATCAACCATCCGAGTGACGAGACCAGCGAAAGGATGCATGCATCGCGATACGTGAACGCCACAGCCATCAGAATCAGCCCATTGTAAGGGTACCATGTCTGCGGCAGGCATGCGGCAACAAGCACAAGCCAGGCTTCCGGTCTGCGCCAGCGAAGGAGCACCAGTGCAATGGCGGGCCCTCCGAATTGCGTTATGGGCGGGACAAAATGGTCTGTCGTGCCGAGCGCGGTCCACCACTCTCGCGGCCATTGCGGCATGAGATAAAAACTCACCAGGAGCAGAGTTCCCGCGCCTCCCATTGCCCACCAGAAGGGCCGAGAGCTCTCGTTGCCTGTCAGTACAGGCAATGCAGCTTGCGGCTTCGCGAGGGAGACGAAAGCGATTGCAGGGATGAACGCCGCCGCTGTGAAGAGAATTGACCACTGCCCCAGCTGAGCCGAAGTAAAAAATGCGATAGATGGAAACATTGGCAGTCGATGCCATCCGTCCCGCGTGGAGCCCCAGGCCAGAAGCGCCGTCGACAGGAACACGAAGACAGCACCGGCCACGTGAAACGGTATGAGCGTGAGAGGTATCGCAGCGGCAAACGCAGTGGCGGGATAAAAGGCACGTGATGGAGTCGGTACGAGCTGTCCCGGCCCAATCAGCTCGTACGGATTTCTGCCTTCGAGCATGAACCGCGCGCCGTACCAGATCGAGCTGAAATCGGACAACCCCCCGTGTTCCAACGCTCTCACGTAGTGCATGATCGCTGCGAGTGCGGCAAGACCTACCGCGACGAGTATACGTTGGCGCGCACTGGGTCGATTCTCGCCCCACGGAAAACCCGCGGCCGCACCCGAGGGGTAAGGGGCGAAACTCAATTTGATAGTCGGGTGTGGGGTGTAAACAGCATTGGGAGTATCTCTTCGTAGCGGGAGATCCTCGGTGAAACGAAGTGCGTTGTGTCAGGAGCTCCGTACGCGGCAACGAGGGCATCCCTCGCCTCCTTTACCCG
Source organism: Gemmatimonadaceae bacterium (assembly GCA_031426255.1). Taxonomy (GTDB): domain Bacteria; phylum Gemmatimonadota; class Gemmatimonadetes; order Gemmatimonadales; family Gemmatimonadaceae; genus UBA4720. The sequence continues at coordinate 4,060 of JANPKW010000055.1, read as the reverse complement.
GAGTACCGATGTATACCGGTTGCGCTGCTCCTCAGTAGTCAACTTCGGCAGTTCTTCATCGATATACTGAACGTAGCGTCGTGCCGACACGAGCCACACGCGGCGCCCTCTCGCCCTCGCCGCCGCTATCGCGGAATGCAGGCGAACCGTCGCCGTGGTGTCGAGAGCTCTCGTCCGTACATCTGCGAAGTCGAGCAAGCCACTCCGCCCCGCATGGGGATAGTCAATCTGTTCGACAAGCGGCGGGAAGTAGTGATTGAAGGATGGGGCGTACCATTCAGGCGCAACGATCAGAAGGTCATCTGGAGCGATCGCTGCTGCCACTGACTTTGCCGCTTCCCGCGCGTTCGATCTCACTGTCGGCATCAGGGCGAAGTCCGACACTACGCTGATTGCGACGATCAGACAAACAGCCGCAATGGTGAGCTGTTCCCGCGCGCGAATCCCGCTTCTTGAAAGTTTGCAGAGGCCGTATGCGATAGCGATGAGGATCGATGGGGTGAGCATTGCAAGGCACCGCTCGAGCACGAGGTTCGATCTCGGTGACAGGATGAACGCGGCAGCAAGCGTAGATGCGGGAACAAGAAGGAGAAGTCGTAAGGCATCGGGATACGCACGCTCAGCTTTCGATTCTGGGATGGCGCGCTTCAGCCGCTCGAGAATTGATGGGCGAAACCGGAAGAGAATGATCGCAAGGATCGCTACGCCAGCGGACATCAGCACGAGGCCCGCTTTTTCCGACGGGTAGGTTCCCAGCAACAGCATGTAAGGCACGGTCGCAATACCAAGTACCATGAACGCGACCCGATCGAGGAGATTGTTCAGGGGCGGCGCGGTATGGCCAGCGTGAACGACCTGGAATACCAGCGAGCTTAGCCAGGGTGCGTACAGCAGAGCCGTTGCCAGTAACGCCGCTGCAAATTCGAGAGTCCGGCGCCCCCCGATACCCCGCGCCGGCAGCAGGATGATCGCGCCGGCAACAATTTCTCCGCCAAGCACAAGCCACGTCCAATTGTGCGTATAGAGCAAGAGGGCGGTCGACAACGAGTAGCAAATCCATCGCCTGACTCCGCCGTCCCGGAGGGCAGTGATCAGGAAGTAGGTCGAAGTAAGGACGAGGACCGGCAACAATCCGTAAGGGCGAATCTGCGCAGAGTGCTCAGTCAGCGAGGGTGAAAAGGCCACGAACGTCGCAGCAAACAGTGCCACGCGATGCGAGAAGAGTCGCTGGCTCGTCACGTACGCTACAGGGACGATTAGCGCACCGCCTACACTAACGAATGCGAGCATTGCGCTGTCACTCGTACCTGCAACTTGTTGCCAACCGCGAAGCAGAATGTAGAACGAAGGCGGATGTGATTCGTGGAACCGGAGGAAGTCGATCATACCGCCCAGGGTCGGAATGGCGAGAATGTTCACGACGAGGCCTTCGTCTGCCCAGATCCCCCCGGCGAAAGCCATTTGCGCGCGAACTGCGACGGCCGCGAGGAAAAGCAGGAGGATCGTCATTGCGGGCCGAATTTCCTGCGTGCAATCCCCAGCGACCATTCGAGCCACAAAGGACCATTGCCGATGTTTGGACGGCGCAGAACGACGATCATTGCTGGAAGGTATCCGGACAGGTTGAGAACCGTGGACATCTGCGTTTGAGCTTCTTCAGGCGTGAGCCCGTGCCCCCAGAACCAGGCGAAGGTCGCCCACGAAATAGAAGAGACCAGAGAGAGGAAGCACGCCTCGTGATAAGTCATCGCAACGGCCATCAGTACGAGGCTGTTATAGGGAGGCCACGTCTGAGGCATACATGCCGCGATAAGAATGAGCCACGCTTCCGGTCGTCTCCAGCGTAACGCCACCAAAAGAATTGCCGGACCGGCAAAGCGAAAAACCGGCGCGACGAAGTCGCTGCTGGTCCGGGTAATCAGCCACCAATCCTTCGGCCAGGTTGGCACCAGATACAAACTCACGGCGACCATTACGGCTCCCCCGAGCAGCGCGGCCTGATACGATCGAAGGCTGGTTGAGGATCCTATTACCGGGATCGCTGACGGTGGCTTCGCAAACGCGATCATCGAAATCGCGGGGATGAAAATGGCCGCAGTCATGATGATCGACCATTGTCCGAGGAACGCTGTCGTGCAGTATGAGATGGAGACGAACATTGGCAGCCGATGCCACCCGTCGGCCGTCACTCCCCATGCGAGGAGCAGGGCGGAAACAAATACAAACGTCGTCGACGCTAAGTGAAACGAGGGTATGACTGAGAAGGGTAAGGCGGCAACGAATGCCGTGGCCGGATAGTACATCGGGTAAGCCGACTCGATGGAAAGCCCAGGCCCGATCAACTCGTAAGGATTCCCGCCGCTGAGAGCTACCCGGGCCGCCTGCCATAATGGAGCAAAATCCGACTTTCCATTCCATTCAGCCGCACGAAAGTAGTGAAGCACCGCGGACATGATTGCTATCCCGAACGTGACGAGCACTCTCTGGCGGAGAGTTGGGCGATTATTCCCCCATGGGAAACCGCCAGGCGCAGGTCCGGTTGACTTGAGTGTTGCGCGATGCCAGGGCCAGACGGCCGCGTTGGTGAGATCTTCCGGGACTGGATCGCGGTGCATCATCTAACGAGGGCAACTCCAATACTGTCAGACGCAACGCGCTTCCATCCAGCCTGCTCGAGGCTTTTCGCCAGCGGGGCGTCTCTCCGAATGACCGCGACGTTTACGCCCAGGCTGTCCATGGTCTCCCTCCACCGCGGGGACAAACGAACAATCCGACCATACCGAACGAGCTGAGCATCACCGTAAACCTCGGACCGCCCATCGATGAACACGGGCGTGACCGAGTTGGCGATGAGAAAACCTCCCCACGAGTATTCATTGAACATTTTCCCGGGAGATACTGAGAGAGCTCGAAGTTCGTTGATCATCCCAACCGGATATCGCGCGCCCAATGCCCTCTCCTGCGCGACTGGTTTCACAACTTCCCAGCCAGTCATTGCGATGGCGATGGAGACCAGCGCGGCCGCGACGACGTTGATGATGTCCTTGCCAGGGTGCGAATTCGCAGCGACCGATTGATTTTTCTCTGCTAACGACTTTTTCCATTGCTTGACCACGCTGGCGATTGACCACGCAATCAGCGGAGCGGATCCAACGCCCATCAGCATGACGTGCCTGCCTGAGGTGATTCCGAGGAACAACATGCCGAGGAAAATCAGAACATCGGCTTGTGTTGGGAGCGTCGCGATCCGCGACGCTGCACCGTGCGACCGTCGTGCCAGCGAAGCAACTGCTGCAATGCCTGCGAGTATTACCGCGATGTTGAATGGCAGCAACGACCCTGATACGAGCCTGGGCCGTTTCCATTCATCAATCGACTGAAGTGTCGGCTGGCTTGTTATTGATTGCGTGGCAAACGAATAAATGTCGAAGCCCCACGGATTCACCAATGCAGCAACCGTAGCCGAGACCGCTGCAATCGCATAGACCCGCCAAATGCCATCTCGGTCCAGTACGGCTCCGACCGTGCACGCGCCAAGAATTGCGATGAGCAATGGGAATGAGCCATGTGTGTTCACCCAGAGCACCATCCCGGTAACGATGACAGCGATCAGGTAGCCATCCCGTCGAGAGAGCGCACGGTGCCGGTCGATGAGCAGGAGCACTGCGGCGAGATAAACCAGCTCCAGCATTTGCGGCCGAACCCCGGTTGACATCATCGTGCAAAGGAAACCGAGTGCGACAGCTACGTTCGTCGTCAGCCAATCGAACCCGCGGCCACGCAACCGCATCGCTACAATGAAAAATGCCACAGTCGAGACGAGCGCTGCGAGGATGCTGTTCGTGGTCGCCCCGAGCGAATCATGCACGATACTCATCGCCGCCTCGATGAGCCACTCGTGTACGATCCACTCGTTAGAGGCCGTCCACGAATACAGATCTCGACCGGCAAACGCAGAGCCGTCGAGAACGCGCCTGCCATTCTCGATGTGCCAGCCATAGTCCGGGTCGACCGCCGGTCGAAGCGCAAGAAACCACGCGAGCGAGAGCGTCAAAAAAAG